>DASRDO010000047.1:0-11665 GCA_035652555.1 Steroidobacteraceae bacterium | reverse complement strand
CACAGCTCTATCGGGCGATCGAGTCGCACGGCGGCGCGACCGGCATGGCGGGCATTTTCGAGTTCGGCTTTCGCGAGTTCGCCCGCCAGCGCCAACAGGGGTCGGTCTCCTCCGATCAGCTCCTCGAGGGCGCGCGACGCGCCATGCGCGTGGCGCAGCTGAAGGAGATCGATCGATTGGAGCACAGCCTGGCGACGCTCGCGACTGTCGGCTCCACGAGTCCCTACGTCGGCCTCTTCGGCACGGTGTGGGGCATCATGACGGCGTTCTCCTCGCTCGGCGATGTGCAACAGGCAACCCTGGCCTCGGTCGCGCCCGGCATCTCGGAGGCCCTGGTGACGACCGCGATCGGCCTCTTTGCGGCGATCCCGGCCGTCGTCGCCTATAACCGCTTCGCGGACCAGGTCGGCCGCCTGGAGGTTCGCTTCGATGCCTTCATGGAGGAGTTCTCCACCATCCTGCAGCGGCACGCGGCACGCGGCACGGCGGCAACACCGGTGACGGCCGCATCGGCGGCGGGCGCAATCCCCGCGGCCGTGGTGCCCGGCGCCGCCGGAGCCCGCTAGGAGGCCCGCATGGCTCAAGTTTCCCGCGGCCGGAGGCTGATGGGCGAGATCAACGTCGTTCCCTACATCGACGTGATGCTCGTGCTGCTGATCATCTTCATGATCACCGCGCCGCTCCTCACGCAGGGGGTCAAGGTCAATCTGCCGAAGGCCGCCGCGGAACCTCTGCCCGCTAAAGATGCCAAAAATCCCATCGTGCTGTCGGTCGATGTGCAGGGCCAACTGTTTCTCAATATAGCCTCCGACCCGCACGCAGCCCTGGATTCCGATGCCGTCCTCAAGCAGGTGACGGCGGCTCTGCAGCAGGAGCCGGAAAGGGCCGTGGTGGTCAAGGCGGATAAATCGGTGTCCTACGGCGTCGTGATGCAGGCCATGGTGATCATGCAGCATGCCGGCGCCAGCAAGGTCGGAATGGCCACCGATCCGCTGCCGCGCACGCCGCCCGCGGGAAGGTGACGGATCATCCATCCGATGCCGTCCGAATCCGTACGCGACCGCTGGCTGTCCATCGGGATGTCCGTGCTGCTGCATGGCAGCCTGGTCGCGCTGCTTGCCGTCGGCTGGTGGCACTTCCGCCATCCGGCGCCGGCGCCCAGCCTGCCCATCGATGCGACAGTCGTGGATGCGCGTACTCTGAAGGGCATGGGGACTGCCTCGACACCGGCCCCCAAGCCGAAGCCGGCGCCCGAGACTCAGCCTCCGCCCCCGGCTGAAGGGCCGCCGCCGCCCACTCCGAACGAAGTGGCCATGCGCGAGCAGGCAGCCAAAGAAGAGGCGGAGCACGAAGCCAAGGCTCAGCAGCAGCTGCTCGCGCGCCAGCAGGCGAGGCAGGCGCGCGAGGAGGCAGAGCGCAAGGCCCAGGCTGTGGCTGAGCAGGCCGCTGCGCAGCAGAAGGCCGAGGAGGCCAAACAGGCCGAGGCGGCGAAGGCCGCCCAGGCCAAAAAGCTCGCGGAAGCCAAGAAGAAGGCTCAGGCCCAGAAACTTGCTGAAGAGAAAAAGCTCGCCGCGGCGAAGAAGCTCGCCGAGCAGAAGAGGCTCGCGCAGGAGCGCGCAGCCGAGGCTGAGCGGCAGGCGCGCGTCGCGGACCTGCAGCAGAGCCTGAAGGAGGAGGAGCGCGCCGCGGCGGCGAGCGGGGCCCTGGCGAGCTGGCAGGCCCAGATCACCGCGCGGATCCAGCATGCCTGGATCCGGCCGCCCACGGCACAGCAGGGACTCGACTGCGTTCTGAACGTGACCCAGGTGCCGGGGGGCTCGGTCACCGGCGTGAGCATCGGCGACTGCAATGGCGATGAGGCGGTGCGCGAGTCCATCGAGGCTGCCGTCTATCGCGCCTCGCCGCTGCCGCCGCCGCCCGATCCTTCGCTCTTCGAGCGCCAGCTCGTCATCGAATTCAAGCCGAACAACTGACCGTGCGAGACCCATGAAACTGACATCCAGACCCGCGGCTTTTCTGCGCACGCTCCTGGCGGTACTGACCATCGCCTGCCTCGCGGCACCCGCGGCGAAGGCGCAACTGAAGATCGAGATCACTTCGGGAGTGACCAACCCCGTGCCGATCGCGATCGTGCCGTTCGCGCAGGCGCCGACGGATAACACCGATGTCGCCGATGTCGTGCAACACGACCTCGTCGGGAGCGGTCGCTTCACCGCTCTTGCGCGTGAGCGGATGCCGGGGCGGCCCACCACTGCCGCGGATGTGAAGTTCGCGGACTGGAAGGCGGCCGGCAGCGACTACATGGTGGTCGGTCAGGTGACGCCGCTCGCGGGCGGGCAGCTCGCTGTGGATTTCAACCTGCTCAACACCCTTACCGGTCAGAGCATCAACCGCCAGCGATTCGTCGGCACGGCCGCTGCGCTGCGCAATGCCGCGCATCGCGTGAGTGATGCGATTTATCAGGCGATCACCGGCATCCGCGGCGCGTTCGCCACGCGCATTGCCTACATAGCCGTCGTCGGACAGGGCGAGGACCAGCGCTTCCAACTGGTGATTGCCGATGCCGACGGCTACAATCAGCATCTGATCCTCGAGTCGCGGTTTCCTCTCATGTCGCCGGCCTGGTCGCCGGATGGCCAGTGGATTGCCTATGTGTCGTTCGAGAATCATCTCTCGGCCGTGTACGTGCAGCGCGTGCTGACCGGCGAGCGGTCGCGGGTCTCCATGCGCGCGGGCATCAACGGTGCGCCGGCTTTCTCGCCCGATAGCCGCAAGCTGGTGCTTACCCTGAGCGGCGACAGCGGCCACCCGCAGATCTACATTCTCGACCTGAGCACCCAGAATCTGACGCGCCTCACCGATACGCCGGCCATCAACACCGAGGCGGTCTGGTCGCCCGACGGCCGGTATATCTATTTCACTTCGGACCGCGCGGGTGAGCCGCAGATCTACCGCATGGCTGCGAGGCCGGGCAGTCCCCCGGAGCGCATCACTTTCACAGACGAATACAACGCCGACCCGCACCTCTCGCCTGACGGCAAGCTCCTGACGATGGTGACGCGCGATGACAGCGGCGGCTACCGCATCGGCCTGCAGAACCTCGCGACCGGCGATTTTCGGGTATTGACGCACGGCCGGCTGGACACCTCGCCGAGCTTCGCGCCGAACGGCGCGACGATCATGTACGCGGTGCGACCCGGCCAGGGCCGGGCCGGTACGCTCGCCACCACCTCGGTCGACGGGCTCACCGGCCTTTCCCTGAAGCCGACGCAGGGCGAGGTGCGCAGTCCCGCGTGGGGTCCGTTCATTCAGTAGCCATTCAGTAGCGAAGTCCGAACGTCCAACAAGAGCTGCCGCGTGGCGGCGAACCTGGAGAAGGGTCCATGCATCGTAGAACTCTAATCGTCATGTTGCTGGCCGGGTGCCTCGGGCTCACGGCGTGCGCGAGCAAGCCGCCGAAGCCCTCGGCCGCGCAACAGCAGGCCGGTGCGAACGGCGCCGGCGCCGAATCATCGGGTGCGCAAGGCGGTGAGAGCGCCAACGGTGGTCCGTTCGGCAATCAGAACTCGGTGCCCGGTCCACAGGAGGGCACGCTCGCCAAGCGCACGATCTATTTCGACTTCGACAGCGCCGTGATCAAGGACGAGGGCACTGAGATCGTCGCGGCCCATGCGAAGTACCTCTCGGATCATGCGGATGCGCGCGTGCGGCTCGAGGGGAACACCGACGAGCGCGGCTCGCCGGAGTACAACATTGGCCTCGGGATGCGCCGCGCGCAGGCCGTCCGGCAGGCGCTGCTGCTGCAGGGAGCCTCTGCCACCCAGCTCACCGTCGTGAGCTACGGCTCCGAGCATCCGGTCGACCCGGCACACAATGAGTCGGCGTGGGTCAAGAACCGTCGCGTCGACATCGTCTATCTCACGCCCAGCATGCAGCCGCCGCAGGCGCCGCATTGAGGTTGCTTGTCCAGGGCACTCAGCTCCAAAGGAGTCCGTTATGCGCCCGATCATCCCTCTAGCGCTTCTCACCGTGCTCGCGGCCGGGTGCGCCACGGCTCCCGACCAGGACCCGGTGCAGATCAGGCTCAATGACCTCGACGGACGGGTGTCCAGGGTCGAGCGGGTCGTATCCAACCAGAGCCTCATGCAGATGGCGCAACAGGTGGATACGCTGCAGGCCGAGGTGCGGGATCTGCGCGGGCAGATCGATGACCTGCAGAATCGCAACCAGGCGCTGAGCAAGCAGCAGCATGACCTCTATGCAGATCTCAACAAGCGGGTCGGCGCACTCGAGCATGGAGGCGCGGCGGGTGGCGGAGCCGCATCAGGCGCAGATGCGGGGCAGGGGGCCTCCTCCACGGAGCAGTCGATCTACGGCCAGGCGTTCGATGCCCTGAAGGCCGGGAACTACACGGTGGCGATCAGCGGCTTCCAGGACTTCCTCAACCAGTATCCCTCGAGCCCGCTCGCTCCCAACGCCGAATACTGGCTGGGAGAGGCTCACTATGTGAACCGCGATCTCTCCTCGGCGGCGAAAGCGTTTGAGACCGTGCTCGACAAGTGGCCGAGCTCGGGGAAGGCGCCGGACGCCATGTACGACCTCGGCAACACTCAGCTCGCACAGGGGCAGACGACCAAGGGGCGCGCGACACTGCACAAGGTCGTGAGCCAGTTCGCCGGCACCGATGCCGCCAATCGGGCGCAGGCGCGGCTCAAGCAGCTCTCATCGCAGTGACGGGTGCAGGTGGCGCGGCTCAAGGTCAGCGAGATCTTCTATTCCCTGCAGGGTGAGGCTGACACCGCCGGGGTCCCTACGGTCTTCGTACGGCTCACCGGATGTCCGCTGCGCTGTCAGTACTGTGATACGGAGTACGCTTTCTACGGCGGTGAGTGGTGGGAGGTCGAGGCCGTGGTGGCGAAGGTGCGCGAGCTGGGTGGCCGCTACGTCTGCGTGACGGGTGGTGAGCCGCTCGCGCAAAAGAGCTGCCTGCCTCTTCTGACTCAGCTCTGCGATGCCGGCTGGCGCGTGTCGCTCGAGACGAGCGGCGCGATGTCGCTCGAGGGAGTCGATGAGCGGGTGGTCCGGGTGGTCGATGTCAAGACTCCCGGCTCGAAAGAGGAGTCGCGCAACCGCTACGAGGAGCTCGCGCGGCTGGGCGCGAAAGACCTCGTCAAGTTCGTGATCTGCGATCGCGGCGACTACGAGTGGAGCTGCGCAAAGATCCGGGAGCTCGGGTTGGACGGGCGCTGCACGGTGCTCTTCTCGCCGAGCCACGAGCAGCTCCCCGCCCGCGAGCTCGCCGACTGGATCCTCGAGGACCGGCTGCCGGTGCGCTTTCAGGTGCAGCTCCACAAATATCTCTGGGGCAACGTGCCGGGGAAGTAGGTCGCCATGGCATCCCACCGCGCAGTCGTACTCGTCTCCGGCGGCCTCGATTCGGCTACGACATTGGCCCTTGCACGCGCGCAGAGCTTCGAGTGCTACGCACTCTCGGTCGACTACGGTCAGCGCCACTCCGCGGAGCTCGATGCGGCGATGCGGGTCGCAGCCGCCCTGGGCGCGCGGGAGCATCGCATCATGCGCATAGACCTCGCGGGCATCGGCGGCTCCGCGCTGACCGACACCTCGATTGCCGTGCCGGAGCAGCCCACGGCGGGGATTCCGGTGACCTACGTTCCTGCTCGCAACACGATCCTGCTTTCGCTCGCTCTGGGCTGGGCCGAGGTGCTGGGCGCCGGGGACATTTTCATCGGCGTCAATGCCGTCGATTTCTCCGGCTATCCCGATTGCCGGCCGGCCTTCATCGAGGCTTTCAGCCATCTCGCCGCGCTCGCGACGAAGGCGGGCGTCGAAGGCCATCACTGCCGGGTCCGGGCGCCGCTCATCTCCTGGTCCAAGCAGCGCATCATCCGCGAGGGGACGCGCCTCGGCGTCGACTATTCCCTCACCGTATCCTGCTACCAGGCCGACGATCTCGGGGCGGCCTGCGGCCGCTGCGACTCCTGCCGGCTGCGACGCGCCGGCTTCGAAGAGGCGGCAGTCCCCGACCCCACGATTTACCGTCGCCTGTAAGCGATCCGCTGCGAGCGGCCGGTCAAGAGGGTGTTCCCGCGGGATACGTCTGGACGGGGTTCCCGGCGTATATCAGGAAATAAACGTATACATTCCTGGGGCGCGTTTCCGTCGAACCGCCGGCTGGCTGGAGGTTGCCAATGGAAATGCCCCAGTTGCTCTCGTCGGAGGTGTACGCGACGCAGGTACTCGATAAGTTGTCGCAGGTAATCACTCCCGAATCGCCTCGATATTGATCCGGTATCGCATGGTTGTGCTTCGCAAAATCGTCTTCCTCGTAGGTCCCCACTGCGCGACCGCTCGGTAGCTGGCCCTGCTGAAAACCGTCGTAACCTGCAGGTCCGACGAAGGGGAGTCCCTGCCTCGCGCCAATGTCCGGATCCTGCGTCGCGTTGGCCGCGAGCCCACGCAGGAACATTCCGCGCAAATCCGGAAGCCGGAACATCTCGCCCAATTTGTCACACGAGAATGCGCCGAACGTATCGCCGATCACGCCGTAGAGGGCAAGCCCATCGGTGGACTGAACGGCCCACGATCCGTCGCAGCTCAGCCACCCTGATTGCGCCAAGCTGGCCAGGCTGTCGGTGGTTCCAATCCACTGGATGACGGTGCCAACGGGAACACCCGTCGTGCCGGGAGGCGCGTCGCTGGAGGTTCTCATATCGTACTCTCGTGGCTGGTTGATTCATCCAATCGCAAGGGCTCTGATCGCATAACCGCATTCCTCGGAGGGAGACTCAGGTGCAATCCGCACGATGATGGAGTTGAGCCCCAGCACCAGGTAATCGTAGAACTCGGTGGACCGATAGTCTTTCTTGCGCAGGATCACCGCTGAGATATTGTCACTGCCGGCGCCTTCCTCCTTGGAATCTATGTGCCGGGTGATCGGGTCTTGGCCGGACTCGGGTCCGTCGTTGATGAAAAGTGACATGACGCAGCCTGCGTCCGAGGTTTTCCAATGCTTGAAATAGAGCGACAGCTCGATATCGGCGTCCGTCAGATTGAAGAAGATCCGGAAGGTGATCGGCTTGAAATCGGTGACGATCGGCGCGGTGAGGACGCTGTCTCGGCCTTGAATGGAAAAGGAACCTTCTCCCCGAACATACAAGTTGTTCGCCGTCGACTTGATTCTGACACCGATGGGAGGGGGTAGAACTTCCTTCTCGGGAACAGGCCCCATGAAGATCAGCTCATTGCGCGAAAATCCGACAGCCGCCCCGTTTTGCGGGCCGGCGTTGATGATGGGTTGCAATGAGAGCAGCGGCAGATCGAGCGTCACCGGCTCGCCGATCGCCGTATCGACGAGCTCATGGTAGAGCCCGACGAAGGCGAGCGGATTGGGTGGCGCAGGCGCTCCCGCGGGCGCGGCTTGCCCCGGCTCCGGTTCACCGGTGTCCGTTGTCGGCCCATGAGCGCCTTCCCAGTAATTCAGGGTGTGCGTGAAGGTCGCTTGCTCGTCCTGCCAACCGACCTCGTCACACAGGAAGATCCACCTGGCGTGCGCCACGAAGTCGAGGCCGGTGAGGGATATGTCGCTGGGAGGGCACAGTACTCCGTTGGGGACGTCATCGGTGTATGTGACCAGCCGATTGAGCATGTAGGGCGGCGCGAACACGCCGCCATCGCTCGGAGGACACTGATTGTGGAACTGCAGTACGTTCCAGGGGTATTCCTGCCCCCATACCCAGGTCGGCGCCTGCCGGCAGGCGTCGACGATGGCAAGCGATGCCCAATCCTTCACGGTCATCGAGCTGCCCTCGTCCGCCTGGGATCCCTCTGTCGTCGACTGGCCCTGGGTCTTCGAGCGCTCTTGCGTGCTCGTCTCGGAGTCGGAATAGCCGCCTCCGACATTGAAGTCCTTCAGGCTGAGCGCGCCGTGGGTCTCCCAGGTGTGAGTGCTCGACACCGAAGAGCCGGCCGTATGCTGAATGAAGTTCTCGCCGCTCGCCGAGAGGTTGCTTCCCGAATTGGTGTTGACGGCTGCGTTGAGCGTCTTGGGTGCGTAGCCTTCCAGGTAAAAGCTGACTCCACGAGTCGGGCTGACGGCCTGCACATTCTGGGAAACGAGCACGGGATAGTGATCACTCCAGTAATTGGTCAGCGAAGGCAGCGAGCCGAAGCGGGCGGCGCTGCGATTGACGATGGCGACGCGTTGCCTCAATGAGACTTTGTAGCCGCGGCGAGCCGCGCCATCCCGCGACGCCGCTGTCGTGCGCAAGTCCCAATATTCCTGCACCCGATATTCGCTGACGAGCGTGCCTATCTGGACCTGCTCGTATGGCGCTTCTCCCAAGCTGATCGACGATCGCTGTATGTAGGTATTGGTATAGCGCGTCGTTGACATCACAACCCCTCATTCCGGAGAGATTGCCATCATCCGGGGTTGGATTGGACATCCGGCAATGCTTTGTGTCAAGGAGTTTCAGCGGCCCGTCTAATCGAGATCCGATAGACCGTCATCCCCGTCGTCGAAAGGCGAGCCTCGGCCGAGGCTCCGTGGTGAGAGAACGCTTGCCGGCTCATCGACTGCAGGTGGCGGAGGTGCGAGGTGCATGCGTTTGGGGCGCTTGGGCGTAAACACGCCGTTCTGCGCAGGGACCTCGGCAGCGAGCGGATTCTTCCGGGAGCTCGAAGTCATGGCCTCCACGGGCGCCCCAAGCGCTTTCGCGGAACGCTTTCTTGGCCGCTCTGCTCTTGGCGGCGGCGCAAGACTCAATGCGGGCGGGTCATCACCCATCAGCGGCTGTCGAATGGGGCTTGCGGGCAAGAGGGCGATCGTCGGCGGGCCTCCACCGGGCTCGTCATCCGCGAGTCCCAGCGCCTGGCGGGCCAACCCTCCATAGGTCCTGGACATGGGTGCATTCGCAGGCTGTGTTCTTAGCGGTCCCGAGGTGTCTCTCAATTCGTCTATGAATCGTGTATGGTCATTCCGGATCTCCGTGGCGCTCTGCGCGGTCAGCGTTGCGTTTCGCGGCGCGCCTTGCAAAAGCGGTGCGACATTCGAGGCCAGGAAGGGAGGAAAGAACTGCTGCTGCGTGGAGCGTACCGCGGCACTCAGCAAGGTCGTGGTGAGGTCCTGAGTCGTGCCTTCCGGGTTGTGCTGAATTTCATGCTGAAAGGCACTCAGTACGATTCCTTTCAGCGCGACGTGCACGGCATCACTTTCACTTTGTGTTGGAGCACCCTCTTTACTGATGAGCCCGCCGCCTGTGGCGGTGACGTGAGCGACGAACCGCGGCATATCCGGTGATCCGGGCAGGACCCAACCAGTGGCCTGCGTGGGACTGCGAGCATGACCGAGGTTGCGGAAGTTGCCGTTCAATTCATGCTCGATACCCTTGGGAATCGAGTCGCGGCTGCCGTGGCCGGCCAATAGCTCCTTAGCCGCCGCGACGATGGTGATCTTGGCAGCCTCGGTAGGGAACATTTCATGCATCCCGCGGAAAGCGTTGCGGTAATGCTTGCCGAGCTTTTCCTGAACAGCGGCCCACGGGGTCGTCGCCTCGTCGAATTCATCCAACGCATAGCTCAGGAGATTCGTCAGCTTTCGCGTATTGCGGAAGAGGTTCGACAGGGGACTCGAGGGCTGCCGTACACCCCCTGGCACGGGCCGGGTGGCGGCCCTCCGTACGTACTCGATCCCCAGATTCTCGAATCCGCTCGAGCGTTCAGGCTCCGACATTCGATAGCCGCTGACTTCGCCGACCAGGCTCGAGCGTCGACTGACTGGAGCCGAGACAATGGAGTGGTCCGGATTGGTGAGCGGCACGTGCTTGCCCAACGAACAGGAATCCGCGCCTCATCTGACCGTCCAGGCGCATAAGCTCGAGCAGAGTGTAACTGAAACCCTTCGGCGCAGTCGGCAATACAGCTCCGCGAGCGTCGAGACGGGCGGCCCGATGTCTCCGAGCGCACTTCCCTGGCCGTAGCGCTGGCGCTGTCCGGCACGGACGATGGCGATGCCTTTCGAATCGCGCCGCCCCGAAGCGGGACCGTGGGGCCTTCCCATCTGCAGGGTCTCGAGGCGCGCGGGGCTGCATGCCCGGCAGCACCGGATGCAGCGGCGGGCTGACCTCGGATCTGCCGGCGCATCCGATTCCGCGATCTACCGGCGCCTGTAGTATCATGCGCGGCCCGCGCGGCGCACACCCGACCGAGGGTCCTGCTGCCGCTCAATCCTCGATGGGGCGTTAGCTCAGTCGGTAGAGCATCGGACTTTTAATCCGCTGGTCGACGGTTCGATTCCGTCACGCCCCAATTAAAACACTTAGGTACGTTCCGATCACATCGGTAACGTTCCCAGGCCCGCGACCGACTCGCGGCCGAGACGTTCACGCGGGGCAAGCCGCGCAAGGACAGGAATACGGGCGAGCCGATCCCGGCGAAGGAGTACAAACGCAGCGGCAGCACGGTGAACCGCTACATGGCCTGCCTCTCGCATGCACTGTCGTTCGCGGTGAAGGAGCGCCGGCTCCTCGACCGCAACCCGGTGAGCGACATCAGCCGGAAGAAGGAGCCGCGCGGGCGTACACGATTCCTGACTGATGAGGAGCGGGCGGCATTGCTTGACGCGTGCGCGAAGTCGGAATGGAACCCGCTCCACCCGCTCGTGCTGCTCGCCATCACCACGGGCGCGAGAAAGGGCGAGTTGATCCGGCTCAAGTGGGCGGATGTCGACTTGAAGAAGGGCAGGGCGCTCGTCCGGGGGAGTAAGAACGACGAGCAGCGGACACTACCGCTCACCGGCAAGGCACTGGACGCGCTGCGGGAGCTCAAGCTGCAGAACTCCGCGCGCAGCGAACACCTGTTTCCGCAGCCGTCGGGCCAGCCCGGGCCCTATGAACACTTCGATGCGCATTGGTACGTGGCGCTCGAAGCAGCGGGAATCAGCGATTTTCACTTTCATGACCTGCGGCACACCGCGGCTTCGATGCTCGCCGCGCAGGGTGCATCATTGCTGGAAATCGCCGACGTGCTCGGGCACAAGACGCTTGCGATGGTTAAACGGTACTCTCACCTAGTCGTCGATCACAAAGCCAAAGTCATCGAAAAGATGATCGCGGCAAAGGGGCTTTGACCTTCCACAGCACCCCCCCTGTTACAGGGCGCGCCATCCGTGGGCGGATCGATCGTTTTGGCTGCGGTTTGCCCGGCGGCTCGTCTGGCCGCCCATCGCTGCTGCATTTCCTCGAAACGACTTGGAAGGCCGAGATAGACCTGCCGGGTCACATCAGCCAGCTCACTTGTAGCCATTCTGGGCCAAAGTGTGTAATCATATCCACACTAACTCACTCCACGGAGCAGGGCAGCCATGAGCAAGCGGATCAACATCATGATCGACGACGATACTTGGGGCGTCCTTGGGCGGATCCCGGCCGGAGAGCGTAGCCGGACCATCAATGAAGCAATCCGTGACTGGGCCGTTCGTCGGCGACGCAGAGACGCGGTGCGTGAGATGGACACGTTGCGCACGCAACTGCCGAAGGTCAGCACGGACGAGGTGGCGAGGTGGGTCCGCGATGATCGGAAGCGGGGGCACTAATGCCGGCGCCGTTGGTGGTGCCTGACGCATCGGTTCTGCTCAAATGGGTCC
>DASRDO010000046.1:0-11675 GCA_035652555.1 Steroidobacteraceae bacterium | reverse complement strand
GCCGAACACGCGCACGGCGAAGAGGTTGGCGCCGTACAACACGATCAATGCGACGAGCGGCGGCAGCCATTGCGGCATCCAGGGGAGCCAGAAGCGCACGTAGACGCCGATGGCGGTGATCTCGGCCATCACCGTCGCGATCCACATGAACCAATACGACCAGCCGGTGACGAACCCGGCGAATGGCCCGCAGAACTCGTCGGCATAAGTGGCGAAGGAGCCGGCGACCGGGCGATAGGTCAGCAGCTCCCCCAGAGCGCGCATGATGAAGAAAATTACGATGCCGCCGGCGAGGTAGCTCAGCAGGAGCGCAGGGCCGGCGTTGTGAATGGCCTGGGCCGAGCCGAGAAAGAGGCCGACGCCGATGGTGCCGCCCAATGCAATGAGCTGAATGTGCCGGTTGCGCAGGCTGCGCGAGAGGTGCGCCTCGGACTGCGTCACGTCAGGCTGCCTGCACGGACTGGGGCTTCGCGCCGAAGAAATAGCTGACTGCCAGCAGGCCAAACCACAGCGGCGCCACGTAGAGCGCCACCCGCGTATCCGGTTGCAGAGAGAGCATGGCGGTGACGAACAGCAGGAAGGCGATGACCAGCCAATTCACCACCGGCGCCCCCGGCATGCGGAAGCTCGCCGCTGCCACTCGTCCGTCCCTAACCGCACGGCGGTACCCGAGGTGAGCAACCATGATGATGCCCCACGTCCAGAGCGTTCCGATCAGCGACACGCTGGTCACCCAGATGAAGACGTGCTTCGGCACCACGTAGTTGAGGAAGACGCCGATCAGCATGACTGCAGCCGAGACGTGGATGCCCGCTGCCGGCACGTGCCGGCCGCTGAGGGCCGCAAGGGCGCGCGGACCCTGGCCGCGGCACGCCAGCGAATAGAGCATGCGTCCGGTGCTGAAGATGCCGCTGTTGCAGGACGAGGCCGCAGCGGTGATGACTACGACGTTGATGATGCTCGCCGCGGCAGGAATACCGAGCTTCTGGAATACGAAAACGAACGGGCTCGTGTCCGGGCTGAGCTGATTCCACGGCACCAGTGCCATGATGACGACGAGCGCCCCTATGTAGAAGAGCAGGATGCGGTAGATGATCCCGTTGGTCGCCCGCGGCAGCACCACGGCCGGATTCTCGGCCTCGCCGGCCGTGACGCCGATCAGCTCGACGCCCGAGTAGGCGAACATCACGATCTGCAGTGTCAGCAGCACACCCAGCATGCCGAACGGCATGAACCCGCCGTGAGTCCAGAGGTTGCTGAAGCTGGCCTGTGAGCCGAAGTCGCCGAAATGGAAGAAGATCACCGCGAGCCCGGCCAGGATGAGCGCCAGGATGGTTACGATCTTGATCAGGGCAAACCAGAACTCGAGCTCGCCGAACACGCGGACGGCAAAGAGATTGGCGCCGTACAGCACGATCAGCGCGACGAGCGGCGGCAGCCATTGCGGCATCCAGGGGAGCCAGAAGCGGACATAGACGCCGATGGCGGTGATCTCGGCCATTACCGTCGCGATCCACATGAACCAATAGGACCAGCCGGTGACGAACCCGGCGAACGGCCCGCAGAACTCGTCTGCATAAGTGGCGAAGGAGCCGGCGACCGGGCGATAGGTCAGCAGCTCACCGAGCGCGCGCATGATGAACAGAATCGCGGTGCCGCCGACCACGTAGGTCAGCAGAAGCCCGGGACCGGCATTGTGAATGGCCTGCGCCGAGCCGAGGAAGAGACCCACCCCGATCGTACCGCCCAGGGCGATGAGCTGAATGTGCCGGTTGCGCAGGTTGCGCGACAGGTGTGACTCGGACTGCGACACGAAGACCCCCTTACCGTTTCGCCCGCGTGGGCGTGATGGCTGCGTGGGATCTTACCCCGGCGAGGACGATGACGCCGCCGTATGCGGGCAGGGCGAGGGCCTCGTCCGGCAAATCGACACGCCATTGTTCGCCAGTGGCGAGACTCCGGGCCGTCGCCCGGGCAAACCGGTTGAGAGCCGGGCCGTCACGCAGCCGCACGCGGACCGGCGAGCGATCGAAGTTGAGGACGACCACGGCCGCAGGGTCGCCGCCGGCGCCGGGACGAAGGTATGCCAGGACCTCGCCATCATGGTCGGTGCCGAGCAGGAGGAGCCCTGGCGAGGTGAGGGTCCGCAGATTGCGCCTCTGCCCCGCCATGCGCGCATAGAGCGGCGTCAGTCCGTCAGGGTCGCGCCAGCCGATGGGCGGCCCCTGCTCATACGGTTCGAAGGCCGCGCCGACCTCATCGCCATCGTAGATCAGGGGGATTCCCGGCAAGGTGAACAACAGCTCGATGGCAACGCGCATCTCGCCAACACCGTAGCGGGTGATGAAGCGCCGCCCGGTGTCGTTGTTGTCAAGAAATCTCAGGAGAAGCGTGTGCGGCGGATACCCTCGCCCGCCGTTCGTCAGCGCCGCTCGCAGCCGGCCGAGCCGCGGCCTACCGCCTGCCGGGGCAAACACGCCGTCCCATGCCCATTGCCCGAGTTGTGAGGTCCAGTCGTATGCTGCGTCAAACCCGTGACTGACATAGTAGCCATCGCGCCCGGAGGCTTCGGCGATCAGAACCACGTCCGGATCCATGCGCGCCAGGCGGCTGCGCAGTGTTGGCCAGAACTCCGGGTCACGTTGGCGTACGGCCCAGGCTGCATCGAGGCGGAACCCATCCACGTGGTAGCCGGCCAGCCAGTGCGCGATCGCGGCCAGTATGTACCTGCGCACGGCCGCATCGTCGTAGTTGAGGTTCTCGAGGTTCGTCCAATGGAAATAGTGCACCGCCCGTCCCGAGCGGTCGCGCTCGAACCAGCCGTAGTACGGTGATCGGCGGCCGCGCCGCTCTGCGTCCCGATAGTAGGGAGACTGATCCGAGAGATGGTTGGCAACCATGTCGAGCAATACCCGTAGACCCAGCGCATGGGCGGCGCGAATCAGCGAGCGGAACTGCGCCTCTGTGCCGAAAGACGAGCGTAGACGGAAGTCATCGGTCACCGCGTAGCCGAAATCACCGGGGGATGCTGCGGTTACGGGCGACAACAGGATCGCGTTGGCGCCGAGCGCCCTGATCGAGGGAAGATGAGCCTCGATGGCGGCGAATCCACCCCTGCCTCCAGGGGCGAAGAAGAACGGCGAGGCGTCGTAAAGGACCATGCAGCGCACCGCATCGCAAAACGGGCCGCGCGGCGCGCGGGGTGTCCGCCCGGCACTCGCCGCTGCAGTGACAGCCAGGACGATCCAGATCCAGAGGAGGAAAGACACCCTGCCGCCCCACCCGCGTCTCATCGTCTACCCATGCTAATCTGCCCGCCGTGGCGTCCAAGCGTACAGGCCTTGCGACTGAGAAGAACCGGTGTGGCTGGGTCCCGGCCGGCGATGACGAATACACCCGCTATCACGATGAGGAGTGGGGTCGGCCGGTGCACGATGACCGGCACCTCTTCGAGATGCTCACCCTCGAGGGCGCGCAGGCAGGCTTGTCCTGATCGACGATCCTGCGCAAGCGCGCGGCCTATCGCAAGGCATTCGCGAAGTTCGACCCGGCCAAGGTGGCGCGCTTCGATGCGCACCGGCGAGCGGCGTTGCTACAGGATCCAGGCATCGTCCGCAATCGCCTCAAAATAGACTCCACGGTGAGCAACGCCCGGGCCTTTCTCGCCATCCAGCAGGAGTTCGGCTCCTTCAGCCGCTACCTCTGGGACTGGGTCGGCGGCCGTCCCGTCATCAACGGCTGGCGGCGCGGACAGGTGCCCGCTCACAGCGAGCTCAGCGACCGGATCTCACGCGACCTGAAAAAGCGCGACTTCCGGTTCGTCGGCTCGACGATCATCTATGCCTACCTTCAGGCCGTTGGCGTGGTCAACGACCATACGAAGGGCTGCCACTTGTACCGGCCTCGCCCCGCGGCAACCCGTGTGGCTAGCAGGGCGTCCCGCTCTTAAGATAGCCGGTCGATCAACCAGGGGATCCCTTATGAAATCGCTTCCAGCGGCAGTCGCCATCATTGCTGCCGCCCTCGCTCCCGCCGCCTATGCCGACTGCAGCTACCCGCACGCGCCCGAGCACCTTCCGAACGGCAACACAGCCACTCTGAAGGAGATGCTCGCCGGGGAGCAAGCTGTAAAGATCTACAACCAGGAGATGACGGCGTACCTTTCCTGCATCCAGCTCGAGCGCGACAGTCGCGTGGCGCAGGCGGGAGACAAGCTGACCAAGGAGCAGAAGCAGGAGCTCGAGGTCATCGAGGACCAGAAGCACAACGCCGCGGTGGACCAGTTGCAGGCGGTGGCCAATCGGTTCAACGCCCAAGTGAAGATCTTCAAGGCAAGGGACAAGAAGTCCGACTGACCATGCTCAGTCCTTCCCAAGCGGATGAGCTCATCGCGCAGCACCTGGCGTGTCTGCCGATCGAGTCACTGCCCCTGGCGCAGTGCGCAGGGGCAGTACTGCGGGAGAACATCTACGCCGAGCGCGACCAACCGCCCTTCGACCGGGTGACCATGGATGGGATCGCGCTCGACAGCCGCGCCGTGCGCGACGGCGCACGCCGCTTGCGGATCCAGGCGATGCAGGCGGCCGGCGATCCGCCACTCGCGCTCGCGGGGCACGACCGCTGCATCGAAGTAATGACCGGTGCGGTGATGCCTGCCGGATGCGATGCCGTAGTGCCGGTAGAGCAGCTCACCGTCCGCGACGGTGAAGTGGAGCTGGCGCAGGACGTCTCGGTCGAGCCCGACCAGAACATTCACCGCCGCGGCACCGACACGCGCCAGGGGAATCTCCTGCTCGCTGCCGGCACCCGCCTCGGTCCGCCGGAAATCGCCATTGCGGCCGGGGCCGGGATGCCCCGCATCCGGGTGAGCAGCCAGCCGATGCTGGCCGTCATCTCTACCGGCAACGAGCTGATCGAGCCGGGCGAGCCCATTCAGCCGCACCAGGTCCGCCGATCCAATGCCTACGCCATCTCGGCCGCCCTGCGGCTACATGGCTTCCAGCGTGTGGCGGACGACCACATTGCCGACGATGCGAGCGAGCTCAGGCATCGGCTCAAATTCCACCTGGAGACCCACGACGTGCTCGTGCTGAGCGGGGGCGTCTCGATGGGCAAGCTGGACCTCGTGCCGCGGGCTCTCGAGGAGCTCGGTGTGCGCTGCATCTTCCACAAGGTCGCCCAGCGTCCGGGAAAGCCGCTCTGGTTCGGCATTGCCGGCTCCGGCGCGGCGGTCCTGGGCCTGCCCGGAAATCCCGTCTCGACGGCCATATGTGTCTCCCGCTACGTCCTGCCCGCCCTTGCCGCCAGCCAGGGTCAAGCCGCCTCGCCAGCGGAGCGGATGGCCCTCGGTGCGCCGGTCACGGTGACGCCGCCTCTCACTCTCTTCGTGCCCATCCGCATCGCCATCGACGACTGGGGACGAAGCTGGGCCATGCCTGCCCCTACCAACGGCTCGGGCGACTTCACGGCGCTCGCCGGCACTGACGGGTTCGTGGAGCTCCCCCCCGGCCCCCATACCTACCCCAAGGGGTTCGTGACCCGCATGCACCGGTGGTAGGCTGGACGCCGAATGTCCTCGCCCGATGTGATCCCGTTGCCAAGCTCCGGCCCGCGCGACCGCCGCGGCCGGCCCGTGCGCGATCTCAGGATCTCGGTCATGGACCGCTGCAACTTCCGCTGCCCTTACTGCATGCCGCGGGAGACCTTCCATGACCGGTACCGGTTCCTCGGCTCGCACGAGCGCCTGTCGTTCGATGAGATCGTCCGCCTGGCGCACCTCTTCGTGCGCCTCGGCGTGCGCAAGCTCCGCCTGACCGGGGGCGAGCCGCTGCTGCGGCCCAATCTGACGGATCTGATCGGTGATCTGACGGCCATCGAGGGTGTCGATGACATCGCCCTCACCACGAACGGCGTGCTCCTCGCCAAGTATGCTTTCGAGCTGCGCGCAGCCGGCCTGCAGCGCATCACCGTCAGCCTCGACAGCCTCGATCCGGAGGTCTTCCGGCGCATGAGCGGCGGCTTCGGCGGGCTGGAGGATGTGCTATCGGGGATCGAGCACGCCCGCCGCGCGGGCCTCGAGCCGATCAAGATCAACGCGGTGGTCCAGCGTGGAGTCAACGCGCACACCGTGCTCGATCTCATCGAGCGCTTCCGCGGTACCGGCGTGATCGTCCGTTTCATCGAATACATGGACGTCGGCAATCGCAACGACTGGCGCCCGGAGCTGGTGGTGCCTTCGAGCGAGCTCCTGGCGCGGATCGGCGAGCGCTGGCCGCTCGAGCCCCTCGGCCGCGAATACCGTGGCGAGGTGGCGGAGCGCTACGCCTTCGCCGATGGCGGCGGCGAGGTCGGCTTCATCTCCTCCGTCACCCAGCCCTTCTGTGGCGACTGCTCGCGCGCGCGGCTGTCCTCCGACGGCGTGCTCTACACCTGCCTCTTCGCAACCCACGGGACGAGCCTGCGGGATGCGCTGCGCAGCGGGGTCAGCGACGATCAGCTGCTCGAGATGCTGCGTCGCGTCTGGGTGGACCGTACTGATAACTACAGCGAGCAGCGGCAGGCACAGCGCGAAGCGGCCGCCGGGACACGCAAGGTCGAGATGTTCTACATCGGTGGCTGATGGGACGCTCCGGACTCTCTCACCTCGACAACCGCAATCGGCCGACCATGGTGGATGTCGGATCGAAGGATATCAGTCAGCGCGAGGCCGTCGCCGAGGCCAGAGTGCGCCTGCCGCGCAATGTGACGACAGCGCTCCGCGCGAGTGGCCATCGCACGAAGAAGGGGCCGGTCTTCGACACCGCCATCATCTCGGGCGTCATGGCGGCGAAGCGCACACACGAGCTCATCCCGTTCTGCCATCCGCTCCAACTCGAGCACTGCTCCGTGGAGATCGAGGAGCGGCGCGGCGGGGAGATCCTCGTGCGCTGCCGGGTCGCGGTCCATCACCGCACCGGCGTCGAAATGGAAGCGCTGACTGGAGCGACGGTCGCGGCGCTCACGATCTATGACATGTGCAAGGCGCTTTCCCACGACATCGAGATCACGGGCGTCCGCCTGCTCGAGAAGACCGGCGGCAAGCGCGCCTACCGGCGTAGTGCGCGATGACCGCGGCACCCCTTTACGGACTGGTGCTCGCCGGCGGCCGCAGCACGCGCATGCAGCGCGACAAGGCGGCGCTGGAGTATGCGGGACGCAGCCAGCTCGAGCGCGCGATCGAGCTGGCCAGCCCGCTCGTAGAGCGGCTGTTCGTGTCCGTTCGGCGCGATCAGACCGGCGAGCCGCTGCGCGCGCGCTTCCCGCAGATCATCGATTCCGGCGAGGTGGAGGGACCCATCGCCGGCATCGTGGCCGCCCAATCGCGCTATCCGGACGCCGCCTGGCTCGTGCTCGCGTGCGACCTGCCGCTGCTCGATGCGCCGACACTCCGGCATCTGCTGCGCTCGCGACGCCCGGAGCGACAGGCAACGGCGTACCGCTCGAGCCACGACGGTCTGCCGGAGCCCCTGTGCGCCATCTACGAGCCGTCGAGCCGCCAGGCGATCCGCACGTATATCGCCGGCGGGCGTGACTGCCCGCGAAAGTTCCTACTCAACTCGGACACCGCCCTGCTCGATCAGCCTGCGCCCGGAGCGCTCGACAACGTGAACACGCCGACAGAATACGACTCTGCGCTCCACCGCATGCAGCCAACCACTGAGACACCCGTTGCAGGCTCCGTGCGACAGATCAACGTCCAGTACTACGCCCTACTGCGCGAGCAAGCCGGACGCAGCTCCGAGTCGCTCGTGACCAACGCCGCAACGCCCCGGGATCTTTATCAGGAGCTCAAGGGGCGCTACCCGTTCTCGCTCGCCCCCGAGATGCTGCGTGTGGCGGTCAACTCGGAGTTTGGCGACTGGGAGCAGCGGCTGGCCGAGGGCGACTCGGTGGTATTCATTCCGCCGGTGGCCGGCGGCTGACGAGCCACGCCGCGACTATGTTCCGCTTCTCCGCCACCCCGCTCGATGAGCCGGCCCTGCGGGCCGGGCTCGACGATCCGGCCTGCGGCGGCTATGCCGCGTTCGAAGGTTGGGTTCGCGATCACAACGAGGGCCGGCGGGTGCGGCGGCTGGAGTACGAAGCCTTCGAGCCGCTCGCGATCAAGGAAGGCGAGCGGATCATCGCCGAGGCGGTCGTGCGCTTCGGGGTGGAGCATGCCGCATGCGTGCATCGGATCGGGTCGCTCGACATCGGCGAGAAGGCAGTCTGGGTGGGCGTGACGGCACGCCATCGGGACGAGGCGTTCCGGGCGTGCCGCTACATCATCGATGAAGTCAAGCACCGCGTGCCCATCTGGAAGAAGGAGCACTACGAGAACGGTGACTCGGGGTGGGTGAACTGTGAGCGCTGCGCGGAGCATGCGGGCCACGCGCATGAGCCACCTGCGCAGCAGGCAGCGGTGGCGCCGGATTACTCCCGGCAGATCGCGCTGAAGGAAGTCGGAGCGGCCGGCCAGGAAAAGCTGCGGCGCGCAGCAGTGTTGGTCGTGGGCTGCGGCGGCCTCGGCGTCCCGGTCATGACCTATCTTGCGGCCGCCGGGGTTGGCCGCGTCGGGCTGCTCGACAGCGACCGGCTCGAAGCCTCCAACCTGCATCGCCAGACGCTCTATTCGCTCGCGGATGTCGGCAAGCTCAAAGTCGAGCTGGCGGCCGCGCGGCTGCGTGCCCTCAATCCGCAGGTCGAGGTGCTCACCCATGCCATCCGCATCGACGCTGCGAGTGCACCGGCAGTCATCGAGCCTTACTCACTCGTCATAGACTGCACCGATAACTTCAGCACCAAGTTCATGCTGAATGACACGTGCGTGCGCCTCGGCAAGCCGATCATCTTCTCGAGCGTTTACCAATACGAGGGACAGGTTCAGGTCGTGCGGCCGGAGCGCGGCGGCGCCTGCCTGCGATGCGTGTGGCCGGAGGCAACCCGCGACGGACTCGTCGGCAACTGCGCCGAGGCCGGCGTTCTCGGCCCGGTCCCGGGCACGTTCGGCTCGCTGCAGGCACTCGAGGCGCTGAAGCTGCTGCTGGATCTGCCGGGACAGCTCGCGGACGAGCTGCTGATGTTGGACCTGCTCGGCCTGAGCATCACGCGTGTACGTACGCGGCGTGCGCCCGATTGTCCGGACCATACCCGCAGGGCGGACACTACGGCCGGCGGCGCGGGCAGCATGCGCGCCACGGCAGATGACATCGAAGTCAGCTTCGATCCCCTGGAGCGCGCCCTGGGTGCCGGATTCGAGGTGGTGGATGTCCGTGAGCCCCATGAGGTGCAGCGAGTCGCCACGCCCTGCTCGACCGCGCGCCACCTGCCGATTGCCGCGCTGCTGCACGGGGAGGCCGCCCTGCCGCCCACGGGCAGGTATCTCTTCGTGTGCGCGAGCGGCAAGCGCAGCCTCGCGGCGGCACAGGAGCTGCGCGCCCGGGGTTACGAACGGGCATTCTCTCTGCGCGGTGGGATCGCTGCCCTCAGGCGCAGCGCCGCTGACTCTAGGGCCTGACCTGGCCCGAGCCGCGCACGACGTACTTGTAGCTGGTCAGCTGCTCGACGCCGACGGGCCCGCGGGCGTGGAAGCGATCCGTGGAGATGCCGATCTCCGCCCCCATGCCGAACTCTCCGCCATCGGCGAATTGAGTCGATGCGTTGTGGAGCACGATCGCACTGTCGACCTGGCGCAGAAAGCACTCCGCAGTCGCACGGTTCTGGGTGACGATCGACTCGGTATGCGAGGAGCCATATTTGGCGATATGCGCGATCGCGCCGTGCACGCCGTCCACCACTCGAGCGGCAATGATGGCGTCGAGATATTCCGTGTACCAGTCTTCTTCCTTCGCCGCGCGAACCCGCGCATCGGCTTTCTGCACGGCAGCGTCGCCCCTCACCTCACAACCTGCGTCCAACAAGGCGCGTACCACGGGCGCGAGATGCGTGTCGCTGCAGCCGCTGTCGATCAACAGGGTCTCAGCCGCGCCGCAGATGCCGGTCCGGCGCATCTTCGCGTTGAGGGCGATCGCCTGCGCCATGTGCAGGTCGGCATCCCGGTCGACATATACATGGCAGTTACCCTCCAGATGACCGATGACCGGCACGCGCGCCTCCTGCTGGACGCGCGCGACCAGGCTCTTGCCGCCCCGCGGCACGATGACATCGAGATAGTCCGTCATCGCGGCGAGCATGTAACCGACCGCGGCCCGATCGGTCGTCGGCACGAGCTGGATGCACTCGCGCGGCAGTCCGGCCGCAGCCAGCCCGGCGGTCAGGCAGTCATGTATCGCGATGTTGGAAGAGCGGCTTTCCGAGCCGCCTCGCAGGATGACCGCGTTGCCGGATTTCAGGCAGAGCGCGCCGGCATCGGCGGTCACGTTGGGGCGGCTCTCATAGATGATTCCGATCACCCCGAGCGGCACCCGGACCCGCTGGATCTTCAGGCCATTCGGCCGCTCCCATTCGGCAGTAGCGGTCCCGACCGGATCGGCAAGCGCCACGACCGCCTCGATGCCGCGCGCCATCGATTCGATCCGCTGCTCATCGAGCGCCAGACGATCGAGCAGCGCGCCGCTCAGATTGGCGGCCCGCGCCGCCGACATATCGCGCGCATTGGCCTCGAGGATGCCGGCGACACGGGCGCGGATTGCACTCGCAGCCGCCAACAGGGCCGCATTCTTCGCGGCGGTGCCGGCCAGTGCCAGAGCAGCGGCGGCCGTGACCGCATAGCGTCCCAGCGGCTCCATGACCTGACTGACATCTGCGCTCGCGGACTCCATGCCCACTACCCCGCTCCGACGCTTTCTTTCGCCCCCACCTCCTGCTTGAGGAGCACGAGGTCATCGCGATGGATCATCTCATCGCGCCCGCGGAAACCGAGGATGCTCTCGATCTCGGATGACTTTCTGCCCATGATCTTCGCCGCATCGACATCGGAGTAGGCGACGATTCCGCGGGCGATCTCGGTCCCGTTGGTAGCCAGCACGCTCACGGTGTCACCGCGCTCGAACCTGCCGCAGGCGCTGATCACACCGGCGGGCAGCAGGCTTCTGCCCTCGAGCAAGGCGCGCAGAGCGCCGGGGTCGATCGTGATCGCTCCTGCCGGCCGCAGTGTCCCGGCAATCCATTGCTTGCGCGCCGCCACCGGCGTGGCGCTCGGCATGAACCAGGTGCAGCGGACACCCTCCTCGATCCGCCTGACCGGATGGCGAGGGTGCCCCGCGGCGATACACATGTGACAGCCGGCGGCTACGGCGATCCGCGCGGCGAGGATCTTGGTCGCCATCCCGCCCGAGCCCACCTCGGAGGCCGAGCGGCCGCCCATGGCCTCGATCTCCGGCGTGATCTTGAGCACTTCTTCAATGAAGTTCGCCCCACGATCCCTGTTCGGATCGGCCGTGTAAAGACCATCGACATCCGACAGCAGCACCAGGCAATCCGCCGCGGTCATCTGCGCCACCCGCGCGGCCAGCCGGTCGTTGTCGCCATAGCGGATCTCGGCAGTCGCCACGGTATCGTTCTCGTTGATCACCGGCAGCGCACCGAGGGAGAGCAGCGTTTCCAGGGTTGCCCGAGCGTTCAGGTAGCGACGCCTCCGCTCGCTGTCCTCCAGGGTGAGCAGTACCTGCGCGACCGTGACGTCACGGCTCTCGAGC
>DASRDO010000045.1:0-25466 GCA_035652555.1 Steroidobacteraceae bacterium | reverse complement strand
TCGTGCGTCAGCTCGAACGCGAAGATCACGGCCGTGAAGGGGGAGCGCATCACCCCGGCGAGCGCCGCCGACATGCCGATCAGCCCGTAGATCGCCGGCGAGCCCGCCGGCAGCACCTCGTTGAGCATCCCGCCGACCGCCGCCCCCATGATGAGCAGCGGCGCGAGGATGCCGCCGCTCGTGCCCGACCCCAGCGCGATCGACCAGATCGCGAGCTTCACCAGCAGCACGGAGACGAGGCCGGTCACGGCGATCTGGCCGGCCAGCTCCGCGCCCAGCGTGTCGTAGCCGACGCCGAGGGCCCGCGCGTCGATCAGCCCGCCCACGCCGACGACGGCGCCGCCGATCATCGGCCACCAGGCCCAGTGGATCGGCAGCTTCTTGAAGGCGTCCTCGGCGCCGTAGACCGCGCCGGTCAGGACCCAGGCCAGCACGCCGCCCGCGACGCCCACGATCAGCGCCCCGAGGAGGCCGGTCTCGTTCAGGATCGCGTGCTCCGGCACCGGGAAGAGCGGGGCGCCGTGCAGCAGGCCGGCGTCGGAGAGGCGGATGCGGACGGCCATGGCCACGACGCTCGCCACGCCGACCGGCACCATCGACCGCGGCTTCCACTCGAACAGCAGGAGCTCGACGCCGAGCATCACCGCGGCGACGGGCGTCCCGAACACCCCGGTCATGCCGGCCGCGGCGCCTGCCACCAGCAGCGTCTTGCGCTCCGCGGCGGTGCAGCGGAAGAACTGCGCGATCAGCGAGCCGAAGGCGCCGCCGGTGAGGATGATCGGTCCCTCGGCGCCGAACGGGCCGCCCGTGCCGATGGCGATTGCGGAGGAGAGCGGCTTCAACACCGCCACCTTGGGCTGTATCCGGCTCTGACCGATGAGAATGGCCTCGAGCGCCTCCGGAATGCCGTGCCCGCGGATCTTCTCCGAGCCGTAACGGGCCATGAGCCCGACGAGCAGCCCGCCGATGACGGGTATGAGGATGGAGCCCGGTCCGAGCTTCGCGTGACTCAGGTAGGAGGTCGCCGTGGAGTAAACATGGAAGTAGGCGAGGTTGGTGACGAGCGCGATCAGCTTCAGGAGCACCCAGGCCGCGCCCGCGCCGAAGCTGCCCGTGGCGATGGCCATCGCGGACAGGACGAGCAGCCGCCGGTCGGCGGTGAAGTCGCGCAGCGTGTCGTGCACGCCGAGCGTGGAAACTGAGCTCTTCATGTTACTCCGTGAGATTGAGGCGCCGTTTCCCGAGACGCCGATACTCGGGGGCGGCGGGTCTCGAGGCGCAGGCGCGGCGCTTTATATCGCAGTACGATATTATTCTCCATGAGAAGACCGATGTCCGCCACCCCCAAAAGGAAGAGCCCACGGACTCCGCCGGCCCACGACCTGGCGCCGCACGACTACGAGATCCTGGCCGAATTTCGCTATTTGTTGATGCGCTTCGCAGCATTCAGCGAGCAGGCGGCGCAGGCGGCGGGATTGGCGCCCCGCCAGCACCAGGCGCTGCTCGCGATCAAGGGCTACCCCGGCGGAGGCGAGGCGACGATAGGAGAGCTGGCGAAGCGGCTCGGCATCCGCCACCACAGCACCGTCGGTCTGGTCGATCGGCTGGTCAGCCGGGGATACCTCGTGCGCCGCGCCGACCGGCGCGACCGGCGCCGCACGTTCCTTTCACTCACCGCTTCAGGCGAGCAGGCGCTCGCGGGCCTCTCCGCCGCCCATCGACGGGAGCTGCGGCGTGTCGCCCCGTTGTTGAAATCGCTGCTGGGCCGGCTGGGACCGGACGAGCTGCACGGCAGGGCGTGATGCGACGCGCTCGCGATGCCGCGGCTTAGTCGGACCGGGCCACGCAGGCCAGCGGTGCCCGCCGGCCTCAGTGACGTCGCTCGAGCTGCCGACTGACTTCCACGGCGGCGCCGGCGCCGCTGCGCAGGGCACCGGTAACCGTCGCGGCATCGCCGGTGGTATCCGTCGCTTCGCCGGCGAAGTAGAGCGTACCGCCGAGGGGCGCTGCCAACAGCTCTCTGGCTCTGATTCCACCCACGGCTACGTAACTATATGCGCCGCGCGCGAAGGGATCGCGCTGCCAGTTGTGCACGTACGTCGCTTCGAGCTCCAGGTCCTTCCGGTTCCTGTCGAATAGAGCCGCCACGCAATCCAGTGCGTGGAGGACGATTTCCTCGTCTTGCAGTCTGCTGAGCCGAGCGGCGCTAGGGCCCCCGACCCAGGCGTTGAGGAGGGACGTGCGTGCTGGGAGCGTGGTCCAGAACGTGGGAAAGACGTTACCGGGCGCGTGGAAGAAGGACGCGTCCGTGTAACGACCTCGATGCACTTCCTCCCAGAAAGCCCGCCGAAAATACAACATCACCTTGAAGACCGGGCCGGAGAGAAGCTGATCGAGGGCGGGCTGCTTCTCCGCGAGCGGTGGTGTGAATCGAATCCCTCCCGGTGACTCAGCAGGCTGCTTGAGAACGCCGAGCGGGACCGTAACGATCGCCTTCTGCGCTAGCGTCCGGAAGGGTTGTCCGAATCTCGTCCCCCGGACCTCGACCGAATCGCTGCTCCATTGAACGTCCGTCACCACCGTTTGGAGCGATAGATGCCCGTGCGCGGGGTCTAGACCTACGCGCAGCGCGCTGAGGACGCTGGCATAGCCGGCGGGAGGACGCGCTTGCGAGGAGTCCAACATGCCGCCGCTGCGCCACTCCTCCGCGATCGAATGGATGCTGACCCGCGCCGGATCGGCGGCATCGAAACCTGACACGAACGCGCGCGCCATGGAACGCGCTTCTTCGGATAAGTTGCGGCCACCCTCACCTGTGAGGAAGGCTTCGAGCGACGTGTCGGGTCTGGAGAGGACGTCGCCGGCTTCGAACGCCCTGCGCACCTGTCCGAGCAGGCTCTCGGTCCGCTGCTGCAGCCGTCCGCCGATCAGCGACCAGTGCTCCCCGGAGGTGTCAATCGCCGCCACGCCCATGTTGCGCAGCAGCTCGCGCGTCTCCGGCGAGGTGCCGTGGATGAATTCGGCGCCGAGCTCGATCGGCGCGGCGAGGGCGGGCTCGCTCCGGGTCCAGATGCGCCCGCCGATACGGTCCCGAGCCTCCAGCACCAACACCGAATGCCCGGCGCGGCAAAGCGCGTGCGCTGCCGCGAGACCTGCCGCCCCGGCACCGATTACGATGACGTCGTGATCCTCGCCTGCGTCCGGGCGATCAGTTCGGGCCGCCATCCTTCACTCTTCGGAGTTTCCCACGGGAATGATGATGCGCGCGGCGCGCCGATAGCTCCAGTAGGCCTCCGCCCAGTCGATCAGCACGACCAGGCGGTTGCGAAAGCCGATCAGGAAGTAAATGTGCGCCGTGAGCCAGATCCACCAGGCAAGGAGGCCCGAGAGGCGGATGCGGCCGAAGTCGACGACTGCGGCCATCCGGCCGATGGTGGCGAGCGAGCCGAAATGCCGATAGCGAAATGCGCCCGCGCGCCGGCCCGAGAGGCCCGCGAGGATCGCAGTGGCGGCATAGTGCCCCATCTGCTTCGCCGCCGGCGCGATCGCGGGCACGGGGCCGGTCTCCTCCGGTACCGCCGCCAGGTCGCCGATGACGAATACCTCCGGGTGTCCGGGAATGCTGAGCCCCGCAGTGACGCGCACACGGCCTGCGCGATCGACCGGGACACCCAACGCCGCACCGAGAGGTGAGGCGGCAACTCCGGCGGCCCACAGGACGGTGCGCGCCGCAATCCGCTCCTCGCCGATCCAAACACCCTCCCCATCGACGCCGGTGACCGCATGGCCGGTGCGCACGAGGACGCCCAGTCGCTCGAGTTGTCGCTGCGCCTTTGCGGAAAGCGACGATGGGAACGCCGGCAGCACGCGCGGCCCCGCCTCCACCAGCAGAACCTTCGCCGCCGCCGGGTCGATGCGGCGGAACTCGCGCTTGAGGGTATGACGGGCGATTTCGGCGAGCGTGCCGGCGAGCTCGACGCCGGTGGCGCCTGCCCCGACGATCAGGAACGTGAGCCACTCCATTTGCTCGGCCGGATCGATCGTTGCTTCGGCGCGCTCGAAAGCCGTAAGGATTCGCGCCCGGATGCTCAATGCATCGTCCAGCGTCTTCAGGCCCGGGGCGAATCTTGCCCACTCATCGTGACCGAAATAGGCATGCGTGCTCCCTGTCGCGACGATCAGAAAATCGTAAGGGTGAGAAACACCATCGACCTCGACGCTCTTGCCCGCGATATCGATGCCGCGCGCCGCTCCCAGGAGCACCGTCGCATTGCGCTGCGCGCGCAGGATATGTCGCAGCGGGGCGGCAATGGACGGTGCCGCGAGGCCGGCGGTAGCCACCTGGTAGAGCAGGGGCTGAAACGTATGATGGTTGAAACGATCGATCAACAGGACGTCGGCGGCGGCGTGGCGCAGCGCGTGTACGGCGGAGAGCCCCGCAAAACCGCCGCCGACTACGATGATCCGTGGCCTTGTCTGCATGGTGATGCCCGATCGGCGCAGGGGAGAAGTTTGCGCTGCAAGTCTACCGCCATGCGATAGAGTACTCACTCCGGTGCTGACACAAAGAGTAGATATCATGCCCGGGCATGCCGCAGGCTCACTCCAGCTGCTGGTCGCTGCGCTGTACGTGATCTGCGCCGTTTTCGGCGCAGTGCATGCACTGCTCACCAAGCCCGATCCGCGCAGCGCTCTGGGTTGGATCGTCACGGGGTGGCTGCTGCCGTTCGTCGGCACCATTCTCTACCTGCTGTTCGGCGTCAATCGCGTCCGCACACGTGCCCGGCAACTGCGCGGCGGGTTGACCCCGATCGGCAGCGGCATCGACAGCCGCCCGCCGGAGGATTTCGCCTCACAGCTGACCCGCATTGGGGACGCCGTGACCCAGCGGCCGAGACTGCCCGGCAATCAGGTGGAGGCGCTCGAGAACGGCGAGAACGCATTTCCCGTCATGCTCGCGGCGATCCGCGGGGCCCGGCATTCGATCGCGCTCTCGACCTACATCTTCGAGACCGATCCGGTCGGCCGCGAATTCATTGACGCGCTTGCCGCCGCAGTCGCCCGCGGAGTGCAGGTCCGCGTGTTGATCGACGGAATCGGAGAGTGGTACAGCTGGCCGCACGCCGTGCGTCTGCTGCGCCACGCGGGAGTACGCTCGGCACGCTTCCTGCCGCCACGGCTGGCGATGCCGGTGCTGTCACTCAATCTGCGCAATCACCGTAAGCTCCTCATCGTCGATGGCGAGATCGGGTTCGTCGGGGGCATGAACATCGGCGGACGCGAAGTCGGCAAGGGACACCATCGGCGCATGGCCGATCTTCATTTCCAGATGAGGGGGCCGGCGGTATCGCAGCTCGCCGAATGCTTCGCCGCCGACTGGCAGTTCGCGGCCGGCGAGGCATTGCCGCCCGTACTGGCGCCGGCGCGCGATGCGGGTACGTGCATCTGCCGGGTGATCACCGAGGGGCCGGACGAGGACAGTGACAAGCTGCTCTTCGTGATCCTCGGGGCCATCTCGGTCGCGCACCGCCAGGTGCTGATCATGACGCCTTACTTCATTCCGCCTCCCGAGCTCACTGCGGCGCTGCAAACCGCGGCGCTGCGCGGCGTGGAGGTCTGTCTCGTCCTGCCGGCACGCAGCAACCTGCGCTACGTGGATTGGGCCACGCGCCGCTGGCTGCCGCCCCTGCTCGAGCGTGGCATTGAGGTGTACCTGCAGCCGCCGCCTTTCTCTCACACGAAGCTGATCGTCATCGACGGCACCTACGCGCAGATCGGGTCCGCCAACATTGATCCGAGAAGCCTGCGGCTCAACTTTGAGATCGCCGTGGAGGTGTACGATGAGGCGGTATGCGCGCAGCTTGCCAAGTACGTCCTCTCCGCGCGCGATCATGCCTCCCGCGTTCCTACGGGACCTCCTGCGTGGGCTTTCGTCCGCCGGCTTCGCGACAGTCTTTTCTGGCTGCTTTCGCCTTACCTCTAACGCCGAGCCGTGGGTGTGGCGCATAGCATCGTCGGCAACGTCGGTAACCTGCGCAATCCGGTCTTCACGGTTGGGCACTCGACACGCTCGACCGATGAGCTCATCACCTTGCTCGCGGACGTCTCGGTTGACCTCATCGCCGACGTCCGTGCATTCCCCCGCTCCAGAACCAACCCGCAGTTCAACGGGCCGGCGCTGCAGGAGGCGCTTGCGGGGGCGGGAATGGCCTACCGCTTTCTGCCGGCTCTCGGCGGCCGGCGTCACGGCCGCAAAGGCTCATCGCCGAACATGCTCTGGAGGAACGAGTCGTTTCGCGCCTATGCCGATTATGCAGGCACGGCCGAGTTTCGCGCCGGGCTCGAGGAACTGTACGCGCTCACCGGCGGCCATCGCTGCGCGATCATGTGCGCCGAGGTGCTGTGGTGGCGCTGTCACCGGCGCATCATCGCCGATTACCTGTTGGCAGCAGGATTCGAGGTGGTGCACATTCTCGGACCCGGCAAGCTGACACCGGCGGCGCTCACCCCGGGCGCACGGCCCTCAGGCGATGGCGGGTTGGTTTATCCGGCGGATGGGGCGCACTGACGCGCCCCGGCAAAGAGGATCACGTAGTGACATCGCAGATTTCTTCCAAGAAGGCCGTCATCGCCGCGCTCGCCGGCAACCTGCTGGTGGCGGCGACGAAACTGCTCGCTGCCCTGTCGACCGGCAGCTCCGCGATGATGAGCGAAGCGGTCCACTCCTTCGTCGACAGCGGCAACGAGATTCTCCTCCTTTATGGGCTGCGTCGGGCCAGCCAGCGTCCCGATGCGCAGCATCCCCTCGGCTATGGCCGTGAGCTCTACTTCTGGAGCTTCATCGTGGCCCTCCTGATCTTCGCGCTCGGCGCGGGCGTGTCGGTCTACGAGGGACTCGACCACATCCGCCATCCCGAGCCCATCAGCCGCCCGGTGATCAACTACGTCGTGCTCGCGCTGGCTTTCATCTTCGAGAGTGCCTCCTGGGTGGTGTCCTGGCGGCAGTTCACGGCCGCCAAGGGTGCCCTCGGCTACTACCAGGCTTTCCGCCACAGCAAGGACCCGCCGTCCTTCATGGTGCTCTTCGAGGACAGCGCGGCGCTGGCGGGCATCCTCATTGCGGGCGCGGGCACGTTCGCCGCGGTGCAGCTGCATCAGCCGGTCTTCGACGGAGTGGCCTCGATTCTGATCGGAGTGGTGCTCGGTGCCATCGCCATTCTGCTCGCCCGTGAGAGCAAGAGCCTGCTGATCGGTGAGCACGCCGACCGGGAGCTGAGCGATTCGATCCTGCGGATAGCGGGCGCGGAGAAATCCATCACCCGCGCGAACGGGGTGTTGACCATGCAGCTCGCGCCGGATCAGATCGTGGCCGCCCTCAGCCTCGACTTCGAGGATCACCTGACCGCGGCCCAGGTCGAGGACGCCGTCGTCGAGATCGAGCAAAAGGTGCGGGCGGCTCACCCGCAAGTGGTCGCGCTCTTCGTCAAGCCGCAGACCGACAGGACCTATCAGCAGGCGGCACGGAGCTACTTCGCCTGAGGGGTGAGCTGACTCGTTGCCGCCGCCGCAGAGCCGGCGCTCACGGTGTTGGCGGGTACCTGCCGATACCGGACTCTGGCAGACTCGTCTGCAAGAGCGCGCCAGGCGGAGAACTGCATGAGCGAAGCATCGCAGCCGAGTGGTCCGGACCTCGAAGCCGGTGTTCCCGAGAGCAGTCTGACGGACGGCGGCATGTTGGTTGGCCGCGTGGGAGCACAAGCCGTTCTCCTCGTCCGTCGTGGGCCGGACGTGTTTGCGATCGACGCCTCGTGCACTCACTACGGCGGGCCGCTCGGCGAGGGACTGGTCGTGGGAGAGACGGTTCGCTGCCCTTGGCATCATGCATGCTTCAGCCTGCGCACGGGCGAGGCGATTGCGGCGCCGGCTCTGGCGCCGGTCAACCGTTGGCGTGTGGAGCGCAAGGACGGCCGCTTGCTCGTGCGTGAGAAAGTCGGGACCAACTCCCAGCACCGCGCACCTGGCGCTGCGGGCGAGCACATTGTGATCGTCGGCGGCGGTGCCGCCGGCTTCGCCGCGGCCGAGATGCTGCGCCGCGAGTGCTTCGGCGGGACAATCACTCTCCTCAGCGCCGATGAGTCGGCGCCCTATGATCGTCCGAACCTCTCGAAGGACTATCTTGCCGGCAACGCGCCGGAAGAGTGGATGCCCCTCAGACCGTTGGAATTCTACGTGGAGAACCGGATCGACCTGCGCCTGCGCACGGAGGCGACGGGCATCGACCCGGTGGGACGGACCGTGCAGGTCGCAGGCGGCGAGCCGGTAGGCTTCACCCGGCTGTTGCTTGCAACGGGTGCCGAGCCGATTCGGCTGAAGATTCCCGGGGCGGACCTGCCGCACGTGCGCACCCTGCGCTCTCTCGCCGATTGCCGGGCGATCATCTCGCGAGTCGCGCCGGGCAGGCGTGTCGTGATCGTCGGTGCCAGCTTCATCGGCCTCGAGGCGGCCGCGGCTCTACGCCAGCGCCAGGTGGAAGTCCACGTCGTCGCGCCCGAGGCGCGGCCCATGGAGCGCGTTCTGGGGCCGGCAATGGGTGATTTCGTCCGCTCGCTGCACGAGTCTCACGGCGTCGTCTTCCATCTCGGCCGCACCGCCGACAGGATAGATGAGCGTACCGTCCAACTCGATGACGGCGCCCGGCTCGATGCCGACCTCGTGCTCGTCGGTATCGGAGTGAGTCCGCGGCTGGCTCTGGCGCACAGCGCCGGGCTGGCGATGGACCGCGGCGTGCTCGTCAACGAGTATCTGGAGACGAGCGTCCCCGGTATCTTCGCGGCCGGGGACATCGCCCGCTGGCCCGATCCCCGCACGGCCCAGCGGCTTCGCATCGAGCATTGGGTGGTCGCGGAGCGGCAAGGCCAGACTGCCGCACGCAACATGTTGGGGCGCCGCGAGCGATTCACCTCGGTGCCGTTCTTCTGGACGCAGCAGTACGACGTGTCGATAGACTATGTCGGGCATGCGGCCTCCTGGGACAACATCGAGCAGCAGGGTGACCCGGGCGCGCGCGATGTGGCGCTGCGATTTCGCAAAGGTGGTCGCACGCTCGCGCTGGCTACCGTCTTCAGGGGCCGCGAGAGCCTGGAGGCAGAGCTCGCCATGGAGCAGGGACGGCTCTGATGGCGCCGGGGAGGCCGAGATGATCCGCGCCAAAGGCTCGCCCGAGGTCAGGATCAAGCGCGCCTACGAGGCACCCTCGCCGCGCGATGGAACGCGCGTTCTCGTCGATCGCTTGTGGCCGCGTGGATTGAAGAAAGCCGACGCCGCCCTCTCCCAGTGGATGAAGGAAATCGCTCCCAGTCACGAGCTGCGCAAATGGTTCGCGCACGACCCTGAGCGTTGGGAGGAGTTCCGCCGCCGCTACCGGGCGGAGCTCACGGAGAAGCACGAGCTGCTGGGCGAGCTGCGGACCCTCGCGAAGGAAGGTCCGCTGACGCTCGTCTACTCGGCGCACGATGAGGCGCACAACCAGGCCGTCGTACTGCGGGACGCGCTCCTGCACTGAGCGGCGGCAGTCAGGTGGCAGCCGCCGGAGGCGGATACAGGGATGCCGCCCGCGGCTGCGGCGCACGATGACGGGCCAGGCGGCGCGACGTCGGATCGTTGACGACATGCAGAACGTGGGAGAAAAAGCCGCCCTTCGGGTCTGCGCGCCCGATGTAGATGAGCCCGGAGTGGGCGAGCTCCTGCGTGAACATCCCGACGATTCGCTCGCGCGTATCCACATCTATGGAGTCGAGGGCTTCGTCGATCAGCACCCACGGAGGCGCATGCAGCATCAGGCGGGCAAAGACGACCGCCTGCTGTTCGTCCTCGTTCAATTCGCGATCCCAACGGCGGGCGCTGTCGAGCTTGTTCACGAGCCGGCGCAGCCCGAGCCTCTCGAGCGCCTGCGCATACTGCCCGTCCTGGAATCGGCCGACCGCCGAGGGGTATGCCAGCACCTCCTTCAGCGTTCCCGGAGGCAGATACGGAGTGCGCGGAATACAGTAGAGCTCCTGTCCGCGCGGATGAACGATGCGCCCCGCTCCCCAGGGCCAGAGCCCCGCCAGCGCGCGAAAGAGCAGCGTCTTGCCGACACCGGGCTCCCCGATCAGCAGCAGGCGCTCGCCCGATTTGATCTCGACTCTGCCGCCCTGAAGTCGCGTGCACCCCGAGGGCGATGCGATCTCCAGGTGATCGATGACCAGCGTTCGCGCCGCCTCGCGCGCCCCGTCCTCACCCTCCAGAAGCTCGATCCGGCTTTCCGTCCGATGCAGCACCTGGGTCCCCGCGACCGCACGCCGGAACATCGCCACCCGCAGCAGAGTGGCGCGCCAGTCGGCAATGGTGCTGAAGTTATCGACGAACCAGCGGAGCGAGGACTGCAGCTGCGTGAAGGCCGCCGCCGCCATCATGAGGCCGCCGAAGGAGAGATCGCCGTTGAAATAAAGTGGGGTCGCGACCAGGATGGGTGCCACCAGAGTGACCCAACCGTAGCCGGCCGTGACCCACGTCAGCCGCGTGAGTCCCGTCACCAGTCGCCGCATGGCAGTGAGCACGGCTGCGAGATCGAGCTCGATCCGCCGCGCCTCGTCGGCCTCGCCGCCGGCGAGCGTGATGGCATCGATGTGCTCGTTCACGCGAACCAGGGTGTAGCGCAGATCCGCCTCCCGCGCATAGCGCGAAGCGTTGTCGGGGATGAGCCGGCGGCCGGTCCAGTACGTGAGGAGCGAGGCGGACAGCGCGTAGAGGATGGCGGCCCAGACCATGTAGCCCGGGAGCGCCAGGGTGACACCGCCGAGCTTCAGGCTGAATCCGCGGGAGATCGACCACAGGACGCCGACGAAGCTGACGAGGAGGGCGGAGGCCTGCATGAGCCCGACCGCGAGATCGCCCGAGAGCTCGGTGAGATGGCGGGCGTCCTCGTGCAGGCGCTGATCCGGGTTGACCCCGATAGGGCCGGCGCTTTCCAGTTGAAAGGCGCGGCGCGGCTGCATCCAGTTCTCGACCATGTCATGAACCAGTCCCTCGCGCAGCTTCACCTTCAACATCTCCCCGAGCCAGCGCTGCGCGACGTTGAGCAGGAGGAGCGAGCCGGCGATGACGGCAAACACGATGAGCTGCAAGCCGAATTCCCGCACGTTGCGTCGCGACAGCGCATCGTAGAAGGGCTGGTTCCAGCGGTTGAGGCGTACCTGACCGTACGCAGTGATGATGATGACGGCCGCCGCCGCCGAGGTGAGACTGATGACGACGTTGCGGGCAGGAGAGGCCCACAGGGACCGGAACATCATGCCGAGCTGAGAGACGAGGCTCGCCTCCCCGCTATCGGCCGCCTGGCCGGATTGCGGTACGGTGTTTCCCGACTGATCTGACATGCCCGATCCTCAAGTGTCGCGTTGGCCGCAGAAACCGCGCGTAGCGTACCCGGAATTGCGCGAGCCTACCGAAGGGGGCTCGGGATCGCTCACCTAACGGACGGCGCCAGCTCCGCGTCTGCGTCCATTACCATGCGGACGAGCTCCGCCAGCGAGGAAGCGCCGCTTTTCTTCATGACACGCGCGCGGTGAATCTCGATCGTGCGCTGGCTGACACTGAGCTCGTGGGCGATGATCTTGTTCGGCTTGCCGCGCGCCATCAGTGTCAGCACTTCGCGCTCCCGCGGCGTCAGCGAATCGAGGCGCGAGCGGATCGATTTGTGTTCCTCGAGGGCGGCGCGCGCCTCGGCATCCTTGGCGAGCGCACGCCGAACGCGCGCGATCAGATCTTCGTCCCGGAAGGGTTTCTGCAGAAAGTCGTGAGCACCGTGCTGCATGGCCTCGACGGCCATCGGGATGTCACCGTGTCCCGTGATGAAGATCACCGGGATGATGGCGCCGCGCAGGTTCAACTCCTGCTGCAGCTCGAGCCCGCTCATCCCCGGCATGCGCACGTCGAGCACCAGGCACCCGGGCTGGGTCGGGTCGTAGGCCGCGAGGAAGTCATGGGCCGAGCCGAACACACGGCTCTCGAGGCCCGTGGACCGCAGGAGAAACCGCAGCGACCCGCGCACCGAGTCGTCATCGTCGACCACGAATACCGTAGGGGGTGATTTCTTCGCGCTCACGGTCACCGCCAAAATTACCACTGCTGGCGGACGAGTGCATAGCGCGGGCTCGATGCGGGGCACCGCTGCCTCATGTCGGGTCGCAGAATCCGCCGCGGGAGCCGCTCGCCGGACCGGTACGCATCCGCCAACGGCAGGCGGCCGCGTGGCATATCCGGCATTCAAAACAAATACTTACGCAGGCACAGCGCGCCGTCGCGCTGCGCGCTACGCACCCCTTCTCACGGGCAGCAGCTCCGTCACGATGGCCAACAGCTCCCTTGCCCGGATCGGCTTGGCCGCGAGGCGCAGCCGCTCGGTGGCCTGCACGTCGCGTGGGGCACAGGACGTGTCGCCGCTCACCAGCACAGCGCCCAGATGCTCGCCGGCGATACTGCGCGCCATCGCGATCACCTCGATCCCGGTCTCACCGTCCTGCAGGTGATAGTCGGCAATCACCAGGTCGATCGGCGAGCCGTTGCGCAGGGCTTCCCTGGCTTGGGAGAGCGAGGCGGCGCACAGCACCTCGAAGCCTTCGGTCCTGAGCAGCATCGCTGTCGCGTTGCGCACTCCTTCGTGATCGTCGACCAGGAGAATGCGGACGCAGGCCGGGCGATCAGATCCGTCTACGGCCGGAGGCGTTGCGCCGTAGGACATCAGCAGCCCTCGGCCGGAATTCTGAGGGCGAAGCAGGCACCCGCAGGCGTGTTGGGACGGTAGGTGAGGCTGCCGCCGTGCGCGCGGGCCACGGTGTTGCTGATGGCGAGCCCGAGTCCGGCTCCCGCCGACTTGGTCGAGAAGAACGGATCGAACATCCGCTCGAGCGCCTGCGGCAGGACGCCGGGACCGTTGTCGAGCACTGCGATCTCCGCGGCCTGTCCGTCGGGTGTGAGGGCGGTGCGCAGCGTGAGCTCGCGCGCCGCCGCGCCCGGCTCGACTGGGGCCTCGAGCGCGTTGCGCACCAGATTCATGATCGCGTGTTGGATCTGAGCGGTATCGATGGAGACCGACGGCAGCCGGGCCGCGAGCTCGAACTGCACCCGCGCGCGATGGGCACGCGCCTCCGCCAGAATGAGGTCGCGGATGGCCTCGAGCACCGCGTTGAGATCCGCACGCTCACGGCGTACCGGCTGCGATTGGGTGAGGCCGCGTACGCGGCGCAGAATGTCGCCGGCACGCACGGCCTGCTCTGCAATCTCACGCACCGCGGTGCGGATATCCTCCATGCTGGGGGCCGGCCGGCCGAGGAGCCGGTCGCAGGCCTGCGCGTAGTTCGCAATGGCAGTCAGGGGCTGATTGAGCTCATGTGCGACCCCGGCCGCCATCTCCCCCACGGCCGCGAGCCGCGCGGCCCGAAGCAGCCGTGCGTACATGATCGCCATCTGAGCCTCGTGGGAGTTGCCACCCGGAGGCGCTTGCGCGCTGAGAGCTGCGGGCTCCCCGGGCAGGTGGGTGCGGCGCGTCATGCCGTCCATTATTGTCCATCCATGCGGGAATGCGCTCAGGCCTGGAGTGCGATATGCGTGGCGGCACTGCTCACGCTTGCCGGCTGCGCCTCGAGGCCGCCGCGAGTGCAGGCTCCCGCCCATGGCTACTGTGTGCCCGGCCATGGTTGCTACCGGGTGCTCGCCTCGGCCGCAGGGTATGAGGCGAGCGGTACCGCATCCTGGTACGGCCTGCGCGATGCCGGCAGGCCCACCGCGAGCGGCGCGCCATTTGATCCCGGGGCGATGCGGATCGCGCACAAGACCTTGCCGTTCGGCACTTGGGTCAGGATCCGCAATCTGGGCAACGGCCGTGAGGCAGTGGCGATGGTCGATGATCGCGGCCCCTTTTACGGGGGCCGGGTCGTCGATGCAACGCCTGCCGTGGCGCAGCGACTGGGATTCTATGGGGATGGCACGGCGAGCGTCCGCGTGACCGCGGTGCCCATAACGGAGCTCAGCGCAGCTCAACAGGAGGCTGCACGTGCCGATGAACGGAGCGCGGTCACCTATGCACGCAATCATCCTAACGGCATCCTGGCAGAGGCAGGGCACGTGGCGATACGCGGTGTCGTCGACATCACGACCACCGGTGTCAGGGTCGCTGTGGGTGTGGTGCGTGGAGTGCTGCATCTAGGATGGGACCTCCTGAGAGAGCTGTGATGACGAAGAGCGATTCCTCCTTTGTTCCCCTGGTAGCGCATCCGAACACGCCGAATGAGGCGGTGCGATCCATTGCCGCAGCTGCTGAGCTCGCAGGTCCGATGTCCCTGCGGTTCGTGTACGTGCTCGAAGCAGATCTAAAGCGCGTCCGTATTCCATCGCCCGCAGGCAATGCCGGCAGGACGGACGAGCTCTGGGCGCATACCTGCTTCGAGGCGTTCGTAGGGCTGGCGCAGTCGCCGCCCTACCTGGAGCTCAACTTCTCGCCCTCTGGTGACTGGGCCGCGTACCGCTTCCAGTCCTACCGTGACGGCATGGCCCCGGCTTTGGATGCAGCGCCGCGGCTCACGCTGCGCCAGGACGGGGACCGGCTCGAGCTGCAGGCGCAGGTGCGCTTGAGCGGGGCACTGGTCTTCCCGGCATCTGCAAAGCCGCTGCTGCGGATTGCTTTGAGCGCGGTAGTGGAGGACCCGGAGGGCAGGCTGTCATACTGGGCGCTGGGCCACCCCTCCGGGCGGCCCGATTTTCATCACCCCGACAGCTTTTCACTCACGCTCGAGTTTTCCGGGAATCCTGCCCAATGAAGTTCGGCATCGATCGTCTGCTCGAGGAGCCGCAGCTCCGCAAGCCGCTCGCGGGCAGGCGCGTGGCGCTGCTGGCCCACCCTGCCTCCGTCACCCGCAACCTCGTGCATTCGCTCGATGCCCTGGCGACCCTGGGTGACGTCCGCCTGACCGCGGCCTTCGGCCCACAGCATGGCCTGCGTGGGGACAAGCAGTACAACATGATGGAGTCCGACGACTTCATCGACCCGGTTCATGCGATTCCCGTCTTCAGCCTTTACGGAGAGGTGAGGCGCCCGACGGACCACATGATGGACACCTTCGATGTCCTGCTGGTGGACCTGCAGGACGTCGGCTGCCGCATCTACACGTTCGTCGCGACGCTGCGATACGTGCTGGAGGAAGCGGCGAAGCGGCACAAGACGGTGTGGGTGCTCGACCGCCCCAATCCGATTGGCCGGCCGGTGGAGGGTCTTTCTCTGCGTGCGGGCTGCGAGAGCTTCGTCGGGCCGGGACCGATGCCGATGCGGCACGGCCTCACCCTCGGTGAGCTCGCGCGCTGGTTCGTCTCCACACTGCGGCTCGACGTCGATTGTCAGGTCATTGCGCTCGATGGCTGGCAACCTCACGCGACGCCGGGATACGGCTGGCCCCTGGGGCAGCGCACCTGGGTCAACCCCAGCCCCAACGCGCCGACCCTGTGGATGACGCGCTGCTATCCCGGCACGGTCATGCTCGAAGGGACGACCCTGTCGGAAGGCCGCGGTACCACCCGGCCCCTCGAGCTCTTCGGCGCCCCTGATCTCGACAGTTACGCGCTGCTTGCCGCCATGCGCGAGCTGGCACCCGCCTGGACGCGCGGCTGCCGCCTGCGGCACTGCTGGTTCGAGCCCACGTTCTACAAGCACGTGGGCAAGCTCTGCGCCGGCATGCAGATCCATGTCGAGGATGAGATCTACTATGAGCACGAGGCGTTCCGCCCGTGGCGGCTCATGGCGCTCGCCTTCAAGGCGCTGCGGCGTCTCGCTCCCGACTATTCGCTGTGGCGTGACTTTCCCTACGAGTACGAGCGCGACCGACTCGCGATCGACGTGATCAATGGCAGTGACCTCCTGCGCCGCTGGGTCGACGACAAGGCCGCAACGCCCGGGGACCTCGATGCGCTCGCGGCGAAAGACGAGGCCGCATGGAGCGCCGAGCGGCAGGCGTATCTGTTGTACTGAGCGCGTATGGAGCCCGCCCGCGACATCTTCAGCTACCGCAAGCACTGGGCCTCGCGTTTCGGCACGGCGCCATTCCTGCCGATGTCGCGCGCAGAGATGGACGAGCTCGGCTGGGACAGCTGCGATGTCATCATCGTGACCGGCGATGCCTATGTGGATCATCCGAGCTTCGGCATGGCCGTCATCGGCCGCGTCCTCGAGGCGCAGGGCTTCAGAGTCGGCATGATCGCGCAGCCCGACTGGCAGAGCGCCGAGCCGTTCACCGCACTCGGGCGGCCCAACCTCTTCTTCGGCCTCACCGCCGGCAACATGGACTCCATGGTCAACCGCTACACGGCCGATCGGCGGCTGCGTAGCGATGATGCCTACACGCCGGGCGGTGTCGGCGGCAAGCGGCCGGACCGTTCGGTGATCGTCTATGCGCAACGCGCGCGCGAAGCGTTCAAGGATGTGCCGATCGTGATCGGCGGCATCGAGGCATCGCTGCGGCGCATCGCGCATTTCGACTACTGGTCGGAGAAGGTGCGCCGCTCGATTCTGCTCGACGCCAAGGCGGACCTCCTCATCTACGGCAACGGCGAGCGGCAGATCTGTGAGATCGCGCATCGGCTCGCGGCCGGCGAATCGATCCGCGACATCACCGACGTGCGGGGCACCGCGTTTACGCGCAAGTCCGTTCCGGACGATTGGATCGAGATCGACTCGACCCACCTCGATGCGCCGGGGCCGGTCGCGCCTCTACCGGATCCCTACGCCGCGGAGCCGGAACGACAGGCTGCGCGGCCTCCATCGGGCGCAGCGGCCCCGCAGGGGGAGGAGAAGGTCGTGCGCTTCCTGCGCCGCGTCAGGAATGCGGACCGTGGGCGCAGCGTCATCCGCATGCCCTCCCACGAGCAGGTGGGCGCTGACCCGGTGTTGTATGCGCACGCGTCCCGCATCCTGCATCTCGAGGCGAATCCCGGCAACGCCCGCGCCCTGGTGCAGCGCCACGGCGATGTCGAGGTCTGGCTGAACCCGCCGCCGATCCCGCTCACCATGCAGGAGATGGATTGGGTGTACGAGCGGCCGTACCGGCGCCGCCCGCATCCAACGTACGGCGATGCCAACATCCCCGCGTACAAGATGATCCGCTTCTCCGTGGCCATTCAGCGCGGCTGCTTCGGCGGCTGCACCTTCTGCTCCATCACGGAGCACGAGGGGCGGATCATCCAGAGCCGCTCGGAAAGCTCCGTGCTGCGCGAGGTCGAGGCGATCCGCGATGAGGTCCCGGGCTTCACCGGTGTCATCTCCGATCTGGGCGGACCTACGGCCAACATGTACCGGCTGGCCTGCCGCAGCCGCGAGATCGAGAGCGCCTGCCGGCGGCCCTCGTGCGTCTACCCGGGCATCTGCCCCAATCTCGACACCAATCATGCGCCGCTCGTCAGCCTCTACCGCAAGGTCCGCGAGCTTCCCGGCATTCGCAAGGTGCTCATCGCCTCGGGCGTGCGCTACGACCTCGCCGTCGAGTCCCCCGAATACGTCAGGGAGCTCGCCCAACATCACACGGGCGGATATCTCAAGATCGCGCCGGAGGCGATTTCGGAGGGTCCGCTGTCGATGATGATGAAGCCGGGAATCGGCGCCTACGACCGCTTCAAGGCGCTCTTCGAGCGCTACTCGCGCGAGGCCGGCAAGGAGCAGTACCTGATTCCCTACTTCATTGCGGCCCACCCGGGCACGAGCGATGAGGACATGCTGGAGTTGGCATTGTGGCTGAAGCGCAATGGCTTTCGCGCGGACCAGGTGCAGGCCTTCCTGCCTTCCCCGATGGCAACGGCCACCGCGATGTATCATTCGGGAAAGAATCCCCTCAGGCGGCTCAACCGCACGGGGGGCGAGGTCCGGGTGCCGAAGGGCCTCAAGGTGCGGCGCCTGCACAAGGCGTTTCTGCGCTATCATGATCCCGACAACTGGCCGACGCTGCGCGAGGCGCTGCGGCGCATGGGGCGTGCCGATCTCATCGGCAACGGCCGGCAACAGCTCGTTCCGGCATACCAGCCGGCGGGAACCGGTGGCGCACCGGCCGCCCGTGCGAGCCGACATCAGACCTTCCGCACGCAACATACCGGCCTGCCGCGTACGCCCAAGCGTTGATGCGGCCAAGCGCGTAAAATCAGCATCTTCGGGGAAGACCCTCCCCCTTGAGGATGCCCGCAAGCGGCATGCTGAACCGATGAGGCTGGCATCGATCCTTGCCCAGGTCGCCGCGCTCGTCGCGGCGGTCGTGCCGGCTGCCCCCGCAATCGCCTTCGCGTCCACGGCCGCAGGCGCTGCGCCGCCGATGCCGGCGCAGGTTCGCCCGCCAGCCCTGGGCCTCGAGATTCGCGGCGCGATCGGACCTGCGACTGCCGAGTACGTCGAGCAGGGGCTCGACACGGCGCAGCGGCGGGGCAGTCCCTTCGTCATTCTCGAGATCGACACTCCGGGTGGGCTCTCGACCTCCATGCGGGAGATCATCAGCGCCATCCTGTCTTCGTCCGTTCCGGTCGTGGCCTACGTGGCGCCGCCCGGGGCGCGCGCCGCGAGCGCCGGCACTTACATTCTCTATGCCTGCCACTTCGCGGCCATGGCGCCGGCGACCAATCTCGGGGCCGCTACACCGGTGTCCATCGGCGGCTCCGAGCCGGCGCCCCCTGCGGAAAATCCGACGAAGGCCCGGGAGTCCAAGAAGAGCGGGAAGGCCGAGAAGGCCGGTGCGACAGGTAAGGCCCGTAAGAGCGGCGAGCCCGCCAAAGCCGGCAAGCCCGGTGAGCCCGGTACGGCCGGCAAGACTGATGACACCGAGGGTGCCGGCGAAGAGACTCCCGCGCCCGCGCAGGCCGAGCCGATGAGCGCCGAGGAGCGCAAAGTCCTCAACGACTCGGTCGCCTACATTCGCGGTCTCGCGCAGCTGCGCGGCCGTAACGCCGACTGGGCGGAGGAGGCGGTGCGCGGCGCGGCGAGCCTGCCCGCGACCCAGGCGCTGCAGCAGCACGTGATCGATCTCATCGCGCCCGACCTGCCGAGCCTGCTGACACAGTTGAATGGCCGCGAGACGCGTATCGGCGATCGGGCCGTGCGGCTCGATACCCGCGGCATCGAGGTCAGTTGGCTCAAGCCCGACTGGCGTACGCGCCTGCTCGGCATCATCACCAATCCCGAGATCGCCTACGGACTGCTGCTGATCGGTCTCTGGGGACTGCTCTTCGAGGGCTACCATCCCGGCGGGGTGTTGCCGGGAGTGGTCGGTGTCATCTGCCTGCTCGTCGCGCTCTTCGCCTTCCAGCTCCTGCCGACCAATTTCGCCGGGCTCGCGCTCCTCATCGTCGGCGCGGGGATGATAGCGGCGGAGTTCTTCTTCCCAACCTACGGCTCACTCGGGATCGGCGGCCTCATCGCCTTCATCGTGGGTTCCCTCATCCTCTTCTCGAGGACTTCGGGGCTGCAGGTTGCGCTGCCGCTCATCGGTGGCCTGGCGACGGTGGGTGGCCTCGTCATTCTCGGGATCGTGTATCTTGCCACGCACGCGGCGCGCAGCCCGGTCGTGACCGGCACCCAGGCGATGCTCGGGGCGGTGGTCGAGGCGGTCGAGGATTTCGCGGCGCGCGGTCGCGTCCGCTATGGCGGGGAGCTGTGGAACGCCTGCAGCGCGGTACCCCTGAAAGCCGGTCAGGCGGCGCGCGTCGTGAAGATCGAAGGTCTGACATTGTGGGTCGAGCCCTTGCCCTGAGGCCGGCTCCGCCCGGAGATGCTTATGCCCTACGCTCTCGTCGTCATCATCGTCATCATCGCCATGCTGGTCTTCAGCGCCATCAACGTGCTGAACGAATACGAGCGGGCCGTGATGTTCACGCTCGGGCGCTTCACGGGCATAAAGGGACCGGGGATCATACTGATCTGGCCGGTCTTCCAGAGAATGAAGAAGGTGGATCTGCGGGTCATCGTGCTCAGCGTGCCGAAGCAGGACGTGATCACCCGTGACAATGTGTCGGTGAAGGTGAACGCCGTGGTCTATTTCCGCGTCGTCGACCCCGGCCGGGCCATCATCCAGGTGGCCAACGCGTGGGAGGCGACCAGTCAGGTGGCGCAGACCACGCTGCGCTCGGTGCTCGGCCAGCACGAGATGGACGACCTGCTCTCCCAGCGTGACAAGCTCAACGCCGACGTCCAACGCATTCTCGACCAGGCCACCGAGGCATGGGGCATCAAGGTCGCGAATGTCGAGATCAAAGACGTCGATCTGGATGAAACCATGATCCGCGCGATGGCGAGGCAGGCGGAGGCGGAGCGCAACCGGCGGGCAAAAGTCATCAATGCGGACGGCGAGAAGCAGGCCGCGCAGACACTCGCCGAGGCGGCACAACTGCTGGCGCAGCAGCCGAGCGCGTTGCAGCTGCGATACCTGCAGACTCTGGCCGACATCTCGCACGACAAATCACAGCTCATCGTGTTTCCGCTGCCGCTCGATCTTTTCCGGCCGTTGATGGGGGCGCTCGGACCGGACCGGACCGGACCGCGGTCCTAGAGTTGCCGGCATGATGAGCAAAGGCGCCTACGGGAGGTGGGTGCTCCCGGCAGGCAGCGTGTTGCTCGCACTCGCGACCATCGCGGGGGCGCTGGGCGCTCACGCGCTGGCAGGTCGCTGGAGCGCGCGCCAGCAGAATATCTACGACATTGCCGTGCGCTTTCAGTTCTACCAGTCCCTGGGCCTGCTGGTGATGGGGGCGCTTCTCGGCGGGGCGCCCGATCAGCCGGTTGCCGTCAGGCGGCCGACATTCTACCGGGTCGTGACGGCGCCCCGGACGCTGCTCGTGGGAATTGCGTTGTTTTGCGGGAGCCTGTATGCGCTCAGCCTGGGTGCGCAGCCCTGGGTCGGGATACTGACACCGTTCGGCGGCGGGCTGCTCATCCTCGGCTGGCTGTTGTTCGCCTATGACATGTGGCGCTCGTGACCTCATGGCTCGGTGCTCCGAGCGCCTCACGAAATGGCTCTTGGCCAGAACGCCGTGAATACTTCCATGTAGGCTAGCGCGCCGCCGTCCTGGCGGCGAGCTTCCGGCCAAGAGCCATTTCGCGATGCACTCTCTCGAACGTTCGGGACTCCCCATAGATGAGGTGCTGCCGGAACTGCGGCGAGCGCTTGCGGACCACTCCTCTGCGGTATTGACTGCGCCGCCCGGAGCGGGCAAGAGCACTGTCGTGCCGCTGGCGCTGCTCGATGAGCCCTGGGCAGCGGGCAAGCGAATCCTGATGTTGGAGCCGCGGCGTCTCGCCGCGCGCGCCGTGGCACTGCGCATGGCGGTGACGCTCGAGGAGTCGGTCGGGCGCACGGTGGGATATCGGATGCGCCTGGACACGCGCGTATCCCGGGATACGCGCATCGAAGTTGTGACGGAAGGAGTGCTGACACGGATGCTGCAGACCGACCCGGCGCTCGAAGGGATCGCCGCGGTGCTCTTCGACGAATATCACGAGAGGAGCCTGCAGGCGGATCTCGGTCTGGCACTCACGCTCGATGCACGCGAGAGCGTGACACCGGACCTCAGGATCCTGGTCATGTCAGCCACTCTGGAGGGTGCGGCCGTGGCGCGATTGCTGGGGGATACGCCCGTGGTCGCGGCGCACGGGAGAAGCTTCCCCGTGGAGACGCGCTACGCGGGCAAGGGGATGCCGCTCCTGCCCGAGATGGGATCGGCCCGGGGGACGCAGGAATCTCCCGAGGCGCTCACGGCGAGAGTGGTCCGGCGCGCGCTGGAGGAAGAGCAGGGAGATCTGCTCGTGTTTCTTCCGGGAGCGCGGGAGATTCACCGCGTGCGCGCGCTGCTCGAGGGAGCGCTGGCGGCTGCCTCCAGCGGCACGGGCCGGCTGCAGGTCCTGCCGCTCTACGGGGAGCTCTCGGGCGAGGAGCAGGAGGCGGCGCTGATGCCGGCCCGCGCGGGGTCGCGGCGTGTCGTTCTCGCGACCAACATCGCGGAGACCAGTCTGACCATTCCGGGAGTGCGGGTCGTCGTGGACTCGGGTCTCGCCCGCCGCCTGCGCTTCGATCCGGCAACGGGCATGAGCCGTCTCGAGACGGAGCGTATTTCCCGCGCCTCGGCGGAACAGCGACAGGGGAGAGCGGGACGGGTGGAGCCCGGGGTGTGCTACCGCACCTGGAGCGAAGGTGCACAGCGCAGCCTCGCGCCATTCAGCCCGGCGGAAATCGTCGAGGCCGACCTGACGCCGCTCGCGCTCGAGCTTGCGAGCTGGGGAGCCCGCGATGCGGCCGCGCTCAAGTGGTTGGACCCGCCACCCGCCGCGATGCTCGCGAGCGCGCGCGACCTGCTGAGGCGTCTCGGCGCACTGGCTACCGATGGCCGCATCACGCCTCATGGCCGTGAAATGGCGCATCTCGGCACGCATCCTCGCTTGGCGCACATGCTGCTGCGCGCGCGTGAGATCGGCTGTCTGCCGCTCGCGGCGGACATCGCCGCGCTGCTCTCGGAGCGGGACCTCTTACGCGGCACTGCAGGTACGCGCGATGCCGATATCCGGGGCCGCATCGAGGCGCTGCGGGGCGAAGGCGAGTCCAGTGGAATCGACCGCGCTGCCTTGCAGAGGGTCAGACGCGGAGCGCGCGAGCTCCTGCGCCAGCTCGGCACTACGGTCGATGCCGGCGCGGGTGGCCGCGTGGAGGGCGCGAGCGCCGGCGGACTGCTCGCATTGGCGTTCCCGGATCGGATCGGTCGACAGCGGCCGGGCGGGGACGGGCGCTACACGCTGACGAATGGCCGCGGCGCGCATTTCGGCGAGCCACAGGGCCTCTCGCGCCAGGAGCTCATCGTGGCCGTGGATCTCGATGATCGTGAGCGGGATGCGCGCATCCGCCTCGCGGCACCACTCGATCGGCGGGAGCTCGATGAGCTGATGGCGTCCCGCCTGGAGCGAACCGACTCGGTCGAGTGGAGCGCGCGCGAGGAGGCGGTGCTGGCGCGGCGAGTGCTGCGGCTGGAGGGTCTGGTGCTGGAGGAGAGCCCGCTGCCACAGGTGCCGCAGCAGGAGGCGCACGCCGCGATGCTGGAAGGCATCCGCCAGCTCGGCATCCAGTCACTCCCCTGGACGCGTGAGGCGCGCGAGCTGCAGGCGCGGGTCGCGTTCGTGCGGCGTCTGGGGGGCGGCCACGAGAGCTGGCCGGACCTGGCCGATGAAGCTTTGCGCGCAGCGGCCGGCGAGTGGCTCGCGCCGTGGCTCGAGGGCGTCACGCGTCGCGAGCACCTCGCCCGCATTCCGCTCCTCGATGCGCTCCTTGCACGGCTGAGTTGGGACGAGCGGCGCGAGCTCGATGTCCTCGCTCCGGATCACCTCACCGTGCCGAGCGGCTCGCGCGTGCGCATCGACTACCTCGATGAGAGCGCGCCCGCGGTCTGCGTGCGCCTGCAGGAGGTCTTCGGGCTCGAGGCGAGCCCGCGGATCGGCGGCGGCCGCGTGCCGATCACCTTCAAGCTGCTCTCGCCTGCACAGCGTCCGGTGCAGGTGACGCGCGATCTGGCAAGTTTCTGGCGCGGCGCATACGCCGAAGTACGCAAGGATTTGCGCGGCCGCTATCCGAAGCACTACTGGCCGGAGAATCCTCTCGAGGCGCAGCCTGTCAGAGGCGTGCGGCGGCGAAAGTAAGCCGGTACACTGCGCCTCCATCCCGCATTGCACTCGGGCGCGCGCCACGCGCATCCCTGAGACCCGCACCGCATCCGGCGAGGGCCTCGGGAAACGGGAAAGCTTTGGGGCTGACAGGCGCAGCAGAGATTTCGCAACGCGTTCCGGGATGGCATCAATACTAATGATGACGAAGCCAGCCGATGCCGCCGCACCAGCGGCGGCCATCGATATCCGTTTCGGACAGGTGGGCCTGATTCAGGTGCGTCTGCGCTCGACCGACCCGGGAGCGATTCTCGATGAGCTGACCGGCCGCGTGGCCAGCGCTCCGCTCTTTTTTCAGCGCACCGGAATCTGCCTGGACCTGACGGTGCTCGGCAGGGACCCGCAGCTGCAGGAGATGCGTGGGGTGATGGATGCCGTCCGCCGCGCAGGAATGCTGCCGGTGGGCCTCGTCGGCAGCTCCGCTGCGGTGGAAGCGTTGTCAGCGGCGCTCGAGCTGCCTGTGCTTGCGCCTTTTCGGCCGCAGAATCAGACGGTCCCGGTCGTGCAGCCGGTGGAGCGTGCGGAGCCGGGGATTCCGGCGCTGATGCAACACCAGCCGGTCCGCTCCGGGCAGCGTATCTATGCGCGCAGCCGGGACCTCGTGGTGACTTCGACGGTGGGGGCAGGCGCTGAGGTGATAGCAGACGGGTGCGTCCATATCTACGGTGCGCTGCGCGGACGCGCCGTGGCGGGCGCGCGAGGGGAAGCCGGTTCCCGTGTGTTCTGTCAGGAATTTCACGCAGAGCTGGTATCCGTGGCGGGAGTATTCCGTGTGTTCGAGACGTTGCCGCCGGAGCTGGCCGGAAAGCCGGTGCAGGCGTGGCTGGATGGCGACGATTTGCGGTTCGCCGCTCTGGATTGTTGAATTGGCTCAAAGCCGCCTGCAGCGCTTTGCTCGGCCCATCCTGGGCCTCGCCCCTTTGGGGCCGGCGCAGGCGCCGTGCAGAATCGCTCCCGGCGATTTTGTGAGCAGCCAGCCCTGTCACTGGCCTCGACCCCGCCGGCAAAGGGCGGCCTTTGCCGGCTGAATGATTGCTGTTGACGTTACGCGTAGGAGCGACAACTTGACCGAGATCATCGTGGTGACTTCAGGCAAGGGGGGCGTCGGCAAGACGACCACTTCGGCCAGTGTGGCATGCGGCCTTGCGAAGCGCGGCAAGCGGGTCGTGGTGATCGACTTCGACATCGGCTTGCGCAATCTCGACCTCATCATGGGTTGTGAGCGCCGCGTCGTTTATGACTTCGTGAATGTCATCCAGGGCGACTGCACGCTGAAGCAGGCGCTCATCAGGGACAAGCGGCTCGAGACGCTGCACGTGCTCGCCGCTTCGCAGACACGCGACAAGGACGCGCTGACGACCGAAGGCGTGCGGCGCGTGCTCGATGAGCTGATCGCGGAGGGGTTCGACTACATCCTGTGCGACTCGCCCGCCGGTATCGAGAAGGGCGCGCACCTCGCCATGTACTACGCCGATCGCGCGGTGGTGGTCGTCAATCCCGAGGTCTCCTCGGTCCGTGACTCCGATCGAATCCTGGGACTCCTCGCCAGCAAGACGCAGCGCGCGGAGCAGGGCAACGGCGGTGTCAAGGAACATCTCCTGCTGACGCGCTACAACCCGAGGCGGGTCGCGAGCGGAGAGATGATGAGCGTGGACGACGTGAAGGAGATCCTGGGGCTCGATGTGATAGGCGTGGTGCCGGAGTCCCCGGA
>DASRDO010000044.1:0-128000 GCA_035652555.1 Steroidobacteraceae bacterium | reverse complement strand
GGCGATGACCTCGATGATGCCCGAGCCGCAGATTCCGGTGACGCCGGTGTCTTTCACCGACTCCTCGAACCCCGGCTGGTCCGACCACAGGTCCGAGCCGATGACCTTGAATTTCGGCTCGAGTGTCGCCGGATCGATCCGCACTCGCTCGATCGCACCGGGCGCTGCGCGCTGACCACAGCTGATCTGCGCGCCTTCGAACGCCGGGCCCGTCGGGCTGGAGCAGGCGAGGAGGCGCTCCCGGTTGCCCAACACGATCTCCGCGTTGGTGCCCACATCCACCAGGAGCGTCACGGCGTCGCCCAGATCGGGTCGCTCGGCGAGAACCATTCCCGCGGTGTCGGCGCCGACATGGCCGGCGACACAGGGCAATGCATACGCCCGCGCACCGCGGTGCAAGTGCAGGCCGATCTCCGTGGCCCAAAACTCCAGGGCCTCGTCGGTCGCCAGCGCGAAGGGCGCGCCTCCGAGCTCCACCGGATCGATGCCGAGCAACAGGTGATGCATGATCGGGTTACCGACCAGCGTCACCTCGAGAATATCGTCGGTGTGGGCCTTCGCCTGCCGGGCCACGTCCGCGGCCAGCCGATTCAGCGCCTCGCGTACCGCGGCCGTCATCTGCTGCGCTCCGCCCGGATGCATCATCGAGTAGGAGACGCGGCTCATCAGATCCTCGCCGAAGCGGATCTGCGGATTCATGACGCCGCTCGAGGCGAGCACCTCGCCGGACTCGAGATTGCAGAGATGGGCGGCGATGGTGGTGGAGCCGATGTCGACCGCGAGCCCGAGCGCGAGCTCGTGAAAGCCCGGCCAGACGCCGATGATCCGCTCGCCGCCATGCACGGCGACCGTCACTTTCCAGTCTCCCTTGCGCAGTGCCGGCTGCAGGCGCTGCAACATGTGCAGGTCGCAGCTGAGGCCGGTCAGTTCCCATTCGCGCTGCAGGGCTTCCTCGAGACGCTGCAGGTCGCCCGCCGGATCGTGCATGTCGGGCTCGCGCACCTCGACGTAATGCAGGCGCGCCACCGGATCGAGGGTTATGGCTCGTGCCTCGGCCTCCTTGCGGATGACTTGCCGGTGTACCTGGCTGGTCGGCGGCACGTCCACCACCAGGTCACCCTGGATGCGCGCCTGACAGGAGAGCCGGTGGCCGGCCGGCAGAGGCCGGCGGCCGGTGGAGCTCGCCTCGGCCGCGCCGGGTGCCGATAGGTTTTCCGGGCGGGAGATGACGCCGTGCTTGGCGAACTCGCCCTTCATGACCAGTACTTCACAGCGTCCGCAGATGGCGCGGCCACCGCATACGGAGTCGACGTCTACTCCCAACGAGCGCGCGGCTTGCAGGAGTGGGGTACCTAGCGGGAAGCGCCCGCGCTTGCCCGATGGCGTGAAGACGACCAGCGCGTCCGGCACCTCAGCTGACACGGCGACGGTGGCCTCCCTCGCGCCGGCCGCGTGCAGCACCCTCGCCAGGCGCCGCACCAGCGGGTCCCTGCGCCGGCGTTGCGTCACGGAACCTTCGGATCCAACGCATGCAGTCCGGATCGTGTCCCATCATGATATCGGCGCCCATGATGGCCCGGACGATCTCGGTGTGCAGCGGGTTCATGATCGCGGAGGTCATGCCCGCGCCGATCGCCGAGATCAGAAACGCCGCGGTGACCCCCTCACGCGCCGGCAGCCCGAAGCTGATGTTGGAGGCGCCGCACGTCGTGTTCACCTTCAGCTCGCTGCGCAAACGCTTGAGCAGATGCGTCACCTGAACGCATGCTCTGTTGATGGCGCCGATCGGCATCACGAGCGGGTCGACCACCACGTCGGAGACCGGAATGCCATGATCGGCCGCGCGGTGCACGATTTTCTTCGCCACCTCGAAGCGGACGTCCGGGTCCTCTGAGATGCCAGTCTCGTCATTGGAGATCGCCACCACCGCCGCACCGTACTTCTTCACGAGCGGCAGCACCGATTCCAGGCGCTCCTCCTCACCGGTGACGGAATTGACGAGCGGCTTGCCCTTGTAGACTGCGAGGCCTGCCGCCAGGGCGGCCACGATGGAGGAGTCGATGGAGAGCGGCACATCGGTCACCGACTGCACGAGCTGCACGGCTTTTGCGAGTATCGCCGGCTCGTCGGCGAGCGGGATGCCGGCGTTGACATCGAGCATGTGGGCGCCGGCGGCCACCTGCGCCCGGGCATCGGCCTCGACCCGGGTGAAGTCGCCGCTGCCCATTTCCGCGGCCAGGATCTTGCGGCCGGTCGGATTGATGCGCTCGCCGATCATGACGAACGGGCGCTCGAAGCCGATCACGACTTCGCGGGTTGCAGAGCTGATGACGGTGTCGGTCATGAGGCGAGCCTGTTGGGGTTGCGTTGTGGGTCGCGGCCGGGATACCAGGGGACACGCCCGCCGAGCACGCCGGAGCGCTCGACGATTTCCGGAACGCTGTCTTCCTGGCGATAAGCCATCAGATGGATGCCGCTCACGCCAGGCAACGAACGGATCTCCTGGATGAGCTCGATGCAAAGATTACGTCCTTCGCGCGCCTGATCTACCGCTCCCGCGAGGCGCGCGACGATCTCATCGGGGATGTGTAGCCCCGGAACGTGCGTGCGCATCCACTCCGCGGCCTTCGCGGAGCGCAGCGGGCCCACTCCGACCAGAATGAAGATCTTCTCCCGAAGGCCGAGATCCTCGATGTGGCGCAAGAAGACCTCGAGGAGCGGCACGTCGTAGCAGTATTGCGTCTGAATGAACTGCGCGCCGGCCGCGATCTTCTTCGCGAGCCGCTGCGCGCGCCACTCCAGAGGCAGGGCGAAGGGATTCTCGGCGGCGCCGAGCAGCACTCTGGGCGAGTGGGTCAGCTTCCGGCCGCTCAGGAAGCGGTGCTCGTCGCGCATCGTCCGCGCCGTCTCGAGCAGTGTGAGCGAGTCGAGGTCGAACACCGGCAGCGCCTGCGGATGATCGCCGGCCTGTACGCCATCACCCGTCAGGCAAAGAATGTTGCAGACCCCCATCGCGGCCCCGCCGAGGATGTCGCCCTGGATCGCGATGCGGTTCTTGTCGCGGCAGGAGATCTGCATGACAGGCGCGTAACCCACTCTCGTCAGCAGGGCGCAGACGGCGATACTCGACATGTGGCAGTTGGCGCCGCTGCCGTCGGTGGCGTTGATCGCATCGACATAACCGTCGAAGATCCGCGCACGCGCATAGACCTCCTCCGGGTCGGCGGAGTCGGGCGGTGCCATTTCCGTGGTCACAGCAAACTGGCGGGCGCGCAACACGCGCTCCAGGCGACCGGGGGAGGTATGACCCGGCAGGATCGGCAGCGGATACCCCGGTACCGGCTCGTCCTCGAAGATCAAGCGCGCTCTCCGGCGCGCTCGCGCGCCACGCGCAGCCAGGAGGATTTTCCGGTCAGCCGGCGATCCACCGGATGCTGCACGGTGCCCAGGGCCTCGGCGCCTCCGGGGATGCGGGCGCTGCCGGCGACGGCCAGATACCAGACACATTTCATGTCGGGCCGCACCTCGCAGTTGCCGTCGGCGCGCACGCCGCCGCAGGGTCCGTTGCGCAGGCTCTTCGGACAGTTCATGGGGCAGGACATGCCGGTCGAGCTGAGGATGCACTGCCCGCACATGCGGCAGTCGAACAACAGTCCCTTGACGGAGCGCTCGACCGCCGCCACGGGACGCTCGAGACGCTGATAGCCGATTCGCTCGAAGAGCGGATGCAGTGCGGTGAGAGTGCGCTCAAAACCGCGGTAGAAGGTGTTGAGACCTCGAGCGTGCCGTACCGACCACAGGCGGATGCTGTACATCAGACACCGGATGATTCCGATGCAGCGCCGTCCGGGGCCGCATCCGGATCGATGCCCTTGGACTTCACCAACCGCTCGAGATACTCATCGGTATAGCGTGCTTCGAGGCGCGCGGCTTCTGCGGCGACCTCCGCCGCGATGTCCTCACCGCAGGGTCGGGGAGGGCTGCGCTTCCAGTCTTCGAGGTAAGCGTTCGAGGTTCCACGGCCGGCACGCATGGCCGCGCGATCCACGGCCTCCTGGAACCGCGGTGAGAGCGGTGCCTTGGCGGTCTCGCGGCCCTTGCGGCCGACCACCTGCGCGGGGATGTCGCGCCAGCCGATGATGATCAGGCTGGCCATGCGGGCGCCCGGTCGGCGGCTACGAGCGCGGCGAGATGGGCTCCGAGCTCGCCGTAGCCGGTGTGGCGGTATTCGAAGGCGAGGTTGAGGTCCGCGGCGATCTTCCGGGCCTGCTCGAGCAGCGCGGCAGAGCGCATCTGGGCGAAGTAGACCACCTTGCGGTAATTGCGGAAATACTCCTGCGCCAGCTCCGGGTGGCGATCGATTCCGAGTCCCCGCACCACGAGCCGCTCGAAGTGGCGCGTGAGGAAGTCCGTGAGGTAGAAGGTTCCCGGCTCCGCATCCGCCAGCTCCGCGAACGCGCGCGCGCCGGCGAAGAACTCGTAACAGTGGGCGCCGGGGAGCCGCTCCACGCCCTCCTGCCGGAGCACCTCATCCAGCTTGCCGCCCGTGCCACAATCGCCATAGGCGATGAAGATGCTGCGGTACTCGCCGCGGTGCGCACGGATCTTCGCCTGCACCGCCGGGGCGATCCGCTCGGGCCGGTTGTGCAACTCCGGCGGCAGGCAGCAGACATCGAGTGCGGTCCAGCCGCTCGCCCGCCGCAGTGCCGCAATCTCGTGCGCGAGCGCACCGCAGGCGATGATGAGCGTGCCGCGTGCCTTGTCCACTCGTCTCCTCCGGCGGCGCTCAGGCGGCGCGCATCGAGCGGCGCGTGGCGATGAGGCTCTTTGCCGTCTCGACCGCGATCGCCGCGTCACGGCAGTAGGCGTCGGCCCCGACGGCCTTGCCGAACTCCTCGTTGAGCGGCGCGCCGCCGACCAGCACGATGTACTTCTCGCGGATGTTTTCCTCGCGCATCTTGTCGATCACGACCTTCATGTAGGGCATGGTGGTCGTGAGCAGCGCCGACATGCCGAGGATGTCCGGCTTGTGCTTCTCGAGCGCGTCGAGATATTTCTCCACCGAGTTGTTGATACCGAGATCGATCACTTCGAAGCCCGCGCCCTCGAGCATCATCGACACCAGGTTCTTGCCGATGTCGTGGATGTCACCTTTGACCGTGCCGATCACGACCTTGCCGATGGGCTCGGCGCCCGTCTCGGCGAGCAAGGGACGCAGGATCTCCATTCCCGCCTTCATCGAGTTGGCCGCGAGCAGCACCTCGGGAACGAAGAGGATCCCATCGCGGAAGTCGATGCCGACGATTCTCATCCCCTCGACGAGGGCATCGTTCAGCACCTTCTCGGCGCTCCAGCCGCGCTCGAGGAAGATCCGCGTCGCTTCCACGACTTCGTCGCGCAGACCGTTGTAAAGATCGTCGTGAACCTGCTCGGTGAGCTCCTGGTCGTTCAGATCACGCAGGTTGAACTCGGACTCATCTGGCATGCTCGGTCCTCGGCTCGGGGGTGTACGCCCTCGAGGAAAAATGGTAGCCGAGGGGGGCTGCCCCATGGGGTGAATTTGCGACCCCCGCATGTCCGCAGGCGACAGGCGCCATGCGGATTTGCAGGGCATTATGCCAATATGGGATGGCGTCCCTAGACCATGCTCTTGCGCTGCCCGAAGGGCTGCTTGCGCTCCGGCGGCGGCGGGCGCCGGCGCATCTTGCGCCACAGGTCATAGATGCTGAGGAGGCCGGTGAGTCCCGCGAGACTGCCGAAGTAGGCCTGTGGGCCGAAGCGCGCCATGAGGCTCCCCACCAGCACCGGGCTCAATGCAGCGCCGATGCCGTTGAGTCGGAGCAGCGCGCCGCTCGCCGCCACCATCTGTGCGGGCTCGAGATGGTCATTCACGTGGGACACACCGAGCGAGTAGAGCGTGAAGGCGAGTGCGCTGAACAGCGCGGTGACCAACAGGACGAGCCCGTGCGGCAGGGCGCGCAGGGCCGTGGGCACGGCGGCGCTCAACGTCGCCAGGATGCAGATGCCGGCAATCACGGTGCGCCGGTCGATGCGGTCGGAGAGGCGGCCGACCGGGTACTGGAGGATGACCGCGGCGAGGACGCTGACGCCCATGAAGGTGGCCACTCCCGAGGTGTCGAGGCCGCTCAATCTGGCATACACCGGGCCCATCGAGTAGACGTTCGATGTCACCATGCCCGCTACCGTTACCGCCACGACCCCGAGGGGCGAGTCACGGTAGAGATCGCGATATCTGACCTTCTGCGGCAAGGCGATCTCGGGCGCATGCTGCGCCGCGATCACGATGGGCACGATGGCGAGCGAGATGAGCATCGCCACCAGCATGAAGGGCGCCATGGTGCGCGGATCGGTCGGGATCAGTAGGAACTGCGAGCTGCCGAGTCCGATGTAGAGCACCACCATGTAGATGGCGAGCAAACTGCCGCGGGTGGCGCGGCTGGAGCGGTCGTTGAGCCAGCTCTCGGCGACGACGTATATCGCGGCAAAGGCGAGCCCGGAGAGTCCCCGCAGCAGCGCCCAGGGGAGCGCCGAGATGAACAGGCCCTGAGCCAGGATGGAGACGCAGGCGATCGCCGCCATCGCGGCGAAGACCCGGATGTGTCCCACGCGGCGCACGAGGCGCGGGGCGAGCGTGGTGCCGGCAAGATACCCGATGTAGTAGCACGACATCACCGCGCCGGTGAGTGGCGCGGGGAAGCCCTCCAGCGTCGCGCGCAGGCTGATTTCCGTACCCTGCAATCCCGCGCCGAGCATCAGAATGCCCATGCCGAGGAGCAGTTGCCAGGTGGCCGCGATTGCCGTCATTGTTGAATGATTCTAGCGGAATGCACCGGTGCGATCAGCGTATGAGTTTTTGTGATCGGCGCCACCGGCGCGGTTGGCTATAGTGTGGCCATGCGGCAGAACCGACGGCAATCCGGTGCGGGCACCCGACCTCCCGGCCACGCTCGCGCGACCGCATACCGGCGCTTGCGCAATCCCTTCGCGCCGCAAGCTGTGTTTTCGGACGACGCCGTGGCATCGATGCACGAGAACGCGCTGCAGGTTCTCGAGAACCTCGGCATCAAGGTGCTGCTGCCCGAAGCGCGCGCGCTTTATGCCGGCGCAGGTGCTCTGGTCGATGACAGCACCGAGATCGTGAGGCTCGGCCGGGACATCGTCGCGGACACCCTTGCGAGCTGTCCGCGCTCGTTCGAGGGGCTCGGGGGCGACCCGGGACGCGCCGTGGAGTTCGCCGCCGGCTCGCTCGTCTTCATCGGCGGCTCGAGCTGCCCCAACGTGAGCGACCTGGATCGGGGGCGCCGTCCGGGCTCGCTGGCCGACTTCATCGATTTGGTCAAGCTCAGCCAGCATTTCGACGTGCTCCACATGCTGGGCAACCACACGGAGCCGCAGGACGTGCCGGTGCACCTGCGTCACTACGCCATGATGCGCGCGCAGCTGACGCTCTCCGACAAAATGCCGGTCGTGATGGCGCGCGGCACGGCGCAGGTGGAGGACAGCTTCGCGATGATCCGCCTGGCGCGCGGTGCGTCCGAAGAGGACTTCCGCAAGGGCGTCCATACCTACACCGTGATCAACAGCAATTCGCCGCGCACTCTCGACCGATCGATGGCGCAGGGAATCATCGATTTCGCGCGCTACGGCCAGCTCGTGATCATGACCCCGTTCTGCCTCGCGGGCGCCATGGCGCCGATCACCATAGCCGGCGCACTGACTCTGCAACATGCGGAGGCGCTGGCGGGCATTGCGCTCGCGCAGCTCGCGCGTCGTGGCGCGCCGCTGCTCTACGGCAGCTTCCTGTCCAACGTCGACATGAAGTCAGGATCGCCTGCTTTTGGCACCCCGACGCACCTGCAGGCGACTTTGGGTGCCGGTCAGCTCGCCCGTCTCATCGGGCTCCCGTGGCGCGCCGGCGCCGGTACCGCCGGCAACATCGTGGATGCGCAGGCGGCACTGGAGACTCAGTTCTCCCTCTGGGCGAGCGTGCTCGCGGGGGCGACCGTATGTCTGCATGCCGCCGGCTGGATGGAAGGCGGCTTGACGAATTCCTACGAGAAGTGCGTGACGGACGTGGAAGTGCTGCAGATGCTGGCTGAGCTGTGCACGCCGCCGGAGGCGGATGAGGGGGCGTTGGGGTATGCGGCCATCGCCGAAGTGCAGCCCGGCGGCCACTTTTTTGCGGCAGCCCACACGATGGCCCGCTACCGCACGGCATTCCATGAGCCGATGATCGCCGACTGGTCGAATTTCGGCACCTGGACCGAGCGCGGCGCGCTCACCTCCACTGACCGCGCGCACGCCAAGTGGAAGCAGGTGCTCGCCGAGTTCATCGCTCCGCCGGCGGCAGCCGCCTGTGCGCAGGCACTCGATGAGCTCATTGCCCGACGGACCGCCGAGGGCGGTGCGCCACCTTTGACCTGAGCCTACGCTCCTGCGGCGCCGGCGGTGCGCTGCTCGTCGGCGAGTACGTGGCGGGCCGACATGAAGTAGTGCCATGCCGCCCAGAAGCCCGTCGGCACCAGACACAACATCGCGAGCCGCAGCGACTCGGCGTCGGCCACGTGGCGGGGCGCGAAGAGGTCGCTCAGAACGCCGACCACCTGCGGAGCGATGATGAGATTGCCGAGATTGGCGGCGAAGAGCACGGTGGCGCAGTAGATCGCGCGCATGCCCGGCTGCGCGAGATTGTTGAGGATGCCGAAGCCGGGGCCGATGTAGACGTAGATGGAAGGGATGTAGAGCCAGAAGAGTGCGCGGGTGAGGGCCAGAGAGTGGGCGGAATAGATCACCGCCGTCACCACCGTGGCCAGCGCAATGTTGACCCCGATCAGGCGCAGCACGCGTTGCGGGCTCGAAAGCCACGGTCGCGACAGCAACCAGGTGCTGGCGATCATGGCGAGACTGCCGCCGAAGAGGTGGATGGGGCCGAGCATGGCGCCCGCCTCATCGACGTTGAGTCCGTAGCTGCGCATCAGGAAAGCAGGTGTCCACCACATGAGGCCCCAGCCCCACAGGGCAACCACGCAGCCGCCGATGATCAGATGCAGCGCAGAGGGCTGGCGCAGCATGAAACGCATCGTCTCGAGGAGGGGCGGGGCGGCACGCGGGTCGCTGCCGCGGTCGAGGCAGCCACGGGCCGGCTCGCGAATCGTGACGAGCACGAGGGCGCCGATCACGATCCCGGGGATGCCGAGTGCGAGGAACATGACCCGCCACCCGAGATGATAGGCGATCCTTCCCGCCACCTGCGAGCCGAGCCAGGCGCCGATCGGCGCGCCAAGTGAGAACACCTGCAGCGCCATCGGCCGGCGCGCGGCGGGGAAATAGTCCGACAGCATCGAGTTGGCACCGGGCGTGCCGCCTGCTTCCCCGACACCAACACCGATGCGAGCGCAGAGGAGCTGCCAGTAATTGCGCGCCAGGCCGGTTGCGACCGTGAAGGCGGACCAGACGATGAGACAGATGCTGATGATGACGCGGCGGCTCTTGCGGTCTATCAGCCAGGAGAGGGGAAAGCCGAAAATGACGTAGAAGATCGCGAGGGAGACGCCGGTGAGGAAGGCGACGTTGGCATCGGAGAGATGCAGCTCCCGGCGGATCGGCTCGAGCACGGTGGAGATCGAGTAGCGGTCGCAAATGCTCAGCGTGTACACCACGCACATCGTGATCGCGACATACCAGCGCTCCGCGATCGAGGAGGTATCCGCCGCAACGCGGTGCTCGCCGGCGGCGCTTCGGGGATGGAGGTCGACCCGTGTCTCGCTCACCCGCGGGTATCCTCGAGAATGAGATCGGCGGCCTTCTCGGCCACCATCAGAGTCGGCGCGTTGATGTTCCCGGAAGTGACTGCAGGAAAGACGGAAGCATCGATGACGCGAAGGTGGGCCACGCCGTGCACCCGCAGACGCGGATCGACTACGGAGCTCGTCGCGTGCGGGCCCATTGCGCAGGTGCCGGACGGGTGGAATACCGAGCCTGCCCGGCGGCGGAAGTCCTGGAGCACGTCCTCATCGGAGCAGACCCGCTCACCCGGCAACAGCTCGGATTCGATCACGGTGGCGAGCGGCTGGGTCGCCGCGATCCGGCGCAGCATGCGCGCCCCTTCATAGACGTCCGCGACGTCCTCGGGCGTCGACAGACTGTTGGGTACGATGGAGGGGCTCGCCATCGGGTCGGGACTGCGCAGGTGCACGCTGCCGCGGCTCGTCGGGCGGCAGGTGTTGAACGACATGAGAAAACCCGGAAACGGATCGGGTTCGAGCATGCGGCGGCGCTGGCCGCTGGTCGTGGTGCTGTAGCTCGCGGGATTGAAGTAGATGTGCAGGTTGGGGCGGCTGAGCTCCGGGCGGCTGCGGACGAAGGCGCCCGCCTGATTGACGCTCATCGCGAGAGGGCCCTGGCGGCGCAGCGCATAGCGCAGCGCGGCGCGAGCCTTGCCGAGCAAGGGCGCGAGCTCGTCATTGAGAGTCGGTACCCTCGAGCGATAGAAATACGACACACAAACGTGGTCCTGCAAGCCCCGCCCGACCGCCGGCAGGGCGGCGATCACCGGGATTGCGAGCGGTTGCAGCAGCTGCGGATCGCCGATGCCCGAGAGCTCCAGGAGTTGCGGTGAGCCGATGGCGCCGGCCGACAGCAGGACCTCGCGCCGGGCGCTCGCCGTGAGCCGCGTTCCGCCGCGCGCGTATTCCACGCCACTCGCTGCCTTCCCCGTGAGGAGCACACGGGCTGCGCGCGCCCCGGTGACCAGCTCGAGGTTGGGTCGGCGCAGCGCCGGCCGCAGATAGGCACTCGCGCTGGAGACGCGGACGCCGTTGCGGATCGTGACTTGCCAGAGACCGGCGCCTTCCGGCTCGGCGCCGTTGAAATCGCGCGTAATAGCGATGCCGGCCTCGGCGCATGCGGCAAGAAAGGTCTTGCAGAGCGGGTGGACCGCCGGGGACGGATCGTGAACGTGCACCGGCCCGCCGGCGCCGTGATATTCCGAGGCGCCCCAGGCGTGATCTTCGAGCTTACGAAAGTACGGAAGCACATCCTGCCAGCCCCAGCCGGGATTTCCGGCGCTGCGCCAGTCCTCGTAGTCGGACGGCTGACCACGCACGAACACCATGGCGTTTATGGAGCTCGAGCCCCCTAACACCTTGCCGCGGGGCCAGAAGGCACTGCGGTTGTCCAGCGCAGGCTCGGGCTCCGTCCGATACATCCAGTTGTAACGCGGTTCGGTGAAAGTGCGCGCATAGCCGATGGGCACGCGGATCCAGGGGCTGAAGTCGCTGCCGCCGGCCTCGAGGAGGAGCACGCGATGCCGGCCGCTCTCGCTGAGGCGATTGGCCAGCACGCAGCCGGCGGAGCCTGCCCCGACGATGATGTAGTCGAATTCCCCCATTTATCGTGGCAGCATAGCTCGGCACAGCGGCGGGCGGACCCGTGGCCGCATGCCTTTTTCCGATGGGTCCATAGAAATTCTCGGCTTTCGCGTCGTCGAGCCCTGTGGAAGCCTGGGTCGGGCTGATTGGCGGGTGTCGTAAATCCGCAATCCGCGCGTCGCGAACTCACAAGCCGCGGCGCCGCGATTACGGGAGCATCGAACGCGAGCCGGTGCGACGGGGCGCCCGGCCGCCAAGGGGGCTGACCTGCCGCCGGGAAGACAACAAGTTCGTAACCTGCCGAGGTCACCGAATGAAACCGAACCACAAGCTGTCGCGCACCATCGCCGCAATCCTGAGCGCCTCGGCCGCGCACGCCATACTGGCCGCGAACGCCGGCCCGACGAGCGCCGATGCGGGGCCGGAGGCTGCCGATGCGCCTGCCGCGGCAGACACCCCTGCAGCGGCCGAAGCCAGCTCCAGCTCCCTGCAGACGGTGATCGTGACCGCGCAGCGCCGTGAGCAGAACATCCAGGACGTTCCCATCACGATCCAGGCCATGACCGGCAAGACGCTGCAGAGCCTCAACGTGCAGACATTCGCCGACTACGTGAAGTACCTGCCGAACGTCAGCACGGGCTCTCAGGGCCCCGGCATGGGCACCCTGTTCATGCGCGGACTGTCCACCGGTGTGCTGGGTACTCAGGGACAGGGCTCCGTCGGCCTCTTCCCGAACGTTGCCGTGTACCTCGATGATCAGTCGGAGCTGCTGCCAGGCCGCGACCTCGATGTCTATGCGGTGGACCTCGAGCGCATCGAAGTGCTCGAGGGTCCGCAGGGGACGCTGTTCGGCGCCGGCGCGCAGGCGGGTGTGGTGCGCTTCATCACCAACAAACCGAAGCTCAATACGTTCGCGGTCGACGCAGTCGCCGGTTACGGTGTCACCGCCGGCGGCGATCCGAGCACCAAGGTCAATGCGACGTTCAACATCCCGCTGATCGAGAACACGCTGGCTGCCCGGGTGGCGGTGTTCAACGACCGGCGCGGAGGATACATCGACAATCAGCCGGCGTTCTTCGCCCGCGGCAGTCAGGATCTCGGGATCGCCGATGCCATCGGCGGGGTCGTGCCCAACGACAGCGTGGTGATCAACAACTACCAGATCGCCGCCAATAACATCAATCCGCTGACCTTCAACGGCATCCGCGGGGAGCTCCTCTTCAAGATCAACGATGACTGGAGCGTGCTGTTCAGCCAGATGTATCAGAACATGGACGCGGAGGGCGTCTTCTACGAGATGCCCTTCGGCAGCGAGGGCGCGGGACTCACCAATCCCGGCGGCGTACCGATCGGCGGCCAGCCGCTGCCGCCCTATTCGGTGAACCTGTTCAATCCGTCCTTCGACAAGGACAGGTTCGAGAACACCGCCTTGACCGTCAGCGGCAAGGTGGGTCCCCTCAGCCTCGTCTACTCGGGCTCCTACCTCGACCGCCACATCGACCAGACCCTCGATTACACCAACTACGCGCGCGGCCGCTACGGGTACTACTATCAGTGCGCCGGTTACTCGGCGGGCAATCCCGCGGTCGGAACCTGCTACACGCCGAGCTCGGTCTGGACGGACACGGAGCACGACAAGCACGTGAGTCAGGAGCTGCGCCTGAGCACGCCGCAGGACTGGCGCATTCGCGGCCTGGTCGGCCTCTTCTACGAGGACTACAAGATTTACGACGATACGGAATGGATGTACAAGAGCGTGCCGAACTGCGCGCCCACAGGGCCCACGACGAACTGCTTCCTGCAGATCCAGCCCTGGCCGGACGTGCCGGCCAACCGGCCCGGCCTGCGTAATGCCAATACCGGCTTCTTCGATGATTTCCAGCGCACCTTCATCCAGAAGGCGGCGTATACCTCCGTGTCCTTCGACGTCATCCCGCAAAAGCTGACGGTCACGGGCGGCGTGCGCTATTTCCACATGTACAACTCGGAGCTCGGCGGGGACGTCGGCAGCTTCTCCTGCAAGGTATTCGGCACGCCCACGACCTACTTTGGCCCCTGCAAGGCTCCGTATGGGACCGATTTCGCGCAGCAGGATCCGCACACGCTGACGGAGTCGGGCATGCGCGGCCGCGGCGATCTCGAATATCACGTTACTCCCGACATCCTGGTGTACTACACCTACTCGCAGGGATTCAGGCCGGGCGGCTTCAATCGCGGCACCTCCAGTCACCTGCCCGATGCCAACGGCAACAACCAGTACGCCACGCCGAAGACGTACCTCTCCGATAACCTCACCAACAACGAAGTCGGCTGGAAGACGATGTGGTTCGACCACCGGCTGGAGGTCAACGGCGCGGTCTACCAGGAGAACTGGAGCAACGCCCAGGTCAGCTTCTTCTGTCCGCAGTGCGGCCTCGGCAACCTGACCTACAATACCAACGGACCGGACTACCGGGTGCGGGGCGTGGAGCTGCAGATCGCCGCGAACCTGTGGCGCGGCCTCTCGGTCAACGGCGCGGCCGCCTGGAACAGCGGCGAGCTGAAGAATTCGCCGGCGCTGATCGGCAATCTTGCGGGGAGCACGAGCTTCGGCAAGCCGATCACGGGCTTCTACGTGAAGGACAAGGCTACCGGGCAGTGGCTCTTCGGCGGGCTGGTGCAGGACGTGTACGGCGCTCAGGGGAGCCCGCTCGCCAACTCCCCGCCCTTCGAGGGAAACCTGCGCGTGCGCTACGACTGGGAGTGGGGCACTTACCTGCCGTATGTGCAGGCGGGGATGCAGCACCAGTCGCATTCGCTGTCGGCCTCCGGCCACGTGGAGGCGTACGACCAGCCGGCCTGGACGACCTATGACCTGGCCGCCGGGATTGCGAAGGACACCTGGACGGTCTCGCTCATCGGTACGAACATCACCAATACGAACAAGAGCCTCTTCACGACGAGCCGGCAGTTCATCCTGACGGAAACGCCGATGCGTCCGAGAACGATCGAGCTCACGTTCGGCTACGCCTTCACCGAGCACCACTGACCCGAAGGACGGTCCGGGGCGGGATTGCGGTAGACTCCTTCCCCATGCAAGCCGACAGTGCCGCATCGCCGGGGCCCGTGAGTGCCCCGGCGGGCGTGCGCCAGCTCCTCGATCGGCGCCAGTTCGCCGAGGCTGCACGGGCCGCCGAGGCACTGCTGGCGAGGTCCCCGGAGGATCGCGATCTCCTCTACATGCTTGCGGTCGCCCAGCGCTATCTCGGCAGGATCCCTGCGGCGCTCGGGACGCTCGCGCGTCTCGAGGAGCTGCATCCGGACTACCCGCGCCTGCACCAGGAAAAGGGGCACTGCCACGTCGCCCAGCGCTCCTCGGCGCCGGCAATAGCCGCCTTCGAGCGTGCGGTGGCTCTCAACCCGGCGCTGCCCGGCAGCTGGCGGACACTGCAGTCCCTCTACGGCATGGTGGGCCGGCGCGCCGATGCGGATAACGCCGGCGCGCATGTTGCCAAGCTCGCGAGCCTCCCCACCGCGATCGTCACCGCACGCAGCATGTTTGCCGACGGCGAGATCGAGGCTGCCGAGGCACTGGTGCGCCGCTATCTCATCGAGCACGGCGATGACATCGAAGGGATGCGCCTGCTCGCGCAGATCGGCATGAAGCTCGATGTGCTCGACGATGCGGAGTTGCTGCTCGAGACCGTGCTCGAGCGGGCGCCGGACTATCGGCCCGCGCGCTACGATTACGCTCAGGTGCTGCTGCAACGACACAAGCACCGCCAGGCGCGCGAGCAGATCCGAATCCTGCAGCAGACGGAGCCCGGGGAGCGCGCCTATCGCATCACCCAGGCGACTCTCTCGACCGAGCTCGGCGAGTGCGAGCAGGCGCTGCGCGAATACGAGCGGCTCCTCGCAGAGACGCCCGATCACGCGGAGCTGCACCTGTCGATGGCGCACACGCTGAAGACTCTCGGCCGGCAGCGCGAGGCGATAGAGTCGTATCGGCGCGCCGCCGGGTTGCGGCCCGACTATGGTGATGCCTATTGGAGCCTGGCGAACCTGAAGACCTACCGCTTCACGGACGGCGAGCTGGCAGCGATGCGCGCCGCCGAAGCCGCACCGCGCACCGCGCTCAAGGATCGCTTCCATCTGTGCTTCGCGCTCGGCAAGGCGCTCGAGGACCTGGGCGAGTACGCGGCATCGTTCGCGTATTACGAGCGTGGCAACGCGCTCAAGAAGAGCGAATGCCGCTACCGCCCGGAGTTCATCGAGCGCAACACCCGGATGCAGATCGAAGTCTGTACCCCGGAGCTCTTCGCCCAGCGGCAGGGCTGGGGAGATCCGAGTCACGCGCCGATCTTCATCGTGGGCCTGCCGCGGGCCGGCTCGACACTCATCGAGCAGATTCTCGCCTCCCACTCCCGGGTCGAAGGCACGATGGAGCTGTCTGACATTCCCCGTCTCGCGCAGAGTCTGCAGGGGCGCGAGAGCGGCGAGGAGCGGCCGCGCTATCCGGGCGTGCTCACCGAGCTGCTGTCGGAGGATTGCAAGCGCTTCGGTGAGCGCTATCTCACCGACACGCGGCTCTATCGCTCCGGCAAGCCGCGCTTCATCGACAAGATGCCGAACAACTTCCGGCACATCGGCTTGATGCACCTCATCCTGCCCAACGCGAAGATCATCGATGCGCGCCGCGGGCCGATGGCCTGCTGCTTCAGCAACTTCAAGCAGCTGTTCGCATCGGGGCAGCAGTTCACTTACTCCCTCGAGGACATCGCCCGCTATTACCGCACCTACGTCGAGCTCATGGCGCACTGGAACCGGGTGCTGCCGGGCAAGGTGTTGCGGGTGCAGCACGAAGATCTGGTCGCGGACTTCGAGCCGCAGGTGCGCCGGATCCTCGATTTCTGCGAGCTCGACTTCGAGCCCGGCTGTCTCGAGTTCCACAAGACCTCGCGCCGCGTTCACACGGCGAGCTCCGAGCAGGTGCGCCGGCCCATCAACAGCGAGGGTCTGGAGCAATGGCGGCGCTTCGAGCCCTGGCTCGGGCCGCTCGCCGAGGCCCTCGGGGAGCTCGCGGAGGACCGATCATGACCGAGCCTCCAGCCCCTTCGCGGCGCCGCGAGCGCGGGCGGGGTGCCCGCTCCACCGGCCCCTCGCTCGCGCCGATGCCGCGCCTCACCAACCGCTGGCCGCCGCTAGAGATCCTGACGGGCGAGCAGGTGGAGCGCATCGTGCTCGCTGCCTTCAGGGTGCTGGAGGAGGCGGGCCTGGAGATCCGCAGCCCGGCCGCCCGCGAAGTCTATCGCCGCGCCGGTGCGCTGGTGGATGAGGATACGCAGATGGTCCGCCTCGGGCGCGACCTCATCGAGGCGCATCTCGCGTACGCGCCGGCGAGCTTCGTGCTCCACTCTCGCAATGCCGAGCGCGATCTGCACGTCGGTGGCGACGTGGTCAACTTCGGCCCGGTGAATGGCGCGCCGCACATCAACGATCGCGAGCATGGCCGGCGTTACGGCGACATCGAGTCTTTCCGCAATATTCTGCGGCTCACCCATTCCCTCGGTGTCCTTCACTGGCAGGGTGGGATCGTCGTGGAGCCCGTCGATCTGCCCGTGGCAGTGCGGCATCTTTCCGTTTATCAGGCGCACATCGAATGCGCGGATATCGTCTGGGCCGCGCGCGGCATCGGCGGCGTGCAGGCGCAGGATGCGATCGCGATGTCAGCCGTCGAGCACGGGTGCACGGTCGAAGACCTCGCCTCGCGCCCGACGCTCATGACGGTCACCAACGTCAATTCGCCGCGCCGGGTCGATGAGGAGATCCTCGACAACATCATGATCATGGCCCGGCACGGGCAGTGCGTCGTCATCACGCCGTTCACCCTGATGGGCGCGATGGCGCCCGTGACGCTCGCCGGAGCACTGGTGCAGCAGACCGCCGAGGCGCTCGGCATCATCGCGCTCTGTCAGATGCTGCGGCCGGGCGCGCCCTGTGTCCTCGGGGGATTCACCTCCAACGTCGACATGCGAACCGGCTCGCCGGCCTTCGGCACGCCGGAGTACGTTCACGCAGTGATCGCCGCCGCCCAAATCGGCCGGCGTCTGAAGATTCCCGTGCGCACGAGTGCCGTGAACGCCTCACCGGTCGTTGATGCCCAGGCGACGTACGAGACCGCGTTCTCGCTGCAGGCGGCGATCCTGAGCCATAGCCATCTCATCAATCATGCGGCCGGATGGCTCGAAGGAGGCCTCTCGGCCTCGCTCGAGAAGATCATCGTCGACGCCGAGCTCCTGCGGAATTGGGCCGAGATGCTGAAGCCGGTGACCTTCGATGATGACGATCTCGCGGTGGATGCCATCAAGGCCGTCGCGGTCGGCGGGCATTTCTTCGGGGAGCCTCATACCCTCGCGCGCTATCAATCGGCGTTCTACCGCCCGCTGCTTTCCGACTGGTCCAACTTCGAGAGTTGGACGGAGGCTGGCGCGCGTAACGCCACGGAGCGTGCGACCGGCATCTGGCAAAAGCTGCTCGCCGAGTACGTGGCGCCGCCACTCGATCCGGCGGTCAAGGAGGCGATCGCGGACTATGTGGCGCGCAGAGTGCGCGAGCTGAGCGCAAGCGGGTGAGCTCCTGGATCGCCAATGCACGGATGTACGCGGTCAGCCCTGATGTCGAGTCGGTCTGGCGCGGATTACTCGCCAGGATCGCAGAGGAAGCGGACGTCGCGCTCGAGTACCTGCCGTATCCCGCGCCGCAGCCGCTGGAGCATTTATGGTCGCGGCCGGACCTGGGTGCGGTGCTCATGTGCGGCTATCCCATCGCGCTGCGGCTCGCTCACGTGCAGCCGATTGCAGCGCCGATTCCGCGGGTGCAGTGGGCCGCGGGCCGCGCGGTCTATCGGACGGATCTCATCGTCCGGGAGGACGCGCCCTTCAGGCAGTTGGAGGATACGTTCGACGGGCGTGCCGGCTGGACTGTGGCGCATTCCCACTCCGGCTTCAATGCGTTCCGCCACCATCTGCTCACTTACCGCACGGCGCAGCGTCCGACACTGTACCGGCAAATGGTCGGCAATCTCGTGACCGCGCGAAACGTGCTCGATGCCGTGCGCGAGGGGCGTATCGACGTGGGGCCGCTCGATGCCTATTGGCATCTGTTGATCGCCAGGCATGCTCCCCGGCTCTGCGAGGGCGTGCGTGTCCTGTGTTCGACAGCGCTCGCTCCGATGCCGTCCTTCGTGGCGGCCGCTGACCTCCCCACGGCTGTCGTGGCACGTCTTCGCGGCGCATTCGTGGGCGCTGCGGGGAAGGCATGGTTTGGCGGGCTCGCCGATCCCCTGATGCTCGAAGGGTTCGCGCAGGTCAGTCGGGAAACATACGATCCCGCTCTGGAATGGGACGGCGAGGCGAGGGCGGCGGGCTACTTGGAGCCCGCCTGAGCCGAGCTCTCACGAAGTCGCGAGGGGCACGCGCTCAGTCGGATGCTGCAGCACATCGTGACGGCGAAACAGGTACCGCCGTGCGACGTCGAAGTACGTACGGTACACGAGGCCGCCGTTCTCGGCGATCAGCCGCTCGCGCTCCTGTCGGTGGCGGGCGGGAAGGTCGTACCAGGGAATGGCCGGCGCCTCGTGATGCAGGGAGTGCAGATTGTTGAACAGGAAAAGCGGCCCCAGGATCCACGAGCTCTCGACGATCGCGACCCGCTCACGCACTCCGGGGCGCGCCCGATGCTCGGCGAATGACCGGATCAACTGCATGGCATTCGCCGGTATCACCATGGCCACGAAATAGAGCCAGAGCGGGATGCCACAGACGAGCTTCACCCAGAGAACGACGGGGATGCACCAGAGCAGATGCTCAGCCCAGCTGGCCCGGACTCCAGGCTCGCCGCGCCAGGCGTTGCGCAGGTCCCAACGAAGGTACATCCCGATACGCAGGAATGATCCTACGATGAGGCGCCCCGCGAGGGTCTGCTCGATGCGCAGGGCGATGCGCATCGAGGCACTCAACGCTGCCCAGCCCTCGGATGTCCAGTAGTACGACTCCGGATCATCGATGGGATCGGTCAGCCGCGCATCGCAGTGATGCTTGTGATGCAGGTCGCGGTAGCGCTGGTATGGAATCCACAGCCCGAGCGGAACGATGGCGAGCAGGCGATTGAGGCGCTTCGAGCGCGTGGGATGTCCGTGGACGATCTCGTGCTGCAGGGAGCTGTGCAGGGTGATGAGCAGCGTCGCGAGCGGCGCGACGATCCAGAGCGGCCAGTGAGCGTATCTCGAAGTGACGGCGAGCCAGCCGCCGTACGCGATGAGGAGGAGGAAGAGGGTAGGAAGCTCAACGGCGGGCCGGGTGCGGCCGGCGCCTGACGTCACGATCGGTTTTGAGGATGCGCTTGGAGGCGATGACATCGAAACCTACAACTTCTCGGTGCATTATAACACCGGCGCAAGCGCCGGAATCGGGCGAATTGTTAAGTAGGTCGCGAGTTTTCAAGCTGGTGTCGCGTGGCGACAGCCAAGGGCGCCGCCTCGTGGCGTCAGTCGAGGCGGGCGGTCCGGCAGAGCCGCCGCTCGAGGGCGGCGACGGCGTCGTACAGAAGCACGGCCATGAGGCCCGTGGCGAGCCCCCCCTGCAGGACGAAGGCGGTATTGTTGGAGAGGAGCCCCGCGATGATCACCTCGCCGAGGCCCTTGGCCGCGACCGTCGAGCCGAGGGTCGCGGTGCCGATATTGATCACCAGCGAGATACGAATTCCAGCCAAAATCAGTGGCATAGCCAGTGGAAGCTCGACTGAGACTAGCTTCTGGCGGGCGCTCATTCCCATGCCGCTCGCCGCCTCGAGGACGGCAGCCGGACAGGTTCTCAAGCCTACGACCGTGTTCTCGAAGATCGGCAGCAATCCGTAGAGAAAGAGCGCGATCAGGGTCGGTTTCTCGCCGAAACCGACGAGCGGCACGGCCAGCGCCAGCACGGCGACCGGGGGGAACGTTTGTCCGAAGTTGACGACAGCCCGCGACAGCGGCAGAAACTCCTGACCGCCGGGGCGAGTGACCAGAATGCCAAGCGCGACAGCAATGACGATGCTGCCGGCGCACGCTGCGAGCACGGTCGCGAGGTGCGACAGTGCCAGCGTCCAGAGATTGCCCTGATCGTATATCGGCGGCGCACCGCCCGCGGTGAGCGGCGCGAAAAGCGGCGCGAAGCGTTGCGGCGCAAGCAGAAACGCGAGCAGCAGGCCGAGTGCCGCGAGACGCAGGATCGTTGCGGCGCGGTGCATCAGCCCGGCCGCCCGCGCGCCATGATCGCAGCAACCGTGAGCCGTCCGCAGGGCGTCCCGTTGGCATCGAGCACAGTGGCACACTCGCTGCCACGCCAGAGGAGCTCCGACAGCACCTCGCGCAGGGAGGCGGATGTAGGAACGGCGATCCCGTCTGCGCCGGTCTCGCCTGCCGCCAGGGGCAGTGCAGCCTCGCCGGCTGTCGTGAGGGAGAGGAGGCGCATCGCCCGCTCGGCGCTGCCGGTCATGCGTGCGACGAGCGGATCGGCCGGCCGCGTGACCAGCACCTCGGGCCGATCGTATTGGATGAGGCGGCCGGCGCTCATGACGGCGACGCGGTCCCCCAGCCGAAACGCCTCGTCGATGTCATGTGTGACGAGCACGACCGTCGTACCGAACTTCCGTTGGATGTCGAGGAGATCGTCCTGGGCTTTCTCGCGGATGATGGGGTCGAGCGCTCCGAACGGCTCGTCCATCAGGAGCACCGCCGGCTCGGCGGCGAGCGCGCGCGCGACGCCGACCCGCTGCTGTTGGCCGCCGGAGAGCTGATGCGGATATTTTTCCGAATACTGGCCTGGATCGAGCTGCAGGGCTTCGAGGAGTCCGGCGGTCCGCGCGCGGATGCGACTTTCCTCCCAGCCGAGGAGGCGCGGCACCGTCCCGATGTTCTCCGCCACCGTCCGGTGGGGGAAGAGGCCGTACCCTTGGATCACATAGCCGATACGACGCCGCAGCACATATCCGGGCTCGCTCTCGGTGTCACGGCCGTCCAAGAGAACCCGGCCGCTCGTCGGCTCGATGAGCCGGTTGATCATCCTGAGCAGCGTCGATTTGCCCGAGCCCGACGTGCCGACGATCACGGTGATCGAGTTGCGCTCGACGACCATCGACACGTCATCGACGGCGGTCATCGACCCGTAACGCTTGGTGAGGCTCTCGATGACTATCATTGCGGTACGCGATCCAGGCGCTCGACGAGCGCATCGAGCAACACGGCGGCCGAGAAGGCGAGCACTACGGTGGGAATTGCCCCGAGAAGCACCAGATCGGTGGCCGCCTGTCCGATCCCCCCGAAGACGAATGTGCCGAATCCGCCGCCGCCAATGAGCGCCGCAACGGTGACCAGTCCGATGTTCTGTACGAGGACGATCCGGATGCCGGTGAGAATGACGGGCAGCGCAAGAACGAGCTCTACGCCCATCAGCGTCTGCCACTGAGTCATCCCCATGCCGAGGGCGGCTTCGACCGTCGCGGGCGAGACGCGCTTCAGGCCGGCGACCGTGTTGGCGACGATCGGCAGGAGCGAGTAGAGGAACAGGGCCAGCACCGCCGGGGCAGCACCGATGCCGCGGATGCCGACGGCTGAGGCGAGTGGAACATGCGCGGCGAGCGCTCCCAGCGGAGCCATGAGGATGCCGAAGAGCGCGATGGAAGGGATTGTCTGGATCATGTTGAGCGCGCTCAGCACACCGGGCTGCAGGCGTGGCACGCGATGACAGAAAACTCCCAGCGGCAGCGCGACGATGACGGCGGCGCCGAGCGAGCCCAACGAAAGAAGAATGTGCTGGCGCGCCGCGACCGCGAAAGCCGCGGCGTTGACGGCGTACTCGCGCATCACCGAGACATTGTCGAAGGTGCCATGCGCCAGTGCGAGCCCCGCGAGGCCGAGGAAGAGGGCGAGCAGGAGCACGCGCACTCCCGGCCCTGGACGCATGCGCGTGATCGCATCCGTTGCGAGGAGGCCGAGCGCGGCGAGCAGCAGCCAGAAGCCTGCTCCCGGCGCGACCCGTACGATGAGGTCATGGGGTGGGGTCAAGGCGTTCGCCGCGCCAGCAAGGGCCATCGCGGTGACCACGATGGCGGCGAGCGCCGCGGCCAGGCGTAATGGCGCATTCACCACGAGGAGCGCCACGGCCGCTACCGTCGCGAGCGTCGCCCAACAGCCGAGAGCAGCCCATGTGGGAAGGACCGCCAGCAGACCGCGCGGATCGCCGGGCACGATGCGATTTGCCTTGAAGGCAACGAACGGGAGCAACAGGAGCCCGGCGGCTCCGACGAGGGTCAGCAGCGCGCCCAGGCGATCGAGGCCAGCAAGCGCGGTATCCCGCGCGGAGGCCGGCCGGCGCAGCAGGAAGCCGGGGGTGCTCACTTCGACGGATCCTTGCGCTGCAGCCTCTTCCGATCAAGATAGGCCCTGGCCACCGACTCGATCGCCTCACCGTCGACCTGCACGCGCTCGTTGAGATGTTGCAGCGTATCGCGATCGAGACTCTGCATGAGCGGCTTGACGAGTGCGGCGATGTCCGGATACGCGCGCAACACGGATTCCCGGATGAGAGGGACCGGAGCGTAGATCGGTTGGTCGTGCTTGTCGTCCTCGAGGACGACGAGGTTCGCCGCGGCGATTCCCCCATCAGTGGCGTAAACCATCGCCGTGTTGGTGTCGTTCGTCCGCGCGGCAGCGGCGGTGATCATGGCCGTGGTTTCCCCTCCGGCGAGCACGATGAGCTGGTCCGAAGTCAGCTTGAACCCATACGTGCCCTCGAGTGAGCGGAGCGTCCCGGCATTGGCGAACTCGGCCGAGCAGGCGAGCACGACCTGCCCACCCCCGGATACCCAGCGCGCGAAGTCGCTCATCGTACGCAGATGGTGGGCCTCGGCCACATCGCGGCGCACCGCGAGCGCCCAGGCGTTGCTCGCGGGAGCGGGGGTGAGCCAGACGATCCGGTTCCTCGCATAGTCGAGGCGGGCGCCGAGCTCATAACCCTTCCTGAAGTCCTTCCACGCCGGATCCAAGGGCATATTGAAGAAGATGCCGCCGTTGCCCGTGTATTCGACGTAGAGGTCGACTTCGCCATCGAGGACCGCCCGGCGCACGACCGGAGTGGCGCCGATCTTCAGGCGATCGACGGTCGGGATACCGGCGGCGCTCAGGACCAGATGGATCATCTCGCCGATCATCGCCGACTCGCTCGAGAGCTTCGATGAGACGACGACGGGGGCGCCGGCCCGCGCCGGCGCGGGGGCGATGAGCGCGATTGTCGCGGCGATGCAGAGCGCTTTGAAGAATCGCGCCACGTGTGGCCTCTACCCCTATGGGAACACACGTTGGCCGCTGGTGCGTTGCGAGTCAAGCGTTATCATCGGGGCATGAAGAGTACCGCGCGAGCCGTCGTCATCGGGGGTGGGGTGGTCGGCGCCAGCGTGCTTTACCACCTCGCCAGGATCGGCTGGCAGGACGTTCTGCTCCTCGAGAAGAGCGAGCTCACGGCCGGCTCGACGTGGCATGCAGCCGGCGGCATGCACACGTTCAATGGCGAGGCGAACATCTCCAAGCTGCAGAAGTATACGATCGACCTCTACCGCGAGATCGAGGCGCTGTCGGGCCACTCGTGTGGGCTGCACCCGAACGGCGGTCTCATGCTGGCAGCGACACCCGGAGAGCTCGACAGTCTGAAGCTCATCTGCTCCCGCGCCCGCTATCTCGGCATGGAGACCGAGATGATCTCGCTCGAGGAGGCGCAGCGGCTGAACCCGCTCATCGACACGAGCTTCTTCATCGGGGCGCTCTGGCGTGCGGACGGCGGGCACTGTGACCCTTCCGGAACCACGCATGCGTACGTCAAGGCGGCTCGGCAGCTTGGCGCATCAGTGGAGCGTTTCACGCGTGTGCTCGCGCTCACGCCTCGCCGCGACGGTACGTGGGACGTAGCGACCGACAAGGGGACGGTCCATGCCGAGCACGTGGTCAATTGCGCCGGGTTGTGGGCGCGCGAGGTCGGGCATCTTGTCGGCATCCACCTGCCCGTGCTCGCGATGGAGCACCACTATCTGGTGACCGAGGACATCCCGGAGCTCAAGGGACGCGAGCGCGAGATCGTCAACACGACCGACTACGCGGGCGAGATCTACATGCGGCAGGAGCGCTCAGGTGCCCTGATCGGCACCTATGAGCCGCACGGTGTGGTCTGGGCACCCGTCAGGACGCCCGACGACTTCTCCATGCAGCTCCTGCCCGAAGATTTCGAGCGGCTGGCGCCTTACTTCGAAGTGGGATTCCAACACTTTCCCGCGCTCGGCCGCGCCGGCATCAAGAAGGCCATCAATGGCCCGTTCACCTTCGCGCCCGATGGCAATCCGCTCGTCGGGCCCGTTCGCGGCCTGAGGAATTTCTGGGTCGCCTGTGCCGTGATGGCAGGCTTCAGCCAGGGCGGGGGCATCGGGCTGGTGCTGTCGCGCTGGATGGCAGAGGGCGACCCGGGTCAGGACATCCTCTCGATGGATGTATCGCGATTCGGCGCGTTCGCAACGCCCAAGTACACCTCCATCAAGGTTCCGGAGAATTACTCACGGCGCTTCCGCCTGGCTTATCCCAACGAGGAGCTCCCCGCGGCGCGGCCCATGCGGCGCTCTCCCATCCATGACCGCCTCGAGGCCGCTGGGGCGGTCATGGGCGCGAATTTCGGGCTGGAGCATGCACTCTGGTTCGCACCTCCGGGAGTGGCGCCGGCGGAGACGCCGACCTATCGCCGGTCGGAGGCGTTCCCTCACGTTGGCGAGGAATGCCGCGCCGTGCGCAGCACGGTCGGCATCTACGAGACGACCAACTACGGGAAGTACGAGGTGACGGGGCGCGGCGCGCGCGGCTGGCTCGATCGCGTGTTCGCCTCGCGCATTCCGCCGCCGGGACGATTGCGGCTGGCGCCGATGCTCAATCGGGCCGGGCGGATCGTCGGTGACCTCACGATCACCTGTGTCGCGGAGGATCGATATCTCATCTTCGGATCCGGCTTCGCGGAGGAATTCCACCTGCGCTGGTTCTGGGCGTCCGGCATCCCGGCCGACGTGTTCGTGCGCTCGGCCGCCTCGACCCTGACGGGATTCTCCATCGCCGGCCCGAGATCGCGGGAGCTTCTGCAGCGCCTGGTCCGGCTCGATCTTTCCAACGGGTCCTTCAAGCTCTTCCAGGTGGCCGAGACCTCCGTGGGGTTCGCGCCGGCGATCCTCATGCGCTCCGGCTTCACCGGCGAGCTCGGCTACGAAATCTGGACGACGCCCGACTATTTCGCGACGCTCCACGATGACCTGCTCGAGGCGGGCCGCGACCTCGGGCTTACGCACTTCGGCGGACGCGCGCTGTCGTCGCTGCGGCTCGAGAAGGGTTACGGCTCATTCAACAAGGACTTCCGCCCCGACTACACGCCCGCAGAAACCGGCCTCGATCGCTACGTCGATTTCGACAAGCCCGAGTTCATGGGACGCGCGGCCGTGCTTGCCGAGCGCGCCGGCGGCCCGAAGCGGCGCTTCGTGATCCTCGAGCTGCCCGAGGCCGATACGGAGGCGGTCGGCTATGAGTCGATACTGAAGGACGGCGCGGCAGTTGGATACGTTACCTCGGCGGCGTACGGCCACTGCGTCCGCAAAAGCCTCGCCGCGGGCTACGTACCCACGGCGCTCGCTCGCGAGGGAGAGACGTTCCAGGTCGATGTCTTCGGTGAACCTCGCGCCGCGATCGTCCGCCTGCAGGCGCTCTACGACCCGGAGGGTCTACGACTCAGAGGTTAGCGTCGTGAACGGTCAAATGGCTGTCGCCGCGAGCGCGCGCTCATCGAGCGCATAGCCCATGCCGGGAGCATCGCTCAGATTGAGCCAGCCCTCCGCGTCGGCCACGAGCGGCTCGGCCAGCATGAAATCCCGCCGCTCGAGCGTCCACTCCGGCGGGTCGTACGCATACTCGAGGAAGGGCGCATCAGCGAGTCCTGCGACCAGGTGCGCATTCGCGGTGAGGCCCATGCCGTTGGTCCAGGTATGAGGCGTGAAGACGAGCTGATGCTCCTGGGCCATCGCCGCAATCCGCCTGAGCCCGGTGATGCCGCCGACGAGAGCTGCATCGGGTTGCAGCACATCGACCGATCCGCCGGTGATCAGATCGCGCAGCTCGTGGAGTTGGCGCGTCATCTCACCCGCCGCGATCCTCACCTCCGTAGCCTCGCGGAGCGCTTTCATGCCCGCGTGGTCGGCTCGATGCAAAGGCTCTTCCATCCAGAACACATCGAGGCGCTCGAGCTCCCGCGCCACCGCGAGCGCATCCTTCAGGCTCCAGGGCGCTTGCGTGTCCCACGGCATGCGCCAGCCCTGGTTGCAATCGACCAGGAGCTCGAGGCGCTCGCCGACGCGCGCGCGCACCGCCTCGAGCGCACGGACGTCGTGGTGCCAGTCGCCGCGTTGAAAGCGGATCTTCATGGCACGAAAGCCCCGAGCGGCATAACACTCCGCCTGCGCGGCCAGTGCCGCCGGGTCGCGCAGCGTGCCCGAGGAGGCGTAGGTGCGCACCCGGCTCGCGAGGCCGCCCAAGAGTCGCCAGCAGGGCTGACCGGTGATCTTCCCGGCAAGGTCCCAGAGCGCGAGATCGAGCGGCCAGCAGCGCCCGTAATGAAAGTCGATGTGCGAGAGGACGCGGTGATGCCGCTCGAGGGCGAGCGCGTCCTGGCCGACGAACAGGGGCTCATGGCCGGCAAAGCCGACCATCTGATCGCCGGAGCCGTAGCCTTCGAGTCCCGTGTCGGTGGTTACCCGCACGAGGGTGGCGTCGAAATGAACCCGCGGCCGGGTATCCCAGCTCGCATGGAACGGTGGATCGAGCGGCAGACGATGATGGGTGATGCGGATCGAAGCGATCCGGTGCCCCGAGGCGCGGGGCGCAGATTGCTGAGGCAACGCGTTCATGGGGCTCGGCTGCTAGGCTTTCACACTCACCGCGGCCGTCCAAGCCGAGAATTTGGCTACCGGCATCGAAAAAAGGCATCGAAATGCGGTGCGCCGCCGCGGTCAGCGGCGGCTAGTATGCTCGAGCCGCCCGGGAGGCAAAGATGGGCAAGAAAACGATCGATCGACGTTGGCTGCCGCTCAATGCGTTGCGCGCGTTCGAGGGGGTAGCCAAGCACGGCAGCTTCACGGCCGCCGCCCACGCGCTGCTCATTTCCCAGAGCGCTCTGTCCCGACACGTCATCTCGCTCGAGCGCCTGATCGGCGTCCAGCTCTTCGAGCGGCGCCCACACGCGTTGACGCTCACCAAGGCGGGCCAACATCTGCTGCCGGCCGTAGCCAAGTCCTTCGATCGGCTGGAATACGCCATCGACGACATCCGCAACGAGGGTGCTCCCGCCCAGCGCACGTTGCGGGTACGTATGCCGCCGAGCTTTGCCATGCAGCTCGCGGTACCCATTCTCAGGGATTTTCGCCAGGCGAGTACGGAGGTCGACATCGACCTCATCAGTCCCGCCGCGGCAGGTCCACCGCTCGGTGATGTCGATGTGGCGGTGGTCTACTCGAGGCCCATGGTGACCGACCTGGTCGCGGACCTGCTCTGGCCGGTGCGCCTCAGCATCCTCTGCCACCCGCAGATCGCCGCGCAGCACGCTGCCAAAGGACTCGCAGGCTTCATAGAAGCGAATGAGCTCGTGCACGTGCGCATCGATGAGCTGCCGCGGCACGAGGCCTGGGCGCAGTTCGTGCGCCATGCCGCGCTCGGTCCGATCAACGTCGAGCGTGGACTGGTCTTCGACACTGCCATGCTCGCCGCGCAGTACGCTCTCAGCGGCCAGGGCATCGCGCTGGTCGACACCAACCTGTTCGCGGAGGAAATCCGCAGCGGCCGTCTGGTGAGCCCCTTCGATATGACCGTCGACAACGGCTACGGCTACTACCTCCTCACACATCCCGAAGGTCTCGCCGACACGGCCATCAGCCTCTTCAGATCCTGGCTGATCGAGCGCTTCGGGGCGGGCGCAATCGCCGCGAATCCGCCGGTGCAGCTCGCGGTATCCAACGATTGGGAGAAGGCGGAGCGACGAGGCTCATGAGAAGTGCCGCTCGCGTAGTGGTGGTGGGCGGCGGTGTGGTCGGCGCCAGTGTGCTCTACCATCTGACCAAGGCCGGCTGGTCGGAGGTGATGCTGATCGAGAGGGATGAGCTGACGTGCGGCTCGACCTGGCATGCGGCGGGAGGCATGCATACCGTCAACGGCGATCCCAACGTCGCGCGGCTGCAGCAATACACCATCAACCTCTATCGTGAGATCGAGCGCATTTCCGGGCAGTCCTGCGGCGTGCATCTGACAGGCGGGCTCATGCTGGCCGGTACCCGCGAGCGCCTCGACTGGCTGCGGATGGCGCAGGCGCGCGGCCGTTATCTCGGCATGGAGCTCGAGATGCTGACGGTCGAGGAGGCCGCGCGTCGCTTTCCGCTGCTCGACAAGCGCCATTTCGTCGGGGCGATATTCGATCCCGTCGAGGGCCACGTCGACCCGTATGGCGTGACGCAGGCATATGCCAAATCCGCGCAGATCGCCGGCGCCGAGGTGGTACGCCACACACGTGTTGTTGATCTCAAGCCGCGGCCCGACGGTACCTGGGATGTGATCACCGACCAGGGGAATGTGCACGCGGAGCATATTGTCAACGCGGGGGGCCTCTGGGCGCGTGAAGTGGGCAGGATGGTGGGGCTCGAGCTGCCGATTCTCGCGATGGAGCATCAGTACCTGATCACCGAGGAGGTGGCGCAGATCGCAGGTCTCCCCGAACAGCTGCACTGCATCGATTTCGAGGGCGAGCTCTACTTGCGTGAAGAGCGCGGCGGGATGTTGCTCGGCACCTACGAGCGCGCAGGCGTGCCGTGGTCGCCCATCACGACGCCCTGGGATTTCGCGCAGAGCCTCCTGCCCAACGACTTGGATCGGATCGCCCCGAGCCTGGAGGTGGCGTTCGAGCATTTTCCCGCACTAGGGGAAGTCGGCATACGCAAGGTCGTCAACGGTCCCTTCACGTTCGCCCCGGATGGCAACCCGCTCATCGGACCCATCAAGGGGCTGCGCAATTTCTGGGTGGCGTGCGGGGTGATGGCAGGGTTCAGTCAAGGGGGCGGTGTCGGCCTCGCACTCTCGCAGTGGATGGTGAATGGCGATCCGGGCTCCGACATCTGGGCGATGGATGTCGCCCGCTACGGCGACTGGGCGACGCTGGCCTACACCAATGCGAAGGTGCGCGAGAACTACTCGCGCCGCTTCAGGATCCGCTTTCCGAACGAGGAGCTGCCGGCGGCCCGGCCGCTGCGTACCACGCCGGTCTACGATCGGCTGTGCGAGGCACATGCGGTATTCGGGGAATACTGTGGGCTCGAGCATCCGCTGTGGTTTGCCCCCTCCCAGGCAGACGCCCGGGAGGATGTTACCTTCCACCGCTCCAATGCGCATCCTCATGTTGCCGCGGAATGCCGCGCTGTGCAGGAGCGGGTCGGACTGATCGAGACCTCCAGCTACGGCAAGATCGAGGTTTCCGGGCCGGGGGCTGCGGACTGGCTGTCGCGCATGATGGCCAACCGCGTGCCCGCCGTGGGTCGCATCGCGCTGACGCCGATGCTGAACGAGCGGGGCAAGCTGATCGGCGATTTTACGATGTGCCGGCTGGCAGCCGATCGTGTGCTGCTCATCGGGACTCTGGCGGCGGAGACCTACTATCTTCGTTGGCTCGAGCGCCATCTGCCGCCCGCAGGGGTGCACGTGCGGGCGTGTGCGATGGAGCACGTTGGTCTCTCGGTAGCGGGGCCGTCCTCGCGCGCTCTGTTACAGAGCCTGGTGCACGACGACCTGTCCAACGCCGCACTTCCATTCCTCACCTTCCGCCGCCTCGACATCGGCATGATCCCGGCGCTGGTGGGCAGGATCTCCTTCACCGGCGAGCTGGGTTACGAGATCTGGGTCTCGCCTGACTATCAGCGCGCACTCCATGATCTCCTGCTCGATGCCGGAAGCGAGCACGGCCTGAAATCCTTCGGCGCGCGCGCACTCAACGCCATGCGGATCGAGAAGGGCTTCGGCACGTGGGCGCGGGAGTTCCGCCCGATCTATGGCCCCTACGAGGCAGGTCTCGGACGCTTCGTTGCCATCGACAAATCCGACTTCATCGGCCGGGCTGCGGCAGTCGATGAGCGCGCGAGGGGCGGGGAGTTACGCCTGGTCGCATTCGCCGTCGATGCCGCCGATGCCGATGCGATTGGCGATGAGCCGATCTGGCACGAGGGCCGGGTGGTCGGCTGGGTAACCTCCGGGACTTACGGCCATCGGGTGGAGCGTTCGCTCGCGCTCGGTTATGTTCCGGCGGCGGTGGCCGCGGCGAGCGCAGGGTTCGAGATCGAGATCATCGGTGAGCGGCGGGCGGCGGAGCGCCTGACGGCATGCGCTTATGACCCGAGCGGCGCGAGAATGCGCTCATGAAGCTGCAAGCGATCCGTACCTTCGTCGTCGGTAATCCGCCGCCGCACAACGGCGGGCGTTACTTCATATTCGCCAAGCTGACGACCGCCGACGGTGTAACCGGCATCGGTGAGGCGTACGGTATCCCCTTCGATCCGCATCAGGTCGCGCGGCTGATCGAGGACGTGTTCAGTCGCTACCTGGAAGGCGAAGATCCGCACGACGTCGAGAGAATCTGGCGGCGCGTCTACTCCTCCGGTTACTCGCAGCATCCGGACCTCACGCTCATGGGCGTACTCAGCGCGTTGGAGATGGCCTGCTGGGACATCATTGGCAAGGCCGCGGGCCAACCGGTCTACAAGCTCCTCGGCGGCCGCGTACATGAGCGGCTGCGCACCTATACCTACATTTACGCCAGGCCCGATGATCGCACGGACGTCTATCAGGATCCGGATCTGGCGGCAGAGCGGGCCGCGGAATATGTCGCGCAGGGCTTCACGGCGCTGAAGTTCGATCCGCTCGGGCCCTATTCGGTCTTCGACGGCCGCCAGCCGTCTCTCGCCGCGCTCGATCGCTGCGAGCGCTTCATGCGCCAGCTGCGCTCTGCGGTGGGCTCGAAGGCCGATCTTCTCTTCGGCACCCATGGGCAAATGACTGCCGCCGGGGCCATCCGCGTGGCGCGCCGCATCCAACCCTACGACCCGCTTTGGTTCGAGGAGCCTGTGCCGCCCGATGCGCCGGAGGAGATGGGCCGGGTGGCGCGCGCCAGCGGTGTGCCGATCGCGGCCGGGGAGCGCCTCACCACCAAATACGACTTCGCGCGGCTGCTCGCCGCCGGCGGTGCCGCCATCCTGCAGCCGAACCTCGGTCGGGTAGGCGGTCTCCTCGAGGCGAAGAAGATCGCGGCGCTGGCCGAGGTGCAGCACGCGCAGATTGCACCGCATCTTTATTGCGGCCCCGTGGTGGGCGCCGCGAACATTCAGCTCGCCACCTGCAGCCCGAATTTCCTGATCCTCGAGGGCATCGAGCGCTGGCAGGGCCTGCACGCACAGCTGCTGCGTGAGCCGATCCGCTGGGAGGAGGGCTACGTCATCCCGCCCACGGCGCCGGGCCTGGGCGTCGAGCTCGATGAGGCGGTCGCCACTGCCCACCCCTACGCGGGCGCTGCGCTGCACCTGGAGATGGCGGGCCAGCCGATAACATAGGCAGACACTCAACACCATCGCCGGGACCTGGGGAAGCGTGCGAGTACGATGGAGTCTTTGGATCTCGACGGCCCTGATGGGGTCAGCTTCTTCGTCGTGCCGGCGGTCATCTGGCCGACCGGGCTCATGCCGGACCTCAGAACCCGTCCGGTGACGATGCCATGCTGTGGTATTTCGGGCTGGTGAGCCTCATCGCCTTCGTCTCGGTGGCGCTGCCCTGGCGGGGCGAATCCGGAGTCCGGGGCCACGGTCTCGAACGAGCGGACGTATCTCGACAAGCCGATGACGCAATTCGATCAGGCGGTCCTGGCGGTGCCGAGCGATACTCGTGAAATGAGCAGTCAGAGCACGGGTGACAGGCGGCTGCCGCCGGAAGCGGCTGCGGTGATCATCGGCCAGGGAGGGATCGTCGGTGCGGCAGTCGCGCACCACCTGATCGAGCGCGGCTGGAAGAGCCTCGTCGGCATCGACAAATCGGCCATTCCGACCGACATCGGCTCCACTGCCCATGCCTCGGACTTCTGCTACATGACGAGTCACGACAGGATGTCGGTCTACACCACCCTCTACAGCCGCGAGTTCTACGAGAGCCTCGGGCACTACAGCCGGGTCGGCGGCCTCGAGGTCGCCCGCGTGGGCGACGATGAGCGCATGGAGGAGCTGAAGCGCAAGGTGGGATCCTCCAAGGCCTTCGGTGCGCGGGCACACCTCATCTCCGCGGCCCGCGCGAAGGAGTATTTTCCGCTGCTCGAAGAACGGGCGATCCAGGGCGCGCTCTGGGATCCTGAGGCCGGGCTGGTGGTTCCCCGCTCGCAACGGGTGGCGGGCGTCCTGCTCGAGCGTGCGGTGGCGAGCGGCAAGCTGCAGACCTTCGCCAACACGCCGGCGCTGTCCGTGGATATTCAGGGCGGGCGCGTTTGTGGGGTGGAGACCCGCAAGGGCTACATCAGGACTCCCATCGTCATTCTCGCGTGCGGCATCTGGGGTCCGCTGCTCGCGACCCGCATGGGCTCGCCGCTGCCGCTCATGCCCTTCGAGCATCCGCTGCTCTTCTTCGGGCCGTTCAACGAATTCGCCGGCACCGGCAAGGAGATCGGCTATCCGCTGCTGCGCGATCAGGGTAATTCCTCGTACATGCGCGACACGGGCGACCCCAAGACGGCCGAGGGTGGGCAGCTCGAATGGGGCTACTACGAGCAGCACGAGCCCAGGTTGGTTTATCCGCGGGACATCGCCGAGCCGGGCGAGGCCCGTCTTTCGCCCTCCATGCGCGACATGGACATCGAGCAGGTGATGCAGGGCTACGAGCGCGCGACCGAGCTCGTGCCGCTGCTCGGCGAGTTGGGATGGGATGCCAAGCGCTCCTTCAATGGCCTCATGTCCATCACCGCTGACGGCTCACCGCTCGTCGGTGAGTCGCCGGAAGTCGGCGGGCTCTGGTTCTCGGAGGCCGTCTGGGTCAAGGATGCTCCGGGAGTGGCCAAGGTGCTGGCGGAGTGGATGAGCACGGGACGCTCGGAGTGGGACACCTGCAGCATCGATATCGCCCGCTTCTACGCGGTGCAGAAGACCGCAGGGTATGTCTTCGGGCGCTGCTTCGAGACGGCCAAGAAGGTCTACAACCCGGCCGTACACCCGCGCGAGCCGTACCTCACCGGACGCGACCTGCGCCGCGGGCCCTTCTGGCCGCGCGAGAAAGAGCTCGGGGGCTACTTCATGGAGGCCGCGGGCTGGGAGCGTGCCCACGGTTATGGTGCCAATGAGCGTCTGCTCGAGAAGTACGGTGAGCGCGTGCCCGAGCGGCGTAATGAATGGGATGCGCGCCACTTCTGGCCGGTCTCGAATGCCGAGCAGCTCGCGATGAGCGACAGCGTGGGCATGGTCAACCTGTCGCATTTCGCCATTTACGATGTCTCGGGCGCCGATGCCGAGGCGTTCCTCGAGTACCTTTCGGTCGCGAAGGTCGGCGGGGGCACGGCGCCGGGGCAGGGCGTGTACACGCACTTCCTCGATGAGGCCGGGGGAGTGCGTTCAGATCTCACCATCATTCGCCTGAGCGCCTCTGAGTATCGGGTCGTGTGCGGCGGCAGCACTGGACCTCGCGACCTCATGTGGATGCGGCTGATCCGCGACGCACGTGGATTCAAGGTGCAGATCGCCGACCGCTCGGATGATCTGGTTACCCTTGGCCTCTGGGGACCGAACGCGCGACGCACGCTGCAGGCGCTCGCCGACGAGCCCGAGGCGCTGACGCACGAGCGATTCCCGTTCGCATCCGCACGGCCTATCCGTGTGCGCGGCCTGCCGGTCTGGGCGTTCCGTATTTCCTACGTGGGCGAGCAGGGATGGGAGCTCTACGTATCGCCGAGCTATGGGCTCGGCCTCTGGGATCTGCTGTACGATGAGGGAGTCGTGCCCGTCGGCATCGAGACGTATGCCAACACCCGGCGGATGGAGAAGAGCCTGCGCCTGCAGAACGCGGATCTTCTTACGGAGTACAACCTCTACGAGGCTGGCCTCGCGCGGGCGAAGGTCAAGGGTGATGTCTTTCACGGCAAGGCCGCCTACGTCTCCCAGCGCGAGCGGCCGCGGCAGCCTGCGTACCTCTGTACGCTCACGATGGAAAGCAACACCGATGCCGCTGGAGTGGCCCGCTATCCGGTGGGTCAGTGGCCCATACTCGATCCGGACTCAGGCGATGTCCTGATCGACGAGGTTGGGCGTCGCTCATCCACGACGAGCATCGCTTACGGTCCGTCGGTCGGCAAGAACATCGCCTTAGGCTACCTGCCGGAGCGGTACGCGCAGGAGGGGCGTGCGCTCCTCATGGAGTATTTCGGCGAGCACTATCCGCTGCGCGTGGCGGGGGTGGGACAGCGGGCGCTTTACGATCCAAACAACGAGCGTCCGAAGTCCTGAACAGTACCGCGCGCGTACGCGCAGGCGCGGCGCAGGCACGCGGGACGCCGCGGTCAGGCTGCCTTGTCACTGCGGCATGAGGCCAGCGTCCGCAAGCTTTCCGCTCGGCGAGAGCCCAATGATTGCCCGAAGCGCTCCTTTGGCAAACCGGGCCTCGTAAACATCATCCCCGGCCGGGGAGACGTCTTTGAATGTCGTCGCCCTCAAAGCGCCAAGTTCTAGCAGCATTCTCCTCAGCTCGGGAAGGTAGCGATGCGTGGCCTGCACCATGTTGGCTTCCATGTCGGAGTAGTCCGGATGGCCGGTGGCGAGGCCGCGCAGCAGGCTGCGCAACACAGCGGCGCTTCTCGGGTCGGGGATCTGCCTTTCGAACCTCAGCTGGTCGGCCTCGGACTTGTGGACGAAGGGCCGGCCGGCCGCTCCAGGCAGCAGTCTGCCGTGATACTCTCCGAGCCATTGATAAACCGTCAATGTAGGTTTCGCGCCGGAAGTCCCCTCCTGGAAGAGGACTCTTGCGTCTACGTCTGTCGCGGTGTATTCCCGATCGGACATCGCGAATATCTCGCTCGCTCGTTGACGCGGCAGCCGCACATAAGCGTGGCGTCCGTCACGCCAGAACGTCACGACTGCTCCATCCTGCATTCTGTAGGCACCTGCAAAATGGTCGAGAGCGGCCTCGTTCAGCGGTACGACCGTGCGCACCGCGGGTAAATAATCCGGCCAGCGCAGATCGTAGGCGAGGGTACGGACGACGCCCATCGCCAATTGCATGCCACCTTCGCTGCTCGTCATGACGACCGCGCCATCCCGGCCATCGTCGTACGAGATCATGAAGCTCTCATAACCGGCATCGACGCCGCCGTGACCGAAGCAGGGACGATGGGTAATGCCGCAGATCTCGAGGCCCAGTCCATAGTGTTGACGCACGGAAGTCACCATCGTCCGTGCCAGGTCGGGCGATATGACGCCTTGCCTCTCGCCATGCAGATCCCTGCTGATCGACAGCGCAAAGCGCGCCAGGTCGGAAGGTGTCGTCCAAAGGCCGGCAGCCGATTGCTCCGGATATACGTGCGGTCCGCCCGCGATCGGTGTGCCGTCGGCGTGATAGGGAAGGGCGACGTCGCTTCGCAGTGTGTCCGGCAGCGGCTGCTCGAATGTGCTGTGGGACATTCCGAGCGGCTCGAGTACCCCATCATGCATGAGCTTCGCGAATGACTCGCCGGTAACGTCTTCGAGCAGCTGCTCCACGATCACATAGCCACCGCCTGAGTATCGCCACGCCGTCCCCGGCTCCTGGTCGACGCGAATCGGCGGTGAGTTGGCAGGGGGCTTGCCGTTCAGAACCTCGGGTAGAGTCGGCAGAGGCTGTCCGGCTTCATACCCGGGAAAGCCGTGGACGGTCACTCCGGCAGTGTGAGAGAGCAGCTCGCGCAGGGTGACCGCCTTGCGCCGAGTGAAGTCATTCGGCGGGATTTTCCATGTTTTGAGGTAGTCGTTCGCGTCTGCATCGAGCGCAAGTTTCCCGGTCTGCACCAGATGGAGCACCTCGAGCGCCGTCACTGGTTTGCTGATCGAGCCCGCTTCAAACAAGGTATCTGGAGTGACCGGCGGTCCCCCGATACGCGTGATGCCGAAGCCTCTTGCCCATGCGATGGCGCCGTCGCGGATCACGGCGACGCTGATCCCGAGGACGTGGTCCGTGCGCATGAGATCGGCGAGCCGGCTGTACTGGTGCGGGTGGCCCTTCAGGATTACGATGGGCACTTCCCGATTGGCGACGTCGCTGATCTGCCTGGCGATGCTGGGTACCGGTTCTGCCGCCGGCGAGCCTGCGAATGCCGGGCAGGACAACAGCAAGAGTATGACTCCGGGAAGGCGGCCGGTTGACATTTCGTTCCCCTCTATGTCCTGCCGGACTCACTATATACCGCTTCCAGCGCCGGGCGCTGGCTGCATACGTATTCGCTACGTGCTGAGGGCTGACATCGAGGCCAACAGCGGGGTCCCTGGGCGGTAAGCTCCGCACTCACGGCGTGCTAAGCTCGATACATTGGAAGTGTAGGACCGACGATGACGATCGATCGATTGACGCAACTCCTCGCGCAGCGTCCATGGCTGCTCGCCGACGGGGCGACGGGAAGCAATCTCTTCGCGCGCGGACTGACGAGCGGCGATGCCCCGGAGCTCTGGAACATCGAGCATCCGCAACGGATCCGCGAGCTGCATCGTGGCTTCATCGAAGCCGGTGCCGACATCATCCTCACCAATACCTTTGGCGGCACCCGGCATCGTCTGAAATTGCATCGAGCCGAGGGGCGAGTCGCGGAGCTGAATGAGGCGGCGGCGAGGCTCGCTCGCACCGAGGCGGAGCGGGCGGGCCGCGTCGTGCTCGTGGGCGGCAGCATGGGACCCACCGGCGAGATCCTGGAGCCGCTCGGGCCGCTTTCGATGGCGGAGGCACGGGAGTCGTTTGCGGAGCAGGCGGCTGCGCTTGCCCGAGGCGGCGCCGATATCCTGTGGATCGAGACGATGTCCTCGACGGAGGAAGCCGAGGCGGCGATCGAAGGCGCGCGCCGGACAGGGCTTCCGATCGTCGCGACACTGAGCTTCGATACCAACGGCAGGACGATGATGGGCATCACACCCGCCGAGCTCGCAGGCCTTTCCCGCAAACATCATTTGGCTGCCTGCGGGAGCAATTGCGGCGTCGGTGCGGCGGAATTGGTGGCTTCGATCGTCAACCTCTCGGCAGCGGCCGATCCGTCGGCCATCCTCGTCGCGAAGGCGAACTGCGGAATACCGCAGTATGTCGATGGAGCGATCCGCTTCAACGGCACGCCCGAGCTCATGGCCGATTACGCCCGCCTCGCGCTCGACAGCGGTGCGCGGATCATCGGCGGATGCTGCGGTACCACACCGGAGCATCTGCGCGCGATGCGCCAGACGCTCGAGACGCACGTTCGCGGGCCCAAGCCCTCGATCGAGACGATCGAGGCGCGACTCGGGGCTCTGTCAGCAGGAGCCACCGCGCAGCTGCGGGGCGAAATGGATCGCCAGGCCGGTGCCGCGCCCGGTGCATCCCAACGCCGCCCCTCGCGCAGGCGGTCGACTTAGTCAGGACGGCTCGCGCTCGGCCAATGCCAATATCTTGGTCACGTACGGGGCGAAGGAGCGGGCCATCTCGATGCGGAATGTCTCGGGGCCGGTGCGCCACAGTACGATCTGCGCCTTGGCGAACACCGTGCGGGTGCACATGTCGACCGGGAATGAGGCCGGGTCGAGGTCGAGGGGACAGCCGATGTTGAGAGCGGCTGCGGCACGCGTACCGCGCAGCTCGAAGGCGGTCTGCCCATGACTGATCTCCACCAGAGAATGCGGCATTCCCGCCAGGGCGCGTTGCAACTGCCCCGATATCTCCTCGGCCGCTTCGGCAGGGCCGATCAATAGCCGCTCGTCAGGCCCCAGCCAGAGTGCCGCCCGCCCGTCGCCGCGCACGGCACGACAGGGTGTTTCGCTGCGCTGCAAATCGAGGGCATCCATCGCCGCATCCCGCACCTGCGGACCACCACGCAGCACCAGCCTGGCAGCCGCAGGCAACTGGCGGAGTAGGGAGCTCGACGGCACGACCTGCTGCTGCCGCGCAATGGACGACTCAACCATTGAGGCGGCTCCCCTGCGGGTCGTAAAACACGGGCGAAACCACCTGTACGGGGATATCACTCTCGGGCATGGCGACGTATAGAGTCTCGCCCAAGCGTGAGCGACCGCTCGTCACCAACGCGAGCGCAATGGACCGGCCGAGGCTGGCGCTGTAATACGACGAGGTCACGTGACCGATGGGGGTCGCGAGCGCGGCGGTGCGGTGCCTACCGGCTATGATCTGCGCGCCTTCCTCGAGGACGCATTGCGGATCGCGCGTCGCGAGTCCGACGAGCTGCTTCCTGAAAGGCGAGGCGAAAGCCGGGCGCTGCAGCGCGCGTTTGCCGACGAAATCCGGCTTGCTCTTGCCGATGGCCCAGGACAGTCCTGCATCGTCGGGTGTCACCGTGCCATCCGCGTCCTGGCCGACGATGATGTAGCCCTTTTCTGCTCTCAGCACGTGCATCGTCTCGGTGCCATAGGGGGTGATTCCATGTTTCTGGCCGGCTTCGTAGACCGCCTGCCAGACTGCCAGCCCGAAATCTGCGGGCACGTTGACCTCGAATCCGAGCTCGCCGGTGAAGCTGACACGCATGAGGAGCATGGGTAGGCCGCAGATCCTTCCGCGCGCGACGCTCATATGCGGCATGGCTGCGGCCGAAATGTCGAGGCCCTCCACCAGCGGCTCCAATACCCGGCGCGCGCTCGGACCTTGCACGGCGATCACTGCCCACTGCTCTGTAGTCGAGGTGAGCCACACGTTGAGGTCGGCCCACTCCGTCTGCCTATAGTCCTCCATCAATGCGAGGACGCCTGCCGCGCCGCCCGTCGTGGTAGTGACGTGAAACCGATCATCAGCGGTGCGGGCCACAACGCCGTCATCGTAGATGAAGCCGTCATCTCGCAGCAGAACACCGTAGCGGCAGCGCCCGATGGCGAGGCCCGTCCAGGCGTTGACGTACATCCGGTTCATGAAGGTCGCCGCATCCCTGCCCACGACCTCGATCTTGCCCAGCGTCGAGCCGTCGAAAATGCCGCAATGCCGGCGCACCGCGAGGCATTCGCGTGCCACGGCTTCGTGCATGGTTTCGCCGGACCGGGGGAAGTAGCGGGCGCGCTTCCACAGGCCGACATCCTCGAACACGGCACCATTGCGGGTGGCCCACTCGTGCATCGGGGTGGTCCGTACAGGGTCGAACAGCTCGCCACGCGCGAAGCCGGCGAAGCTGCCGAAACTGACCGGCGTGTAGGGCATGCGGAACGTCGTGAGCCCGACCTGCGGCATCGCTTTGTCGAGCTCGCGCGCGACGATTGCGAGCGCATTGATGTTGGAGGTCTTGCCCTGATCCGTCGCCATCCCGGTGGTGGTATAGCGCTTGACGTGCTCGATCGAGCGGAAGCCTTCACGGGCGGCGAGGGTGAGATCCCGCGACGTGACATCGTTCTGCCAATCGACGAAGGCTTTGCCGGCGCGCGCGCCGGGCGGCTGCGCGAGCGCACCGAGGAAGCCTGCGGCAGAGCTCTCGGGCGACGGCGATGGCGATGGCGACGGCGGCGGCGGCACGGGGGCGCCGACCGACAGTCCGGCGCTCTGTGCAGCGGACAGTCCGGCATGCGTGCCGTCGCTCACCGCGGAGTCAAGGGAGAACACTCCCCGACACGCACCCGCCGAGCGGACCCGCTCGGCGGCCTGTGCGGGCAGGAAGGCGCCGAGGCTCTCGTTCCAGGCCAATTTGCCGCGCGATTGCGAGAAGAGGTGCACGCTCGGAGTCAGACCGCCTGACATCAGGAGCAGATCGCACCGAATGCGCCTGGCCGGCCCCGCAGGCGCACCGGAAGCATCCAACTTTTGAATGCGGACCGCGCGGACGCGAAGGCGGCCGGACGTACCGAGCACCGTGCTCTGTGTCTCGATGGGGAGTCCAGCGCGCCGCGCAGCTTCGGGCAGTGCCCCCTCTGCGGAGACGGCACGCACGTCAACGATGGCCCGTATGGATGCCCCGGCGCGATGTAGGTCCAAAGCAGCCTGGTATGCCGCATCGCACGCTGTCACGAGGACCACCCGTGATCCCGCGAGCGCTCCGTACCGGTTGAGGTACGTCCGCGCCGCCCCGGCAAGCAGGATTCCCGGCCGGTCGTTGCCCGGGAAGACGAGCGGACGCTCTATCGCACCGGTCGCGAGCACGACCTCCTTGGCACGCACCTGCCACTGGCGCTCTCTTGGCTGGTTCCGATCGGGTCGCGCCAGGTGTTCGCTCAGGCGTTGATTGAGTCCGAGGAGATTGTGCGGGAAGTAGCCGAACGCGGTCGTGCGTGTCAGCACCCTCACCTGGGGGTGAGTAGCCAGCATCTGTGTGGTGCTCGTCAGCCAGCGGTCGGCCGGCTCGCCGCTTACCGTCGCGTTCGAATGAGTGGCGGGCTCGGATAGCAGCGAGCCACCCAACATCGGCTGCTCATCACACAGGATGACTCGCGCACCGCTCGCAGCGGCGGCGGCTGCCGCCGCCAGTCCGGCTGGCCCCGCACCCACGACCAGCACGTCGCAGTGCGCATAGCGATGGGCGTAGGTGTCGGGATCCGCCTCTTCAGGGGCACGCCCGAGACCTGCCGCGGCGCGGATCTTCGGCTCATAGAGCCGCCGCCAGGCCTGCCGCGGCCACATGAATGTCTTGTAGTAAAACCCCGCCGGGATGAAGGGCGAGAGCAGGCCGCTCACCGCGCCGAAATCGAGCGCGAGAGTGGGCCACCGGTTCTGACTGTAAGCTTCGAGGCCGTCGTAGAGCTCGACCTGCGTGGCGCGCGCGTTGGGTGTCACTCGAGCGGAGTCCCGGCGCACGGTGACGAGCGCGTTGGGCTCCTCCGGACCTGCGCCCAGGATCCCGCGTGGCCGGTGATATTTGAAGGAGCGCCCGAGCAGGTGCACACCATTGGCGAGGAGCGCCGAGGCGAGCGTATCGCCGGCGAAGCCGGTGTAGTCGCGGTCGTCGAATTTGAAGCGCAGCCGCCGCCTGCGGTCGATGTGGCCCCCGCTCTTCGTGCGGAGCTCGGCGCTCATGACCGCGCCTTCGCAGTGCGCTCGAGTACCGCCGCGGGCGGCCGCTCGCCCACCCGATAGGTGGCGAGGAAGTGATCGTTGGTGGTGTCGCGCAGCGCGTTGAAGAACTGTCCGCAACCGTGGGTGTGGCGCCAGCGCTCGGCGTGTACGCCCTTGCTGTTCTCCCGCCAGTAGAGGAAATCCACCCACTGCTCGTCACTGCAGGCGGACGGGTCGCTCGGGCGTGCGACATGGGCCTGGCCGCCATAAACGAACTCGAGCTCCGGACGCACTCCGCAGTAGGGACATTCGATCAGCAACATGCGGCTCGCTCCCTCAGTGCGCCACGGCGGCGGCGGCGGCCTCGTCGATGAGTCGCCCCTCGCGGAAGCGCTCGATCGTGAACGGCGCGTTGATGGGGTGCGGCCTATCCTGGGCGATCGTCCAGGCAAAGAGATGCGCGGCTCCCGGTGTCGCCTTGAAGCCGCCGGTCCCCCAACCGCAATTGACGTACAGGCCGGGCACTGGGGTCCGGGCGATGATCGGCGAGCGGTCGGGGCTGACATCGACGATTCCACCCCAGTTCCTCAGCATCCGCATGCGGCGAAACATGGGGAAGAGCTCGCAGACGGCCTCGAGCGCGTGGCTGCTCACGTGCAGACCGCCGCGCTGCGTATATGACGTGTAGGCATCGGTGCCTGCTCCGATTACCAGCTCGCCCTTGTCGGACTGGCTGATGTAGGCGTGGATCGTGTTGGACATGACCACGCAGGGAAAGATGGGCTTGACGGGCTCGGAGACCAGCGCCTGCAGGGGATAGCTCTCCAGCGGCAACCGCACGCCCGCCATTTTCAGGATGACGCTCGTATTGCCCGCAGCGGCGACACCGACCTTGCGCGACCGAATGACGCCGCGGCTGGTCTCGAGGGCCGCGACCGCCCCATTGGCGTCCCGGCGGATGCCGATGACCTCGCAATTTTCGATGATGTCGACGCCGAGCGCATCGGCCGCGCGCGCGTAGCCCCACGCTACGGCGTCGTGCCTTGCTGTCCCGCCGCGCTTCTGGAAAGCGGCGCCCAGGACGGGATAGCGGATGTCGTCGACCTTGAGCAAGGGGCAAACGGATCGCGCCTCATCGGGCGTCAGCCATTCGTTGTCCACCCCGTTGGCGCGGTTGGCGTGAACGTGTCGCTTGAAGACCTGTACGTCATGTACCGTATGCGCGAGCATCATGACGCCGCGCTGCGAGAACATCACGTTGTAATTGAGGTCCTGGGAGAGTCCCTCCCACATCTTCAGGGCGTGATCGTAGAGGGCGGCGCTCTCCTCACGCAGGTAGTTCGAGCGGATGATGGTGGTGTTGCGGCCGGTATTGCCGCCCCCGATCCAGCCTTTCTCGAGGACGGCCACGTTCCTCAGGTTGTGCTCCCTGGCCAGGTAATAGGCCGCGCCCAGCCCGTGCCCGCCGCCGCCGACAATGATGGCGTCGTAGGCGGCTTTCGGCTCCGCCTTGCGCCACTGCGGTTGCCAGTCGCGGTGACCGGACAGGCCTCGCCTGAGAAGCGAGAAGCCGGAGAAGCGCTGCATCGTCTGATCCGTTGTACGGGGCTGTGGGAGTCGGCGGCGATCATGCCGGGCGCCGCTGACGGATACGAGCATGTGAGCGCCTGCTTCTTGAACGAATGCGACACGGCCGCTCGGCTCGGCGCGAGTGCATGTCGCACTGCGGCCCCGGTACTTGACGACACGCTGTCGCCACTTCATGATCCGAAGGCCTTGAACGCTTGTTCAAGCCACTGCTCGCCGCAGCGCACGACGACAGCAAGTTGCTGAATCCACCATAAAGATATCTCGCAACGCACGGCCCAGCTCGGCCCGGTGGCAGCCCTTGCCAGCGTCTTCCGGAGCACTGAATTGAACAAGCAATCAAGCTCTCGCCGCAACGATCCGCCGGATGGCGCCGGGACGCGTGAAGTGCCCGAGGAGGCGCGCCGGCAACAGCTCATCGACGTGACGATCGACAGCCTGTCCGAAGTCGGATACGTCGGCAGCACCCTTGCACAGATTGCACAGCGGGCCGGTGTCTCACCCGGGCTGGTGGCGCACTACTTCGATGACAAAGACGGGTTGCTCGAAGCCACCTTCCGCACGTTGGCGCGCGGCATCGGCGAGCGCATGCGAGAGCGGCTCAGACGTGCGCGCACGCCGCGCGGCCGCGTGCAGGCCGTGATCGATACCAACCTGGCGCCGGAGGAGTTCGATCAGCGCACCGGCACGGCATGGCTCGCATTCTGGGGACAGGTCCTGCACGTGAAGGGCCTGAGGCGCGTGCAGACGGTGTACCAGCGTCGCATGCTGTCGAATCTGCGCCACGCGTTGCGGCGCCTGTTGCCGGCCGATGAGGCGCGCAGTCTCGCCGCGATGATCGCCGCCATGATCGATGGAGTCTGGCTGCGCGCGGCGCTCTCGCGCTGGCAGGAAGCGGACAGCGAGAGCGCGCGTGCGATGCTCACTGACTTCGTCGACAGCCGGCTGCAGCGATCCACGCGACCCGAGGCGGTGCCGCCGGCAACCCCCGAGGGGGCTGGTGTGGCTTCGCCTCGGGCGGGCAGCTCGGGGCGTGGATCTTTCAAGACGATCAACCCGGCAACGGGCGAAGTGTTGGCCCAAATCGCGATCGACGGTCCGGCCGAGGTCGCAGCGGCGGTCGCCACGGCCGCGGCAGCGCAGAAGGAGTGGGCGAGCCTGCCAGGCGTCGTGCGCGGCCGCATCCTGCGGCGTGCCGCCGACATTCTCCGAGCCCGCAACGCGGAGCTTGCGGTGCTCGAGACGCGCGATACTGGGAAGCCGATCCAGGAGACGAGCGCGGTCGATGTGCTCTCCGGCGCCGACTGTCTCGAGTACTACGCGGGCCTCGCCGCGACCCTCGCGGGCGAGCACCTGGACCTCGGGCCGCAGGCGTTCGGCTATACGCGCCGTGAGCCGCTCGGTGTCGTCGCGGGCATCGGCGCCTGGAATTACCCGCTGCAGATCGCCTGTTGGAAAGCGGCGCCGGCACTCGCCTGCGGCAATGCCATGATCTTCAAGCCCGCCGAGCTGACTCCGCTCACCGCCCTGCGGCTGTGCGACATCTTCACCGAGGCGGGTCTGCCCAGGGGCGTGTTTCAGGTCGTGCAAGGCATGGCCGACACCGGGCGGCTGCTCACGGCGCACCCCGAGATCCGCAAAATCTCCCTGACCGGCGAGGTCGGCACGGGCAAGGCGGTGATGGCGGATTCGGCCGCCTCGCTGAAGCAGGTGACGCTCGAGCTCGGGGGCAAGTCGCCGCTCATCATCTTCGACGATGCCGTCCTCGAGAACGCCGTCGGCGGCGCACTGCTCGGCAACTTCTACTCCGCCGGCGAGGTTTGCTCGAACGGCACGCGCGTATTCGTGCATCGCGCCATCAAGGCGGCGTTTCTCGAGAGACTCGCGGCGCGGGTGAGCGCCATGCGCATCGGCGATCCGATGGATCCGGCGACGCAGGTCGGTGCCCTGATCTCGGAGGATCACATGGGCAAGGTCCTGGCCTGCATCGCCCGCGGCAAAGCCGAGGGCGCGCGCCTCATCACCGGCGGTCAGCGCGTCACGAGCGGAGACCTCGCGAACGGCTTCTTCGTCGCGCCGACGGTCTTCGACGAGTGCCATGACGACATGACCATCGTGCGCGAGGAGATCTTCGGACCGGTGATGTCGGTGCTCGAGTTCGATGACGAGGAGGAGGTGATCGCGCGCGCCAACGCGACCGAGTTCGGTCTCGCCGCCGGCGTCTTCACCAATGACCTCACTCGGGCGCACCGTGTCATCGCCCGCCTGCAGGCCGGCACCTGCTGGATCAATCATTACAATGTCACCCCGATCGAGCTGCCGTTCGGCGGTGTAAAGCTTTCCGGGCTCGGGCGCGAGAACGGCCGGGCGGCGATCGAGCACTACACGCAGCTCAAGAGCGTCTACGTCGCCATGGGCGACGTCGAGGCGCCGTACTAGTCATCGTACTGGCCATGGCTGAGGAGACCTTCGATTACGTGATCGTCGGCGCCGGCTCGGCCGGCTGCGTGCTCGCGGATCGGCTCACCGAGAGCGGCGAGCACTCCGTGCTGCTGCTGGAGTACGGCGGCTCGGACCGGTCGGTCTACATCCAGATGCCCGCGGCGCTGTCGATTCCAATGAACATGCCGCGCTACAACTGGTTTTTCCACACCGAGCCCGAGCCGAACCTCGGCGGACGGCGGTTGCATACGCCGCGCGGCAAGGTACTGGGCGGATCCTCCTCCATCAACGGGCTGGTGTATGTCAGGGGCAATCCGCTCGACTTCGAGCGCTGGGCGTCGGAAGGCGCGAGCGGCTGGGCCTACCGGGACGTGCTGCCTTATTTCAAGCGGAGCGAGCGGCGCGAAAAGGGCGGGGACACCTATCGTGGCGGCGGTGGCCCAGTGCACACCCGCTACGGTCCGCTCGACAATCCGTTGAATCGAGTCTGGCTCGAGGCGGGCCGCCAGGCCGGCTATCCCTTCACGCAGGACATGAACGGCTTTCAGCAGGAAGGCTTCGGCCTCATGGATATGACGGTGGATGGCGGCCGCCGCTCGAGCGCCGCGAACGCGTATCTGCGGCCAGCGATGCGCCGGCGGAATCTCGCCGTGCGCACGCACTCGCTCGCTACCCGGGTTCTCTTCGAAGGCCGCCGCGCGGTCGGCGTGGCCTATCGCCGCGGGAACGAGGCGCACGTTGTACGGGCTCGCCGCGAGGTGATGGTGAGCGCAGGACCCATTCAATCGCCGAAGCTGCTGAAGCTCTCGGGCGTCGGACCGGCGCAGGAGCTCGCGCAGCACGGCATCGGCGTCATCCACGACCTGCCGGGCGTCGGCGAGAACCTGCAGGATCACCTGGAGTTTTACTTCCAGATGGCTTGCACGCAGCCGGTGACGCTCTATTCGCAGACGACAGCGTTTCGCAGGGCGCTCATCGGCGTGCGCTGGCTGCTCACCAAGGACGGCCTCGGGGCGAGCAATCACTTCGAGACGGGCGGCTTCATCCGCAGCCGCCCCGGCGTGCGCTACCCGAACATCCAATATCATTTCCTGCCCATGGCCGTGAGTTACGACGGCTCTTCCCTGGCGCAGGAGCACGGCTTTCAGGCCCACGTCGGACCCATGCGCTCACAGAGCAAAGGCTGGGTGCGGCTCGCCTCCGCGGACCCGAACGAGAAGCCCAAGGTATTCTTCGATTATCTGTCGCGGCCGCAGGATTGGGAGGAGATGCGGGCTTGCGTGCGTCTCACCCGTGAGATCTTCGCGCAGCCGGCTTTCGCTCCCTACCGGGGCAGGGAGATTCAGCCGGGACCCGGCGTACAGAGCGATGCGCAGATCGACGAGTTCGTCCGCAGCCATGTCGAGAGCGCCTATCACCCGTCCTGCTCCTGCCGGATGGGAAGTCCCGATGACCCGCAAGCCGTGGTCGACCGGGAGACGCGGGTGATCGGACTCACGGGATTGCGGGTGGTCGACTCTTCGATCATGCCGTCGATCACGACGGGGAATCTCAACGCGCCCACTCTGATGTTGGCGGAGAAGGCGGCCGACCATATCCGGGGTAAACCCTTGCTGCCGCCCGAAGACGCTCCGTATTACATCGCGCCGAACTGGGAAACCTCTCAGCGGTAGTTGTCTACCGCGTCCCCCAGCTCCGCGCGCAGGGGCGCGAGCCACCGCTCGTAGTGGCGCCACTGCTCGAGCCCGGCGCGATAGATCGGTTGACGGACCTGCTCCGAGCTCGGTGTCCTCACGCTGCGCGCAGTCCGATGGAAGGCGAGACACGCCGGCTCCAGCTCGAGGCCACAATGCGCCAGCAGCCGCCGGACGCTTCCCTCCAGATCCTCAACCACGTCTTCGTAATGGACGCGCAGCACTCGTCCGGGAAGTACCTCATCCCAGTGACGCATGAGCTCGAGGTAGGTACGGTAATAGCGGGCGATGTCCTCGAGTCCGTACGTGAACGTCTGCCCCTGCGCGAAGAGCTGCTTGAAGTTGCTGAAGCAGCAGGCCATCGGCTCGCGCCGCACGTCGATGATCGTGGCGTTCGGCAGGATGAGATGAATGAGCCCGATGTGCCGGAAGTTGTTCGGCATCTTGTCGATGAAGCGCGGCCGGCCGGTGACGCGATAGGAGCGGGTATCGCGCAGGTATTGCTCTCCGAGCCGACGGCAGTCCTGCGCAGTCATCCGGGCCAGTGTGCCCGGATAGGCCGCGCGGCCATCAGGCGTCTCGCGTCCTTGCAGGCCGTTGACCATGCGGGGCAGATCCGCGAGCTCCTGGGTTCCTTCGATGGCGGAGTGCGAGGACAGGATCTGCTCGATGAGGGTGGATCCGGAACGGGGCAGCCCTACGATGAAGATCGGGTCTGGTGCGGACGCCCCGGATCCCGCGTGCCGGGCGAACAGCGCCCTGGTACAAACCTCCCGCTGCAGTCGCGCGCCGGCTTCGAGCTGCTGCGCATCGTAGGCGCTCGCGGCCCGCTTGAGCGCATTGCCGCGGCTGTAGTATTCGAAGGACTGCGCGAACTCCTGCTGATCCTCGAGCGCCTTCCCGAGCGCGAAGCACAGGTGGTAACGGTCGACCGTCGCTGTCGCGGGTGCCGATTCCGCGGCGCGCATGCGGTCGATTTCCTCGTCCGTGAAGCGATACGTCTTCAGGTTCGCCAGGCTCCAGTAAGCCTCACCATACCCGGGACGAGCGTCGGCTGCGGCGCGGTACTCTGCCACTGCGGCCTCGGTGGCGCCCAATGTCTTCAAAGAGTGCGCGATGGAGAGGTGCAGGTCCGCCGGTTGCGCGGCGTCGGTAAGCAGATCCCGGTAGATCTCGAGCGCCCGTTCGTGCTGCCCGAGCCCGACGAGCGCCAGTGCGTAAAGCGTTCGGTAGTTGCGATTGTCGCGATCGACGGCGAGGAGCCGCTCGGCCTGGCTCCGCGCCTCGAGGAACAGGTGGCGCTTGGCAAGGACCTGCGCATACTCGAACCGCGCCAGATCGTAATCCGGCGCAAGCTCGAGGACTCTTTCGAGCAGCAATTGTGCGTCGTCGAGTACGTCGCGTTCCAATCCGATGCGGGCGAGCAGGCGCATCGCCTCGATGTGATCGCCATGCCTGCGAAGATAATCGCGGACGAGTTGTTCGGCCGGCGCGATCTCGCCGTCGGAGAACAGCGCCGTCGCCGCCACGATCTCGGAGGGCAGTTGTCCGAGCGTTGCTACGTGCTCAGCCGCTTGTTGCGCCTGCTGCGTCTGACCCGTCATCCGATAAAGAGTCTCGAGCACGCGCCAGCTCGCCGGCAGCGCCGGATTGATGTTGACCGCACGCAGAAAGGCGTCGATTGCCTCGGGAGCCTGCCTCAGCGCGACGTAGCAGTGCCCTCGCTCCTGGTACAGGCCACTGAAGCGCGGGTGGAGGCGCTCCAGTGCCGCGAGCGAGTCGAGCGCCGCCGGGATATCGCCCGCAAGGCGCTGAGCCACTGCGCGCAGATAGAGGACGTCACGATTCTCCGGAACCGTGACGAGGAGCGCCTCGGCCGCGCGCAGCGCGGGCGCGACCTGCCGCAGCTTGAGCATCTCGCGGATGCGCTGAACTTCCTGCTCCACCATGGCTCACTGCAGTCCGTCCCGACCTAGTGGAAATTGTATCCGAACGACACTCCGATCACCCGCGGCCGCAGCGGCGTCTGCTCGATGATGAACTGGTCGGTGCTGGTGAACGTGCTGGCGTTGGAATTGGTGAGGTTCTCGCCGTGCAGGTCGAAACGCCAGTCGCCCTTGGAGACGCCGATGGACGCATCGAGGGTGGAGTAGGCTGGATTCTCGAAGCGTCCTCTCGATGTGGTGATGGAGCCACCCACGCCGATCTCGGGGTTCGCACCGGCCTGCGAGAACGAATGGCCGGTATGCCTCACCCCGACCTGGACGTAGGGGACGTAATCGCCCACTACCCAGTCATAGCGCGCGCGCAGGCTGAACTGCATCGGCGGCGAGTTGGCGCTCGGGGCGCCTATGGGGCCGAACGGGTTGGTGACGGGGACGCAAGTGCCCGTGCCGCAGACCTGTGTGATCGGCTTGCCGAAATTGCCGGTATCCGCGGGGTTGTTGTCGATCAGGGCGGGGGAATTGGTCTGGCTGCTCCTGTTCCAGTCCGCCGCGCCCTGCACCGTGAGCCCGGCGATGATGCGGGCCACGAACGAGGTCTCGATGCCCTTGATGAGGAAATCCTGGCCGTTGGTGTCGTAGAAGATGTTGCCGACTACACCCGGATTGAAGAATTCGACCTGCACGTTGGTCCACTTGTCGTAGTACACCGCACCGTTCCATTGCAGCCGGTGATCGAAGAACTGGGTCTTCCAGCCGATCTCGTTGTTCGTCAGGCTGTCCGACGAATAGGATCGCGGAACCACGTACTGTGCCACCCCGTCCGGGCCGATGCCGTGCAACGCGCCGCCGTTCTGATTGAAGCCTCCCGGACGGAAGCCCTGGGAGAAGGTGTAATACACCATCAGATCCGGCCGCACGTGCCAGGTGAGGTTGGCACGCACCCGGTTACCGTCCTCGGTATCGGAGAGGCCCTTCGCGTTGAGGTTGGTGCTCGAGCCCGACTGGCAGCCGCCGGGGGGCGTTCCCCCTTCGAAGCAGCCGAAGCTCGAGAGGACGCTGCCCGCCTCGGAATTGAGGAAGCGGAAATGGCGCAGCCCGGCAGTCAGGGTCAATACCTGCGGCAGCAGATCGTAGCTGGTGGAGAAATACTCGGCGAGCTGCCGGGTCTGGCGCAGCTGGTCCTGGTAGAACGAGGTGGTGTCATTCTGCACGCCTGGATTCTGCACGTTGGTCCCGGCAAAGGTGCCGACGTTCGACAGACAGCCGGTGTTGCCCGGTGTACCCGGATCGCCGTTCGCGGTGCATGCAGGGACGCTCTTGTAGTGCCAGCCGGTCTGGTCGTAGAGCGCGTTGTTCTCGTAGTAGAGACCGGCGATCGCCCGCAGGCGCCAGGTATCCGGCGTACTGAGGCGCAGCTCGTGCTGCTGGTGCACGTTGCGTTCCACCGAGCGCCAGACGGCACTCGGTGAGAAGCAGGTCGAGGTCAGTGGGTTCGCGGCGGAGTAGGGCCCATAGCACTGATAGTAATCGGCGTAAAACCCGCGGGCGTAGTTCGTATAGTCGCCCACCTGCTCGACGTTACGGTCGAGATAGCCGCCGGTGTAGACGAGATCCAGCCGGCTCACCTTGCCGTGGACCGTCCAGGCAGTGTTCTCGAATCGATCTTTGTCGAAGGCGTTGTTGAACAAGGTCACCTCGAGGGGCGACAGGGGCGAGCCATCGGAAGCGTACGGCTGCTGGTAGAACACACCCTGCGAGCTCAGGTCCTGGTAGGACTGGGTGAGGAGCAAGTCCCACTCGTCGTTGAATTTGTAGAGCGCCTCGACGCGCGCGCCCTGATATTCGACCGGATTGATGTCCCGGCGCGCGATCTGGGCGTTGTTGACCGTGGGGCTGCCGGGCGGAACGCAGTAGCCGTTGTTCGGCTGTCCGTCCGGACACTGTCCGTTCACCGCAGCGTATCCGGCGTAGTGAATGCCGACATCCGTGTTTGCGCGCGCGAAGGTCGCCGGAACGTTATCGATATAGCCGCCGCGCCGCGAGTCATAGATCACACCCCGCACCGCCATGTGGCCGGCGATTACGGGTAGATTCAAAACCGCCGTCACGTCGGAGTTGTTCTCACCGTGGGCGGTCGTCCCATACCCGGCGTCTATGCTTCCGGAGGTCGTGTCGAGCAGCGGCTTGTTGGTGATGTAGCGAATGACGCCGGCCTGGGCGCCGGCGCCGAACAGCGTGCCCTGCGGCCCTTCGAGGACCTCGATGCGCTCCAGGTCCGCGGCATAGATGTCGAGGTTGCGATTCGGCAGCTGCACCGACTGATCGTCCAGGTACACGGCAACGTTCGGCCAGAGACCCGTCGAGCCGCTGCCTTGGCTCGCCTGTGAGCCGGCGCTGACACCGCGCATGAAGATCTCGTTCTGTCCCGGTCCGTTGCTCGCCGCCGTGACGTTCGGCAGATACTTCACGTAATCGTCGAAGGTCTGGATATTGAGCTGCTGCATCGTCTGCGAGGTCAGCGCCTGCATCGAGATGGGCACGTCCTGGATGTTCTCGGTGCGCCGCTGCGCGGTGACGATGATCGTGGCGAGCTCGCTCGCACTGCCGGCCGCCGCGGTCGTGGTGTCGGCCGTGACTGCGGGCGCAGCTCCGGCCGATCCATCGGTCGATGGGGCAGTGGGGTCGGCGGCAGGCGCCGCCGCGAAAGCGCGGCAAGCCGCGCCGGCAAGGACGACAGCGACGGCGTAGGAAACACTCGACTTCATGGCCCACCCTCCTGCTATTTTCCCATTAGAGCCGACGACATCGCTCAGGGATTGAACGGAAGCGCCATCATCGTGTTATTTAGCGCCGCGCGAAATCGCGCGGAAGAAAGTGTTGCGCGCGCGCAAACGCGCGGCTGTGGATCACTCGAATACTCGTGAGCGTGCGGCGTCGGAGTTGGGGATGCGATTGGGCTGCAGACGGTGCGTGGATGGGGAGATGCCGTAAGCATCCTTGAACTGCCGCGAGAAGTGCGCGCAATCGGCAAATCCGGTCTCGATGGCGATGTCGGTCATCGAGCGGTCCGTGTTCTGGATCAGCCAGCTCGCATAGCGCATGCGCAGTTGGCGATAGAGCGATGCCGGCCCCATGCCGACGTTCTCGCGGCAGAGGCGCTCGAGCTGGCGCGTCGAGACGCCGAGCTCGTCGGAAATCGCGCCGATGGAGATGGGGCGTGTCAGATTCTGCTCCATCAAGAGCAGCGCCCGGCGCACGCGCGGCTCGCTGATGCCCTCCGAGAGCGGCGGGTGCGGCTGCGCATCGCTTCCCTGGCGCGGCCGGTCGAACAACAGTACCTGGGTCGCTTTCTGCGCCTGCGCCCGGCCGAGGTGTTGCTCGATGAGATGGGTCGCCAGCGCGGCGCTCCCGGCGCCGCCGGCACAGGTGATGCGCGGACCGTCTGCGACGAACAGCCGATCGGCAACCACGTCTTGGGCGGGGAACGCCTCGCGAAAATCCTGATAGTGATACCAGTTGACGCAGGAGCGGCGACCCTCCATCAGCCCGGCGCGGCAGAGAACGAAACTGCCGGTGCAGATCCCGATGAGCGGGGTATGGGTGGCGCCGACCTCACGCAGATAGCGGACGGTCGCCTCGTCGATCTGCGGTCCGGCGTGCAGGATTCCGCCGACCACCACCACATAGTCGAGCGAGGCGGGTGGCAGCAGGCTGCTGGTGGGCTGCAGCGTCACGCCACAACTCGCGCGGACCGGATCGTGCCGGCACGACATGATCGCCCACTGCACGTGCAGTGGGCGGCTGCGGTCGCCTTCGTCTGCGGCGAGCCGCAAGTGATCGATGAAGACCGCGAATGCCGACAGCGTGAAGTGCTCGGCCAGAATGATGCCCACGCGCAGTGGCGGCCGTACGGCGCGCTCTGGCGGTGATGGTTTTTGCGACCCCAAGGAGTGCGGCATTGAACAGCCACTCAACGGACTGGCGCTACTCGCGAGGCTATCTTCCGCCAAGTGTTGGCGGGATGCAAGGATCAGCTCCGGACGTAATTAAAGTCTATATAAAACAGATATTTACATTATTAACGAAGAGTGGCTCCGAACAAACGCTCCGTCGGAGCTCATTGAATGATCATTTAGAGGGGGGTGCCGGACGTCCCGAGCGCACGGCGCTGCGAGCCGGCCCGCGGTCGGCCGGCGGCCGGCGCTCCTGGCTCGGGGGATGGCCGAAGGTCGCGCGGTAGGATTTGCTGAAATGGGCCGGCGAGCGAAAGCCGCAGGCCACGGCGATGCTCGTGATCGGCATGGCAGTCTGCTGCAGCAGCTCACGGCCGCGCCGCAGGCGCAGCGTGACGTAGTACTGTGCCGGGGTCAGACCCAGGCTGCGCTGGAAGAGCCTCTGCAACTGGCGTTGCGACACTTCCGTCATGCGTGCGAGCTCCTCGAGCGGCAGGGGCTCCTCGACGTTCGCTTCCATCAACGCTGCCGCTTGGGTGATCGACGGGTTGCAGCCCCCGAGGCGCGCGGCGATCGGAATGCGCTGGCGATCCTTGCTGTCACGAATGCGCTCCACGATGAACTGCTCGGAGATTCCCGCCGCGAGTGTCCGGCCGATGCGCGGCATGATCAGATGCAGCATCAGGTCGAGAGGCGCGATCCCGCCGGTGCAGGTGCAGCGGTCGCGGTCGACCACGAACAGGTCCGGAGTGAAGACGATCCCGGGGAACGTCTCGCGCAGCCCCCAGAGATTCTCCCAGTGGATGGCGCACCGGTAGCCATCGAGGAGACCCGCTCGGGCAAGCGCGTACGCACCCGTGCAGAGGGCCCCGAGGATCACGCGCTCGCGGGCGAGGCGGCGCAGGAGCTGGATGAGCCGCTCATCGACCGCATGCGGCACATCGATGCCGCCGCACACGAACAGGATGTCGAGGGGTGGCGAGTCCCCGATGCGGGAGGTCGGAGCCACGGTGAGGCCGTTGCTCGCCTCCTCCGGCGCTCCATCCTGGGAATACACCGACCAGCGGTAGATGGTTTCCCCGGCGAGGTAGTTGGCCATGCGCAGCGGCTCGATCGCGTTGGTGAAGGCGATCATCGAGTAGTGGCGCAGGGTGAGGAACCCGAAGCGCGTGAGCTGTGCGGCCATTCGTGCGGGATGACAGCATCAATCGAGCCGGCGATCAAGGGCGGGGCATGTCGGCCCGAGTCAGCGCTCGCGGCGGTTCGAGGCTGGTCCAGGCTTCGCGCGGCGGGTAGGATCGCCGGGATGGTCGAGAACGAGCCTATCGCGGCGGCCGACAGCGGCATGGAGCACTTCGGCTACAAGCAGTCGCTCGCCCGCAGCATCGGGTCATTCGGCAGCTTCGCGGCCGGCGTCAGTTATATCTCGATACTCACCGGTACCTTCCAGCTCTTCTACTTCGGCTTCGGTACCGCAGGGCCGGCGTACCTCTGGTCCTGGCCGATGGTGCTCCTCGGTCAGTTGGCCGTGGCGCTGTGCTTCATGGAGCTGGCCGCCAAATATCCCATCGCCGGGTCGGTCTACAACTGGTCGAAGATACTGGGCAGCCGGCTGGTGGGCTGGTCTTCGGGCTGGCTGATGCTGACCGCCTCGATAGTCACCCTGTCCGCCGTGGTGCTCGCGCTGCAACTCAACCTGCCGCGACTGTGGAGCGGCTTCCAGATCATCGGTGATGGCAGCGGCACCTACGATTTTGCGACCAACGCCGTCATTCTCGGCACGGTCCTGATCCTCTTCACCACGATCGTCAACGCGCTCGGCGTGCGGCTGATGGCGATGATCAACAGCGCCGGGGTCTTCGTCGAGCTGATCGCCGCCTGCCTGATAGCGCTCTTCCTGGCGCTCAACATCAAGCGTGGTCCGGAGGTCTTCTTTTCCACCCATGGCTACGGCGCCGGCCGGAGCTGGGGATATTTGAGCGACTTCCTGGTGGCATCGCTCGCCTCCGGATACGTCATGTACGGCTTCGATACCGCCAGCTCTCTCGGCGAGGAGACGTTGGAGCCCCGGCGCACCGCGCCCCGCGCCATTCTGCGGGCCATCCTGGCCTCGTTCGTCATCGGCGGCGCGATTCTCGTGTTCGCGGTGATGGCGGCACCCGATCTCACCGACCCGAGGATCGGCAGCGGCAGCGGCGGCCTCCAATTCATCGTCGAGCAGGTGATGTGGGGGCCTCTGGGCAGAATCTTCCTGGTCTGCATCGTCATCGCGGTGACGGTGTGCTCGTTGGCGGTGCACACGGCCGCCATCCGCCTCACTTTCGCGATGGCGCGCGACAATGCGCTGCCATTCGGTGAGAAGCTTGCGCGGGTGAATTCGCAGACGCAGGCGCCCATCGTCCCTGCCGTCGTGATCGGGGTGATCGCCGAGCTGATCCTGGTCCTCAACATCGGACAGCCGAAGATCTTCACCGTGCTGACCTCGATCGCGGTGATCATGATCTACATGGCGTACCTGCTGGTGACCGTCCCACTGCTGAAAAAGCGCCTGGCCGGGGAGTGGCCCCCCGCGGATCTGGCGGCCGGCGGCTACTTCACCCTGGGCAGATGGGGGATGTTCGTCAACATCGTGGCGGTGCTGTGGGGCGGGGGGATGGCGCTCAACCTCGCCTGGCCGCGCGAGGCCGTCTACGGCACCCCCTGGTACAACACCTGGGGAGCCTTCGTCTACATCGCCATCATTCTCGGTGCGGGTCTCTGGTGGTATGCCCTCAAGGGCCGCCGCCACATCGGCACGCTGGCATCGCACTCCCTGACCCCGGATGCCGGCTCGCTACCGGCACGAGCCGGCGCCGTGTCGGATACGGCCCGCCCGATGTCAGATACCGTCCGCTGACGTCAGCGGGTCGCGCGGGGGCCGAAGAGCAGGTATGCCGCGAAGGCCACGGCGATGGAGACCACGCTGGCCCAGAACTGGCTCGCCAGGTCCTTGTCGAGCGCCATGGCGGCGAGCACCAGCACCATGGCCGCGATGGCTGCATAACTGGCCCACGGAAACAACCATACCCGAAGCTCCGGCGGGCCCAGACCTGCGCGCTGGCGCGCATAGCGCAGTCTGATCTGGGCAGCACACGTCACACCGTAGATCACGACGATGAGCGCGCCCGATGCGTTCACCAGAAACGCGAACACCGCAGTGGGTGCAAGGTCGTGTGCGAGGATGCCGATGAGCCCGGCGACGCTACCGAGGAGGACCGAACGGGCAGGCACACGCCGCGAATTGAGGCGCACCAGGGCGCGAGGGGCATCGCCTCTCGCCGCAAGCACAAAGAGGACGCGGGAAACGACGTAGAACGAGGAATTCAGGCAGGACAGCACCGCCGTCAGAATGATGCCGGTCATGATGGGGGCGGCGTAAGGCACCCTGATCGAGTCGAGCGCGACGACGAAGGGCGATACACCCGGTATCACCTCGTCCCACGGCACGATGCAGACGATGAGCGCGATGGAGCCCAGGTAGAACATGAGAATTCGACCAACGACCGACGACACCATTCGCGCGACCGCGCGGGCGGGGTCCGGTGATTCGACGGCGGCGATGGTCGCGATCTCCGAGCCCATCATCGAGAAGAAGACGGTCGTAACCGCCGTGACGATGGCGAAGGGACCCCTGGGGAAGAGCCCGTCATGCGCGTTCCACACCTGCAGCGGGCCCTGATGCGGTCCCATCGCGCCGAAGAGGAACGCGGCGCAGACCGCAATGAACACGAGGATGGCGGAGACCTTGATGGAGGCGAACCAGAACTCGAATTCCGCATATGAGCGGGTGGACATGAGGTTGACCAGGGTCATCGCCGCCATCAACACCGTACCGATCACGACCTTCGGTATCCCCGGAAACCAGTGTTGCAGGATCACGGCCCCGGCGATGGCCTCCACGGGGATCACGATGATCCAGAAATACCAGTACAGCCAGCCGACGGTGAAGCCTGCCCAGTTCCCGAACCCCGCACGGGCAAACTCCGTGAAGGAGCGGATGTCGGGTCGGGATACCGCCATCTCGCCGAGGCACCGCATCACGATCAGGACCATCAGGCCCGTGAGCGCGTAAGTCACGATCACCATCGGCCCGGTCGCGGCGATGGCGACGCTGCTGCCAACGAAAAGTCCGGCGCCAATGATGCCGCCGAGACTGATCATCGTGACGTGCCGCGGACGCAGGGTGCGGCTGAGCTCCGGAACCTGATCGTGGGCGAGGGTGCCCGGTCCGGAGCCCGCTTCGGCCCCCAGAGCCCCGCTGCTGTCTGCTGGCATATTCATTGTGTTTTGGACGCTCTGGCGTTACTCCTACTTGACCATCAGGCGAGCCGCCGATCAAGAGCCGCCATGTCCCGTGTCGCGTCCATCATGGCGGCTGTCGTGAGCTTTCTGGCGTTTATGCCTGCGCCTCGGCGCCGATCACGGCCTTGACCTCGAGGAAGTCGCGCAAGCCGTACTCACCCCACTCGCGTCCGTTCCCCGATCGCTTGAAGCCGCCGAAAGGAATGCTCATGTCCCCCGGCGTACCGTTGATCGTCACCCGACCGGCGCGGATCCGGCGCCCGATGCGATTCGCACGCGCAAGGTCGCCCGACCAGACGTATGCATGCAGGCCGTAAGGAGTGTCATTGGCGATCCGCACCGCATCCTCCTCGTCGCGATAGGGCAGGATCGCCAGCACGGGTCCAAAGATCTCTTCACGGGCGATGACCATGTCATTGTTGACATTGGAGAAGACGGTGGGCCGGACGAAGTAGCCTTTCTCGAGCCCCGCCGGGCGCCCCTCGCCGCCGGTCACGAGGTTGGCGCCCTCGCTGATGCCTTTGGCAATGTAGCCTTGCACCCGCTCGAACTGGAGCTTCGATACCAGAGGGCCCACCGCAGTCTTCTCCGACGTGGGGTCGCCGACGATGGCCGCTTCGGCAGTCTTTTTGGCCAACGCCTCGACCTCCGCCATGCGGGCGGCGGGCACGAGCAGCCGCGTGGGTGCATTGCACGACTGACCGGAGTTCTCGAGAACGTGCCGTACGGTAGCCTTCACCGCGCGCTCCAGATCGGCATCCTCCAACACGACACTGGGGGACTTGCCGCCGAGCTCCTGATGTACGCGCTTGACCGTAGCGGCCGCGATCTTCGCGACCTCGGTGCCGGCACGGGTCGAGCCGGTGAAGGAGACCATGTCGACGTCGGGGTGGGCGGCCAGCGCCGCGCCGACTTCAGGACCCGTGCCATTGATGAGATTGAACACGCCGGCCGGGACTCCAGCCTCGTGCAGGACCTCCGCCCAGATCGCCGCGCTGAAGGGGGAGAACTCCGAGGGCTTGAGCACCATGGTGCAGCCGGCCGCGAGCGCGGGAACGACTTTCGCCGCGACCTGGTTCATCGGCCAGTTCCATGGCGTGATCAAGGCGCAGACGCCGACCGGCTCGAGGGAGAGGCGGCTCGAGCCGCGGCGCTCCTCGAACTCGAACGTCTTCAGAAGATCGACCATCGCCGCGATGTGTCCGGTGCCGATGCCGGCCTGTGACCCCTTGGCGAGGCTGATCGGAGCTCCCATCTCGTCGCGAATGGCAGCAGCGATGTCTGCGAAGCGCTTCTTGTAAACCGCGAGCATCCTCTCGAGCAGCGCGCGCCGCTCTTCCCGTGAGGTCTGCGCGAACGCTTCGAATGCGCGGCGCGCTGCGGCCACGGCTCGGTCCACGTCCCTGGCAGACCCCATGGAAATGACGCCAGCAGGGGCCTCAGTCGCCGGGTTGATGACGGTGAATTCCCGCGCCTCGATGGGATCGACCCAGCGACCGTCGATGTAGAACTTGCGGTAGTCGTACGCCATGGGGGATCCCGCTGCAAAAGTGGACTCGATGCACGAACTCTACTACGCCGCGCTCGCGGTGGGGCCACACATCCAAATCGCGGGGGGCGGGGGCTGGCCGGGGGGTGCGCTTGCGCCAGAAAGGGTCAACGCATTCCGCGATTGGCTGTTCAGGCACCTGGCCGCTGGCCAGCTGCCCGGCGCACGTGTCATTCTGCTTGCGCACGGCGCGCCGGAATCACTCCGAACCTGGGGATGCGACATGCTCTTCCCGACGACTCTCGTAGGAAGTTATCCGCAGCCTGATTGGCTGATCGACCGCGAGAAACTGGCCGGGCGCTTCCCGCCGCGAGTGCGTATGCGCGAGCTGTGGCGGATACCGGAAGCCTATCTGGCGCAGGCTCAGGACGATGCGACGGTGCTGGCGATCAAGGCGCAGGAGGAGGCCGGCCTCGACATCGTGACCGACGGCGAGATCCGTCGCGAGAGTTATTCGAACCGCTTCGCTACCGCTCTTTCGGGCGTCGACCTCGACAATCCCGGGACGGCTCTCGACAGATCGGGACACCCCAATCCTGTGCCGCGCGTCGTCGGCAAGGTCCGTCGCCTGCGTCCGGTTCAGCTCGACGACCTCGCCTTCCTCAAGCGCCATACCCGCCATACCGTGAAGATCACTGTCCCCGGACCCTTCACCATGAGCCAGCAGGCCCAGAACGACTTCTATCCGACCGAAGCGGAGCTGGCGCTCGATTATGCCGCCGCGGTCAACGAAGAGATCCGCGACCTCTTTGCCGCCGGCGCCGACATCGTGCAACTCGATGAGCCTTACATGCAGGCCCGGCCGGAGAAGGCACGTCGGTTCGGCCTGCAGGCGCTCAACCGGGCTCTCGAAGGTGTGAGCGGACGCACCGCGGTGCACATCTGCTTCGGCTATGCCGCAATCATTCATCAGCGTCCATCGGGCTATTCGTTTCTTCCGGAGCTGGCCGGTTGTTCGTGCCGGCAGATCTCGGTCGAGACTGCGCAATCGCACCTCGATTGCGCGGTGCTCGCGCGGCTGCGCGGCAAACAGATCATGGTGGGCGCCATCGACCTTTCCGACATGACCGTGGAATCACCCGAGACGGTGGCGGAGAGAATCCGGCGTGCCTTGAAGTATGTGAGCCCGGAGGATGTGATCATCGCACCCGACTGCGGCATGAAGTATCTGCCGCGCGAGGTCGCCTTCGGGAAGATGAAAGCAATGGCGGATGCGGCGAAGATCCTGCGCCGGGAGCTCGGGGGCTGAGCCTGCGAGATCAGTGGAGCGGGTCGCGCTCGAGCGGGCGGGGGCAGGCCCTGCCGTTCAGGGCCGCCCCCTTTTTGGCCCGCGAGCGTCACTCCACGGCAATGCCTTGGATCGTGGCCGGCAGCCCACTCACAGTGGCGAGGCTTTGCAGGCCCGCACCTTGCACGGTGAACGACAGGATCCGGCCGCGCGCCGAATCGTCCACGTAGAGAAATGAACCGTCCGGCGACAGCGCCGCGTCGATCGGTCCGCTGCCGGAAACTTTCGCCGCGACGGCGGACGACAGGCTCAGTGCGCCGCTTGCACTCACCTCGTAGGCCGACAATGTTCCACTGCCGGTGTTCGACACGAATGCAACTCTCCCGTCTCGCGTGACGGACAGCCAACAGGTTGCCGCACGACGGGCGGGCTCGCCACGGACAAGGCGGCGATGACGGTTGCGGCGAGCAAGACAGGTTTCTGGCGCATGACGTGCTCCTTGGACAGGGATCTCGTAGCTGCAAGTGGGGACGGCTCACGAAATTCTTCGTGAGCCTCGGGAGTTCGACGCAGAGGCGGCACCCGTTACAGGCGCGCGCTGGTTTTTTTATTTGCGGGCGGGGACGGAAGCTTCAGTGTATGGACGTGACCGGCCGCTGCCCGTCTGCACCCAACCGACCATTCAGGCGCAACGCCTCAGCGCAGCTCGGTCGCTTTGAAGTACTCGGGCACGATCACTTTCGTCTTCGGCGAGGCAGAGCGCACTTCGCTGACGAAGGTTTCGACCTGCTTCAGGGCCGCAGAGCGGGGCTTGGTGCCGTAGTCGTCCCAATGAGTCGGGAAAACCACTGCCGGATTGCCCAAGGCGTGCATCAGTCGATCCGTGTAGTGGTAGATCTGCTTGCGATCGCTGCCGGCTCCGATGATCGCTATGTCGGGCCGGAGGCCCGTGACGTTGCGCTCGATGTAGTTCATCGAGCCCATGATGAAGATCCGGTGGCCGGCGATCCGCAGGAGATAGACCAGCGTGCCGCCTTCCTCGTAGGCGGACTCGTGGAGCGGGGCCTTGAGGCCGGGAGGCGTATCGCCGGCCCAGAAGCCGTCGTTGTAGCGCTTGTCGAACAGGGCGGTGTGCAGGCTCGGAATGACCTCCAGCGAGAAATCCCGAAACTGGAAGTCTTCGCCGCCCCGGACCACGATGAGAGGTTGTGTGGGGATCTTCCGCAGGTCGACTTCCTGAGGATCGAAACGGTCGCCGACACCCCACGCCCGTGCGATGTTGGCCGCGCTCTCGGTGCAAATGATGACGGCGCCCGTCTTCTTCGAGATGTAGGGCGCATCGAGCATATGATCATCGTGCCCGTGCGTGATGAGGATGTAATCGGCCTTGGTGATGTGCGCATCAATTGACGCCGCATCGGGCTGCGCGAGCGGATCGTCCCCGGTCATCTGCTCTGTGGGCGCGTTCTTCCTGAACTCGGAGAGATACGGGTCGATTAGAATGACGACCTTGCCGTCGCTGATCTGCCAGCCGGCATTACCCAGGTAGGTGATCTCGAGCGCCCGCCGCGCATCGGCGTAGGGCTGCCCGATGGCAGAGCCGGTCAGGCAGAGCGCTACCAGGAAGATCGTGATGGTTCGCATGGCGCTTACGGAGTGGGTTGGGCTTCGGTATTCCGACAAACGGAGGGTCGGGGGGTAGAATACAACGAAGAACGACCAAGAATCGGGGCGGCAATGGGTCGAAATATAGTCCTGTGCTTCGACGGCACCAATGACAAGTATGCCGCCCGGGACGACACCAACGTCGTCAAGCTCTATCAGATGCTCGATCAGGACGAGGCGACGCAGCTGCGCTACTACCAGCCGGGAATCGGGACGATGGGCCCGGCGGGCGTCTGGGGCAAGACCAAGCGCTGGCTCATCGCCAAGCTCGATCTGGCGATCGCCTGGCTCCTCGAGGAGCATGTCTGCGACGGGTACCGGTTTCTCATGCGGTACTACACCCCCGGCGACAGGATATTCATCTTCGGTTTCAGCCGCGGTGCGTACACGGCCCGAGCGATGGCTGCGATGGTCCACAAGGTCGGGCTCCTCAGCCGCGGCAATGACGAGCTGATTTCCTTCGCCTGGGATACTTTCCGGCGCGAGCGTCGCAAGGACTTCGTCGATGGCTTCAGGCGTACCTTCTCGAGGCCCGTGGAGATCCATTTCGTCGGTGTGTGGGACACCGTGAGCTCCGTCGGATGGATGTGGAGTCCCACCTATCTGCCGTACAGCGCGAACAATCCGAGCGTGCGATTCCTGAGGCATGCCGTGGCCCTCGATGAGCGGCGCGCTTACTTCCCGCAGAACATGTGGACGGGGACCTCCGCCGAGGCGGGAGCGATCAAGCAGGTCTGGTTTCCAGGCGTCCACTGTGACGTCGGTGGCGGCTACAGAGAGCCGCAAGAGGCGGGCCTCTCGAAGGTGGCTCTCGCCTGGATGGTGCGCGAGGCCGAGGCAGAAGGGCTCCTCGTCGATGCTGCGATGAAGGAGCTCGTCATTCCGCGCGCCGACACTGCGGAGTATGCGGCGCCGAACGCCGTGGGGCCGAAACACGAATCGCTGACCGGATGGTGGTGGATCCCGGAGATCCTTCCCAAACTGTACCGGGACCCCTCGAGGAACTTCCGCAGGCGCATCATGCTGCATCTGGGTCGATGCCGCTTCCTGCCGTCCGAGCCGGTGCCGAACATACACCGGTCCGTCATCGACCGGCTCAACGACGCCGCATGCCGGTACGAGCCGAGGAACCTCCCGGTGAAATACAACATCGTAACGATGCTGCTCCTCGCGATTCTGTCGCTCGCCTGTCATCCGAGGGTCGCGCTGGCGGATGATGCGACCATTCTGGCCGCGTGCCCCCTGCAGGGGGATGCAAAGGATTCGACGACGCAGCATTTGAATGTGCTGAAACGACGGCTGACTATTCCTTCGGCATCGGACGTGGACGGTGCCGTCACGATGACTAAATTGATTGCGCCCGGCGATGATACGTCACGATGGCACGCCAACAAGGGCGCGATCATCGAAGGGTACGTCGCGGATGTGAAGCCAGGGGGCACTGAGTCCGTGAACTGTCATACCAAGACAGCGGCGTACAAGGACACCCACATCGAGCTCACGTTGAAGCCCAACGGCAACAATGAATCCACCTATGTGATAGTCGAAGTCACGCCGCAGATGCGGCAAAAGGTGGCCGGCAGCGGCACCGATTGGGGTACGGCGACCTTGCGGCAGCAGCTGCTCGGCCGGTGGATTCGGGTAACCGGGTGGCTGCTGTTCGACGTGGAGCATGCCGAGAACGCAGCGAACACCAACCCTGGCGGCAAGACCCTCTGGCGTGCAACCGCGTGGGAAGTTCACCCGATCACCTCCATCGAGGTGCTGCCCAGGAAGCCGCCGATCACCGCAATGACGGCGGGTCCTCACTGAGTCGGCGTCAAGGTCACCGCGCCCGGACGGCCCGCGCAGCGCCAGCCGGCTCACCAGGCGCAGCCGCGGCACTGCTGGCCAGCCCGCAGCCGCATTTTTGCGCGAGCTCCAGAATGCGCGGCGCCGCAAGTCCCCCATATTGCTTGTCGATATCGAGCAGCAGCTGGCGGGCGGCGGCACCGCCGCCATTTAATATCAGCACCTGCGCCTGACTGAGCTTGTCGTGGAGCTCCGCCGCTATCCGCGAGCGGCAGGCGCTCAGGCGCGCAGGGTCGGGGGAGACAGGGCTCAACAATCGATCGAGTGCCCGCCCGAATACCGTGGCGCTCATCTGTTCGTGCCCCTCATCGGGTACCTCGTGCGTCTCCACGTTGAAAACGCACCATTGCTGCATCGACGCGGAGCTGCTCGCGTCATTGCTGAGATGGTAAGTGTCGGTTGCTCCCGTGAAGTACACGAGATGGCTCGAGCCCTGAAATCGCTGGAAGAGGTCCCGGGGCGGCAACGGGAAGCCCTCGCCGAGCGGGTTGGAGCCGGCGTGGAGAAGGGCTCCATGGAACACATCCGGATAGCCGAGCGCGATGCGCAGCGCCACGCGCGATCCGCCCGAGAATCCGCCGACGAAGATGCGCTCGCGATCGATGGGATATTCGCGAACGAGGTTCTCTTCTGCGCTGAGGGCGAGCGGCACGCGCCGGCTCAGCACGTTGGCCGTGTTACCGGCTTGAGCCGGGGCCACGAAGATGACTCCATAGTGGTCGAGCTGCGAGGCCCAACCGAATGGCAGACGGGCCTCATTCCAGGGTGGAACCCACACGAGCAGGGCGAACCCGCGCGGCGAAGGCGGCGCCCGCGACGGAACGTAGACGAGGAAATTCTCTTTCGAGAGATCGATCGAGTAGGGCGTCAGAGTTGCAAGCTCGCGGGTGAGGGAGTCATGGACCTCCTTGCGGGCGAGAGGACTCAAGAGCCGGCGGACGATCTCCGCGTTGCTGAAAAGAGGCGAGTAGTGCGTCAGCACGACCTGGTCGGGTGTGCCACGGGGAAGCTGGGGTGCAGCCGCAGCGACGGCCCGTGATACCACGCAGTTGAGTGCGAGCGCGGTGACGATGAGCGTGATTACGCCTCCACTCCGGCGGCAGCGGTCTCGGGCCATGCCCTATTCTGCCATTCGCCTGACGGAGGCGGCGAGGCGCAAATGGGTGACGCCCGAAGTCTTGCAGCCTGTGCTCGCCGGGCTACGTGATACTCGAGTCATCGCGTTCGAATGCACGGGCGGCGTCCGCCCCCTCGTTGGCCGCCACACGCCGCCAGATCCCCGAGTAGTCGATCGGCAGGCCGGCGTCATCGACCTCGATCACCGCGGTAAATCCGCTCGCCACACTGCGGTAGCGGTAGCGTGTGGGCGCGAGGCGCTCGTAGGACTGCTGTGCCGCCTCCACGGTGCACTGCGGGAATTGCATCCACGCCGCGCGGATCTCCCGGGACTCGCCCACGGGAATGCGCAGCCGATTCACGGGCAGCGCGTTGGTCGAAGGTGAGATTCCCAGATCGATGTCGGTACAGCCGTCCAGCTCGGGCGCACGGGCGCCGTTGCGAAGCCATGTTCCGCGGTCGGCCGCCAACCTGAGGACGGTAACCTTCGCGCCCAGGACCTGCCGCACCTCGACGGTGCGCGTCTGCCAATCCGCGCTGCACTCGATGAGGTAATCGACCCGGGAAGGAGTGTTCTCCTCCGAGATGAGCGCCATGCCTCGAAGGCGGTACGACTCACCCACGCGAGCGACCGTTGCCAGCTCGAAACTCCTCTCATCGAGCACCCGGCGCCAGATGACGGCGCGATCGTCCCATTGGGACTTCTTCACGTGTGTGCCTTCGGCGGCTGTCGCTTGCCGCCGCCCAGCGTTCGAGGCCGACGTCCGTTAGACGGGGGTCTGACCTACGCCAGCCGGCCGTGCTCCGAATACTGTCTCAGGTGGTAGACGCGATGGATGTGGTGTGCACCCATCCATCCGCCGAGGGCGGCCATCACCATTGATACCACAGCGCTCGCGAATGCTGCCCACATCAGGCCGGCCAGGTAGTGACTCGCTCGTACCGGATCGAGATCCGGAGCACCACCGTTGGTGGTGGTAACGAATGCCGCATGGGTGAGTCCGCTCCCCAAGGCCAGGGCGGTCGCTGTCATGGACAGGCCCCATACCGTGAGTCCGCGTACCACACCCATTTCGGTGTCGTTGCGGCCGTCGAACCAGCTTGCGAACATCGCGCCGGTCCACAACGCGGCGGCCCAGGTGAGGATCATCCACACCATCGCGCCGGCCGAGACGCCGTGCGCCACGGCGGCTGCATTGCGGGGGTCGAGCGCGGAGAAGCCGATTGCCAGGCCGAACGCGTACAACAGCAACGCCGTGCCCGTGGCCACGAACCAACCTGCGAATATTGCGCTCCAGCGCATGACCGGATGCTCACGGACCACTGCATGCACACGCTGATCCGCGCTAGTCGTTGCCATGATCTCGCCCTCGCGACAGTCCGATCAGGAGCAGCCGCGCAGCAGCGCGACAATGATCAGGATGGGAAGCGGAACCCCCAGGAGCCATGCCAACACATAACCCATCGTGCCCTTCTGCCTGCCGGGGCCGCCGTCTCCTCCGAGGTTGCGTATCAGCCGAGTCATGGGTCTCTCCCAAGGATGTCGCTGTCAGGCAAGCAAGTCTCGCGCCCGGCCGCCGGCCGGGCCTGGCCACCGCCGAGTTGAGTTGGGGTTACTTCTTCTTGCGGCTGCTCTTTTTCGGCGGGACCTTCGCGCCCGAGCGGCGCGCCTCGGAGAGGCCTATGGCGATCGCCTGCTTGCGGCTCTTCACCTTGCGCCCCGAGCGCCCGCTGCGCAGCGTCCCGCTCTTGCGCTCGTGCATCGCGCGTTTGACCTTGCTCTGGGCCTTCTTCCCGTAGCGTGCCATGGATGTTGCTCCGGCTTCGACTGTGCACGGCCGAGCAGCAGGAACTGAGCCTGCGGCCGGTGGGCCGGTGGCATGCCGGTGCGGGTCGAGCTGCAGGCAGAGCCACCTGCGCCGGCACCTGCAACGCCGCAGTGCGAAGCGCGAGCGCACCGTTCGAGCGCAGGCGGCAGGGAAGCAGCTCGAGCGGCGGCGGTTCGGCGTGACCGGGGGCCCGTCAGGTCCCGGTGTCTTCGGCGCGTCGCAGGGCGGGCGGCCTCTGCCGCCAGGCATGCACCGCCCGGTACCCGAGGAGGAGCGCGAGCACCGCCGCGTAAATGATGGGCTCGCGCACGTCTTTCTTCTCCTGCCAATAGAAGTGCCAGACACCAAACGCGGCGATGACGTACACCAGCCGATGCAGCTTCGTCCAGCGGCGGCCGAGGCGACGCATCATCCGGTTGGTCGAGGTCACCGCCAGCGGAATCAACATGAGGAACGCCGTGAAGCCCACTGTGATGTAGGGGCGCTTGGCGATGTCGGCGCCGAGCGTATGCCAGTCGAACTCGAGATCGAGCACGACGTAGATGCTGAAATGCAGGGCGACGTAGAAGAATGCGAAGAGCCCGAGCATGCGGCGCAGGCGCAGCAGATGCGGCAGCCCGGCGAGGCGCCGCACCGGTGTGACGAGGAGCGTGATGAAGATGAAGTTGAGCGCCGTCTGGCCGCACTCGAGCTCGAGAAATTTCACCGGATCGACGCCGGCGCTGAAGCCGAGAAGTCCGAAGAGGCTCGACGCGAGCCAGGCAAAGGGCGCGAGGCTCGCGACGAAGACTGCGGGCTTGTAGAGGAGGCGATAGCGCCGCTCGACATTGAGGCCGAGGAAAGGCCGCGGCGGTGCAGCAGCCGGCGGCGGGCGGGCCGACGACCCCGATCCGCGCGAGGCTGGCCCGGCCGGCTCGGTCATTTCAGTAGTATCGGTGCAGGTCCATGCCGCGGTACATGTCCGCTACCTCCTCGGCATACCCGTTGAACATGAGGGTGGGCTGGCGCTGGTGCAACAGCGGAGCGCCGATCCGGCGCTCGCTGGCCTGGCTCCAACGCGGGTGCGGCACGTCGGGGTTGACGTTGGCGTAGAAGCCGTACTCATTGGGCGTAGCCTGATTCCATGTGTTGGGCGGCTGAGTCTCCGTGAAGCGGATCTTCACGATCGACTTGATGCCCTTGAACCCGTACTTCCAGGGCACGATGAGCCGTAACGGCGCACCGTCCTGATTGGGCAGCTCGCGGCCAAAGAGACCCACCACCATGAGCGTCAAGGGGTTCATGGCCTCATCGATGCGCAGTCCCTCACGATAGGGCCACGGCAGGACGGGGGGCCAGGAGGACTGCCCGGGCATCTGAGTTGGACGGTAGACCGTCTCGAAGGCGACGTATTTGGCCTTCGAGGTGGGCTTGAAGCGCTGCAGCATGCTCGCGAGCGGAATGCCCACCCAGGGAATGACCATGGACCAGGCCTCGACGCAGCGGAAGCGGTAGATGCGCTCCTCGAGGGCATAGGGCTTGAGGAAGTCCTCGAGATGGAAGTTACCGGTGACCTCCGCCTCTCCCTCGACGGCGATGTTCCAGGGGCGGGTGCGAAGCTGATGGGCATGTGCCGCCGGATCGCCCTTGTCGGTGCCGAACTCATAGTAGTTGTTGTAATTCGTGACTTCTTCCCAGGTATTCGGCGTCTCGTCCTGGCCGCTCGCGTGCACCAGCGCATCGACCGACTCACGCGGATTCGGGGCGAAGGAAAGGGCGGCGCCGGCCTGCCCGGGCAGGACCGCCGCCCGGGCGGCGCCGATCGAGGCACCCACCCCCGCGGCGAGCGCCTGGGCGAGGAACGAGCGGCGATTGAAGTAGACCTCAGGCGGTGTGATCTGCGAGGGGGGTATCCGCGGGATTCGTAACGCCATGAAAGTGCCTCCTAGAGGGAATCAGACCGCCCGGGGTGCCCAAGATTCCGGTGCGGTGATTCGGCCCTGGCAGTAAGCGCCACGGCTACGATTCGGATTATAGTACGCATATGAGATATGTCTTCGCTCCGCCGCCGCACGCGGCCGTGCGGATCGTCGGCTCCACCGGGTGGTTTCCAGTACACCGCGTGTACTGTGTCGGGCGCAATTACGCCGAGCATGCACAGGAGATGGGTGCCACCGGTCGCGAGCCGCCGTTCTTTTTCCTGAAGCCGCCCGATGCCGTTCTCTCGGTTGCCGAGGGCGAGACCGGTGTGCTTCGTTACCCCAGTCTCACGCACGACCTGCACCACGAGGTCGAGCTGGTGGTTGCCATGCGCGAAGGCGGCAGCAACCTGACCGCGGCCGATGCGGAGCACTGCATCTACGGCTATGCGGTGGGTCTCGACATGACACGCCGCGACCTGCAGGGCGAGATGAAGAAGCTCGGCCGCCCGTGGTGCATCGCCAAAGGCTTCGATCGCTCGGCACCCGTCGGGGGCATCACCCCGGCGGCGTGGATCGAGGACATCTCGAAGGTCGAGATCACCCTGGACGTCAACGGCATCCGCCGCCAACAGGGTAAAGTAAGCGACCTCATCTGGAAGATTCCGGAGATCATCGTGCATCTCTCGGCGGCCTGGGAGCTCAAGCCTGGAGACCTCATCTTCACCGGCACACCCGCAGGGGTGGGCCCGGTGGATCTCTCCGACCTCATGACCGCCAGCGGCACCGACCTTGCGGAGCTGCGCGTTCGCGTGATGCGCGCCTGATTCTTCGCGCCATGGATACCGAGGAGTTCCGCCGGCTGGGACACGAGGTGGTCGACTGGATTGCCGACTACCGGGAGCGCGCTGCGCGCGGCGAGTTTCCAGTGATGTCTCGCGTGACGCCGGGGGACGTCCGTGCCGCATTACCTGCGACGCCGCCTCTGGAGCCGCAGTCGCTCGATGGTCTGCTCGATGATCTCACGCGCGTCATTCTGCCCGGATGTACGCACTGGCAGGATCCGCGCTTCTTCGCCTGGTTCCCATCCAACAGTTCCCTGTCGGCCGTGCTGGGCGACTTCCTGAGCACGGGGCTGGCACAGCTCGGACTGAACTGGCAGGCGAGCCCGGCACTCACCGAGCTCGAGGAGCTGACCACCGACTGGCTGCGGCAGATGTTGGGCCTGTCGAGCGCCTGGAGTGGAGTGATCCAGGACACGGCATCGACCGCCACCCTGGTGGCCCTAATCTGCGCGCGCGAGCGCACCACTCACTACGGTGCCGCGCGCGGCGGCCTGCAGGCGAGCGAGCGGCCTCTCGTCGTCTACGTCTCGAGTCAAGCCAACAGCTCGGTGGAAAAGGCGGCACTCCTCGCTGGCTTCGGCCGCGAGAACGTACGCAACGTGGCAATCGACGATCGTTACTGTATGAGCGCTGAGGCGCTGCGCGCCGCAGTGACAGCGGATCAAGAAAAGGGACGTGCCCCGTGCGCGGTGGTCGCCACGGTTGGTTCCACAGCGACCACCTCCGTCGATCCCCTCGAGGCAATCGCGGACGTTGCGCGTGCGCACGACCTCTGGCTACACGTCGATGCCGCCATGGCCGGTTCCGCCATGATCCTGCCGGAATGCCGGCCACTCTGGCAGGGAGTCGAGCAGGCGGACTCGCTCGTGTTGAATCCGCACAAATGGTTGGGGGCTTCCTTCGACTGCTCCACGTATTACGTGCGCGATCCGCAGCACCTCGTGCGCGTGATGTCGACCAACCCCAGCTATCTGCGCACCGCCGCGGACGCCAAGGTCAGGAACTTTCGCGACTGGGGAATTCCGCTCGGCCGCCGCTTCCGTGCCTTGAAGCTCTGGCTGCTCATCCGCGAGCAGGGCTTGCACGGGCTGCAGCAACGCCTGCGGCGCGACCTCGAGCACGCCCGCTGGCTCGCCGCGAAAGTCGACGCCGCACCCGACTGGCAGCGAGTGGCGCCCGTGCCATTCCAGACGGTGTGCGTGCGGCACGCGCCACCAGGGCTCACGGGTGAGGCACTCGATGTGCATACACTCGCCTGGGTGAAGCGCATCAATGAGTCCGGTCAAGCCTTCCTGACGCCTGCAGTACTCGGGGATCGTTGGATGGTCAGGGTGTCCTTCGGTGTCGAGGGGACGACGCACGAGCACGTAGTAGCGCTCTGGCGCCAGATGCGCGAAGAGGCGGAACGCCGTATCTGACCATCAGGGCTCGCGCGGCGTCTGAGCGAGCGGCCGGGAGCCGATCACCGGGCGGCAATAGAAACGGCGCCCTTCGGCTCAGGCCCGCAATTCCTGCGCGAGCGCCAGCGCGCAGCGGGCGACCCGCTCACGATCCTCGAGCGAGTGCATCAGCGTATCGCAGAGCTTGCTCGGAAGAGAGAGCCGGCCGGCGAGCGCCGCATCACGCTCATCGAGCACGAAGCCGTCGATGAGATCACGGTAGTGCTCGCAGACCGTGAGCGCGGAGGGCGTGAGTCCGAGCTCACGCATGATCTTCGCGGTGGGACCCTTGACGGCGGCATCGCCGATGAGCGGCGTCACCGCGATCGCCGGAGCGCGGCGGGCGCGAAGCGCCGAGCGCAATCCCGGTATGGCGAGCGCCGGATCGATGCTGAGATAGGGGTTGGAGGGCGCAATGATGATGGCGGTGAGCCGAGGGTCTGCGAGCGAGTCGGCCGCCGCGCTCGCGATTCGTGCGCAGTCGGCGCCGGCATAGCGCAGCTGCGTGACGGCGGGCGCGCAGCGTTCTCTGACGAAATACTCCTGGAAGGCGAGCTCGCCCGCGGCCGTGCCCACCATGGTGCGCACAGGGTCATCACTCATGGGTAGAACTCGGGAAGGGACACCGAAGCGGCGCGCAACCTCTGCAACGATGTCCGTCAGGGTCTCTCCGGCGGCGAGTCGCCGCGTACGCTCGACGTGCAGTGCGAGATCGGCATCTCCCAACCGGAACCATGCCGGGCCGCCGAGGCTCTCCAGCACGCGCATGAACGACCAGGTCTCATCCCGCCGTCCCCAGCCGAGCTCCGTGTTGGCCAGTCCGGCGAGCGTATAGAGGGTGGTGTCGACATCAGGAGAGATGGTGAGGCCCAGATGCTCGAAGTCATCCCCCGTGTTGACGATGATGCGCAGGGCTCCGGCAGGCAACACCCGCTGCAGGCCGAGACAGAGCTTCGCGCCTCCGACTCCGCCCGTGAGTGCCAGCACGAACGCATCAGATGCTCCGTCTCCTTGCGTGCTCAACGGAAGAGATCCTCCTGGAGCGGGCGGATCAGTCGCGCAGCCGGTACGGGAGGCGCAGTGAGCGTCAGGCCGCTGATCAACACCGCAGGCCGGCCCTCGGCGCCTTCGCCCATCAGGAGGCCGGCCGCTGAGGCGAGCTGATCTGCCAGCGCAACCTCCGTGACCTCGAGCTTGCGTCCGTGGCGGTCGGGCTCACCCCGTCTGTCGATCAACGCGGGCAGACCGGCTGCGCCCAGCGCAACGTTGGTTACACCCCGGCGCCATGGCCTGCCGAAACTGTCGCAGATGATCACGCCCACGCGAAATCCGTAACGCTCCATGATGGAGCTGCGCAGCGCCTCGCACGAGCCGTCAGGGTCGCGCGGCAGCAGCAGCACGCGGTCGCTCCCCCCTATGTTGGATCGGTCGATCCCGGCATTCGCCATGACATAGCCGAGCTTGTGTCTCACGATGAGGACGTCGGCCCTGGCGCGCAGGACTTCCACCGATTCCGCAAGGACCAGCTCGACCACACGCGGATCCTTCCGGGTCAGCGCTGCGAGCTCGGCGGCGCGCGCTGAGACCGTCACGCTGTCGAGGCTCGCGTAGCGGCCCTCGGCTTTCGACACCACCTTCTGGGCGATGACCAAAATGTCGTGCTCGCGCGGCCGGGCTCGTAGCCGACGCAGCGCCTCGCCGAGGATGGCGGCAAGATCGTCGCCGGGCTCGACTTCGCCGATATCCGCCAGGGCAGTAAGGGTCAGGGTGTCCAAAGGGGTCGTCCGACGGCGCGTTTCTTTGCCTGGCGTTGCGGCGCAGTTTAGTCTGCGATGCGTCCATTCGCAGTCGCAAGGCGTTTCCATGTCCCGCTTCAAGGCACTACGCGTCGTGCTGGGCCCCACCGGACGCTTCGCCCATCTCGAGTCCGTCACACTCGATGAGCTCACCCCGGGCGAGGTCGTCGTCCGGGTAGCTTACTCGTGCATCAACTACAAAGATGCACTCGCCGTAACGGGCAGAGGCTCGATCGCCCGCGGCTATCCGCGCACGGCCGGCATCGACCTCTCGGGTGTCGTCGAGGCGAGCTCCGACCAGGCCTTTCGGCCCGGGGATCGCGTGCTTGCGACGGGCGCCAATCTGGGCGAGTCTCTGGACGGCGGACTCGCCGAGTACGCGCGGGTCCCGGCCGCAGCACTCGTGCCACTGCCCGCCGGGCTGAGCCTCTTCGAGGCGATGGCCCTCGGCACGGCCGGCTTCACCGCGGCGCTGGCGTTGCGCCGCCTCCTCGAGAATCACCAGCTCCCGGAGCAGGGTCCCATCGCGGTCACGGGGGCGACCGGCGGAGTCGGCGGTATCGCCGTGGGCCTTCTCAAGCGCGCGGGCTTTGCCACCGCCGCCATCACCGGCAAGCCTGATGCCGCCGGCTATCTGCGTGAGCTCGGTGCCGACCAGGTGGTCTCGCGCGCCTCGCTCACGAGCACGGGCAAGCCGCTCGAGACCGCAGTCTGGGGCGGCGCGGTGGACAATCTGGGCGGCGAGACGCTCGGCTATCTCATGCGCACGGTGAAGCCCTGGGGAAACATTGCCTGCGTCGGCCTCGCGCAGTCCCCTGCGCTCAACATCACGGTCATGCCGCTCATCCTGCGGGGCGTGAGCCTCCTCGGCATACACTCCGTCGAGGTACCGAGACCCTGGAAGCTCGCCCTGTGGGAGAAGCTCGCCGGCGAGTGGAAGCCGAGCGGGATCGAGCGGCTCATCGTGCGCGCGGTCATTGGCCTGGAGGAAGTGCCACAGGCATGCGAGGAGCTGCTCGCAGGTGCAGCCCGTGGCCGTTATGTCGTGCGCCTGGGTGGCGACCTTTGACGACTCCCGTACACTAGACCTCGCCGCAGCAGCAGCGGCTCGAAAGGGTAGGGCGGGTCGATCGATGAAGGAGCCTCGCAACGCGTTGGAGGTCGAAGATCTGGCGGTGCGCCTCGGGCGTGCGGACGTCGTGCGGGATGTCTCGTTCAACCTGCCCAAGGCGAGTTGCCTGGCCATCATCGGTCCGAATGGCGCAGGCAAGACGGTGCTGCTGCGAACGCTCATCGGGGCGCTGCCCCATGCCGGCAGAATCACCTGGGCCGCCGATACGGTCCTCGGCTATGTCCCCCAGAAGCTCGACATCGAGCGCGATCTGCCGCTCAACGGCCGGGATTTCCTGCGCGCCAAGGCGGCACTCGCCGGCAGCTCGGGCGCCACGCAGAGCGAGGCGCTGCGTGCGGTCGGGCTCCCCGAGGAAGTGCTCGCGACCTCGATCGGCAACATGTCGGGTGGCCAATTCCAGCGCCTGCTCATTGCCTTCGCGCTCCTCGGCCGCCCCAATGTGCTGCTGCTCGATGAGCCGGCGGCGGGCATCGATGCTCCGGGGCAGGCCCACCTCAATGAGGTGATACACGGACTGCAGGACAGCAGTGCGATGACGGTCCTCCTCGTCTCACACGATCTCAGCGTCGTTTATCAGTACGCGGACTATGTGCTCTGCCTCGGACGGCACGGCACCTGTTTCGGGCCGCCGCGCGCGGCTCTGACCCCCGAGACGCTTTACGAGGTTTACGGCCAGCCGGTGGGATTTCATGTCCACCATCACTCCTGAGCTCGGCTCCGTGGCGCTCTCGGCCCTCATGGCCGTGGCGGCCGGGCTCATCGGCAGCTTCGCCGTCATGCGGCGCATGGTGCTCGCAGCCGACCCCATCTCGCACATCGCTCTGCCGGGCATCGGCATCGCGCTCATGCTGCGCATCAGTCCGCTCTGGGGCGCGCTCGCGCTGCTCCTGCTCGGTGCGGTACTCATCTGGGCGGTGGAACGGCGCGCGCGCATCGCGACCGAGGTGGTGATCGGAGTCACTTTCGCCGTGGCGCTCGCGGTCGGCAGCATCATCACCTCGGGCGATGAGCTCATCGACGCGCTGCTCGGAACACCCGGCACCCTGACGCTGCGCGAGGCGGTACTCGGCGTCGTGGGCTCCCTCGTCGTGATCGCCTTCGTGCTGCGCCAACGCAACGCGCTCGTCGTGCGCCTGATCTCACCGGAGATCGCAATGACCTCCGCGGTCGATGTGGCCCGGCTCGATCTTTATTTCCTGCTCGCGTTCGCGCTCACCATCGGGATCGGACTGCGATTCCTCGGTGTGCTGCTGATGGGCTCCCTCATCATCATCCCGGCGGCGATCGCGCGGCGCTTCGCGCGCAGTCTCGCGGCGATGTTGGTGCTTTCTGCCACCACCGCGGTGGTTTCTACAGCGGCAGGGACTTATGTCGCATCGGTTGCCGGCCGTCCGAGCGGCCCTTTCATCGTCATGACGGCAGGAGGCCTCTTCTTCCTGTCGCTCCTGCACCGGCGGGAAGCCTGACTTCAACGTTGTTGGATTGCAGCCACAGCTGAAGCCAGAGCTTATCGCTGGCTGGCACAGGGTGTGCATTGTGGCCCGTTACGCCTGCGGCCACGATAGGCCGAGGTGATGTGCCGATGCAACGGGAGACAGACTATGACATGGCTCGACTCGGGGATCAGGGCGTTCCTGCTCGCGCAGGGCAGCGCGACACGCTGGCTGCGGGAGGAGCTCGAATCGCTCAAGATCGGCATCCTGCTGACCGACGGCTGCATCGAGGAGCTGGCCCGCGAGGCCGATCAGGCCGCGCGCCAGGCACTTGCCGCTGCGCAGGGTGCGGCCTCGTACGTGGAGTTGCTCCGCGCGCATCTAGCCGTACAGGCAAACTGGGTGCGCCGGTGGACGATGACGGACGAGAAGACGCCCGCGGATGATCCCGCGGCGCAGGCGTTTGTAAGAATTGCGCGCAAATACGCGCTGCCCCGTCCCTGGAAGCTGTCAGATCCGGTCGCTGTGGAGGTAGCGCGGCTGCGGCCGTCCTGGGTGTGGGCCTCTGGCTTTCACGCGCAGACCGCCAGTCACTGATTCGCGCGCCAGGCTGCCACGAGGGCGAGTGCACGCCGGTGCACTTCGCCCGCGGAGTGGCCGGGGCGGTAGAGATCGCCCCCGACACCGACTCCAGCGCAGCCTGCCTGACGCCACGGCGCGAGGGTGGTGGCACCCACACCCCCGACGGCAAACACGGCGACGGCAGGCGGCAAGACATCGCGCAGTGCCTTGAGGTGCGCCGGCCCGTAGGTTGCCGCCGGAAAGAGCTTGAGCATGCCGGCGCCCGCGCCGATCGCGGCGAATGCCTCGGTGGCCGTCGCGAATCCGGGCATCACGGTCAACCCGAGCGCGACGGCCCGCTCGATGACGGCGGGCACGGTGTTGGGTGTTACGATCAGCCCGCCGCCCGCGGCCTGCACCGCATCGACATCGGCAGGGCTCAGGACGGTTCCGGCGCCGCAGAGGCAGCGATCCCCCAGGTTTGCGGTGAGTCGCGAGAGGCTCTCGAGCGGCGAGGGCGAGTTGAGCGGCACTTCGATCGCACCGATGCCCGCCTCCTGAAGCGCCACTCCTACATCGAGCACCTCCTCCGGCCGGATGCCGCGAAGGATCGCGACGAGCGGCAGGATGCCCTCCGGCCAGCGCTGGTGCGAAGGAATCACGGGCGCCATAGCGTGCGCAGCCCCGCGAGCGCGCATTGCTCGCCATCGAGACAGAGAGCGGCGGTGCCCTGGTGGCGCAGCGCCTGCGCGTAGCGTTCATTGAGCATGGCATCGCCGATGAGTACCACCACCCTCGGAGAGGAAAATAGGGGAGCAGCGCCGCGCACGTCCGCTCCAATCACGAGGCCCGAAAGATAAGAGAGTGCCCACGCTGGTGAGCGCTCTTCCAGCAGCTGCCGGCTGCGCACGGCGAAGAGCGCATGCAGGAGGCTCGCGGCTCCGAGGGAGGCAGCGGCTTCGAGGCCGCGATCGAAGCCTTTCCTGTAGTCATCCAGCTCGCCACGCAGGTCCGGGGTCTCAGCTGGAATGCCGGTCCGCATAGTGCGGGTCAGCGTGCTGCCGTCACGCAGGAGCGCGAAGAGCTCACCGGTGAGTGCCGTCAGAAAATCGCGTACGCACCCCTCTTCGAGCCATGCCCATTTGGTGTGGGTGCCCGGGAGGCAGAGAAGATGGCGGCCGGTGCCGAGCTCGGAGTGCAGCACGAGCGCGCCTGCAATCTGAGTCTCCTCGCCCCGCATCACATCCGGGGAGCCGAGACGGCTCACGCAGGAGAGCCCCGCGGCGATGGCCACCGGCGCTCCATCCGCCTCGAACCGCATGGCCGCCTGGCCCAGGGTGCGCAGATCCGCGGGGCAGGGCAGGTACGGGGTCTCCTTCCAGCCGTTACGGGAGCCTGCCATCCCGCAGAGCAGGAGGGGTAGTGGACCATGAGCCTTCCGCCAGCCGGCGATCAGCGGCCGCAGCGTCTCTGCCGCCGGCCCGGACAGCATGCCAATACCAGGCCCCTCGCGCGTCTCGAGGACGCGCTCGTCGAGGCAGAGGGAGAGGCGCAGCCGGGAAGTGCCCCAGTCGCCGGCGATATAGGGCTCAACGCTCATCGAAGTTCCATATGGTACCGTGGCGCCCGCATGCCACAAACGGACATCCCCGCCGCGGCGCCGAGCGCGCCACCTGCGGCCCCACGTCACGAGAAGCTGAATACCCGGGCCGCGAGCGTCGTCGCCCTGGCGGTGCTGTGCAGCCGGGTGCTCGGCCTGATCCGGGATCAGGTGTTCGGGTCGCTCTTCGGCAGCGGGGCGCTCATGGACGCCATCATCGTCGCGTTTCGCATCCCGAACCTGCTGCGCGACCTGTTCGCCGAAGGGGCGCTGTCGACCGCCTTCATCACCATCTTCAGCAAGACGACGGCAGTCGAAGGCGACCGCGCCGCCTGGGCGCTGGCAAACAAGATAGCGACCGCCGCCGCCATCACGGTCGGCTTTCTCGTGCTGATCGGCATCCTCTGCGCGCCCTGGATCGTTGCGGTGCTCGGGTACGGGTTCGACCCGGCCAAGGCGGCGCTCACCGTGACGCTCACCCGGATCATGTACCCCTTCATCCTGCTCGTCTCGCTCGCGGCGCTGGTGATGGGGATGCTCAACGCCAAGAATGTCTTCGGCATCCCGGCAATGGCCTCGAGCTTCTTCAATCTGGGCTCGATCATCGCCGGCGCCGGTATCGGCTGGGCCCTCGATCCGCACTTCGGCGAGCGCGCCACGATCGGACTCGCGATCGGGATCCTGATCGGCGGCGCGATGCAGCTCGGCGTGCAGATCCCGTCGCTCAGGCGACTGGGCTATCGCTTCCGGCCGGACTTCCACTGGCGCGACAAGGGGGTGAAGGCGGTACTACAGCTCATGGGCCCGTCGGTGATCGCGGCCAGCTCCACCCAGGTGAACGTGCTCGTCAATTCGGCGTTCGCCTCGACTCTCGGCAACGGACCGGTCTCCTGGCTGCAGTACTCCTTTCGCCTGATGCAGCTTCCGCTCGGGATCTTCGGCGTCGCGCTCGGCACCGTGTCGCTCCCCTTGCTCGCGCGCCTGGCGGCGGGCGGCAACATCATGGGATTCAGGTCCGAGCTCGCGCGCGGCATGCGGCTCGCCTTTCTCCTGACCATTCCGGCGAGCATCGGGCTCATCATTCTCGCCGAGCCGATCATGTCGGTTCTTTTTCAACACGGACGCTTCAAGGCGCACGATGCGTTCGAGGCCGCCATGGCGCTGCGCTTCTACGCCATAGGCTTGTGCGGGTACGCGGCGCTCAAGGTCCTGGTCAACGCCTTTTATGCGATCGACCGGCGCAAGACTCCCATGTTCGTGAGCTTCGGCGCCGTTGGGCTCAACTTCCTCCTCAACTGGATCTTCACCGTGCGGCTGGGGTGGGGGCACCAGGGGCTCGCGCTCTCGACCGCTTGCATCGCGACGACCAACTTCCTCGTGCTCTATGCGCTGATGCACCGGCACCTGGGAAGGCTCGAGTCGCGCGCCATGCTCTCGCTCCTTCTACGGCTGTCGGTGGCCTCGGCAGTGCTCGCCGGCATCTGCTGGGCGGGCGACCACTTCCTCCTCGCCGGCTGGCGGCTCGAGCGATTCTGGCCGAAAGTGGGCTCGCTCACCGCTGTCATCGTGGCCGGAGCTGGCGCGTTCTTCATCTGCGCGACCGCACTTCGCATCCGCGAGATGCAGGACATAGCGCTCGCGGTGCGGCGCAGGCTTCGCCGCGCGGTGTGAACCCTGCGCCGGTCGCATGGTCTCCCAGGAATCCGAGGAGTTGACATGAGAAAATTGTCAGGATCGAGTCGATCTCTCTACCCCCTTGCAGCGCTGCTCCTGCTCGGGGCTTGGGCCGAAGCGCCGGCACAGAACTACACGGAGCGCTATTACGAGCCGCAGACCCACGTGCACTGGCATCTGGACACGGGCTACGCTGCGACGACCGGCCAGATCAGCGACTTTCTGCAGGGTGGCTGGACGATCGGCGGCGGCTTCTCCTGGCAGCCGGACTTCAGCTCGCCGTTTGCGCTGCGGGCGGACATCAATTACAGCCGCTTCCAGGCCACGCGCCAGCTGATCGGGGTCAATGAGGCGTTCGACCAGACGGAGATCGACGATGGCTTCGGCGAGATCGTCGACCTCGCAGTCGATGGCGAGTATCGGATACCGCTGAGCCCCTACGTTACCGCCTTCGCAATGGCGGGTGCCGGCGTTGCGCACCGGCGCATAGCGCTCACGCAGACCGTCGCGTTCGACGGATTCGTCTGTGATCCCTTCTTCGGGTTCTGCGAGTCCGGGTTCGTGCCGGGGGATGTCGTGGTCGCGAGCGACAACACCACCCGGTTCGCCTGGAATGCCGGGCTTGGGCTCGACTTCGCGCTCGGCAACGGATCGACCTTCTTCGTCGAGGCGCGCTTCACCCGCATGCAGACGCCGCAGCCGACGGACTTCGTCCCGATCCGCGTGGGCCTCGAGTTTTGATCGATTACAATACCGGCCGGTTGCGCAGCTGGGAGGCTTCCCATGAACGCCGGCAGTGTCTGCAAACGCGGAGTGGTGACCGTCACACCGACCGATGACCTCATCGCGGCGGCGCATCTGATGCGCGAGAAGCACGTGGGGTTTCTGATCGTATCGGAGAAGGCGCAGCACACCGGAAAGCGCGTGGTGGGTGTCCTCACGGATCGCGACATCGTGGTGGCTGTGCTCGCGCAGGAAGTGGACGCCCACGCGCTCAAGGTGGGCGATGTGATGACGCGGGACCCGCTCCTCATCGAGGAGGGGCAGTCGATCGAGGCGGTGCTGCATCACATGCACGAAGCCGGCGTGCGCCGTGTCCCGGTGGTGGACCGGTCCGGCGCGCTCAGCGGCGTCCTCTCCATCGATGACGTGTTGGAGAGCATCGCGGAGCAGCTCATCAACATCGCCGGCTCCATCCGCAACGAGCAGCGCATGGAGCGCGCGGTGCGGCAGTAGGGGCGGCCACGAGGATGAGCGGGGAGGCATCCAGACTCTGGCTCGAATCGGCCCTGCTGCCCGGCGGATGGGCCCGGCACGTGCGCATCACCGGGCAGGACGGCAACATCCTTTCCGTCGAGGCGGACGTCGACCCCGCTGACGGCGATGAGCGGCACGCCGTTGGAATCCCCGGGCTGCCCAACCTCCACAGCCACGCTTTTCAACGTGCCATCGCGGGGCTCACGGAGCGTCGCGGCCCCACGGCGGACAGCTTCTGGACCTGGCGCGAGCTCATGTACCGGTTCGTCGAGCGGATGGACCCGGATCAGCTCGAGGCGATCACGGCGCTGGCATTCGCGGAGATGCTCGAGGCCGGTTTTACGCGCGTCGGCGAGTTTCACTACCTGCATCAGGACAAATCCGGCCTGCCGTTCGCCGACCCCGGCGAGCTCTGCGGGCGTGTGGCCGCCGCTGCCGCCGAGTCCGGCATCGCCCTCACGCTGTTGCCGACTTTTTATGCCCATGGCGGCTTCGGCTCACTCGAGCCGAGCCCGCGCCAGTGCCGTTTCGTGACGGATCTCGAGCGCTTCGCGCGCATCATCGACGCCGGCCGCAAGCTCACCCGGCAGCTCCCGGGCGGCAATGTGGGCATCGCACCCCATAGCCTGCGCGCCGTAGCGCCGGAGGAGTTGCCCGCGGTCGTGGCGCTTGCGGCCGGAGGCCCGGTCCACATTCATATCGCCGAGCAGATTCGCGAAGTCGAGGACTGTGTTGCCTGGTGCGGACGACGTCCGATCGAGCATCTATTCGAAACGACTACGGTCGATGACAAGTGGTGCCTCGTGCATGCCACCCATGCAACGCAGGAGGAGCTGCAGCGCATCGCGGCAGCGGGTGCCGTGGTCGGCCTCTGTCCCATCACCGAGGCGAGTCTCGGGGACGGGGTCTTTCCGGCGCCGGAGCTCGGGGCCCTGCGCGGCCGGCTCGGGATCGGCACCGACTCCAACGTTCTCATCGATGCCGCCGCGGAGCTGCGGGTGCTCGAGTATTCCCAGCGGCTGACGCGCCGTGCCCGCAACGTGCTCGCGGGCGATTCGGGCCATTCGACCGGGAGGAGCCTCTTCGATGCCGCGCTCGCAGGCGGCACCCAGGCGCTTCGTGGAGAAGGCCTGCATGAGCCGGTCGGCCTCGTCTCAGGCGCCTCGCTCGATCTGGTGAGTCTCGATGCGCAGCACCCCGCGCTCATCGAACGCCGCGAGGACGAGATTCTCGACAGCTGGATATTTGCTGGCGGACGGGCTGTCGTCGATTGCGTCTGGCGTGCAGGAGAGAAGGTCGTGAGCGCAGGACGTCATCGCCAGCGTGACGCCATCGTCGCGCGCTACCAGCGAGCCGTGAAGGCGCTGCTCGGCTGAGCCTATTGCAGCCCGGGTCGTTGCGAGCTATAGCTGCCTTCCCGGCTTAAAGGGCCCGGGAGAGGGGAAGCACGCTGATGAACAAGATCGCCGGTGTACTCCTGGCCGCGGCCGGCGCGGTCGCCCTGGGCGGAATTGCTCTTCACCGCCACGAGCCAATCAATGCGCTCTGGATCGTCACGGCCGCTGTGTGCATCTATGCGCTCGGTTATCGGTTCTACGCCGCGTGGGTTGCCGCACGTGTGCTCGCCGTCGACCCAACGCGGGCCACGCCAGCGGAACGGCATGACAACGGGCGCGACTTCGTACCTACCCATCGATGGATAGCGTTTGGCCATCATTTCGCAGCCATTGCAGGCCCGGGTCCCCTCGTCGGGCCGACGCTCGCGGCCCAGTTCGGCTACCTGCCCGGGACGCTCTGGATACTCGTCGGTGCCGTATTGGGCGGCTGCGTACAGGACATGACCATCCTGTTGCTCTCCACCCGTCGCGACGGCCGCAGCCTCGGTCAGATGGCGCGCGATGAGCTGGGTCCACTCGGGGGCTTTGCGGCGCTCATCGGCACGCTCCTCATCATGATCCTGCTCATCGCGGTGCTGGGCCTCGTGGTCGTCAACGCGATGAAACACAGCCCCTGGTCCACGGCGACCATCTTCGCCACCATACCGGTCGCGATCCTCGTCGGACTGCATCTGCGGCGCCTGCGTCCGGGACGGATCCTCGAAGCCTCGCTGATCGGCGTTGCCCTCATGCTGCTCGCGGTGTTGGGTGGAGGTTGGGTCGACGGCCATGCGCTGCTGCGGGGCCTGTTCGACTGGTCGAGCCTGCCGCTCGCGGGCTTCGTGATCGGCTACGGTTGGATCGCGGCCATCCTGCCGGTATGGTTGCTCCTCGCGCCCCGCGACTACCTCTCGACGTTTCTCAAGCTCGGCACCGTGGCGCTCCTTGCCGTCGCCATCGTGCTGCTGCACCCGCAGATCCGGATGCCCGCACTGACTTCCTTCGTCGACGGCCATGGGCCGATCTTCGGCGGCAAGATATTCCCGTTCGTCTTCATCACCATCGCCTGCGGCGCGGTTTCCGGCTTCCACGCGTTGGTGGCGAGCGGCACGACGCCGAAGCTCATCGCGAGCGAGGCGGACGTGCGGCTCATCGGCTACGGCAGCATGATGCTCGAGTCCTTCGTCGCCATCATGGCGATGATCGCCGCGACGCTGCTCGATCCCGGGGTGTTCTTCGCCATCAACACCGGTGCGGGCATCGTGGGTGCTGCGCCGGCCGCGGCCGTACACACGATCTCGGGCTGGGGATTTCCGGTCACGGTCGAGCAGATGCAGACCCTCGCGCATGAGATGGGCGAGAGCACACTCTTTGCGCGCACGGGCGGTGCGCCATCGCTCGCCGTCGGGATGGCCAGCATCTTCGGCAACACCTTCGGGCGGGGATTGCTCAGCGTGTGGTACCACTTTGCCATCATGTTCGAGGCGGTGTTCATCCTGAGCACGCTCGATGCCGGCACGCGCGTCGGGCGGTTCATGCTCCAGGACCTGCTCGGGCATGTCTATGCGCCGTTGGGGCGCACCTCCTGGTACCCGTCCGTTCTCTTCTCGAGCACCCTCATCGTCGCCGGCTGGGGCTACTTCCTCTACGTCGGGGTGATCGATCCCAACGGCGGAGTCAACATCCTCTGGCCGCTCTTCGGCATCGCCAACCAGATGCTCGCGGCGATCGCGCTCTCGGTCGCAACCGGGATCCTCGTGAAGTCGGGTAAGGCGCGCTATGCGGCCGTCACCCTGGTGCCGCTCGGCTGGCTGGCGATCGTGACCACGGTTGCCGCGTGGCAGAAGATCGTGAGCACCGACCCGCGAATCGGACTGCTCGCCGCCGCTCATGAGCTCTCGGCCCACCTCGCGGCCGGGACACTGCCGGCACAGGCCGCAGCGACGGCGCCGCAGCTCATCTTCAATCAACGCCTCGATGCCTGGCTCACCGGGCTCTTCACGGCCGTTCTCTGGCTCGTCATTCTCGACATGGGGCGGGTGTGCCTGCGCAAGCTGCGCGGCCTGCCGGTGGCGGCAACTTCCGAAGCGCCTTATCAGGCGGCGCGCCTGCAGCCTTTCGCGCTCCCGGCCCGCCTGCCGCAGGAGGGCAGCACCTGATGCTGTCGCGGCCCATCCTGCGGGCGCTTGCGAAGGCCGTGGCCGCCGTCATCGCCTGGCTGCGCGCGGTCTCGGGCGATGATGCCTACGAGCGGTACCTGACACACCAGGCGCGCGCCCACGAAGGGCCGCCCCTGGACCGGCGGACGTTCTACGAGGAGCGCGAGCAGCGCAAGTGGAGCGGCGTCAGCCGCTGCTGCTGAGCGCTTTCAGGGCGCGGAAACCGCCCGGAAAAGGGTCGGCGAATCCTGGTAGAATTCGCCGCTTTTAGCCAAGCGCCGGGCCCGGCCCAAAGCTAAGGACTTCCATGCCACTCAAGATCATGATCCTCGGGGCGAACGGCTTCATCGGCAGCGCCCTCACCAGTGCCATTCTCCGCGATCGCGATTGGGAGGTCTACGGCATCGACCTCTCGGACAACAAGCTCGGCGACCTGCCGAAGAACGACCGCTTTCACTTCGTCGAGGGTGACATCACCATCAACAGGGAGTGGGTCGAGTACCACGTCAAGAAGTGCGATGCGGTCGTCCCGCTGGTCGCCATCGCCAATCCGGCGCAGTACGTCACCCATCCGCTCAGGGTCTTCGAGCTCGATTTCGAGGCCAACCTCTCCGTCGTGCGCCACTGCGTCAAGTACGGCAAGCGGCTGATCTTCCCGTCGACCTCCGAGATCTATGGCATGTCGCCCGATGCGGTGCTCGATGAGGAGACGAGCCCGCTCGTCTATGGCCCGATCGAGAAGCAGCGTTGGATCTACGCGGCCTCGAAGCAGCTCCTCGACCGCGTCATTTACGCGTACGGCGTGCGCGACAATCTCGATTACACCCTGTTCCGGCCATTCAACTTCATCGGTCCCAACCTCGACAACGTGGAGGAGCCCAAGGAGGGAAGCTCCCGCGTCTTCACCCAGTTCCTGTCGAACGTGCTCTACCGCCGGCCGATCAAGCTGGTCGACGGCGGCCGACAGAAGCGCTCCTTCACCTTCATCGACGATGCGATCGAGTGTCTGCTCACCATCCTCGAGAACTCCCAGGGGCGCGCTTCGCGGCGCATCTTCAACATCGGCAATCCGGCCAACTGTGTCTCGATCCGCGATCTCGCCGAGCGCACCATCCGCATCGCGCAGGAATTCCCGGTGCTGCGCGAGAACGCGCGCGCCACGCAGATCGTCGAAGTCTCCGCCGGCGATTACTACGGCAAGTACTACCAGGACATCCAGGTGAGGGTGCCGGCCATCCATGCGGCCGAGCGCGATCTCAACTGGCGGCCCACCACGGATCTCGACACCGCGATCCGCCGCACCATCGAGTTCTACGTCAAACAGGAGAACTTCAGCGCCCGTGCTGCCGCCCTGGCGGGCATCTGAGGACGCCGGCAGACACGGAATGGGCATGACGGGGGCAGGTGCGGGCGCGCAGGCGTGCGGGCTCCGATGGTGGGGCTGGGTCGCACTCGCGATCGTGTGGCTCCTCACCATCCAGGTCCGTCCGATGCTCGATCCCGACGAAGGCCGCTACGCGGAGATTCCGCGGGAGATGCTGACGACGGGCAATTGGGTCACCCCGCGGCTCGATGGCCTCAAGTACTTCGAGAAGCCGGCGTTGCAATATTGGGCGACCGCCGCTCTCTACGGCGTCTTCGGGCTGAGCAACTGGAGCTCGCGGCTATGGACGGTCGGCCTGGGCTTCGCCTGTCTGCCGCTCGTCTATGCCTGGGTCGCTCGCCTCCATGGCAGACGTGCCGCGCTCATGGCGCTGGTGCTGCTCGCGATGAGTCCCTACTTCGGGCTGATCGGGCACCTGAATCTGCTCGATGCGGGCTTCGCCTTCTGGATGTGCGCCACGGTGCTGGCGTTCGCGCGGGCGCAGAGCGCGCCGGTCCGCTCGAGCGAGGAGCGCAACTGGATGCTCCTCTGCTGGGTCGCGGCAGCGCTCGCGGTCCTGACCAAAGGTATCGTCGTCTTCGTCCTTGCCGGCGGCGCGCTCCTGGCCTATTGCGTGGCCGAGCGCGACCTCAGCCCCTGGCGCCGCCTGCACCTGATGCTCGGGTTGCCGCTCTTCCTCGCGCTCGCGACCCCGTGGTTCATCGTGGTATCGCTGCGCAACCCCGACTTCGCGCCGTTTTTCTTCGTCCACGAGCACTTTCAGCGCTTCCTCACCCAGGAGGCCCAGCGGGTCGAGCCGTGGTGGTATTTCCTCGCGCTCCTCGTGATCGGCGCCTTGCCCTGGCTCATCGCACTGCAGCGGGGCGCGGCCGCCTCCTGGCGGGAATCAGGCTCAACTTCTGGATTCAAGCCACTGAAATTCCTGCTAGTCTTCTCGGCGCTGACGCTCGTATTCTTCTCCATGTCGGACTCGAAGCTCGCGACCTACATTCTGCCGATGTTCCCGCCCATGGCCGCCTTCACCGGCGTCTGGGTCGCGGACCGTCCGCGTTTCCTCGAGCGCTCGGCCGGTGTCGCGGCCGGTCTCGCGCTCTTCGTTGCGGCAGGTCTTCTCGTTTACTCGCAGCACCGCAACGCGATGATTCCGGCGCAGGCCCTGGGTTGGGCGCTGGCCGCTGGACTCACGGCCGCAGTCGCGGCGGTGATTGCCCGCCGGGATCGGCCGGTGGCGGTCGCGCTGCTATTCATCTTTGCCTGGCAGGCGCTCCTTTGCGAGTACACCGTCATCCCGCCATCGCGATCGGCTCATGCGCTCGTTCAAGCGGTGGCGCCGCAAGTGCACCCCGGCACGGCCCTCTACAGCGTCGGGGAGTACCGCCAAACCATCCCGCCATACCTCGGCCGCACGTTGACTCTCGTCAGCTTCCAGGGCGAGCTCGAGTTCGGCCAGGCGAGGGAGCCGGGCCGGCAAACCGCGACGCCTGCCGAGTTCGTGCGGCAATGGGACGCGAGCCGTGATGCGATTGCATTCTTCGACCCACGGGTGTGGGATCATTACCGGCAGCAGGGGCTACCGGGCCGCATCATCGCGCAGGACAGCTTCACGGTGGCGGTGAGCCGCTCATGAGACTCGCGGATTTCTCGATCCTCTGCTGCGGGGTGTTGCTCAACGCTCTGGCGCAGCTCGGCCTCAAGGCTGCAACCGAGACTACCGGGCCGCTGCTGGGCGCCGAAGGCGCAATGCTGAGCCGCTCGCTCCAGCTCCTGACCGTGCCATGGTTGTGGGCTGCGCTTGCGTGCTACGGGCTCAGCGTCATCGTCTGGCTGGTGGGGCTCTCGCGTGTCCCGGTGAGTCAGGCGTACCCGCTGCTGTCGCTCGGTTACGTGATCAACATCGGGCTCGCCTGGTGGCTGCTCGGGGAAGTGCCCAACGTGCAGCGGGTGCTCGGGATCGCCGTGATCGTGTTCGGAGTGGTGCTGGTAGCAAAATCATGACTAAATTGTCGGGAGCAATTTTGGACGGCGAAAGCCGGCCCGAAGGACGAGGCGCAGGGACGGAGCCTCGCAAGCCGTTCCTGCCCTTTACCCGGCCGACGATCGATGAGGAGACCATCCAGGGCGTGGTCGAGGTGCTGCGCTCCGGATGGCTGGCATCGGGGCCCAACGTCAAGAAGTTCGAGGCCGCCCTGTCGGAGTACTGCGGCGGGCGCCCGGTGCGTACCCAGACTTCGGCGACCGCGAGCCTCGAGCATGCGTTGCTGGTCGCCGGGATCGGCGCGGGCGATGAGGTCATCACTCCGGCGATGAGCTTCGTCGCCACCGCCAACGTCATCATGCGAGTCGGCGCACGTCCTGTGTTCGTCGATGTCGGCCTCGACACCCGTAACATCGATTTCGACCAGGTGGAGGCCGCCATAACGCCGCGCACGCGCGCGATCATGCCGGTCCACTTTGCCGGTCTGCCGGTGGACATGGATCGGCTGTATGCGATTGCCGGCCGCCACCGGCTGCGGGTCATCGAGGATGCCGCCCAGGCGATCGGCTCTTCCTGGCGCGGCAAGCGTATCGGCAGCTTCGGCGATCTCGTCTGCTTCAGCTTCCATCCCAACAAGAACATGAACACCATAGAGGGGGGCTGCGTCGTCGGCGGCTCGCCCGAGGAAGTGCGTCAGCTCGAGCTCCATCGCTTTCACGGTCAGCGCAAGACCGCGGAGGATGCGGTGGACACGTTCTTTGCCGGCGGCAAGGCCAACCTCACGGACGTGGCTGCGCGTGTGGGTCTGGGACAACTGGCCGCGCTCGAGCGGTTCAATGCGCGACGTCGGGAGCTCGCCGCCCGATATTTCACCCTGTGGGGGCGCGATGCGCCGGTACGGCTGCCGGCGCGCGGCGATGAGGGGCACAACTGGCACATGTTCGCGCCGCTCCTGCCCCTCGAGCGGCTGCACATCTCGCGCCTGCAGTTCATCGAGCAGATGGCAGAGCAGGGTATCGGGGTCGGCGTACATTACGCAGCGCCGATTCATCTCTTCACGGGCTACCGCTCGCTGGGCTACCGCAACGGACAGTTCCCCAACTCGGAGCGCATCGGCCGCGAGACCGTGACGCTGCCGCTCTTCCCCGCGATGGAGTTAGCGGACGTCGACCGTGTGGTCGAGACCGCGACCGACATATTGAGGAGAGCCGCGAAGTGACCGCGACCGTCTCGGTCATCATCCCGGTTTACAACGAGGAGGCGGGCCTCGAAGGCCTGTTCGCACGCCTCTATCCGGCCCTGGATCAGCTCGCCCGCCCGTATGAGGTGGTATTCATCGACGACGGCAGCAGCGACCGGTCCGCCGCCGTGCTGCGCACACAGTTCGAGCGGCGTCCGGACACCACGCGGGTGTTGGTCCTCACGCGCAATGCCGGCCAGCACATGGCTATTCTCGCGGGCTTCGCCCATTCGCGCGGCGATTATGTCATCACCCTCGATGCGGACCTGCAGAACCCCCCGGAGGAGATCGGCAAGCTGATCGCAGCGATGGATCAGGGTGCCGACTACGTCGGGACCGTGCGGGCGCGGCGCCACGATGTCTACTGGCGCAAGCTCGCCTCACGCATGATGAATCGCATTCGCGAGCGCACCACGCAGATCCAGATCACCGACCAGGGCTGCATGCTCAGGGGCTACCACCGCAGCATCGTCGAGGCGATCAACCGCTGTGTCGAGGTCAGCACGTTCGTGCCGGCGCTCGGGTTTACTTTCGCGCGGCATCCGGTCGAGATCGAGGTGGCGCATGCGGAGCGCACCGCGGGACAGTCGAAATACTCCATCTACCGGCTGATCCGACTCAACTTCGATCTCATGACCGGCTTCTCGGTGGTGCCGCTGCAGTTCTTCACCATGGCCGGAATGGCCCTGGCGCTGATGTCGTTCTTCTTCGTCGTCGTGCTGGCGGTGCGCCGCCTGGTCGTCGGCTCCGAGGTCCAGGGCGTGTTCACGCTCTTCGGCATCGTGTTTTTCCTGATTGGTGTGCTGCTCATCGGCCTGGGCGTCGTCGGTGAGTACGTCGGGCGCATCTATGAGCAGGTGAGACAGCGCCCGCGATATACCATTGCCGCGCTCCTGGAGGAGGACGAGGCGCCCCTTCGCTGGGCGCGGCGGGCGAGTGCGCCCGGCCGGGAGCTCGCGCCCGCGGAACGGCTCCACCCGGAGCTCGATCACACCGAGATGCTGCGCGCCGAGCGCGCCCGGGGCGCCGTGGAATGAATCGCCGGGAGCGATTTATGACGACACGCGAGGAGCGTGTCGGCCTCCGCGGGGAGCGGGGGCGAGGCCCACGACGGGCCGGGCAATGAATATGCCGCGGGCGGTGGTGTTCGCCTATCATGATGTGGGCGTCCGCTGCCTGCAGGTGTTGCTGTCCGCGAAGATCGAAGTCCCGCTGGTCGTCACGGTGAGGGATGATCCGGACGAGAACCGGTGGTTCGCCAGCGTCGCGGATACGGCACGCGAATACGGACTGCCCGTCGCGATGCCGGACGACGCCAATGATCCGGAGCTCGTCGGGCAGGTGGCGCAGCTCGAGCCCGACTTCATCTTCTCCTTCTATTATCGCTCGATGCTCGGTGCCCCGATTCTCGCCAGTGCGCGCCGTGGCGCCCTCAACATGCACGGCTCGCTCCTGCCGAAGTATCGCGGGCGGGCGCCCGTCAACTGGGCCATCCTCAACGGCGAGCGCGAAACCGGTGCGACGCTCCACTACATGGTGGCGCGCGCTGACGCCGGCGACATCGTGGATCAGCTCGCGGTACCCATACTGGACGATGATGATGCGCACGCGGTGTTCTGCAAAGTGACGGCTGCCGCTGAGATCATCCTGGCGCGCTCGCTGCCGGGCCTGATCGCAGGCGATGCGCCGCGACGCCCGCAGATCATCGAGCCCGGACAGTACTTCGGGCGCAGGAGCCCCGAGGACGGGCGCATCGACTGGAGTCAGCCCGCGCTGCAGATTCACAACCTCGTGCGCGCCGTGGCGCCGCCTTTTCCGGGCGCGTTCACCGAGGTCGACGGGCGGCAATGGTGGATCCATCGCACGCGGGTGGAGCCGAGGATCATCACGCCATCGGAGCGGGCCCGGCTCTTCGGTTCGCAGGGAGTCTGTTATGCGGCCTGCCGCGACGGCGGACTGCTCAGGATCCTGGAGGCAGAAACGGAGGAGGGGCCGGTGGATCTCGCGCAGCTCTCATCGGCACTCGAAGCGCACCCGGCTGTGTTGGGTTGACTCGAGGCCGGACGATGGCGCAGATGCAGGCAGATTCGTCGGGCAAAGTCACCACAGCAGGCGCGATCGCCCTCAAGATCGACGTCGATACCTACCGCGGCACGCTCGAGGGAGTGCCGCGGCTCGCGGCGGCGCTCGAGCGGGCGGGTGCGCGCGCCACATTCCTCTTCAGCGTCGGCCCGGACCATACGGGCAGGGCGATCAAGCGGGTATTCCGCCGGGGATTTCTCGGCAAGGTGCGGCGTACCTCGGTGACCCAACACTACGGCGTCAAGACGCTGCTCTACGGAGTGCTGCTGCCGGGGCCGCACATCGGGCGACGGTGCGCGCCGGTCATGAGAGAGGTGGCGGCTCGTGGCTTCGAGGTGGGGGTCCATACCTACGATCACATCAAGTGGCAGGATGGGGTGGCGCGGGCGAGCGAGCCGTGGACGCGGCGCCAGCTGCTGCTCGCGCGTGAGGAGTTCATTCGCGTGTTCGATCGGCCGCCCGAGGCGCACGGGGCGGCCGGATGGCAGGTGAATGACAGCGTGCCGGAGCTCGAGCGGGAGTTGGGATTTCGATATGCGTCGGATACGAGAGGGCTGCATCCCTTCATGCCGATCGTCGGCGGCAGGGAAGTCGCGTTACCTCAGCTTCCCACCACTTTGCCTACGCTCGATGAGCTGATCGGCCGGGAGGACCTCTGCGGGCGCGATCCGGTGGAGCATCTACTCGCGCGGACACGGGAGGGGAGCGATCAGGTGTTCACGTTGCATGCGGAGCTGGAGGGGGGCGCGTATCTGGAGGGGTTCGAGCGGTTGCTTCGTGCGTGGCGCGCTCGCGGCTTTAACTTAACGGATCTGGGCACATATGCGCGGACGCTCGACCCCGCGCTGCTCCCGCGATGCCCGATTGTCTCGGGCACCGTGGAGGGCAGATCCGGCACCCTTGCCGTGCAGGGGCGAATGGGTATGATACCGAGGAGTTAGAGCTCGAGCTCGGGGAACCGATGAGTCGGACATGCGGCTGGATGCTGCTCGGGGCAATCCTTGCTCTCGGCGGCTGTGGGGGAGGCGGCTCGAATACTGGCGCGATACAGGGAGGAGGCTCGGACTCGAATTCCCCGCCTCCGCCCCCGGTCACCAATCAGCGCGGGACACTGGTGGGTACTCCCTCGCTGGCCGATTCGCGCAGTGCCAGCCAGCTCACGAGCGAGCTCGATTCCAACACCTACGGACAGCAGGTGCTCACCCTGGCCGGCGGCACCATGGCCTGTGGAGTCGACATCTACCATGTCGTCTACTGGACGGTTGCACCGGCGACGTCGGGCACGGGCACTCCGATCGAGGACTCCGCGGCGCTCATGGTCCCGACCGGCTCGGCGGCGCAGTGCACCGGCGCCCGTCCGATCGTTCTGGATGGTCACGGCTCGATGGCCGACACGGCCTTCAACAGCGCCAACCTCGACGATGATCCCATTGCCACCATGGCGCCGGTTACACAATCGCTGATCCTGGCGGCGATATATGCCTCGCAAGGCTACATCGTCGTCGAGCCCAACTACGCGGGCTTCGATGTCTCCACGCTCAAGTATCATCCGTATTTCAATGCCGAGCAGAATTCCAAGGACATGATCGATGCGCTGGCCGCAGTCGAAAGCGCGCTGTCCGGCGGGCTCTCGTCGGTGACCTACGACGGGAAGCTGTTCGTGTCGGGCTATTCCGAAGGAGGCTTCGTCGGGATGGCAACCGACAAGGCCCTGCAGGCGGCCGGTGAAACGGTGGTCGCGACGGCGCTGATGTCGGGCGTGTATGCGATGGAAGCCCACTATGACCTGGTATTCACCGGCAGGGCGTACACGGGTGTGCCGATTCTCGTGACGAGCTATCAGAATGCCTACGGCAACGTGTACCAATCACAGAGCGACATCTACACCGAGCAGTACATTGCCTCGCCTGGATCGGTGGGCGCGGAGTTCAACGGCAACCCTCTGCTCACGGGGAACGCGGCAGTCGATGCTTTGCTGCAGCCGCCGACATCCCTGCCGTATGACATCAATTTCGGCAATCCCTACAGGATCACTGACAGCTACCGGCTGAGCTATGTCGAGGATGTTGCCGCTCACCCGGACGGCGCGGTGTCTCCCCAGCTGCCGGGCGCACCTCTGGCGTCGGCTCCGGGGAATGCGCTGCGCCAGGATCTGCAGCTCAACGACCTGCGCAGCTGGACACCGCAGATGCCGATGCTGCTGTGCGGCGGCCACCAGGACCAGAATGCGGTGTATGAGGTCAACACGCAGGCCATGGCCACCTACTGGAGCGCGCAGGTGGCCAGTCACCTCGTGACGGTTCTGGACGTGGATTCGACGCCCTCGGCAGGTGACCCGTACGGCGCCATCGAGACGGCTTTCCAGCAACAGTTGGCACAAAACGAGGCCGCGATGGGCGTGACGGCAGCGCTCTCGGTTTATCACGCCACTGTGATCCCGTATTGCGAGGCGGCGGCCAGGCAATTCTTCGGGCAGTTCTGAACCCCGGACGATCCTTCCGCAGCGGCGGCATTGCCTCTGCGTAGCCCGGACGTCCGGCGTGCGGGCGGTGGCCTTTTGCACCACGCCACGCCGCACAATATTGTCGTGGCACCGCCGTCTACCTTTACGGGATGGATGCTGCACTGTTCAAGCCGTTGAGCCCTTCTGCGCAGGATCTCGAGATCGCCTCGGTCGTTCGGCGCGAGCGGGGGCGGCTGCTGTCGTTCATTTTGCGGCGGGTGCGGGATGCGGCAGAGGCAGAGGATGTCCTGCAGGAGGCGCTCTATGAGCTGGTGGCGGCTTACCGGCTGATGCAGCCGGTCGAGCAGGTCGGGGCCTGGCTCATGCGGGTGGCGCGCAATCGTATCATCGACCGGTTCCGCAAGCGGCGGCCGCAGCTCCTCGGCGATCTTGCCGCCGAAGGAGAGGAGGCGGACTCGGCCCTGGAGAGACTGCTGCCGGCGGTGGAGGAAGGTCCGGATGCGGCTCTGGTGCGGGAGCTGCTGCTCAAGGAGCTGGAGCGGGCACTCGCCGAGCTGCCGGCGGAGCAGCGCGAGGTATTCGTTGCGCAGGAGCTGGAGGGCGCGAGCTTCAAGGAGCTGTCGGCGCGTTGGGGCGTCGGAATCAACACGCTGCTCTCGCGCAAGCGATATGCGGTGCTGAGGCTCCGGGAGCGGCTGCGGGAGACTTATGCGCAGTGGCTGGAAAGTTAGCGGTAGGTTCTGAAGATGAGGAGCAAGTCGTGAGAGGTCGAGCTCGTTGGGTCGTGAAGGGATTCATGTTCGTCGGTTGCATGATCGTCGCCCTGGCGGTGGTCAGCTGGGTGGTGATGCTGCTGTGGAATGCGCTGGTGCCGGGCCTCTTCGGCGGGCCACCGCTGCGGTATCTGCAGGCGGCGGGAGTCCTGGTACTCAGCCGGATCCTCTTCGGCGGGTTGCGGGGACATCACGGACCGTGGCGCCACCGTGGCTGGCGCCAGCGCTGGGAAAGCCTGACGCCGGAGGAACGGGAGCGGCTGCGGGAGAAGTACGCGCGGCATTGCCGCTGGCATGAGGAGGCGCATGCGAGCGACAATCATCAGGTCTGACGTCGGAGCCTCTACGCCGGAGCTGTGATGAGCGACCTACCTGCGGCCATGAATGCCATCCAGATCGGCGTACCGGGACCACCCGAGAGCCTGTGGCTCGCTTCACGACCGGTACCGCAGCCGGGGCCGCAGGAGGTGTTGATCCGGGTGGCGGCGGCAGGCATCAACCGGCCTGATGTGCTGCAACGCAAGGGGTTGTACCCGCCTCCGGCCGGAGCGACGGACATTCCCGGACTCGAGGTGGCAGGGGAGGTGGTGCGCGTAGGAGCTGGTGTGACCGAGCCAGCGGTTGGGGCACGCGTCTGTGCGCTCGTGGTGGGCGGGGGATATGCCGAGTACGTTGTCGCGCCCGCAGTGCAGTGCCTGCCGGTCCCGGCGGCTCTTTCACTGGAGGAAGCCGCGGTGTTGCCCGAGACCTTCTTCACTGTCTATTACAACGTCTTCATGCGCGCACGGCTCAGCGCTGGCGAGACATTGCTCATCCACGGCGGCTCGAGTGGCATTGGCACCACCGCGATCCTGCTCGCGAAAGCGATGGGAGCGCCCGCGATCGTCACGGCGGGAAGCGCAGAGAAATGCGCCGCGTGCCGGACGCTAGGTGCTGAGGTTGCGATCAACTACAAGGAGGAGGATTTCGTGGCCCGGACCCTCGAGGCCACCGACGGACGCGGCGCTGAAGTCATTCTCGACATGGTCGGAGGCGACTACCTGGCACGCAACATCGCTGCCGCAGCCGTGAATGGGCGGATTGCCGTAATCGCCACGCAAGGCGGCGTCAAGGCCGAGATCGACCTGAGAAGCCTGATGGCCAAACGCCTGTGGCTCGGCGGGTCGACGCTTCGGCCGCAGACCGTGGCGAGCAAGGGGGAGATCGCCGCGGCCCTGCGCAGGGAGGTATGGCCGCTCTTCGAGTCAAGATCGCTGCGGCCGGTCATTCACGCGCGATTCCCGCTGCGCGAGGCCGCGCAGGCGCATGCGCTCATGGAGTCGGGTGTGCACATCGGGAAGATCGTGCTCGTCGCCTGAGTGACGCTGCAGGCGTGCCCAGGGCCGCCACCGCCAATCAACTGATGATCTGCCGCTCCCTCAGCGCGGCGATGATGAGTTGGGCAGCATCCTCCGCCGAGCCCTCGCTGGTATCGACGATGACCTCGGCGCTCTCCGGCGCCTCATAGGGTGAGTCGATGCCGGTGAAGTTCTTGATCTTGCCTTCGAGCGCCCGGGCGTAGAGCCCCTTCGGGTCGCGCTGTTTACAGATCTCGATGGGCGTATCGACGTGGATCTCGACGAACTCGCCTGCATCGACCAGCTCTCGCACCATCCGCCGTTCCGCGCGGAAGGGAGAGATGAAGGAGCAGAGCACGATGGCACCGGCATCGACGAAGAGCCGGGCGACCTCGCCCACGCGGCGGATGTTCTCGACCCGGTCGGCATCGGTGAAACCCAGATCGCGATTGAGCCCGTGGCGCACATTGTCGCCGTCCAGCATGTAGGTGTGCGCGCCGTGAGCGTGCAGCTCGCGCTCCACGATATTGGCGATGGTGCTCTTGCCGGAGCCCGAGAGCCCGGTGAACCAGAGGATGGCGGGCCGATGGCCGTTCAGGCGTGTCCGCGCGCCTTTGTCGATGAGCAGCGCCTGGCGGTGGATGTTGGTGGCACGGCGCAGCCCGAAGGTGATCATGCCCGCGCCGGCCGTGGCATTGGTGAAGCGGTCGATCAGCACGAAGGCGCCGGTCTCGCGATTCTCCGAGTAGGGATCGAATGCGACCGGTGTGGCGGTCGAGAGATTGCACAGACCGATCTCGTTGAGGCCGAGCGTCTTCGCCGCGATGTGCTCCAGGGTGTTGACGTCGGTCTTGTGCTTGAGGCTGGTCACCCGCGCCGGCACGTATTTCGTGCCGATGCGCATGAGGTAGGAGCGGCCGGGGAGCATCGGCTCCTCGACCATCCACAGCACCTGGGCGGCGAACTGGTCGACCACCTCCGGCCGCGCATCCGCCTGCGCGATCATATCGCCGCGCGCCACATCCACTTCATCGCTCAACACGAGCGTCACCGCATCGCCTGCGCGCGCTTCCGGGAGATCCCCGTCGGCCGTCACGATTCGCGCCACGTGGGTCTCCCGCCCCGAGGCGGCGACGACCACCCGCTCGCCGGTACGTACCGCTCCGGAGGCCACCGTGCCTGAGAAGCCGCGGAAGTCGAGATTGGGGCGATTGACCCACTGCACGGGGAAGCGCAACGGCTTGTCCTCGAGCCCCTCGGTGGCATCGAGACCTTCGAGGTGCTCGAGCAGCGTCGGTCCGTCATACCAGGACATGCGGTGCGAGCGGGCGGTGACGTTGTCGCCATACCGTGCCGAGACCGGGATCGGTGTGATCGAGGCGAAGGAAAGCGCCTGCGCGAAGCCGAGGTAGTCACCGACGATGTGGTGGAAGCGCTCGCCGGAGAAATCCACCAGGTCGATCTTGTTGACTGCGAGGACGACGTGCCGGATGCCGAGGAGGGAGCAGATGTAGCTGTGCCGGCGGGTCTGCGTGAGGACGCCCTTGCGGGCATCGATCAGAATCACGGCGGCGTGGGAGTTGGATGCTCCCGTCGCCATGTTGCGCGTGTACTGCTCGTGGCCGGGCGTGTCGGCCACGATGAAGGCGCGCCGCGGCGTCGAGAAGAACCGGTATGCCACATCGATCGTGATGCCCTGCTCACGCTCGGCCTCCAGGCCGTCGACGAGCAGCGCGAAATCGATGTCGTCGTCGGTCGTGCCGTGCTTGCGGCTGTCGCGCTTCAGGGCCGCGAGCTGATCCTCGAGAATGAGCTTGGTGTCATAGAGGAGGCGGCCGATGAGCGTCGACTTGCCGTCATCGACCGAGCCGCAGGTGAGGAAGCGCAGCAGCCCCTTCTCCGGACCGCCGGAGCCGCCCGAGCTCACGGTCACCTGATCGTGCGCGTAAGCAGTCATGGCGCAGCGTCCATCAGAAATAGCCCTCGCGCTTTTTCTTCTCCATCGAGGCCGCCTCGTCGCTGTCGATGAGCCGGCCCGATCGCTCCGAGGTCCGCGCGATCAGCATCTCCTCGATGATGTCATCGAGGGTCGCAGCCTGGCTCTCGATCGCCGCCGACAGCGGATAGCAGCCGAGGGAGCGGAAACGCACCGTGCGCACCTGCTCGACCTCGCCGGGCGCGAGCGGCATCCGCTCGTCATCGCGCATGATGAGAAGACCGTCGCGCACGACCACCGGCCGCGGCGCTGCGAAATAAAGCGGCACCACCGGGATCTGCTCGGCGCGTGTGTACTGCCAGATGTCGAGCTCCGTCCAGTTGGAGAGCGGGAACACGCGAATGCTCTCGCCCTTGCTGATCCGGGTGTTGTAGAGATTCCAGAGCTCCGGCCGCTGATTGCGCGGATCCCAGACGTGTCCGGCGGAGCGGAAGGAAAAGATGCGCTCCTTGGCGCGGCTCTTCTCCTCGTCGCGCCGCGCGCCGCCGAACGCGGCATCGAATTCCCACTTGTCGAGCGCCTGCTTCAGCGCCTCGGTCTTCATGACCTGGGTATGAAGCTGGGAGCCGGAGGTGATCGGGTTGATGCCGCGCGCGCGCCCCTCGAGGTTGGTATGGACGAGGAGCCTCACGTCATGGCGCGCCGCGATCGCATCGCGGTGACGAATCATGTCGCGGAACTTCCAACCGGTATCGACGTGCAGGAGGGGGAAGGGCAGCTTCGAGGGATGGAAGGCCTTGAGCGCGAGGTGCAGCATCACCCCGGAGTCCTTGCCGATGGAGTAGAGCATCACCGGGTTGCGAAACTCCGCGGCGACCTCGCGGATGATGCCGATGGACTCGGCCTCGAGGCGCTTCAGATGCTGCGACAAAGCGTGGCGGGATTGTGTGCCGGTAGCCATGAGCCCGCCTCAGGCCGCGAGCGGGACGGGAGTCAGGGTCCCGCTCGCGATGAAGAAGCTGTTGCGGAATCCGGGCTTGCCGTAAGCGAGCGGCGCACCGCCCGGAGCGACTACCTGGCCTCCTGCCGCAGCGAGGACCGCGTGTCCGGCAGCGGTGTCCCACTCCATCGTCGGGCCGAGGCGCGGGTAGAGGTCGGCCTCGCCGGCAGCGACCAGACAGAACTTGAGCGAGGAGCCGACGGAGACCCGCTTGCTGATGGTGTAGTGGCTCAGGTAGGAGTCGGTTTCGGGGGTCGAGTGCGAGCGTGACACCACGGCCGTAACACCCGCCGCCGGGACGGCTCGGACGCGCACCTGCTCGCGCGGTCCTGAGGCTGCAGCGTCTGCGGCTCGAGAGCAGCGGAAAGCGCGTCCCGCGGCAACATTACCGGCATAGAGCAGGCCTCCCACAGGGGCATACACGATACCGAGCGCGGGCATGCGCCGACGGATCAGGGCAATGTTGACGGTGAACTCCCCGCGCCGATGAATGAACTCTTTCGTGCCATCCAACGGGTCCACGAGGAAGAACTCCTCGTGCACCCGCGGGATCGAGCCCGCGGCCGCTGCTTCCTCGGCGACAACCGGGACGCCGGCGGCAATGCGCGCCAGCTCCTCGAGAATGATCTTCTCCGAGGCATGGTCGGCCGCAGTGACGGGCGACCGGTCGGCCTTCTGTGTTACGGTGAAGCCGCTGTGGTAGATGTCGAGGGCGGCCTTGCCCGCCGCCACGGCGGTAACGAGCAGGGCCTCGATCAGGTCATCGTCTGCTGGGGAAAAGGGCATGGGCGCCGCTGTTCATGAAACCGGCGCCAGTGTACACAATCCTCCGCCGGGCGGCCGGGCACTGACCCGCCGCCCTAAGATTTCTTCAGAATGTCCACATGCCGTGAAAGTGTGCGCTGCGTCTCATCCCTGCCGCACCGCCTCTACCTGGATCTGCAGGCGGACCCACATCCGGAAGCCGAACGCCTTGCCGAAGTCGATGCCGTACTGATCGCGCTGGAATTCGCCCTCGGCATCCGCTCCGCAGCGGTACTGGTGCATCATCGTGACGGCCTTGCACTCGAAGGAGCGGATCTTCAACGTGAGGGGGTGAGTGACCCCATGCAGGGTGAAGTTGCCGACGATCTTCGTCGGCTTGCCGTCGACGAAGCCCGCGAGCGTGCCCTTGTAGGTTGCGGTCGGATACTTCGCGACATCGAACAGATCGGGCGTCTGCGCGTGCTCGTTGAGCTTCGGCAGGCCGAAGTCGATCGAGGACGTATCGACCTTCACATCCACGCTGCCGGTGTGCTGCTCCTCATCGAGCAGGATGTTGCAGGTGGACCTGGTGAACTTACCCCGCCAGACCGAAAGCCCGCCCAAGTGATCGGCGGCGAAACTCGGATAGGTATGTGCGGGATCGCACACGTAGGTCGCAGGCTTGGCGAGCGCCGCGCCGGCGTGAGCCGCCAGCAGCACCGCCGGCAGGGCGAGCTTGCTCAGGGACATTCGGGACCTCCTCGGTTGGGATGCCAAGCGTACCGGCACCGCACCGAGCCGCGCCAGCGGGCCGGCCGGTCACCGAACGCTCGCCAGGGTCCGCCTGGCGCATCTTTTTTATCGCCCGATTGAACTAAGCGGCGGCCGAGCTGAGCGGGTGCGCCTCGAGATTGAGGGCGTGCGCCACCGCCTCGTGTGTGATCTGACCTGCATGGACGTTGAGTCCCGAGGCAAAGCCCGGGTCTTTCTTCAGGGCCGCCTGCCATCCGAGATCCGCCAGCATTCTGACATAGGGCAGGGTGGCGTTGGTCAATGCGAAAGTGGAGGTACGTGCCACAGCGCCTGGCATGTTGGCTACGCAGTAGTGCACCACACCGTCGACGAGGAAAGTCGGCTGCGCATGTGTCGTCGGATGACTCGTCTCGAAGCAACCACCCTGATCGATCGAGATGTCGACCAGCACGGATCCCGGTTGCATGCTGGAGACCATTGCGCGCGTCACGAGTTTGGGCGCGGCGGCGCCGGCAATCAGCACGGCGCCGATGACGAGGTCGGCCTCACGCACCAGGCGCTCGATGGTCTCAGTAGTGGAGTAAGCGGTGCGCAGGGACGCGCCGAAGATGCTCGAGAGCTCACGCAGGCGGTCGACGGAGCGATCGACTACGGTAACATCCGCTCGCAGCCCAACCGCCATCTCCGCGGCATGGGTGCCGGACACACCGCCGCCCAGGATCACCACCTTGGCCGGAGGAACGCCCGGCACACCGCCGAGCAGAATTCCGCGGCCGCCGTTGGCCTTCTGCAGAGAGGCGGCGCCAACCTGGATCGACATGCGCCCCGCCACTTCGCTCATCGGTGTCAGGAGGGGGAGCGAGCCGTTGCGAGTGACGGTCTCGTAGGCGATGGCCGTTGCGCCGGAGCTCATCAGCCCCTTTGCCTGTACGGGATCGGCGGCGAGGTGCAGATAGGTGAAGAGCACCTGGCCCGAGCGGAGCATCTGGCACTCGACCGGCTGCGGCTCCTTCACCTTTACGATGAGCTGCGCTTTCCCGAAGACCTCGGCCGCATTCGGCGCAATCGTGGCGCCTGCGGCGCGGAACTCGGCGTCCGAGAAGCCGATGCCCTCGCCCGCACCCGTCTCCACGATGACCTCGTGGCCGGCTGTCGCGAGCTCACGCACCCCGGCGGGAACCAGGCCGACCCGATACTCGTGCACTTTGATCTCGCGCGGAACGCCGATACGCATGGCTCAAACCCCCGTGTGGACGTCGGACAGGTTAGAGCGCCGCGGGTGGCAAGAACTTGCGAACTGGCGGGCGGTGTCGCCCCTTTCGGCAGAATCTGCGACAAAGCTGCATTTCTATGGCAGAATCCGTCGTTCATGGAGCTAGACCGCTACGATCGTGCCATCCTGCGCCTGCTGCAACAGGATGCGCGCATCACCAATGCCCGGCTCGCGAGCGAGGTCAGCCTCTCGGAGTCGGCCTGCCTGCGCCGTGTCAAAGCGCTGGAGGAATCCGGGCTCATCGAGGGCTATACCGCGCTCATCAACCAGCAGAAGGCCGGCTACGCGGTCAATGTCTTCGTCAGCATCACACTCGATCGCCAGAGCCAGTCGGGCCTGACCGCGTTCGAGACTGCGGTACGCAAGATTCCGGAAGTCATGGAGTGCTATCTCATGACGGGCGAGCACGACTATCTGCTGCGGGTCGTGGTCGCGGACCTCGCGGACTTCGAGCGCATCCACAGTCAACACCTGACACGCCTGCCGAGCGTCGTGAGCGTGCAATCGAGCTTCGCGATGCGTACGGTCACGCGCTCGACTACGCTCCCGGTGCGCTGAGCCGGGTTCGGAACAACGGCACCCGCGGGCATCCGCTGAGGCGGATAGGGCTGATCGCTCCCGATCCGCAGGCCTATACTCCCCCGGCGACCCGGGGAAATCCGTGCAAGCAACACCGTCCGCAGCGAGCCTCCGGCGGCGACTCGAGTCGCTGCGCGCTCTCCGGCCGGATGCGCGTCGCGTCATCAACCTCTGCATCATCGTGCTCTCGGCGCTCGTGTGCCTGCTGGCGGCGCGCACGGGCTGGAGCTCGCTCATCGAGTACGAGCAGGCGCGCCAGATCGAGCAGGTGGATGCGGCTGCGGATGACTTCACCACGGCCGCGGGTTACCGTGAGCTCGAGCGGACCTATGGAAGCGCGCTCCTCGGTGAGTCTCGCGACGAGCCCGACATGGTGCAGGCGCTCGAGCTCGCCCGCCGGCAGGGAGATGAGACCTGGCAGCGGGCCATGGGCCGCGCCCGAGCGCTCGCCGCGAGCTCCACCTTCGGGGTGGATCTGCTCGCGAGACTCGCGAGCGCCGAGGCCTCGTTCCAGGCGTTGGGCGTTGCGCGGCGGCGCCTCGCGCTCTGCATCGGGGACCGTCCCTGCGCGCTGCAGGATGCCGAGTGGCAGCAGGCGGTGTCGGTGGCGCTCGATGACTCGGCGGCGGTGCGCGATGCAGTCTTCTTCGGCCTCGATACGGCGCAGCGGCCGGGCAGGCTCTACGGAGCGCTCAAGCGCGCGGCCTGGATAGTTGCCGAGTACACGCGTCGGCAGCAGGGGGTCCTCGCTTTCTACCTGAGCGCGGGCCGGGCGCTGACGCCGGCTGCGCGCATGGAGCTTGCGAGCGAGCGCGCCGTTGCAGGCCAGGCCCAACGGGATCTGCGCGTCTTCGCACGCCTGCACCATATCGATACTCGCATACGGGCAGCCATCGATGCAGTCGACCGCTCGCTCACCGGCAGCTTCGTGCCTCTGACTGCCGCAGTCGTGAGCGGGAGTTTGCATCCGGGCGGGCGCGAGTGGCTCACGCAGACGGCGCCGACCATTGCGGCGCTCGATCACCTATCGGCGACGCTCGATCAGGTGGTGTCGGCGTTCGCTGACCGGACGATGCGCACCAGCCGCGACGAGATGCTCATCAACGCTCTGCTCGTTCTCCTGGCGTGCGCGGTCGCGGCATTGAGCGTGACCAAGGTCCGCCAGACGGCGAACGCGCTCTTTCATCAGAAGGAGCTGGCCGAGGTCACCATCCGCTCGATCGGCGATGCGGTCATCACCACGGATGATGTCGGGCGGGTCGAGTACATCAACCCCGCTGCCGAGCAGATGACCGGCTGGCGAAACTCCGAGGCGAGGGGCTTCCCGCTCGAGCGCGTGTTCGAGGTCGTGAACGGCCTCACGCTCGAGCGCCAGACCAATCCCATCGAGATCTGCCTGCGAGAGAACCGGGTGGTGAGCCTGGACAACAACACGGTGCTGGTCCGCCGCGACGGCACGCGCCGCTACATCGAGGACTCGGCGGCGCCGATCCGCGACCGCGCCGGCGAGCTCGTCGGCGGCGTGCTCGTCTTCTATGACGCGACGGAGGTGCACCAGGCGGCGCATCTGATCTCCTACCGTGCGACGCACGACTCCCTTTCCGGTCTCATCAACCGGCGCGAGTTCGAGCACCGCCTCGCGGCGCTGCTCGCGCCCGGACGGGACGATGCCAGCCGGCATGCGCTGCTGTTCCTCGATCTGGATCAGTTCACGGTGGTCAACGAGAGCTGCGGTCACCTCGCGGGCGATCATCTGCTGCGCGAGGTCAGCCGCATTCTCGGCGACCATGCTCGCGCAGGCGATGTGCTCGCACGCCTGGGGGGGGATGAGTTCGGGCTGATCATGCGTGACTCGACGCTCGATGAGGCCTGCGCGCTCGCGGAGGGGTTGCGCGCCGCCGTGTCCGGCTACAGTTTCGAGTGGCAGGGCACGCACTTTCAGCCGCGCCTGAGTATCGGTCTCGTGCCGTTCGGCCTCGATGCGGGCGCGCCGGCGGCACTCCTCAGCCGCGCCGAGGCCGCCTGCCACCTCGCCAAGGAGAAAGGGCGCGATCGCCTGCAGGTCTATGACGCCAGCGATCGCGACATCGAGCTGCGCTCCGGCGGCATGCATTGGATCGCGCGCCTCAATCGGGCGCTCACTGAGGACAGTTTCACGCTCTACTGTCAGCCGGTCGTTTCGGTGAACGGCGGCCGGCGGCGCCATGGGGAGGTGCTGGCCCGGATGCGCGAGCCTGACGGCAAGCTCATTCTGGCGTCCCATTTCATCCCGCACGCGGAGCGCTACGGACTCATGCCCAGGCTCGACCGCTGGGTGCTGCACAAAGCGCTCTCGTCTCTGGGTGCGCTCTACGCGCAAGGACGCGGAGAGCAGGCCGGCGTGCTCGCGATCAACCTCTCGGGAGCGACGCTCAGTGACCGCTCGCTGGTGCAGTTCGTCTGCGATGAGCTGCGTGCCGCCGGAGTGCCGCCGCGGGCGCTGTCGTTCGAGATCACCGAGACCGCAGCGGTCTCGAGCCTGCAGGAGGCATCAGCGCTGATCAACTCCCTGCGCCGCCTCGGCTGCGCATTCGCGCTCGATGATTTCGGCCGCGGCATGTCCTCCTTCATGTACCTGAAGCAGCTCCCGGTCGATTATCTCAAGATCGACGGCGAGTTCGTGCGCAGCATGGCGGACGATCCGGTCTCGCGCGCGATGGTTCGCGCGATTCACGCGCTGGGCCAGGCGATGGGGATCCCTACCGTTGCCGAATGTGTCGAGACCCTGACCGTGCGCTGCCAACTGGAGGAGCTCGGCGTCGACTACGTTCAGGGAATCGAGGTTGGCCCGCCGGAGCCGCTGGCTCATTATCTACAGCTCTCGGCCGACGTCGTCTGATGACGACGCAGTAAGCTGCGCGGTGTCGCAGAGAGCACGTGGTCGGTGGCCTCTGCTCCAGAAGCTTGCGTCTTCGTGCGAGGACTGGCAGCGTGCGGCATGCGGGTTGCTCGCCGGGTAAGCCACCCACGGAGGTCATGCTCCATGAATGCCAACATCAATGCGTCGGCGGCCGGACGACTCGTCCTGGGTACCGATCTAGAGGTCAATCGTCTCGGGTTTGGGGCGATGCGCATCACCGGGCGTGGCGTTTGGGGCGATCCGCCCGATATCGCGAGTGCCGTGCGCCTCCTGCAGCGCGCGGTGCGACTCGGCGTGACCTTCATCGACACCGCCGACTCCTATGGCCCCGAGGTCAGCGAGAACCTGATCGCCCGCGCCCTCTACCCGTATTCACCCGACATCGTGATCGCGACCAAAGGGGGTCTCGTGCGTCCGGGCCCCGATGACTGGCGGCGCAACGCCCGCCCGGAGCACCTGCGCAAGGCCTGCGAGGCGAGCTTGGCGCGCCTGCGCCGCGACCGGATCGATGTCTATCAGCTGCATGCGCCCGATCCCAAGGTGCCGCTCGAGGACTCGATCGGTGAGCTCGTGCGCCTGAAGAGCGAAGGCAAGATCCGGCACATCGGCATCTCGAATGTCAGTCTCGATGAGCTCAAGCGGTGCGAGCGGCTGACGCCGGTCGTCTCCGTTCAGAACCGCTACAACCTGGAGGAACGCCACTCCGAGGACGTGCTCGACTACTGCGAGAGCAGGGCGATTGCCTTCCTGCCGTGGGCGCCGCTCGGCTCAGGCCGGCATGCGAGCGGCTCGGGCAGGGGACTGCGGGCGCTCGCTGCGGTGGCCGAGCGCCACGGCATCAGCATCGGACAGGCAGCGATCGCATGGCTCCTCGGGCGCTCGAGCGTGATGTTGCCGATCCCCGGCACGAGCTCCATCGAGCATCTGGACGAGAACGTCGCGGCCGCCTCCGTGCGGCTCTCGCACGAGGACATGCACGAGCTGCGGTAGCGGGCCTCAGGAAGCCTCGGCGGGCCCGGTGACCGGCAGGCGGGTCGTGAACTTCTTCGTCCGCAGCACGAAGCTCGTGTTGACCGAGCGCACGCCGGGCAGCTGCAGCACCCGCGTCGAGAGGAACTGCTCGTAGGCTTCCATGCTCGCCGCCACGATGCGCAGCAGGTAGTCGTTGGGTCCGCTCATCGAGTGACACTCGAGCACTTCCGGCCGCTCGCGCACCAGGTGATCGAACTGGCGAACCGTCTGCGGGTGGTGGTTCTCGAGCGAGACCAGTGCGTAAGCCTGGATGGGAAGGCCGATGGCCGGTGCGCTGAGCAGGGTCGCATAGCCGGCGATGAACCCGTCCTCCTCCAGCCGGCGCAAGCGCCTCCAGCACGGCGCAGCCGAGAGCCCCACGCGCTGCGCCAGCTCCTGGTTCGAGACGCGGGCATCGGACTGCAGCTCATCGAGAATCCGACGGTCGAGGCGGTCAAGGGATTTCGGCATGATTTTGCGAATCCGTGGCGGTTAAAGGAAAGAAGATTGCCAGAAGCCGGGTCTTTGGCGCAACGAACGCAAGCCCATTTCCGTAGTGCCGCCCTAGGCTATCTCGAGCGCTGCCCACCCAGAGAGATCCGATGCCGGCCACTGCCTCCCAGGTCCCCCGCCCGAGCGGGGCGACCCCGTCCTCCGCCATGGAGCCTGACTGGCGCCGGCTGACCTACCTGCTGCAGGCCTCCCGCGCCCTCGATGAGATCGAGGAAACCCGGCTCCTGCCGCAGCGGCAGGTGCTCTATCAGTTCTCGGCGCGCGGACACGACTTGGCGCAGATCCTGCTCGGCCTGCAGCTCACCGATCCGCACGACGGCGTGAGCGTGTACTACCGCTCGCGCCCCATGATGTTGGCTCTGGGGTTGGACCTCGAGGATGCGGCCGCGGGGCCGCTTGCGCGCACCGGCTCCTTCAGCGGTGGACGTGACATCGGCGTCGTATTCAACAAGCCCGCCTCGGGCGGGGCGACAGTGTTTCCGGCGTGTGGCGGCGTGGGAGCGCAGTACACGCCCACCGCCGGCTGGGCCCAGGCCATCCAATATCATCACCGGGTGCTGGGCGATGGCGGTTACGAGCGCAGCATCGCCGTGGTGTTGGGCGGAGATGCCTCGGTGGCGACCAGCGGGTTCTGGTCGGCGCTCACGATGGCGACCACGCTGCGCCTGCCCGTGCTCTTCTACATCGAGGACAACGGCTTCGGCATCTCGGTCCCTTCGCAACTGCAGACTCCCGGCGGCAACATCGCCGCCAACCTGCGCTCCTTTTCCGGCCTCTCGCTGCTCGAAGGCGATGGCGCCGACCCCTTGGAGGCGGCGCAGCTCGTGGCCGAGGCCGTCCGCCGCGTGCGCGCGGAGCGCGGCCCGCTGCTCCTGCGCCTCACCGTGCCGCGGCTCTGCGGACACTCGGGCCAGGACACCCAGGCCTACAAGTCACCGGAGACGATCTCACTCGAGCGGGCGCGTGATCCGCTGCATCGCCTGCAGCGGTTCCTCGTTCCGCGCGTGCTGTCAGAGCAGGACTGGACGCGAACGGCGAGTGACGCGCGGCGCGATGTCGAGGCGGCGGTGGAGCGCGCCTTGGCGCGGCCGCACCCCGATCCGCAACAGCTGACTCGCCACGTGTTCGCCGAGACCGGCGCCGATGGCACCCCCGTGCTGCAGGAGCAGGGCGGTCTCGCGCCGGCAGGCGTCAGGTTCCCGGCCGCGAACGGCACCCCACGGCCGGAGCCGGCGCGCATCAACATGCTGACGGCGATCCGCCGCACGCTCGACGTCGAGCTCGGCCTCAACCCGCGGATGGTGGTTTTCGGCGAGGACGTGGGTCCCAAAGGCGGCGTGCACGGCGCGACGCTCGGCCTGCAGGAGAAGCACGGCGAGGCGCGCGTCTTCGATACGAGCCTGTCGGAGGAGGGCATCATCGGCCGTGCCGTGGGGCTCGCGCTCGCGGGCCTGCTGCCCGTGCCGGAGATTCAGTTCCGCAAGTACGCAGATCCGGCCGCCGAGCAGTTGAATGACTGCGGCACCATGCGCTGGCGTACCGGCAATCGCTTCGCGGCGCCCATGGTCGTCAGGATTCCGGGCGGCTTCTTCAAGTGTGGCGATCCCTGGCACAGCCAGACCAACGAAGTTGCGTGGGTACATGGCATCGGCTGGCGTGTGGCGGTGCCCTCGAATGCGGAGGATGCGACCGGACTGCTGCGCTCGGCGCTGCGCGGCAACGATCCCACGATCTTCTTCGAGCATCGCGCTCTCTTGGATGGCTCCTGGGCTCGTCGTCCGTATCCTGGGGATGAGTACATCGTTCCGTTCGGCGTTGCTCGCTGCACCCGCTCGGGCTCAGAAGTCACGATCGTGACCTGGGGCGCAATGGTGGAGCGCTGCGAGCGTGCGGCAGCCGCATCGAGCGTGGACGCCGAGATTCTCGATCTGAGGACGCTCTCGCCGTGGGATCGTGAAGCGGTACTCGCCTCAGTGCAGAAGACGCATCGCTGTCTCATCGTCCACGAGGACAACCTGACTGCCGGATTCGGGGCGGAGATCGCCGCCTTCATCGCCAAGGAGGCGTTCTTCAGCCTGGATGCTCCCATCGAGCGGCTCGCCATGCCGGATATTCCGAGCCCGCACAGCCCGCTGCTCCTCGAGGCAGCGGTCCCCGGCGTGGATTCGATCACGCAGGCCATCCAACAGATCGCGAGCGTCTGAGTCATGTCAGCGACGGCCAAGAGTGTGGAAATCAGGGCCCCCTCGGCCCAGGAGGAGGGCACCCGGTCGCAGGTGTTGCGCTGGCTGAAAGCCGTGGGCGAGCCGGTCGCCGAGCACGAGCCGCTCATCGAGCTCGAGACCGACAAAGTCACGGTCGAGGTGGCATCGCCCGGCGCCGGTGTGCTGATGGAGATTCTGAAGCAGGAGCAGGAGGAGGTGGCGCCCGGAGAGCTCCTGGGCCGCATCGGCGTGGCCGTTGCAGCGGGTGAGCCCGAGAAGCTCGCCGCCGCGGTGAGCGGCGCGAGAGGCAGCCCGATTGCCCTGCCGATGCGCAAGGATGGCGAGGGCGCCCGCGAGCGCGCCGGCCGCGGCAGCGACTCGCGGGGCTCCGATTTGACCGGCGCAAATGAGCCGCCATCTCCTGGCGCAGCTTCGAGCAGCGCAAGTGCGCCACTGCCGCCTGCCTCAGTGTCCCGCGCCGCCGGCGCAGCACGTCCGCTGAGTCCGGCTGTCCGGCGTCTGCTGGCTGAGCATTCGCTCGATTCGGCATCGGTTCGCGGTACGGGCGAGGGCGGCCGAATCACCGTCGCGGACGTGATGCGAGAGGTCGCTGACTCCTCTCAGCGCACGCCGGCAGCCGGCGCGGCTTCGCGCGAAGCACCGGTTGCGCGGACCGATACTGACGCTGCACACGCGGCGAGCGATTCCAACAGCACGAGTGCGGCGAGCCATCGCGTAGCCCACTCCCCCATCCGCAAGCGCATTGCCGCGCGGATGGTCGAGAGCTTGCTCCACACCGCACCCCACGTCACCACAGTGTTCGAGATGGACATGAGCGAGGTGCTCGCTCACCGCCGCCGACATCGCGACGAATTCGCACGCCAGGGTGTGGCACTGACACTGACCGCGTACTTCGCGCAAGCCGCGGTGACTGCCATCCGCGCGGTGCCGGAAGCGAACAGCCGTTGGACGGATACTGCGCTCGAGATCTATGACACCATCAATCTGGGTATCGCCACCGCAGCGCAGGGCGGTCTGGTGGTGCCGATCCTGGCGCACGTCGAGTCGCTGGACCTGCTCGAGACCGCCCGCCGTCTCGAGGAGCTGGTGGGTCGTGCGCGCGATGGCGCATTGACACCGGCGGATGTCCGCGGCGGCACCTTCACCCTTTCCAATCACGGGGTGAGCGGCAGCCTCCTCGCCACCCCCATCATCATTCCGCAGCCGCAGTCGGCGATCCTGGGCGTGGGCAAGCTCGAGAAGCGCGCCGTGGTGATCGAGGAGAGCGGCGAGGACAGGATCGTCGCGCGCCCCTGCTGCTATGCGACGCTCACCATCGATCATCGCGTGATGGATGGCAGTCGGGCGAATCGCTTCCTCGAGGCGTTCACGGAGCGGCTCACCCGCTGGACGGGGTGAGTCGCAGGTGACTCGGGACAGCCGGGCCGCTAGTATGCGCGGCTGCGCTTGTCCATTTTTTAGTCCACTTTTGGATCTTGGCGGAGAACGTCAGCATGACCGAGAACGCACCCGCAATGCCCGGCCGGCCAGTCGAGGACGAAGAGCCTGATCTGGCGCGACGGCGGATGCTCACGACCACCACTGCGGCTGTGGGAGCCGTAGGTGTCGCACTGGCTGCGGTGCCGTTCATCGAGTCACTCGAGCCGAGTGAGACGGCGAAGGCATTGGGATCTCCGGTCACCATCGACGTCTCCAAGCTGGCGCCGGGCGAGATGATGAGCGCGGAGTGGCGCCAGCGCCCCGTCTGGATACTGCACCGCACGCAGGAGCAGCTCGCCGAGCTGCCCAAGCTCAGCGGCCAGCTGAAAGATCCGCAGTCCAAAGAGGAGCAGCAGCCGCCGAACCTGCCTGGCTGGAACCCGGTCTCGAGGTCGATCAATCCGAAGTATCTGGTGGTGGTGGGAATCTGCACGCACCTCGGATGCATTCCGAAGTACCGACCGCAGCTCAACGCCGCCGACCTGCCGGCGGGCTGGCCGGGCGGATTTTTCTGCCCCTGTCACGGCTCCCGCTACGACCTCGCCGGCCGGGTCATGGATGGCTCGCCCGCGCCGCTCAACCTGCCGGTGCCGCCGTACTATTTCAAGGACGCCAACACCATCAGCGCGGGCGAGCTCTCCGATGGCAGCCAACAGAACTGGGAGCCGGATACCTGGTGAGCCGCCGCGCTCGCAGCGAGCCTAGCGCAAACGGCTGACGTCGATCCCGCCGAAGCGCGCGTGGACCTCAGCGCCCGCCGGTGGCAGCACACCGCTGATCGTCCTGCCGGTGTCAGCGAGGAACTGCTCGGAGGCGGCGAAGACCGCGGAGTAGAGCCGCGCTGTCAGCTCGTAGGCCTCCGTACCCACCCATGCTGCCGGCAACAGCGCCGGCGGCAGCAGCGGGTCCTGCAGATGGATCTTGCGATACTCATGGATGAGGAGCGTGCGCACGAGGAACGCCGGCTGCGGCGCGAGGGGTGCCGAGTCACGCACGGCGGCGGCAAGCGGCGCAAACGTATCGCGGAACCGCCGATAGCGGCGAGCGATCTCGGCGAGATTCCAGCCCTCGGCGGCGAGGCTGCGGTCGGCAGCCAGCCCCGCCGTTGCGCTCTTGAGGAGCCAACAATGCTTGGCGTATCCCACCGCGGCGAGCCAGCCGCGCGCCTGCTCCAGACTGCAGGACGGATGGGCATACACTCCCGGGCTCAGCTGCCCGAATCCGAGCCAGCGCAACTCATCACGCGCGTTGCGCCGCTTTCCCGGCGCCTTTCCCAGGGGTGCGCGTGTCTTCGCCATCGGGGCTTTCGCTGAAATCCCCCGGCCGCTCGCCGGCGGCAGCACCGCGACCGTCCATTGTCCCTCCCAGCTCGAAGGGTTGACCCCGTAGATGCGCCGGGTCGCCGCGGCGAAGAGCTTGCCGCCGCTCCCGGTCAGCCGGTATTCGCTGCGCCGCCCGTGGCGCGTGGCCGCGAGCCATCCTTCGGCCGCGAGGCGCGCGACCGAAGTTCGCACCAGCCGCTCGGCAAGACCGAAAGGATGCGCGAGATCGATCAGGCTCCCGAGGGTCACGGCGCCGCCGCGCGGCGCAATGGCATCCCCGAAGAGGGTGATGAGCAGTGAGCCGCCGCGCAGCGGCCGCTGGCCTTGAAAGCGGCGCAGGAGCGCCTCGACGGGTTTCGTGAGCGATGGCACGGCCGCATTCTGGCACGAAGAAAAACGTGACACAAAAAATGATCGTGGTACGATGATCCTGTGTCACGTTTGCGGAGCCGCGACGGCGAGCCATGTACACCCAGGCCCTGGACAACCCCGTACCCGATGACCGCCGCGGCGGCCCCGCCGGCCAGGAGGCGCTCGAGCGCCGCTTCGATGAGCGCATCGAGCGCGATGAGAAGATCGAGCCCAAGGATTGGATGCCGGAAGCGTACCGGCAGACCCTCATCCGCCAGATCGCCCAGCACGCCCACTCCGAGATCGTCGGCATGCTGCCCGAGGGCAACTGGATCACGCGCGCGCCCTCCCTGAGGCGCAAGGCGGTGCTCATCGCCAAGGTGCAGGACGAGGGCGGCCACGGCATGTATCTCTACAGCGCCGCGGAGACCTTGGGCGTCGCGCGCTCGGAGCTCATCGAGCAGCTCCTCGACGGCCGCGCCAAGTATTCAAGCATTTTCAACTATCCGACGCTCACCTGGGCGGACGTCGGGGCGATCGGCTGGCTGGTCGACGGCGCGGCCATCATGAACCAGATCCCTATCTGCCGCTGCTCCTACGGCCCCTATGCGCGCGCCATGGTGCGCATCTGCAAGGAGGAGAGCTTTCATCAGCGCCAGGGGTTCGAGATCATGCTGACGCTCGCGCGCGGCACGGCCGCGCAGCGTGCGATGGCGCAGGACGCGCTCGATCGCTGGTGGTGGCCCTCGGTCATGATGTTCGGGCCGAGCGATGCGGCCTCGACTCACACGGCACAATCGATGCGCTGGCGGATCAAGCGCTTCACCAACGATGAGCTGCGGCAGAAATTCATCGACGTCACGGTGCCACAGGCGGAGTTCCTCGGGCTGCGCATTCCCGATCCGGACCTGAAGTGGGACGAGTCCACCCAACACTACCTCACCGGCCCGATCGACTGGAGCGAGTTCAAGGCCGTGCTCAAGGGCAATGGTCCCTGCAACCAGGAGCGGCTGCAGGCGCGCCGCACGGCGCACGAGACCGGTAGCTGGGTCCGGGAGGCGGCTGCCGCTTACGCCGCCAAACATGGCGGGCGGGGCGCGCAACCGCGCGCTGCCGCGAGTGTCACGTCCCCATCAGGTGAGGTATCGGTCGATGAGTGAGGACTGGCCGCTGTTCGAAGTCTTCATCCGCGCCCGCTCCGGCTTGGAGCACAAGCACGTCGGCAGCCTCCATGCTGCCGATGCGCGCATGGCGATCGAGCACGCGCGCGATGTCTACACGCGCCGTCAGGAAGGGGTGAGCATCTGGGTCGCGCGCTCGAGTGAGATCGTCGCTTCGGATCCCGAGGAGGCGGAGGCGCTCTTCGAGCCGGCGCGCGACAAGGTGTACCGCCATCCGACGTTCTACGCGATCCCCGATGAGGTGAAGAATCTGTGACCGCCGCAGCATCTTTGCCCGAAGCCCGCCTGCCATCTGCGGAATCGCGTTTCCAGTACGTCCTGCGGCTCGCTGACACGAGCCTCGTTCTCGGTCAGCGGCTCGGCGAGTGGGTCGGCCATGCGCCCGCGCTGGAGGAGGACCTGGCGCTCGCCAACATCGCGCTCGATCTGATCGGCCAGGCGAGGCTTCTGCTCGCCTACGCGGGAGAGATCGAGGTGCGGGGACGGGATGAGGATGCGCTCGCCTTCCTGCGTGATGCGCCCGAGTTTCGCAACGCCTCGCTCGTGGAGCAGCCGAACGGGGATTTCGGCCAGACCATCGTGCGTCAATGTCTGCTCGATGCCTGGCAGCTCGGGGTCTACGAGGCGCTGTCCACCTCGAGCGATCAGCGGCTCGCCGAAGTTGCGGCCAAAGCCGTGAAGGAGACCCGCTATCACCTGCGCTTCAGCGCCGGCTGGCTGGTGCGCCTCGGCGATGGAACCGAGGAGAGCCATGCGCGCGTCCAGCAGGCGCTCGATGCGCTCTGGCGCTTCACCGACGAGCTGCTCACGCCCGACGCCCTCGATGAGGAGATGGCCGCCGCGGGCATCGCGCCGCCGCTCTCCGCTCTGCGCTCAGGGTGGGAGGAGCGGATAGGTGCGGTGTTGCAGGAGGCGACGCTGAAGAGGCCGGCTGCCTCGCACTACCCGTGGCAGGGAAAGCGGGGGGTTCATACGGAGCACCTCGGTCACCTGCTCGCCGAGATGCAACACCTGCCGCGGACCTTCCCCGGTGCGACATGGTGAGGGAGGCTCTCGCCGAGCCGGCACGCGCGAGGACGGCGGACCTGAGAGAGGAGCGGGCCTTGAGGGTGCTGCGCTCCGTCATGGATCCTGAGATCCCGGTCCTGAGCGTGCTCGATCTCGGTATCGTGCGGTACGTACGCTCGGAGGGAGGTCGGCTACGCGTGGGGATCACTCCCACCTACTCCGGTTGTCCTGCTACCGAGGTCATCCAACGCTCCATCCGCGATGCGCTCGTGCGGGACGGGATGGGCGATGTGTTGATCGAAACGGTGCTCGCGCCACCCTGGAGCAGCGACTGGCTGAGCGAGGAGGGCCGGCGAAAGCTGCAGGCGTTCGGTATCTGCCCGCCCGCCGCCCGGGGCTCGCGGATCACCTGCCCGCGCTGCGGCAGCCATGATGCGCAGCGCCTGAGTGAGTTCGGCTCCACCCCGTGCAAAGCGCACTACCGCTGCAGTGATTGCCTCGAGCCCTTCGACCTCTTCAAGTGCATCTGACTCATGCTTAGATTCCACTCGCTGCGCGTAGCGCAGGTGCAGCCGCAGGCCGAAGAGGCCATCGCGGTAACGCTCGAGGTTCCGGCGGAGCTCGCGGCCGAGTACCGCGGCGCCGCGGGCCAACACGTCGTGTTGCGAGCCTCGCTCGAGGGCGAGGAGGTGAGGCGGACTTACTCGCTCGTGAGCGCACCGGGCGAGCGCCTGCTACGCCTCGTGGCCCGGGTGCACGCCGAGGGCCGCTTCTCGAGATATCTGGCGCACCATCTGCGGGCCGGGGGTCGGCTGGACGTATTGCCGCCAAACGGCAGTTTCACGCCGCACTCGCCAGCGGTCGGGCGTGGCACCTGCGTCGCCTTTGCGGCCGGCTGCGGCATCACACCCATCGTATCGATTGCTCGCCACTGGCTCGAGGCCGGCCGCGCGGGCCGCGTCATCCTCTTTTACGGCAACCGCAGCACGGCGCGTGCGATGTGCCTGGAGGAGCTGCTGGCACTCAAGGACCGGCATCTCGAGCGGCTGTCGCTGCACTTTCTGATGAGCCGGGAGCCGCAGGAGGCAGCGGTCTACAACGGCAGACTCGATGATGAGCACGTCCGACAGCTTGCGAGCTCGTTCTTCGCGCCCCTCGAGGTCGCCGAGTACTTCGTTTGCGGTCCAGGCGACATGATCGACACCGTAGCGCACGCGCTTCGCGCACTCGGCGTGAGCTCCGATCGGATCAGAGCCGAGCATTTCACGGTGGCGACGACCGCGGGCGATGCCGCCACGCAGGCAGGCCAGCCGGCTGTGGCGCGCAGCGGTGAGCCGCCCGAGCCCAGTTCCGCCGGCGCAGCCGCGGCCCTGAGCGTGAAAAAGCCGGCGGCTGCTGCAGAGTCGGACGTCGCTGAGGTGACCGTCATCATGGACGGCCGCCGGCGCTCCTTCACGATGCGCATGAACGGAGAGAGCGTGTTGGACGGGGCGGCGAGGGCGGGGCTCGACCTGCCTTTCTCCTGTCGCGCGGGCGTCTGCTCGACCTGCCGTACCAAGGTCGTACAGGGGAAGGTCGTCATGGATCAGAACTATGCGCTCGAGGACTGGGAGCTGGAGCAGGGGTACGTGCTCGCCTGCCAGTCGAAGGTCAAGACCCCGGTGCTCGAGCTCGACTATGACGAGCGCTGAGCGGCATGCCAATCCAACAGGCCCGATCATGAGCTATCAGACGATCCTCTTCGAAGTCTCGGACGGCATCGCACGCCTCACGCTCAACCGTCCCGAGCGCCTGAACAGCTTCAACACCTCGATGCATTCCGAGGTGCAGGATGCCCTGAGCACACTCGAGCGCGATGCCTCGGCCCGCGTCCTCGTGCTCACCGGCGCCGGCCGGGGGTTTTGCGCCGGCCAGGATCTGGGGGATCGGGTGGTCGCTCCGGGCGGCGCGCCGCCTGATCTCGGTGCATCCATCGAGCGCGGCTACAAGCCGCTCATCCTCACGCTGCGGCGCCTGCCGCTCCCGGTCATCGCTGCCGTCAACGGGGTCGCTGCGGGCGCTGGCGCCAACATCGCCCTCGCCTGCGACCTCGTCATCGCGGCGCGCTCGGCTACCTTCATCCAGGCTTTCGCGAAGATCGGCCTGGTGCCGGATTCCGGCGGCACCTGGGTGCTGCCGCGGCTCGTGGGCCACGCCCGTGCCATGGGCCTCGCACTCCTCGGTGAGAAGCTGCCCGCCGAGCAGGCGGCGCAATGGGGCCTCATCTGGCGCTGTGTGGAGGACGCCCAACTCGCAGCCGAGGTCGACACGCTCGCCCGGCAACTCGCCGCCGCCCCGACGCGCGGGCTCGCGCGGACGAGGCAGGCCATGCTCGAAAGCTGGAGCCATACGCTCGCGCAGCAGCTCGATGTCGAGCGCGATTACCAACAGGAGCTCGGCCACTCCGCCGATTACGCCGAAGGTGTGGCGGCGTTCATGGAAAAGCGCGTGCCGCGCTTCACTGGCCGCTGAGGTCCGAGGATACCGCCATGCAGTTAGAGAGTTTCATAGCGGGCCGGTGGCAGGCGGGGAGCGGCAATGCGATCGCCCTTCGCGATGCGACGACGGGCGAAGTGATTGCCAACGCCTCTGCGGACGGGCTCGATGTTGCGGCCGCGCTCACTCACGCGCGCACGGTCGGTGGCCCGAACCTTCGCCGCCTGACTTTTCACGAGCGTGCCGCGCTCATCAAGGCCCTGGCGAAGCATCTGACGGAGAAGAAGGGCGAGCTCTACGCGCTCTCTTATGCAACCGGAGCCACGAAGTCGGACTCATGGATCGACATCGACGGCGGCATCGCCACGCTCTTCGTGTATGCGAGCAAGGGCATGCGCGAGCTGCCCGACACCCACGTCTACCTCGATGGCGCGACGGAAAGTCTGTCGAAATCCGGCGGCTTCGCCGGCCAGCACATCTGTGTGCCGCTCGAAGGGGCGGCAGTGCACATCAACGCGTTCAACTTCCCCGTCTGGGGCATGCTGGAGAAGCTGGCGCCTACTCTTCTTGCAGGAGTACCTGCTGTCGTCAAGCCCGCTACCACCACGGCTTATCTGACTGAGCTGGCATTCCGCCGCATCATCGAGTCCGGCATTCTTCCCGAGGGCGCCGTGCAGCTCATCTGCGGCAGTGTCGGTGATCTCTTCGATCACCTCACCTGTCAGGACACCGTGGCCTTCACCGGCTCCGCCTCCACGGCCCGCAAGCTCCGGATGCATCCTGCGGTCATCGACCATTCGGTGCGCTTCACTGCGGAGACCGATTCGCTCAACTCCTGCGTGCTCGGACCCGATGCAGCCCCGGGCACTCCGGAGTTCGATCTGTTCGTGCGCGAGGTGGCGCGCGAGATGACGGCCAAGGCCGGGCAGAAATGCACGGCGATCCGCAAAGCCATCGTGCCGGCCGGGATGGCGCCCGAGGTGGTGGAAGCCCTGAAGACGGCGCTCGCCAAGGTGATCGTAGGCAATCCGCGTCAGGAACAGGTGCGCATGGGACCCGTGGCCTCGCTCGCCCAGCGGCGTGAGGTTCTCGGCCAGGTGGCCAAGCTCGAGCGCGAGGCCGAGATCGTCAGCGGCAATGGCCGGCAACTCGAGCTGGCTGATGCCGACGCGGACCGCGGCGCGTTCATCGCGCCAACCCTGCTTTACTGCCGCGACTCGGCGCGCGCGGCTGCGGTGCATGAAGTCGAGGCATTCGGGCCGGTTTGCACGGTGGTGCCCTACGAGGGCTTGGATGCCGCCATCGCGCTTGCCCGGCGCGGGGCGGGAAGTCTCGTCGGCTCGGTGTTCACGGGCGATGAGACGGTGGCGGCACGTCTGGTGCTCGGGTTGGCTCCCTTTCACGGGCGCCTCCTCGTCGTCAACCGCCATTGCGCCAAGGAGTCGACGGGCCACGGCTCGCCGCTCCCCCATCTGGTCCATGGCGGACCGGGTCGTGCGGGCGGCGGAGAGGAGATGGGTGGCATCCGCGGCGTCCTGCACTACATGCAGCGCACTGCGGTTCAGGGGACGCCCGATGTGCTGACGGCGGTCACGGGCCGCTGGATCAAGGGCAGTCGCGAGCGCGACCCCGGCGCTCACCCTTTCCGCATTCCCTTCGGGGCGCTCACCATCGGCGACAGTTTCAATTCCGCGGAAAGAGAAGTGACCGTGGCGGACATCGAGCGCTTTGCGGAGCTCTCGGGCGATCATTTCTACGCTCACATGGATGAGGCCGCGGCGCGCCGCAACCCGATCTTCGGCGGCCGGGTCGCGCACGGTTACTTCCTCATTTCCGCGGCCGCCGGACTCTTCGTCGATCCGCCCTTCGGACCCGTGCTCGCCAACTACGGCATCGACTCTTTGCGCTTCACCAAACCCGTGAAGCCCGGCGACCGCATCAAGGTGCGTGTCACCTGCAAGGAAAAATCGCTGCGGGCCGGACAGGGGTACGGTGAGGTCCGCTGGGATGCGCTCATCACCAACCAGGACGGCGAGACGGTCGCCGCGTATGACGTGCTGACCATGGTGAGCGAGAAAGCCATACCGGACGCCTGAGAAACAAGCGTAAACTACGCGGGCCCTTGACCCTTGCGCGAATGCGGAGATCACCGTCATGTGGAAATGGCTCGCGGCGACGATTGCCCTCGTCTCATGCTGTTCCGTAGGTGCCGCTGACAGACTGTTGTTGCGTCTGCCCACGATGTCGAAGACGCAGATCGTCTTTGACTACGGCGGGCAGCTCTGGAGCGTTCCCCGCAGCGGAGGTCAGGCGCACGTGCTCGCAAGCGGCGTGGACCTCCTTACCGCACCGATCTTCTCACCGGATGGCTCCCAGATTGCCTTCGCCGGTACTTACGACAAGAACACGGACGTCTATGTCATGCCCGCTTCCGGCGGCCAGCCGCGGCGCCTGACATACCATCCGGACCCTGATTTCCCCTTGGCGTGGACTCCGGACGGGAGGAGTGTGCTCTTCCGCTCCCACCGCTACAGCTACTCGGATCCGGAGCAGCTCTATACCGTGCCCACCACCGGCGGATTTCCCACGGCACTGCCGCTGCCGACCGGGGAGATGGCATCGTATTCGGCCGATGGCAGCCACATCGCCTATGTGCCCGGCTTCCAGTGGGAGCCGTACTGGAAAGGCTACAAAGGAGGGCAGCACACCGAGATCTGGATTGCCCGGCTGGCAGACTCGAGCACCGTCCGCATCCCGAACCTGAACTCCAACGAAGACGACCCGATGTGGGTCGGACGCACCGTCTATTTTCTCTCCGACCGCGACGGTCCGATCACGCTATATGCCTACGACACGGATAGCCATCAGGTGAAACAGGTGATCGAGAACCACGGTTTCGACATCACTTCGGCTTCCGCAGGTCCCGGGGGCATCGTGTACTCGCAGTTCGGCGAGCTTCACATCTATGACTTTGCGACGGGCACGGCTCATGACGTGCCGGTCACGGTTGCGGGCGATTTCCCGCAGCGGCGCGCTCGTTTCGAAGACGTGGCGCAGGCCATCTCGGGATTCGACGTCTCACCGAGTGGCCTACGCGCGGTCTTCGAGGCTCACGGAGACATTCTGACCGTGCCGGTGAAGCACGGCAGCACGGAGAACCTCACCAACAGCCCGAGCGCCATGGACCGCGATCCGGCCTGGTCGCCTGACGGCCAGTCCATTGCCTATTTTTCCGATGCCGCGGGCGAGTATGACCTCTACATTCGCCGGCAGGACGGCACCGGCCCGGTGCGCCACATCCGGCTCGGGCAGGACGATGCCTATTACTACGACCTCGGATGGTCACCGGATGGCAAGAAGGTCTTCTTCAGCGACCAGAAGCTGCAGCTCTGGTATGTCGATGTCAGCGGCTCGGGTGCCCATCCGAGAAAGGTGGGCACCGACACCTATGACATTCCGCTGCATGCTTTCGAGGCGCGATGGTCGCCCGACAGCCAGTGGATCGTTTACGCGAAGATCATGCCGAATTACCTGCATGCGCTCTTCATCTATTCACTGGCGGACGGGTCGACTCACCAGGTGACCGACGCCGAGAGCGATTGTTTGAATCCGGTATTCGACACGGACGGCAAGCATCTCTACTTCACCTCGAGCACCGATACCGGCCTCGCCTACGGTTGGCTCGGCATGACCTCCTTCGAGCGGCCGATCACCCGCACCGTGTACATCGCGACGCTGCGAGCCACCGAGGCCTCGCCGCTCGCGCCCCAGGATGGTTTGGAGAAAACACCGGCCGATGCGACGCAGGCGAAGGAAGCGCAGAAGCCCGGTACGCAATCGGCAGGCAAGTCCAAGCAGCCGAAGCCGGTGGCCATCGATTTCGCGGGCCTGCAGGCGCGCGCCGTGCCGCTGCCCATACCGGCTGCGAGTTACGTCGATCTGCAGGCCGGCAAGGCGGGAACGCTCTACCTCGCGAAGGCACCGCTGATCACGGTGCCCGCGATCGGCGGGCCGCCCGGCGCGGCCGTGGATCTGCTGCAATTCGATCTCGACTCGCGCAAGGTCACGGATGTCGTGGCTGGGATCTCGGGCGCTTCCTTCGCAGCCAACCACGAAAAAATTCTCTACCGGAAGGGTGAGGGCTGGTTCATTTCGGACGCCAAGCCCAATGCCAAGCCAGACCCGCTCAACCTCAGCGATATGCGCGTGCGCGTGGTGCCACGCGATGAGTGGGCGCAGATGTACCGCGATGCCTGGCGCATCGAGCGAGCGTTCTTCTACAACCCGACCTTCGATGGGCTCGACATCGCGCAGGCGCAGAAGGAGTTCGCGAACTACCTGCCGGGAATCGCGAGCCGCGATGATCTCTCCTTCCTCTTCTCGGAGATGATGAGCTACCTCTCGGTCGGACACATGTTCATCCGCGGCGGCTACGAGCCCAAGATGGAGGAGATCACGGTGGGGCTCCTGGGAGCCGACTACCGCATCGAGGATGGGCACTACCGCATCGCTCACATCCTGCGCGGCGCGCGCTGGTATCCGAGCGTCTATGCGCCGCTCGCGCAGCCCGGGCTCGAGGTGAAGGAGGGAGACTACCTGCTTGCCGTCAACGGCAGCCCGATCGATGCGAGTGTCAGCCTCTACCAGGCGTTCCAGGATCTGGCGGGAAAGACGGTGACCCTGACAGTGGGCCCGAGCCCGCGCGCGGACGGCTCGCACTCGATCGTCGTGAAGACCATTCCGAGCGAAGCCGCGCTCAGGCACGTTGCCTGGATCGAGCACAACCAGGAGCTCGTCGACCGCCTGAGTGGGGGCAGGATCGGATACGTGTATCTGCCCGACACCGCCGCGGGCGGCTACATCAATTTCAACCGGTATTTCTTCTCGCAGGTGCACAAGCAGGGCGTCGTCATCGATGAGCGCTTCAATCACGGCGGCGCGATTTCCGACTACATCATCGATTATCTGCAGCGGCGGCCGATGTCCCTGATCGTGCCCCGGTGGGGACGCCCGCAGGTCGGGCCTCCGGAGGCGATCTTCGGGCCCAAGGTCATGGTCATCAACCAGTTCGCAGGCTCGGGCGGGGATGCCCTGCCGTGGTACTTCAAGATGGATCATGTCGGCACCCTCGTGGGCGAGCGCACCTGGGGTGGACTCGTGGGTATCTACGGATATCCGCCGCTCATGGACGGCGGCAGCATCACCGCGCCGCGAGTCGCAGTCGAGGGGTTGGACGGCACTTTCCCCGTGGAGAACCACGGCGTCAGTCCCGATGTCACCGTGTGGCAGGATCCTCAGCTCGTGCGTCAGGGTCATGACCCTCAGCTCGAGCGCGCCGTTGCAATTGCCGTGCAGCAGCTCGAGGCTCATCCGCTGCCGCACTACCAGCTCGCTCCGTGGCTCAACTACCACCCACACCTGCCGCCGCTGCCCGAGCCAGCGAAGAGCGTGGGAAGCCAGTAGGGGGACGCAGAGCCTGCCTTATCCGCCGTCCTTTTACTTGGTGGCCGGTGACCCGAGGGCGCTCGGGCTGGTCAGGGAGTCCAGGAAAGCAACGAGGTCGTGCCTCTCATTCACAGTGAGCGGGATCGGATATTTGAGGACCCGGCCGCGGCGATAGAGCTCTTCATCGACAGCCTGGCTGAGCGTCGCAATGCTGCCGTCATGCATGTAGGGAGCCGTGAGCGACACATTACGCAGGGAAGGGGTCCTGAATGTCCCAATGTCGCGCGGATTGAGCGTCACCACGAATCGGCCGAGGGCTGCCACGTTCGGGTCGGTTGCTATCAGGTGTTCGATCTTGCGATGGTTACCTGCCTTCGTGGATTCTGAAATTTCCCGTGTGAGCTGCCCAAGGCTTTTGGTGACGCCTTCGGACAGTCCCATCGGCGATACATGATATTGGCCGTCAGTCAGGAGCGCGTAGGATGAGCCAATGGCATGGCAGCTCGAGCAGCCCGCGCGTCCGCGGAACAGGGAGAGGCCGCGCACCGCCGCCGGACTTAGAGCCCCTGAGTCATGCCCGTAAAGATATCGATCGAAGGCGGAATCGCCCGCCAGTAGCGTCCGTTCATATGCGGCAAGAGCTCGCGTTACGAGTTTCGCGTCAATACCCGCCGCGCTGACTCGGAATGCGCCCTGGAATGCGCGTAAATAGGAAGGGCTGCGGCGTATGACCGCGACGAGCTCGCTCTGGGAACGGAACGCATGCTCGGCTGGATTGGTCAGCGGAGCGAGGGCCTGCGATTCCAGGCTCGCGCGTCGTCCATCCCAGAACAAGGCGTCCAGATAGACGGCATTGAGCAAGCTGGGGGTATTGCGCGTCTCGATAACATCGTCCCGTCCGAGCGCGAGCGGACGTCCGTCTGAGAAGGCAAGTCGTGGGACGTGGCACCTGCTGCAGCTCACCTTCCCATCGGCGCTCAGGCGCGGATCGGAAAAAAGCTGTCGCCCGAGTTCGATAACTCTTTGATCCGATGACTTCTGCACGTGCGGTATCGATGGCAATCCAAGTGGAACGCGCGCTTCCGACGCCATCGCAAGGTTTGCGCGGACAAGTAGTCCCACCAAGGTGAGTAGAGGGATGCATCGGAGCCAAGTAAGACTTCGTCCAGAATGGAAGGCAGGAGTTGTAATTTCGATAGGATGACCGAGCTCGCGCCGTCGCAACCATTTCACGCTTGCTAACTTCCGCAGGTTGTGATTAGAGTATAGGTAACAATAACCCCAGAGAGGCACTCCGTCGACGGGTTGTGGACTGACGGAGTGGGCCGTGCGATATGACTTGCGCGAGCGAGGTGTGGGAGGGTCATGGGAATTCAAGCCGTCGCAGGAATGGCGCCTGCGGGACGGAGACAGGTATGGTCGGTCGGAGGAACGGACGGGAGCGGCCTGAGGCGCAAGCCTCACCCGCTCCGCCGCGCTGCGACCGTGGCGCTGGCCCTCATCCTGGGCTCGGGCCTTCATCTCTCCCGCACTGGCAATCACTGGGAGCTCTCAGTCCCTACCGCGCAAGCGGACAACATCCAATACGTATACGACGAGCTCGGGCGCCTCGTCCAAGCAGCGGATCTTACTTCCGGACAGGCAGTCCAGTACACCTACGATGCCGCGGGTAACATTACCTCGCGGACGGCGGTAGCGCTTTCCACGCCGTCAGTCGGGTATGTCTCCACGCAGCAGGGCTCTGCAGGCTCCCAGGTTACGATCGACGGCACGGGCTTCAGCACTACACCCGCCGATGACATCGTCTCGTTCAATGGCACCCCAGCGACAGTAGTTTCCGCAACGGGGACGGAACTCGTCGTCACCGTCCCCACGGGGGCAACGTCGGGACCGATCACGGTGCAGATAGGCGGGGCGACGATAACGACGGGGACCTTTACCGTCACATCGGGGGTGAACGGCCCTGCGATTACCTCGCTGTTCCCGGCGATCGGTGCGGCAGGAGCCGCGGTGACGGTCTCTGGGACCGGCTTTGACCCCAATCCCGTCCACGATCGGGTTCAGTTCAATACTTCTCTGGCCTCGGTGACGGGCAGCAGCGCGACTTCGATTACTACTGCGCTCCCGGCCAATACCGGCTCAGGGAAAGTGCAGGTGATGACGCCGAACGGCATTGCGATAAGCCCGATGGACTTCATCGTGGTGCCGAGTGGCTATAGCGCCTCGAGCGTCGGTTCGACGGGACGGCTGCCCACCGACGGCAGCTTGACGAGTCTCACCCTGGCGGCGAGCCACATCAGCGTGCAGCTCTTTGACGGCAGTGCCGGCGACCTGCTGACGATCGGTATCGGAAGTATTTCGGTGGCGAGCGCAACCCTCAAAATCTTCAAGCCTGATGGAACGTCCCTCACCTCCGGCGCGGTGAGCTCGAGCGGGCAGGGCGTTCAGTTGCCGAAGCTTTCGACCACTGGAACCTATACCGTCGTGGTCGACCCAGGGGCGAATAGCGGGAGCATCGCGCTCAGTATCGTCAAGCCTTTGCGCGCCACGCTTGCTCTGGATGGTACTCCTACCGTGCTGACCGTTACGCCACCCGGACGGCGGACGCTTCTGACCTTTGCGGGCACGCAGGGAGCCTACGCGAACATCGCCCTGAGCGGCGTGACCGTCTCGACCGGCACTATTTCGGTGATAGCGCCGAATGGTGCGGTGCTGCAGTCGGCGCCATTTGGCACGAGCAATGGCGGTGGGGGTATCGAGCCGGAGTTACCGCAGAACGGTCTCTATACCGTTCTGATAGACCCGACCGGCTCGGTCGGCGGCTCGCTCAATGTGGCGCTCACCACATCGAGCAGTCCGACCCTCGGTATCGGACAGAGTGTCAATGTCAATCTCCCGAATCAGACCCCGATCGACGTGACGTTCCAGGCGACCGCCGGGCAGTATCTGTCGCTCGGAATCTCTGAGAATCAGAGCGGTGTCAGCGGCGCGACCTTCAAGGTTCTCAAGCCCGATGGGACGACTCTGACGAGCAGCTCCTTCACGGGTTCCACATGTGGCGGGGGGATCGGCTGCTCGGGCTATTCCGGAAAGGCGGTCATCAACCTGGGCTCGTTACCCATGGGCGGGACGTACACCGTAGTAGTCCAGCAGACGGGAACCGGCTCGGGGACGATCACGCTGACGCTCTCTGCGCCTGTGACCAAAACCCTATCAGTCGGAACGACGTCCAGCGTCACCGCATCGCTTACCGGCCAGGCGATGCAGCTCACCTTCTCGGGTGAAGCTGGCCAGTTCATCTCATTTGCGGTGTCTGAGAACCAGGACCTCATCCCGGGAGCAACGATCACGGTTTCAAACCCCAACGGATCGGTACTGACTACCGGCTCATTTTCGGGCCAGCCCTGCACACCGGGGGGTGTGGGGTGCACCGGCATCACCGGCACTGCTGTGATGAATCCGGGACCGCTTTTGATGACTGGCACCTACACCATTCTCGTGCAGCAGACGACCGGAGGCAGCGGAACGCTCACGTTCACGGCATCAGCTCCGGTGTCTCAGGCGCTGTCGGCGGGTACATCATCGACTGTTACGGCATCGCTGCAGGGTCAGGGCATGCAGTTGACCTTTGCCGGCGCAAAAGGGCAGTACCTGGCGCTGGCATTGAGCGAGCTGAACGACCTGATTCCCGGTGCCACGGTCATCGTGCTCAATCCAGACGGCTCTCAACTGACGAGCGGTTCGTTTACCGCGACCTGGTGTGGGGGCTTCGGATGCCAGTACTACTCCGGTGCTTCACTGTTGAATTTTGGCCCATTACCGCAGGACGGTACCTACACCGTCCTCATACAACAGGCCACCTCGAATTTATTGGGGAACAACCTAAACACGGGAACATTGACCGTCACGCTGTCGAGCCCCGTACAGGTTGCGGCGAGCGCGGGTAGCTCCGCGAGCGGGCTGGCCTCGATTCAAGGTCAGCCGATGCAGCTTACGTTTACCGGCAGCCCCGGGCAGTATTTCTCGCTCGCAGTGCAGGAGCATGACGAAGGCGACATTCCGGGTGCCACGATCACCGTGTTTGCGCCGGATGGCACGATTGCGGCCAAGGGCTCTCTGACGACTCAGCCTGGCCCACTCTGCACGCAGAGCTGCCAAAATGGAGACACGACCGTCAACCTGGGGCCCCTGACTCAAGCCGGGACCTATACCGTTCTTATCCAGCAGGCAGGGATAGGCGGCACCGGAGGCCTCGAGTTCACGCTCAGCAATCCGGCGGTAGGCGTGCTGACGACCGGCAACACCGTAAGCCCGGTGGTCAACCTTGCCGGTCAGTCATTTCAGGAGACATTCTCGGGCGCGGCCGGACAGTTCTTCTCGCTCAGCGTGCATGAATACGATGAGGGAAATATCGTGGGTGCGGCCATTACCGTGCTCGCAGCTGATGGAACTACTGTGACGAAGGGCACCCTGACGACTACGCCTGGCGCAGGCTGCGCTCCGGATTGCGACAACGGTGACGCGCTCGTCAACATGGGCCCGCTCACTGCTTCCGGCACATATACCGTACTGGTTCAGCAGACCAATGCCGGGACCGGCGGGCTCGATCTTGCCCTCTCGAACCCCGCGGACGGCGGTGTTCTGAATCCAGGTACGCCAACGAGTGTGCCGACGCTCCTCCTTGGTCAAGCGCTGCAGGTCACATTCTCCGGGGTAGCCGGAGCGGCAATCGCACTTCACGTCGAGGAAGACTCCGGGTCGAACATCTCCGGTGCTGGCCTCTCGATCTTCAATCCAGATGGGACTCCGCTTGCGAGCGGGACACTGAATACGACGGCCTGTAGCGGTTGCGGATATACGGGTGTCGCGGATCTCTACCCGAGCGTGTTGCCACAGACGGGAACGTACAGGGTTGTTGCGCAACAGAAGTCTGCGGGGACCGGCACGCTCACCTTCACTGCTACTGGCATCCAGCCTGCGACTGGGTTCACGAACGCGTACAGTACCTCGACGGCGGGGCAGGCTATTTCATTCACTTTCCCGGGCACCGCTGGGCAGAGTGCGAGTCTAGCCCTCTCGAATCTGGTGGTGAGTGCGAATACGCCGACTGACGTTTTTGTGAATGTCACCAAGCCAGATGGCACCTTTCTCATGTCCAGTTGGTGTCATACGAACGGCTTCGGCTGCGTACTGTCACTGCTAAGTCTGCCGCAGAGCGGTACTTACCAAGTGCAGGTGAGTCCGGCCAACAGCTCGCAGACAATGAGCTTCACGACAACGTTCTCGTCGGACGTGGCCGGGGCGCTGACGCTGAACACTCCAATGCCGGTCAGCTTGAGCTCTATGGGGCAGAGCGGTGTGTTTACCTTCACCGCGACTGCTGGTGAGACGGTGGCCGTGAATGAGAGCGGCGTGACTACCGTTCCGGCCGGGGTATCGATGGGGTTGATTGTCTACAACTCAGCTGGTACACAAGTCGGCAGCACGAGCGGCTCGAGTTTTGCCACCCTGAATCTGCCGAACCTGCCGGCGGATACGTATCGAGTATTGGTATATCCGGCTACGCCGGCGACCTCGAACTTGCAGCTCACGCTCGAGAGCGCCGCGGGTGGTGCGTTGCCCGCGGACGGCAGCTCCACGAGCTACAGCACACCTGCGCCCGGACAAAATGGCTACCTCACCTTTTCGGGTACTGTTGGGCAGAGCGCAAGTTTCGCGCTGTCGAATCTGGCAGTGAGCGCGAACACGCCGACTGATGTGTTTGTGAGCATCAACAAGCCGGACGGCTCTTCCCTCATCTCAAGTTGGTGCCACACGAGCGGTGCTGGCTGCGAGCTCTCGCTGCTAAACTTGCCGCAGAGCGGTACTTACCAGGTGCAAGTGACCCCAGCTAACAGCTCACAGACGATGAGCTTTGCGGCAACGTTCTCGACGGACGTAACTGGAGCGCTGGTACCGAACACCACGATGCCGGTCAGCTTGGGTTCAATGGGGCAGAGCGGGGTGTTTACCTTTACCACGACGGCCGGCCAGACGGTAGCGCTGAGTGAGAGTGGGGTGACGACCACCCCGGCTGGGGTGTGGATTGGGATGACCGTTTACAACTCGGCCGGCACACAAGTAGGAAGCACGAGCGGGTCGAGCTTTGCCACACTGAATCTGCCGAATCTGCCGGCGGATACCTATCATGTGTTGGTGTGCCCCGGTTCACCTGCCACCTCGAGCCTGCACTTGGCGCTCGAGGGCGGGGTGGGCGGGCCCTTGCCAGCGGACGGCACCTCGAGGAACTACAGCACGTCGGCGCCTGGGCAAAATGCCTATTTCACATTCTCGGGTACAGCCGGGCAGAGTGTGAGCTTGGCATTGACGAACCTCGTATTGACGCCGAGCTCCCCGGGCTACGCGCAGGTGTATATCTACAAGCCGGACGGCTCGCAGTACGGAGAATGGAATTGCTGGACGACGAGCACGCAGGGGTGC
>DASRDO010000043.1:0-123296 GCA_035652555.1 Steroidobacteraceae bacterium | reverse complement strand
GCGGCTCGGGCACGCGGGCGAGCTGGATCTGGCTCGCGGCGTATTTCTTCGCTTTCACGACCGGGGAGCTCTTCATTCTGCCGGTCGGACTCGGGCTGTTCGGCCGCCTGGCACCGCCCAGGATCGCCGCGACCATGATTGCCGCCTGGTTCGCAGCCTTGTTTTTCGGCAATCTCGGCGCGGGCACTCTTGGGACATTGTGGAGCGCCATGCCGCCCGATCAGTTCTTTGCCCTGGTCGCCGCCGTAGCGGCATGCTCCGGCGTGTTGTTGCTCGTACTCGTGCCTTGGGCTCGCAAGGTCGATCCCGGCGCTGCTGCACGGCAGCCTGCTCCTCAGCTCGCACCACCGCAGGCGCAGGCAGGTGAGGGGCGGGCCTAGGCACCTGCGGCGGCGCGCTCTCGCATTTAGGCGATCGCCGCGGCCAGCGCGAGTGCCGCGGCCGCGATGAGCAGTCCGGTGAGGCCTCGAGCGGAGCCGAGTCAGCGCGCGCTCATCACTTCCAACAGGGTCTCTGCCGGACGCGCAAGAATTTTTCCGCTGCCGCTGGCGCTGAGCCGGTGCGTCGCATCGTCCCAATGCAAGTGCATCACGCGGCCGCCGCCTCTCTCGTAATCGTAGCTGACACCATCATCGTCATACAGGTCGAAGTCGGCGCTGCGGCCCGGATACACCCTGATCCGCTCGATCGCCTGCGGCACGGCCGTACTCGCCACCACGGCTCCCATGGGCAGGATGGAGCCTGCCCGCACGAACACCGGGATCCGATCGATCGGGGCGTCCACAGTGACGGTGCGACCTCCGGGGAGGCGCTCGTTGGTCCAGTAGTCGTACCAGTCCGCACCCGCCGGCAGATAGACCCGCTTGCGTGTCTGGCCCTGGGCCGTCACTGGCGCGACCAGGAAGTCAGGCCCGAACATGTACTCATCGCCGATGGCCGCGACTCTTGCATCCCCGGGGAAGTCCATCCAGAGTGCCCGCATGAACGGCGCGCCGCTCTCGTAGGTGTGTCGCGCGAGCGAATAGATGTAGGGGATCAGCTGGTAGCGCAGCCGGTCGTAGCGCGCCAGGATCGCCTCGGCCTGCTTGCCGTACGCCCAGATCTCGGTGTGCTTGCGCTCACCATGCACGCGCAAGGTGGGCAGGAAGGTGCCGTACTCGAACCAGCGCGTGAAGAGCTCCGGATAGTCATCGTCGCCACCGACCACATCACGCGCATCGGACGGATCGATCAGCAGAGGGCGCGTAGCCGAGCCGCTCTTCGGCAGCGGCTGCCAGCCGCCGATGTCATTACCCCAATAGGCGATCCCCGATGCCGTCATGTTGAGGCCGGTGGGGATCTGACGTCTGAGCGCCTCCCAGGAAGGATCGATGTCGGAAGACCAGAAGATTGCACCGGTGCGTTGCGAGCCGAGATAGGCTGCGCGCGCCAGGATGAGTACGCGCCGATCCGGACGATAGGCACGGAGGTGCCGTGACATTCCGCCAACGTACAGCAGCGGAAAGACGTTGTGATAGCGATCCCCCGAGCCGATCCTGAAGAAGAAGCCATCGGGGACCAGATCCGGCTCGGTCTCATCGAGCCACAAGTAGTCGAAGCCGTGCGACAGGATGTTGTCGCGGACGTGCGTGAAGAACCAGTCGAGCGCCCGGCCGTTGGTCGCATCGATCAGCGCACCGGCGCGATCGGCGCGCAACGGCAGCCCGTCCTGAGTCTTGCCGTCCTTGTCCTTCAGGAAAAATCCCTTGGCATCGAGCGCATCGAAATAGCGCGAGTCGCGCTCGAAGCGCGGCCACACCGAGATCATCGACTTCACGCCGAGGGCATGCAGACTGCGGTTCATGCCATCCGGATCGGGAAACTGCACCGGATCGATGTCGAGCTGGCCCATGCGCGTCCAGTAGAACCAGTCGATCACCATGACATCGAGCGGATACCCCTTGCGGCGATAGGTACGGGCGACGTCGAGGACCTCCTGCTGACTCGCGTAGCGGGCCTTCGATTGAATGAGGCCGAACGCGGCCCTGGGCGGCAACGGCGTGCGCCCCGTGAGCTTCGCATAGCCGGCATAGAGGGCATCGGCATCATCACCCAGGATGACGAAGAACGACACGCGCTCGCCGACTGCGGATTCCCACAAAGTGCGCCCGTTGACGCCCGGATAGATGTGGGTATCGGAAGGGTTGTCCCACACGATTCCGTAGCCGCGGCTCGAGACCATGAACGGTATGCACACGGTCTCGCCATGCGGCTCATCGTAGAAGTGCTTGCAGTCGATCGTGCGGCCGCGCAGATCGAGGATCCCCTCCTGGTTCTGACCGAGGCCATGGAAGTGCTCGCCCGCCGGGGCATCGAAACTCGCGCCGACTTGGAATGTTGCCTCACCATTGACCGTGTGGGGCGCCATCTGCCAGCCGGTCATCGCAAGCACCGGCGCGCCACGGGCATTGCGGATTTCGAGCGCTACCGGTGGCAGGGAGGGCGCGAAATAGCGCTCGCCCACTGAGGGGACGGCAGGAGCCGGCGGCGCATCGATGTGCAGGCTCAGGGCGCTCGAGCGGAAGTCATCCCCGCCGGCGTTCTCGCTGTGCTCGAATGGGCGCGCAGCCGCATTGGCAGTGAAACCGTAGCCGGCAGGCGCCGCCGCGGCAGCATAGTCGGTGGCGATCGTGACGCGCACGATATTGGGCGCATAGGCCTCGACGGCGACGTATGCACCGTTGCGGTTGAGCAAGAGAGGAGAGGCGAAGCAAGGGCCGCAGAGCAGCAGCGCCAGTGCACAGACGATGCGACTTGCGGGTCCGGCGGTCCCACGGCAATTCTCGATCAAGTTACCCCCTCCGGCATTGCTGCTGCAGGACTAGTATTCGTCGAGTCGCCCCCGGCGGACAAATAATCCTCAGCACTCGTGGTATACGGCGATTTATATACGGGCCGCCGATTTGCAGATGTGGTAACTTCCGCCCCGCAGCCGAGAGCGAGCCCCGTGGCGAATACACTGATTCACGAGAACCGGCGCCTACAGTTTCCGCTCGATACCCTGGTTGATGCGCTCATCGAGCTCGAAGACAAGCAGGGACACTGGCCAGCGAAAGCCACCGTGGTCGGGGCCAGCATCGACAACTCCGCTGACGGCGAAGCGGGAGTCGTACTCTCGATTCATCGGCAGGACAGCGGCGAGGTCATCGAGCGCCGTTATTCCCTGTCGATGCTGGCGGCTGCGATCGTCAACTACTGTCTGACGATGCGCGTGCCTATTCCGCGCAACTGCACCAAAAGCATCCAGGTCCTGACCGACGGCGTGGCGTTGGTGCTCGAGAACACGGTCATGCTGCAGACCCGGCACGAGGAGCTCTCCACGCTGGCCGCCGGCACCGTCAGGCCGCTGACTCCCAAGGCAGCGGACCCCGCGCCCGATGTGAAGCCGGTATCCCCGGACGCTCCATCCGACGGAAAATCCGCGGTCTCGGAGGTAGCCCCTGATGCCGGGTCGGCAACGCCGGAGGCTGCGCCCGAGACGAGAGCAGCAGCCTCGGAGGGCGCGCCTGATGCGAAATCGGCAGGCCAGGACGTCACATCCAACGCACAGCCACGAGCAGCCCCGGACATTGACCCCGGCGCAAATCCGCCAGCTCAGGGGTGACCGTTCCTGCTCAGCCAGCTCGGCGGAGAGGTGTGCGTGGGGAGGCCTGCTGGGTGCCCGTCAGGTACAGAGCGCCGAGGAGTCCGGCGACGAGCAGCAGCGATCCAACGGGGTAACGCCGCAGCAGGCGTCCGGCCGCCGGAATCAGCCGGGCCCCGAGCTCCAGGACCGTGATGGCCGAAGCGATGCGGCCGAGAGTCGAGTTCGAGCTTCGCGCGGCATGCGCAGCCTTCTCGACCAGGGTACCGGTTTGTGACAGTGTGCGGCCCGACTGCCGCAGTTGCTCGGGATCGACGCTCATGACACTCTCGGCGGTGTTCGCTCCTCTTACAATGGAGCGTCCTTAAGCGAGTTCCCCGAGGGGCGGGTCGCATGATCGATGCCCGCCACCAGATGGCGGAAGGCTTCCAACAGAGGAAGCGACAGTCCGTGCTCCTTCGCCTTGCTGACGGCATAGCCGAAGGTCTCCTCGACTTCCAGCGGTCGTCCGGCCTCGAGGTCCTGAAGCGCCGAGATGCGATGGCCTGGCGCTCGCGACCGCATGTCTTCACCCGCGCCGCGGACTGCCTCTACCGCCTCGTGCTCGGAGGTATCCAGAATGGTACGCAACGGCAGCGTCGTAGCCCCGTCGACCAGGGCGATACCTTGCGCTCTCGCCAGCGCAGCGACCTCGCGAACGAGGCGCACCAGCACCTGCGCGCAGTCCGCATCGCTCAGATAGCGCCAGGTGGCGGATCGGGTCGTCACGCCCATGCTCACCAGCGCGAGCCACACGGTGAACTTGCTCCACTCCAGAGACAGGATGTCGGTGACGGCAACCGAGCGAATGCCCGCCCCATCGATCGTGCCGGCAATGCGCCGCGCCCGCTCGCTCGAGCCACCGGCAAGCTCGCCGAGCGGCAGGTTCACGTTGCGCGTGAACAGTACCTCGCCGGACGCCAACAGCTCCCCACTGGTGTCGGCGAGAGCGCCGAGGACCCGGTCCGGACCGAAGACCTGTGCCAGAAGCTCGTTCTTGAGAACACCGTTCTGAATGGACAGCGCTGCTCCGAGCTCCACATGCTTCAGACGCTGTAGCGCGACGTCGGTGCCGGGCGTCTTCATCGCAACAATGAGCGTCTCGGCCGCCACAAGCTGAGTCGGATCGGTGAGCACCGGTACCTTCACCGAGAAATCGGCCAATCCTTTGATCCGCAATCCATCGCGCTGCACCGCACGTGCGCGATCGCCGCGTGCCAGGACAACGACGGAGTGACCTGAGCGCGCCAGGTGCGCAGCCAGGATGGAGCCGATGGCCCCTGCCCCGAGAATCGCGAATTCAGCTCGAGTCACGTCCGCGCCTCCGTCGACGGCGCAAGTATAGCGCCGGCCAGCGGGCAGGCGCGGACCCTAAGGGCTAGCGCAGCCGCGAGAGAACGGTACCGAGCTGCTGTACTTCCTCGACGGTGTTGTAGTGCGCCAGCGAAGCGCGCACTGCGCCGCTCTCCATGGTCAGACCGAGCCGGCGCATGAGGCGCGGCGCGTACATGTGACCATCCCGTATGCTGATGCCGGCTGCCGCGGCGGCCTGGGTCACAGCCGCCGGCGCGACCCCGGGAAGATTGAAGCACAAAGTCGGTACCCGCTGGCCCACCCGCTCCTCTTCCCGCTCACCGTAAATCTCGGCGCCGCACGCACGCAGTGTGCGCAACAGCTCGCGCGACAGGAGCTGCTCGTACTCCCGAATCGCGGTCATGGCCGTACGGCACTCCTCGCGCAGCGATGCCCCGGCCGGCGCCGCTGCGCCGCGCCCCGTCGCAGCCCGACCGACCTCCACCAGATAGTCGATTGCTGCCGCCATGCCCGCCACGTTCTCGTAAATGAAGGTCCCCGCCTCGAGCTTGCCCGGCGGCTCATCGGGTATGAAGTCCTCGCGAAAGGCGGGCAGCCTCACGAGCGACTCGTAGCGCCCCCAGAGAAAACCCATGTGGGGGGAGAAGATCTTGTAGCCCGAGCAGACGAGGTAATCGCAATCGAAAGCCTGCACATCGATCACGCCGTGCGGTCCGTAGTGCACGGCATCGAGGAAAATCTCCGCGCCCGCCGCATGCGCCAACTCGGCCGCCGCGCGCACGTCCACAATGGTGCCGGTGGCATTCGAGGTCAGCGTGCACGCGACCAGCCGGGTGCGGGGACTGAGCACGGCGCGCAGATCCTGCGGGTGCAGGGCCCCGTCCTGCCGCATGTGCCACCAGCGCACCTTCGCGCCCATCTGCTCGAGCGCGAGCCAGGTCGCGATGTTCGCCTCGTGATCGAGATCGGTGACGACGATCTCATCCCGCTCATGAAGCATCTGCCCGATCGCCAGGCTCACCGTGCGGATGAAGGAAGTCGCATTCATGCCGAAGGCGACCTCTTCAGGCCGGCGGGCATTGACGAAGGCGGCCACATGCGCGCGCGCCCGGGCGATCGTCGCATCGACGGCGAGACTGCGGGGATAACGTCCGCCCCGCTGCACGTTGTGCTCGATCAGGTGGCGCCGCACCGCTTCCAGCACCCCGTCCGGCACCTGAGCGCCCGCGGCGTTGTCAAAGAAGACGCAGCCTCCCGCGGAGCGAAGCGCCGGAAACCGCCGCCGCAAACTCTCCACCGGAAAATCAGTCGCACTCATCGGATACAGCCTCAGGTCTGCGGACCGAATCGACCGCGGAGCGCGGCCATGGCCGCCACGAAGCGGTCGATGTCGGCTGCGGAGTTGTAGAAGTGGACGGTGGCGCGGATGTTGTTGTCCCTGAAGGAGGTCACGATGTCCTGCTCCATGAGCCGCGCGAAGAGTGCCGCAGCGTCACGCGACGGCACCGCGACCATCGGACCGCTGCGCGCCATGTCCATCGGCGTCACGGCCGGCCAACCGATCGAGCGCAGCCCCTCCATGCAGCGGCGCGTCAGCGCCCGGACCCTCTCTTCGATCACATCGGTCCCCGTCTCCAGGATGATCTTCAGGCCCGCCTCGGCGGCATAGCTGTTGGCGACGGGCGGCGTGCCTGCCTCGAAGCGCCGAGCGCTCTCAGACGGACGGTTTGCCGTGATATCCATGGCCGCGATGTCCTGTTGCGCGAACCACCCGGAGTTGTGAGGCACGAGCTCGCGGATGAGCTCCGAGCGAACGTAGAGAAAGCCGATGCCCGCAGTCCCGAGCAGATACTTGAGCATCCCGCCGACCGCGAAGTCGACTCCCAGCGCACGGGCATCGACGGTGATGGCGCCTATCGCCTGGTAGCAGTCGACCATCACGCGCGCGCCCCGCTCATGCGCGAGCCGCGTGATGCCGGCGATATCCAGGCGCGCACCGTTGCGGAAACAGACCTGGGTGACGGCGACGAGCTGGGTACGCTCGTCGATCAGGCGCGCGAAATTCTCGAGTGGAATGTAGCCATCGGCCGCCCTCGGTACGTGCACCACCTGCGCGCCCCGGCGCTCCTGCGCGTGCCAGATCTGCGCGTTGGTCGGAAACTCGAAGTCGCTGACGATGACCTTGCGGCGCGGGCCGGTGAAATCGAAGGCGCTGGCGAGCGCATTGATACCCGCCGAGGCGGATGCGGTCACCGCGATCTCATCCGGCGTCACCCGCAGCACGCCCGCCATCGCTTTGCGCACCGCCTCGTTCTTGGTGATCCAGACATCCCAGTTGGCGCCGACGGCCAGGCGATCGTCCATGTAGGCATTGAAAGCATCGCGTACCGTATCGGCCAGCGCGCAGTAGGAGCCGCTGTTGAGATAAGTCTTGCGCTCGAGCACCGGAAACCTGCGCCGCAGCGCCTCGAAGTCGATCGTCATCTCGCACCTTTGTCGATTACCGCCTCGTGCCCGGAGGCTGCCCGCAGCTTTGCCCGGCGCACGAAGTAGGCCAGGGAAATGAGCACGACCCAGGGAACTCCGTAGAGCCACGACACATCGAGAGTCGAGTCGAGTCCCATGGTCACGAGGATCCCCGCCAGGATGGCGAGGCCCGCGTACTGCATCCAGGGAAAGAGCGGCATGCGCACCGGCAGCGCCGCATTCCCGTGCTGCCGCCGGAAGCTCAAGTGGCTGACGAGAATGAACATCCACACGATGATCGCGGCGAAGAGCGCGACTCCAAAGAGCGCGCCGTAGGCGTTCGGTGTGAAGATCGAGGCGGCGGCCGAGATGAGCACGAACACTCCCGAGACCAGGATTGCCGGCACCGGACTGCCGCGGCCGCTCAAGGTGCCGAGCACCTGCGGCGCATAGCCGCCACGGGAGAGTGAGAACAGCATGCGTGAGCACAGGTAGACATCGGTGTTCATGCTCGACAGAGCCGCGCTGATCACCACGAAATTCATGATGCCGGCCGCATCCCGCACACCGGAGTGCTGGAAGACGGTGACGAACGGACTTTGCGCGACGACCTTAACGCCGGTCTCGGTCCACGGGATGATCGTCACGATCACCGCAACCGATAGGACGTAAAAGAGGAAGAGCCGCAACACCATGGTACGAAGCGCCGCGGGAATTGCGACCTCCGGATTCTTCGTCTCCCCGGAAGTGACGGCGATGACCTCGATTCCGTTGAAGGAGAAGATGCCCACCGTGACCGCCATCCAGAGACCCGCGATGCCCTTCGGCAGAAACCCCCCCGGCAGTCCCGTGAGGTTGTGCAGGCCGACAGCCGGATGACCGATGCCGATGATCCGCACGAGGCCGAGGATGATGAAAAGGACGATCGCCACCACCTTGATGAGCGCAAGCCAGGATTCCACCGTGCCGAAGTTGGCGACGGAGCGTGAGTTGAGGTAAAGCAGCACGAGGCAGAATCCGACTGCCCACATCCACACGGGCACCTGCGGAAACCAGTACTGCATGTAAAGACCGGCGGCGACCGCCTCACCACCGACCGCAATGGCCTGAGAGATCCAGTAGGTATAGCGCACCACGAATCCCGCCCAGGGATTGAGGTAAGTCTCCGCATACGTTCCGAAGGATCCGGCCGTCGGGTGTACGACCGCCATCTCGGACAGGCTGAAGACCATCACGAGCGCCACGAAACCTGCGAGCGCGTAACTCACGATCACGGCCGGTCCGGCGTAGCCCACCGCGAGCCCGCTGCCCATGAAGAGGCCCGTGCCGATCGCCCCGCCGAGGCCGATCATGACGATCTGGGCTTTGCCCAGCCCGCGCCGCAGTCCGCGTTCCTGCTCGCTCAGTGTATCGGCGCTCGCGCTTTGCATTCGTGCGTCGGCTGCCCTCAGAACCGGCGGGTCACGGTGAGTCCGATGGTCCGCGGCTGTACCGTGAGGAGCGCATAGGGGTCCTGCGTGGAATTGATGGCCGACACCTGGGCGCGCTCATTGCCCGCGTTGTGCACGAACGCCGTGAAGGTCCAATCGCGGTAGACGGCCCCGGCGCGCAGATTCCACAGTGTATAGGACGGCAGCGATAGGTTGAACGGATTGGATGCGAAATAAGCATTCACGCCGCCTCGATATTCGAGCTCGGTCCCGAAGCTCGCGAGCCAGTCGCCTGCCAGCGGGTGCGTATAGTCGAGCTGCAGACTGAACTGGAAGTTCGGCACATTCGGAATCTTATCGCCCGTGACACCGAGGGTGGGATTGAGCGCTTTCTGGTCCGCGCTCGCGCCCTGGGTGAGCGCCGCGTGCTGATACGATCCGGTGAGCGTGCCCGTGAGGTACTGGATCGGGCGGGCGCGCAGCTCGAATTCCGCGCCTTTGACTTCCGCCGTGCCCGCGTTGCCCTGGTAGACGAAGGCAGCGTCCGCGGTCGTCAGCTGCACCTGGATGTTGTTCCAATGGATGAGATAGCCATCGAGCTGGTAGTCGACGAGACCATCCGCCAGCCGCCCCTTGATTCCAAGCTCGTAGTTGGTGAGGGTGTCCGGCGCGAAGGCCGCAGGGATGGGCTCGAAGGGCTCACTCTTGGCGTTGAGACCACCGCTGCGAAAGCCCGTCGCCACGGTGGCATAGGCGAGTGCCGCTTCGCTGAACCGGTAGCTGATATTGGCCTTCCAGGTGGCTTTGTTGAAGCTCTGATGCGGGTCGGGCAGCGGCACCTCGTTCGGCGTGTCCGGGGGAAAGCCGCCGAAGGGATGGGTCTGAACCTGGAAGCCCTCGAGGCTCTCGGTGAAGTAGCGCACGCCCGCCACCGCCGTCAGCCGGTCGGTCACCTTCCAGGTTGCCTCACCGAAGCCGGCCCACTGGATGTCGCCGCGGTGATCCGTGCGGCCGAAGAAGGTATCGCCGACTCCCGGGAAATTGAGCGCGTCGGCGCTGTTGGCCGAGCTGAACGGGCCGGTGACGAAGCCCTGCGAGTTGGTGGTGATGACATCGACGGCGAGATCCTGGGTACTCTGCTGGCGGAAAGCTCCCACCACGAAGTTCACCGGCGCTTTGAGCGCCGTCGCGAAGCGTACCTCGCTGGAGTTGGAGTCGCGCTGGCGCGGCTCGAGCGTCTCCGCCGGCACCGGCACGTCGAAGGAGACGAGAATGGGCGTCGAGTCGAAGGTGAAGTCGGTACCGCGATTGAACTGGTGGCTCGTCGCCGTGAGCTCGCCGAAATCGGTATGCCACTCGAGGGTCGCGCCGAAGACCTTGATGTGGTCGCTCCACGGGCTGCGCGTCACATCAGTGTTGCACAGATCACAGCCCTGTGCCGGCTCGATCGGGTCGCCGGCGAAGGCGGCGACTCCCGGCGGCGTCCAGCGGGAGGAGCCCTCCGAGGTCTCCCTCTGCGCCGTGTAGTCGAGGTCGACCGTCAGATCCTCCGTGGGCTGGTAACGCAGGATGGCCCTGCCGCCGAGCACATCGTCATTATTGACGCCCTTGACGAATCCCACTCCCGGAACGGGCACCGTCGCACCGTCCACGACCGCGGTCACCCCGCTGCCGACGCGAGTCTGGTCGACATACCCGCTGTCGTATAGCCGCCAGCCCACCACGCGCAGCGACAGCACGTTGTTGACGATAGGGAGGTTGAGCGCTCCGTTGGCGTTGTAGTTGTTACCGCCGTGCTGGGTGCCGGAGTCCTCGAGCGAGAGATAGCCGCCGACTTTATCCATGCGCGGCTCCTTCGGAATGTAGCGAATCGTGCCGCTCATGGAGCTCGCCCCGTACAGGGTTCCCTGTGGACCGCGCAGCACCTCGACGCGATCCATGTCATAGAGCCGGATGTCCGGTTGAAAGCCGCCGCCGTCATCGCCATTGCCCTGGGTGATCACCGCCTCGCCGTAGTACACGCCCACCGTGGAATCGCCCGTGGAGTTGATCCCGCGGATGACGTACTTCTTGTCGCCCGGCCCCAGGTCCTGGATCGCAAGTCCGGGAATCTCCCCGGCGATGCTCATGATGCCGGAGGCGTCCTGGCGCGCGAGCGCATCGCCCGAAATGGCCTGGATGGACGCCGGTACGGCGATCGCATCGGCTGCGTTGAGCTTGTTGGCGGTGACCACGACCTCGGTGAGCTGGCCGGTGTCCGTACTGGTACTCGCATCCGCTGCATCGGCGACGGCAGGCGCCGCCCCCGCCGCGGTGAGTCCGAGAAGAGAGCAGGCCAGAATCTTCAGATCATTGCTGACTGCGATCGCCACGGTTCAGACCCCTTCAGGTTTACTAGTTGATCCGCCGGCCGCACTAGCGGCCGGCTAGTCGTAATAGGCGATGCTGGGGTTGTCGCCGGGGCAGATCACCCCGACGACGAACATGCCGTCCGCGGAAGTTGCTTCCACGGAGTGCAACTGCTTGCGCGGCAGGAAGATCGCCTCCCCTGCCTTCACGGACGCCTTGCGATCCTCGGTCCACACGTACCCCTCACCCGCGAGCACGATGATCGACTCCTCGTAGAGATGCCGGTGCGGCGCCGCCTTCGATGGCGGGATGTGGCCGATGAACTGCGTGATGAGGGTCGAGCCGATGCGCTTGTCCACCAGAATCTGGAAGTAGCGCGGCCCCATTGCCGTGCGCTGCGCCGGATCGACCGAGACCACCCGATCCGGGTAAGCGGCATCGAAATGGCGCGGCATCGCCTCGGGCCATTCGAGCAGGCCCTGCGGATGCGCGAGCGCAAACACCTGCAGCGTCTCGCCGCCTGCCGGACTGAGTTGCAGCGCCTCGCCGGAGCGTATGTAGACACCATCGTTGACCTTGATCTCGAACTCCCGCCCGCAGATGCTGACGCGCCCGCGACCACCCACCACGAAAAGGATCAGCTCGCGATCGCCCATCGACAGGACCGGCGATGCGCCCGCCTGTACCTCCAGGAAGAGCTGATTCTGGTAGCGGGCACCCAACTCAGGCGTCACCAGGTCGCAGTAGCGCAGGTGCCCGCGCTCGACCTTCGGACTCAACGCAGGAGACACGATGTAGCAACCGCCGTTCAACCAGCGTCGCGGCCCATCGGCCTGCGCGACCACGGGGACGGACCGGTTCGTTGCGCTGTCCGGATCATCGAGCGGCGAGCCTCCCGGCAGATTGGTGTGGGCACCATCGCAAAAGGGCGCGCCGGCCGTGTGCTTGCAGCCGCAGAGCAGCACTTCTTCCGTACGCTCGGCAACCCACTTGCGGGGCACGATGCCCGTGCCCTTGTGCGAGCCATCGCAAAACGGTTGGTTGGCCGAGCGGCCGCAGGCGCACCAGAAATAGGTGCGGCCGCCCTCGAGGGTGACGAGATACGGCTTCGGTCGTGCGACGATCGGGTCGGCCATGTAGTGGAGGATAATCTGTCGGAGCAGCTTCAGGTTGTACAGCAGCGGTTTAGGCCGCCGGGCCTACCGCAATCGCCGGGAGCTACGGCTGCCGTCGCGGCTTCGGGGGAGCGGCATCCGTGGGAGACTCCCGCAGCACGCCGTCGGCTCCCCGCTGCAAGGGGCGGATATGCCTCGGCAGCGGCGCGCCGGACTCCTCCTCCATCGTGGTGCCCTGCGGCCAATCGGGCGGAGTGATCGCGATGTAGCGGGCGAAGCCGCCCGTGCCGCCTTCGAATTTTGCGAATCCGATGGCGATGAGAGCACCGCACTCGGGGACCTGATCCAGGTTCGCGACACCCTCCGCTTGCGCGAAATCGTGCTCGAGGAGCCACGTCTCGGCGATGAACTTCGGCGCCGTGTTGTCGGTATCCAGCGGCTCGTGGCCGTGCATCAGAATGTGCCGTTTCAGATGCAGGTATTGCAGCGCCGCCAGAGTCACGCCGGGAAACGGCTGGGTGGTGAAGCGCTTGGGATCGTGCCACTTCTTCGACCAGTCCGAGCGGATCATCACCACCGATCCGGCGGGGATGCGGCCGTGCTGCCGCTCCCATGCCTCCACGTCGGCGACCGTAGCCTGGTACCCGGGATCGGCGGCAACCTTGGGAGCGACGTTGACCACCACCAGCGGCCGCAGCGCCACGGTGGGCGGAATATCGCTGATGGTGGCGCCGTGATCGTTCAGATGCGCCGGTGGTCCGAACTGGGTCCCGATGTGGTCCATGGGCAGATCGTAGGCCGTGATGGCCACTCCCTGGCCGGCGTAACTGAATGGCTGCCCCTTGCGGATGAGGCCGGGGATGGAAACCCCCGCCCTCGCCGGACCCACCTTGAAATCGACGAAGCCCTCGCCGATCGGGCCGCCGGGCGCCAGGGCATGGGTGAGGTCGATGTACCTGGCGCGCCGGAGCGTGCGCTCGAAAAAATCCCAGAGCGGATTGTCCCGACCCCGGGCGCCGGCCACCGGCGCCCCGAGACTTCCGGCCACCGCCAGCGCGGCCCCCATGAAGGCTCGTCGGGAAGAATCGCGCTCGGCGGACATTCAGGCTCACTCAAACTCAGCGTTGCGGGACACTGATGTGCGGCGGCGGCGGGCTGCCGGGCCGCCAAAGGTGAATGTCGGCCGGCAGGCCGGCCTTGCGAAGCTGCGCCTCGAAGGCCGTGAGATCCTGTTTCTGGATGCGGTCCCTCTGCGCCCGTATTGTGGACCAGCGTGCCGTGAGATCTCGTGCTTCGGCTTCGGCTGCCGCAGTCACGGGCGGATCCTGATCGACCATGGCAATGAGGCTGAGTACCGGGGTGCTGAGCAGGCGGCTGGGAAAGGACACATAGTCCTCTACATCGTTCGGCAGCTTCGGCTGCGGCACCTGCTCCTCCCAGCGGTTGATGCGCGCGATGAGCTCGCGGCCCGAGCGCTCGACACCAGCCGAGCCTCCCGCCCCTGCGGCCCGGCGCAGCAGCGCTTGCGTCTGCTGCGTGATCGCGCGCATGTCGTTCGCCGAATGATGGATGTCATCGACCAGCGACCGCAGTTGCGCGAGCAGTTGCTGCTGCGCGGCCCATTGCGGGGCGGTCATCCGCTCATGGCGCGGATCGGCGGCGATTTCGAGCCTCTGATCGAGGGTTTGGCCTTTATAACTCAGACGTACGGTGTAGGTGCCGGGTGCAACGCGGTACGGCACCTGACTCACGTAGCGGATGGTATCGGCCACTGGAGTGTAGGGCGCAACGCGCAAATCCCAGAGATAGGCGTTCATGCCGCGCTTGGCGGGAACTGGCGGGGGCGGCGGCAGCTTCTGAACCCCTTTGACGAGACTGCGCGCCTCCTGCGGGACTGGCTGGCTCGTGAACCTGCGGAGCACGTGGCCCTCACCGTCCAGTATCTCGAGCACGACCGGCTCGGAGCCGCCGGCGGAGGCCTCGGGGAGCTCGAAGCGGATGAGCGCCCCGTCGGGCGGATTGCTGCCGACATCCGCCAGGAGGGCCGGCGGTCCGCCGCGCTGCTCGAGAAGATAGGCTTTACGGGGCTCAAAAAGATACGCGCCGGCGCTCTGCACCTCGGCCGGCTTTGCGGCGAGCTGCTCGAGCGAGCTCAGGTCATCCAGGATCCAATACGCGCGGCCTTCGGTCGAGGCGATGAGATCGCCCCGGTGCACCTCGAGATCGGTGACCGGCACCCGCGGAAAATTGAGTTGGAAAGTTTGCCAGTGGCCGCCGTCATCGAATGAGATGAAAAGGCCGCTTTCCGTGCCGGCATAAAGGAGTCCGGCCTGCATCGGATCTTCGCGCACGACCCGCACGAACCTGTGAGCCGGCAGGCCCGCGGCGATGTCGCGCCAGGTCCGGCCGTAATCGTCCGTGCGGTAGAGCATCGGCGCGAAATCGCCGAATTTGTAACGCGAGGCCGCAACATAGGCACGGGCAGGATCGTGCGGCGAGGGCTCGATGGATTGCACCTCCGCGGCGTTCATCCCGCGCGGGGTGACATCCGTCCAGTGCGCGCCATCGTCGCGGGTCAGGTGCACCAGCCCGTCATCGGATCCCACCCAGAGGGTGCCCGCCGCCGACGGCGATTCGGCGATGTAGGTGAGGGTGCCGTAGGTCTCCCCGCCGGCCCCTTCGATGCTGATGGGGCCGCCGTCGACACCCTCCTTCGCGAGCTCATGGCGCGTCAGGTCGGGACTGATCGTCTGCCAGTGGGTGCCGCGGTCGGTGGATTTGAAGACGACCTGCGCGCCGTAGTAGATGGCTTTCGGGTCATGGGAGGAGACGAGCAGCGGAGCGGTCCAGTTCGAGCGGTACTTCAGCTCGCTCGGCGGGCGAAAGGCGGAGAAGTAATCATAGGGCGGGATTTCACGTGTCTCGCCGTCCCTGGAATCATACTCGGTGACATCTCCGAGAATGCCCGTCGCATACACCAGAGTAGGATCCCGGACATCGGCGCCGATTTGCGCGCTTTCGCCGCCGCCGACCTCGTGCCAGTCCTCCCGTCCAATGCCAGAGTGCGAGGTGCTGCTCGCAATGCCGACGGTGCCCCAGTCCTGTTGGCCGCCGTAGATCCAGTATGGAAAGCGGTCGTCGGCAAATACCCGGTAGAATTGCGCAGTGGGCTGGTTGAGATCGCTCGACCAGCTCTGTCCGCCACCGAGCGTGACGACGCCGCCGCCGTCGTTGCCCTCGACCATGACCTTGTCGTTGCGCGGATCGATCCAAAGGTCGTGGTTGTCGCCATGCGGTGTTGGAACCTCATGAAAGGTCCGGCCGCCATCGGTGGACCTGACCACCGAGTTCGACAGCACGTAGACGGTATCCGCCTGCTGCGGATCGGCGTAGATGCGGGTGTAGTACCAGCCCCGGTCGCGCATGCCGGCATCGCCGTTGCATCGTTGCCAGGTTTGGCCGGCGTCATCGGAACGGAACACTCCGCCGTCGACGGCCTCGATCATCGCATAGACCCGATCAGGGTCCACCGGCGACACCGAAACACCGGTGTTGCCCATCAGGTCGGGTAAGCCCTGGCGCAGCCGCTGCCAGTGGCTGCCGCCATCGGTCGACTTCCAGAGGCCGCTGCCGGGGCCGCCGCTACGAATGTTCCATGGCAGGCGCTGATGATCCCACAGGGCCGCATACAGGATCTGCGTGTTCTTCGGATCGATGCTGAGGCCGTGAGCGCCGGTCGTGGGATTGACGAACAGCACCCGGCTCCAGGTCCTGCCGCCGTCGCGCGAGCGGTACACCCCGCGATCAGGGCTCGGTATCCAGGGATTTCCCTGTGCGGCGACATAGACGATGTCTGGATTGCCGGGGTCGACCGCGATGGCGGCGATGTGCAGGGTATCGGCGAGACCCAGATGCGCCCACGTCTTGCCCGCATCGGTCGACTTGTAAACGCCATCACCCGGGGACGTCGTCTGCCCCCGAATCGATGCTTCGCCGGTACCCACGTAGATGACGTTGGGATTGGACGGCGCCCCCGCGATGGCCCCCACCGCACCGACATCGAAAAACCCGTCGGAGATGTTGTGCCACGTCGTGCCGGCGTCTACGGTTTTCCAGACGCCGCCACCGGAGCTGCCGAGGTAGAAGATTGTCGGCTGCCCCGCCACACCGCTCACTGCCGTGGTCCGCCCCGCCCTGAAGGGGCCGACGTTGCGCCATTTGAGCGCCTGGTAGAGCGCAGGATCGATCTGGCGCGCCGCATCGGCTCCAGTGGCGGCAGCGGCGCCCGCGACTGATACGCCGGCAGCGAGCACCAGCGCTGCGCCAACCGCCCACAACGGCAGGCCGAACCGGCCCGCCGCAGAGATGCTCTTCATGGTCATCGATCGGTTCCTGCCAGTCAGAAGTTTGCCGTGACCCCGAGGAAAATGACTCTGCCGAGGGAATCATAGAGGACAGGGTAGGTGTTTGCATCACCGAAGAACTGCGGGTTGGCGAAACTGTTCGCCCCGGTAGTGGAAGTCAATGGCGGATCGCTGCCGGTCAGGTTGTTGACCCCGAGGCGGAACGTCACGTCCTCAGCCCGAAGCTGGTAGGACAATGTGAGATCCAGATACTGGCGGCTGCCGAGCACGGCGTCCACCAGATCGGGAGCCCCTTGGGCGAGGATGGTGCCGGTCTGGTTCTTATCGAGTGACACCGAACCGATGTAGCGCCATCGGGCCGAGACGCCGAGCCCTCCGAGCGGACCACCCGCGGGCGCGAGCCACGAGGCGCGCAGGGTATGGCGCCAGTGTGGACGCGGAAAGCCGCAGGTGAACCCGTAGAGGCCCGCGCAGTCGTAGGCCGGAACCCCGGGCGCAGCCTGCTCCTCGAGCGAATGGACGTATGTCCCGGCGAAGCTGAGGGCCAACCGGCCTGCGTCCCGAAGGCCGAAATCGCTCAAATCGCGCTGATAGTCGAAGCTCACATCGACGCCACGCTCCCTGACGAAGCCGACGTTGACATTCGTACCCGCCACGTACGCGTCCGGAGATCCGAAGAGGTTACCCGCGGCGCTGCGATGAATGGCATCGCAGAAAAGACCCTGAGTGGTGCACTCGGTGAGCACGGTGCTGAAGCCTACGGTGCCGATCTCTTGCGAGATGGTGATGTCGTAGTAATCGATCGTGGCAGCGAATCCCTGCAGGAAGCGGGGTGTCAGCACGAGGCCGAGTTGGCGGGTGATCGCCCGCTCGGCCTGCAGGTCGCGATTGCCGCCCCCGAGGCCGTTGCATAAGCCGGCCGGACACTGCTGGATCGTGCCGTACTGCGCCGACGTCACTCCGGTGCGCGCGCATTGCGCAAGCGTTGCGCCGCCCGAGACGACTCCGGTTGCAGGGTCCACCGGCCCGGAGCAGGGATCGCTCCCGGTGGCGCCGCCGACCGAGGACGGGAAGAAGAGCTCGTTGATGTCCGGCGCCCGCACCGCGCGGTTCCAGCTCCAACGCAGGGTGACATCCCTGATCGGCGCAAAGCGGACACCGAGCTTGTAGGCGTGCGTCAGCAGGCTGCTGGAGCGGCCCTCGATCTGATAATCCGACAGCCGATAGGCGCTATCGAGCTGCAGGAGGCGCGCGAACGGCCGGTCCTCGATCACCGGCAACTGCAACTCGCCGAAGTAATCACGTACGTTGAAGCGGCCGGATACCGGCGGGGTCGGGCTTCCGAGCGCACCGCTCTGGTACTCCTCGTCGGGAAGGAAATTCAACGCCTCCTGGCGGTACTCGAGGCCCGCCGCGACCCCGACGCCGTTGTTGGCGAGCGGACTCACGAGGTGGTATGGAGTCAGGTCGCCGCTCACACTCGCCGAGCCCACTTTCTCCACGGTGGTGCCCTGCTCCTGCGCAGTGATGCCGAGGTACTTGAGCTGCGGTGCCGTCAAGCCGCCGACCTGGAAGATGTTCGCCGGCACGCAGCCGCCCGCGGGATTTTCACAGACGATGCTGCCGCCCGAGCCCGTGGTGGCGAGGAGCGCCTGCTGCAGGTTCGTTTCCGACAATACGCCCGAGAAATTCTCATCCAGCCTCGCCTCGCCGCGCTGGATCGAGATGTCGTAGGAGAGATCGTCGATGAGCGCCCCCTTTGCGCCGACGACGACCCGGTAGTCGGTATGGCGGATGTCGTCCTCGCGATTGCCCGCCTCGGCGGTGCGCTTGAAGAACACCACGCTGGCTTTACCCGCCGCGCTCAGGCCCGCATCCGTACACAGCCACGCCTGCTCCTGGCTGGAGAGCAGCGGGTTGTCGCAGTTGATGTTGAAGGTGTCGATGATCGCATCGGGAGCCGCCTGGGTCGTGCTCTCGTCCTGCATGAACATCGCGCTGCCGTAGATATCGAGGTGCGGGTTGAGCACGCGGTGCGCGAACCCGCCGAGGTTGTAGCGATCGTCGGGCAGGCGCAGGTAGTTCAGCGGATTGAAGTTATATTGCTCGCCGTTATCCGGGAGTATGGCAGCCGTACCGCCCGGATCGACCAGCCCCCCTGAGGACAGGCCGGCCGCAGCGCGATCATTGCTGATGAAGCGGCCGTTGGGGATGGCCGAGGAGCCCGCCGAGCAGCGGCCGAAGGCGACGATGCTCGCCGGACCGTAGACGGCCTGGCACTGCGCTGCGCTCGTGGCAAGCTGGCCATTGGGCAGCGTGGCGAGGGCGTGCACGCCGAAGTCACGCTGTCCGTCCGTCACTGCGTTGAAATGACTGTAGCCCGCGTAGAGGGTGACGTTGCCCGCGCCATCGCCGAAATTACTGCCCCAGACCAGCGTGGTGTCATAGCTCGCGCCATCGCCGGTACCGGTGATGTCGCCCTGTGCATCGACCTGCAATCCGTTGAAATCCTTCTTCATGATGAAGTTGACGACGCCGGCAACAGCATCCGAGCCGTACACCGAGGAGGCCCCGCCCGTCAGGACTTCGACGCGCTCGACCAGCGCCTGCGGGATGAAGTTGAGATCGGCCTCCGGGCCGCCGAGGGGACTGCCCGGCATCATGCGCTTGCCATCAATGAGCGTCAGCGTGCGCGCAGGGCCGAGGCCGCGCAAATCGACGTTGGCAACACCGCGGGCGCCGCCTGGATTCGAGGTTTGCGTCAGCGAGAAATTTCCCTGAACCGAAGGCAGCGTGTCGAGCAACGTATCGATGGTCTGCGTGCCCTCGGCCTTCAGCTCGCCGCTGTTGACGACCTGCAGAGCGGCGGAGCCCGTCAATGTCGGCTGCTTGATGCGCGAGCCGGTGACCACGACCTGCTGCAGCGATTGCACCGAAACGCTGGGCGCCGTCGCCGCCGGAGCCTCAGCGGACGCATCGCGCCTCGAGGCGTTCTGCGCCACCTCAGTGGTCGCATTCGAAGAAGCGGAGTCGGTCGGGCCTGCCGCCATGGCCGTCGCGGTGGCCAGCCATATCGTTGGGAACGCTGCGAGCGTGGATCTTGCCAGCAGCTCGAATGCACTCGCTCTCATGGCCTACCCCCGGCTGTCTGATCTTGCTCCGGGGTAATGTCGCCATCGCATCCATGCTTGTACAGTGGCGCTTTAGGCTGGATGGCCTAATGCCGGCTCGGGCGCACCCCTTGGGATCACGCTCACGGCGGTGTTGCAGGTCACGCCTGCAACCGCGCGATGCGGCACGAGGCGCTCGATCGTGCAGGAGGACTCCTCCGTGATGCGCTGCGGGTCAGTGCTGAGGTAGGGTCGCAGCACTTCGAGGATCGCCGCGTAGCCATGGAGTATGGTTGCGGCGCTCACCTCCCGGTCCTGATACTCGGTATAGTTGACCCAGTTCTCCGACAGGATCCAGGTCACCTCGACGATCGAGCGCAGCCGCCGCGCATCCTGCGGCAGGCGCATGAGGCCGCGGCCGGCCAATGCCTGCATGAACTTCTCGATGACACCGAAGCGCCGCTCGCGGTTCTCGCAATAGCGGCGCCGCAGCAGCGGGTCCTGACGCAAAAGATCGGCCAACTCGCGGTAGAAGAACCGGTACTTGACGATGAGCTGTAGCTGGCGCACGAACATGGCCGCCATGTGCTCGAGCGTCGGCTCGAGGTGGTCGCGATACCAGCCGGCGTCCATCTCGCCGATCGCGAGCTGAAAGATGGCGAAGATCACATCCCGCTTGTTGGGGAAGTGATACTGCAGATTGCCCTTGCTGATGCCGCAATGCTCGGCGATGCGGCTCGCGGAAACGGCCGCTGTGCCCTCGGCATTGAACAGCTCGAGAGCCGCCTGCAGGATGCGAAGTTGTGTGACCTTGGTCGCCATGTGCGCCGCACAACTGGTTGACACCTAAAGTAATGCGACTCTACCACGCCTGAAGCCCCGGGAGCCAGAGGCTCGCCGGCCCTGCGCGTCACGGCGTCAGGGCGTGCGCCGACAGGCCGGCCAGCTCCTTTGCGAGCGTCAAACCCTCTTCGTCGGCGAGCGCGGCCGCCTGCAGCCGGGCCATGACCGCGGGCCCGTCGGCACGGGCGGTGAGCGCATCGAGGCGGGCCAGCAAGGCCGAGAAATTCTTCCAGCCGCGCTCATGGGTCTCACCGTAGCCCTTGATGAGCCGCTGTGCGCGCGCCAGCTCGACCGCCAGGTCATAGTGCAGCGGACAAAGCCGCTCGATGCGGCCGAGCCAGTCCTCGATCCGGGCGTTCTCCTCGATGTACCGCAGCGTGCCCCGCCGCCAGCGCCTGAGGCCGCCCAGTGCGTGCAGGAAGAGAAAGCCCGTCAACGTGTTGGTGCGTATTCGCTTGCCTCCGGTGCTGCGGCCGAGCCATCCCGAGACGCGCGGCGAGGCGAGCACCCAGGCGCCCAAAGCGGCGGGCAGCGTCCCGGCGATCTCCGCCACGCGGGGCTTCATGAACTCGGTGATGCCGAGGAGTTGATCCGGGGCCGCGCGGACCTCGGCGCGCACCCGCGCGAAACGGGCAGCGCGGGTCTTGAGGTCGGCGACACGGATCGTATCCTCGAAGGTCATCCAGAGGGCAAGGCCTCTGGCCACGGCCGCCGTGAGCGCCCAGTCACCGCCGTCCTCTTCATGTGAGCGCGCCTGCCGCGCCTGCCGTTGCGGACGCGAGCGCTCATCGAGCGCGCTGATGCGCTCCAGCCGGCTCAGGTATAGCGCGGCATAGTCCGGGTCCTGGTAATCAATCGTGCGGCGGGCGCCTTCGAGCGCCAGTGCCTGCACCGGCTTCGCCAGCCGCCGCACCCGCTCGAGCAGCGGCTGCAAACTCGGCGAGCGCGCCCGTTCAGGGATGTCGGCGGAAGAGCCGGTCGAAGCGGATGTCGAGTGCGCGGTGCCGGCGGCAGCATCCTCGCGCCCGGCGCGCGCGCAGGCATCGGCGAAGGCCGCGAGGTTGGTGGCGACGGCGATACCGCTCTCGCGGATCGCTGCCTCGAACGCCTGCCGGCTGAAGGGCAGCACCCCGCTGCCGCAGATGGCACCGAGGAGCACGGAGCTGATGATGCTGTGATGCCGCTCGGCGAGCTCTTCCATGTCGAAGAGGATGAGCCTTTTTGCCTGCCTGCGCGCCAACTCGATGAGTCCTGCGGCATCCGCCGCGCCCTGCCCCATCGCGCTCTTCTCCGCGATCGAGTAGGAGCGATGGGAAGAGGCAATGAGGGTCGTTCGCTCCGGGTGAACGAGGCCGCGTTGGATCGCGCGGCCAGCCTCCACCAGCTCCGAGGCGATGACACAATCGACATCGCCGGGCACTGGCATGAGCGCCATGACCGGCTCGCGTCCGGCGCGCTCGACCGCAGCTTGCGGGAAGAATTCCAGGTAGTAGATCGTCGCCCCGGTGCGCTGCGCAACGCCCGGTACCGAGGTCGATTGCACCAGATACCCTTCGGCCTCGGCGATCCGGATGAGCCATTCGGTGAGCACACCGCCGCCCTGGCCGCCGAGTGCCGCGACACAGAGCTTGATCGGCCGCGGCGTCACAGCGCGAATCGAAGCCGCTTGCGGTCACTGTGCCGCTGCAACCTGCCGATCACCGCGGCGCGCACGCGCGCCAACACCCGGTCCCACCACGAGGGGTTGTAGAGAAGCTCGGCCCGATAGAACGAGGGGCAGAGCACCGCCGCGTGGGCGACCTCGCCACAAACACCGCAACCGACGCAGCTGTTGTCCACATGGGCGACCGGGTCGGTGCGCAGAGGGTCCGGATTCGGCCTCACCGTGAGGGACGGACAGCCGGAGAGACGGATGCAGGAGTGATCGCCGGTGCAGGTGTCGGCATCGACTCCAAACCGCTCGCGGACCACGCGCTTGCCTTCATCGATCGCCTTCTTCATCAGCGGACGGACCCGCCGCTGGCGGTTGAGCTGACACTCCCCCTCGGCAACGATCACCTTGGGGCCGCGGAACTGCGTCGTCAGTGCCTCCCGCAGAACCTTCAAGGTTTGCGGTATATCGTACGTCCGCGTATGCCGCACCCATTTCACGCCGACGCCGCGCACCGCATCGACGATCGAGTTGTTCCCCTGCCGGTGCTCGTTCGGCCAACGTGAGGAGGGAATGTCCTGTCCGCCGGTTGCCGCGGAATAATTGTTGTCGATGATCACGGTCAGGCCGTCGTGCCGGTTGAACACGGCGTTGCCGACACCGCTCGTGAGTCCGTTGTGCCAGAAGCCTCCATCGCCCATGACCGCAACGGGACGGCGCCCCCCTCCGGTGTGGAATGCAGAGGCGCCGGCGGCCCCGAGCCCATACCCCATGATGCTGTTGCCCATGTTGAAAGGCGGCAGCGTTGCGAAAGAGTGGCAGCCGATATCGGCGCTGATGTGCAGCGGCCCGGTCTCGCGCTGCAGCAGCTTCATGGCGGCGAAGAACGGGCGCTCCGGACAGCCGGTGCACAGGCCCGAGGGGCGCGGCGGGACCAGCTTTGCCAGTTGTGCCACCGGCACGAGCGGCGCCTCTCTGGCGGGGGCGCCGCTCGAGTGCCGCCGAAGCCCGGGCGCCCACTGCTCAATGAACTCGCCGATGCCCTTGCGCAGGACATCGACCGTGTATTCCCCGTGCATGGGCAGCAAGCCCTTGCCGAGGAGTGTGGTCGCCAGCGCGTGCTTGCGCAGCATCTGGCTCGCCGCCTGCTCGATGAACTCCGGCTGGCCTTCCTCCACCACGAGCACCGCACGCTTGCCGGCGCAGAAGCGGGCCCACTCCTCGGACACGAGCGGGTAGGTCACGTTGAGCACGTAGAGAGGAATCCGGCTCGTCCCGAAGCTGTCGGCGCAGTCGAGCAGCTCCAGGGCCCGCAGCACGTTGTTGTAGAGGCCGCCCTGCAGCACGATGCCGATGTCGCTCGCTTCGCCTTCACGGAGCTCGTTCAGCTGTCGCTCGGCAACGAAACGCACGGCAGCCGGGAAGCGCTGCTCGATCTTCTCCCGCTCCTGCGCATAGGTGGAGGGTGGGAGGATGATCCGGCCATAGTCCCTGGAAGGCGACTCGAGCGCGTCGGCCGCTGAGAAGGGCGGCCGTTTGTTGTCTTTTGCCGTGAAGCGCCCGTACACGTGGCAGGCGCGGATGCGCAGCATCAGCATCACGGGTGTGTGGCTCGCCTCCGACAGCTCGAACCCCTGCTCCACCGCCCGCACGATCTCCGGCAGCTGCGGCCGCGGATCGAGCAGCCAGATCTGCGACTTCATCGCAAAAGCGTGGGTACGCTCCTGCATGATGCTCGCGCCCTCTCCGTAGTCCTCACCCACGATGATGAGCGCCCCACCCCGCACGCCTGCGGAGGCGAGATTGGCGAGCGCATCGGAGGCGACGTTGGTGCCCACCGTGGACTTCCACGTGACCGCACCGCGCAGCGGATAATTGATGGAGGCCGCAAGCATGGCGGCGGCCGTGGCCTCCGAGGCACTGGCCTCGAAGTGCACGCCGAGCTCGGTGAGGATGTCCTCGGCGTCGGCGAGCACGTCCATCAGATGGGAGATCGGCGCCCCCTGGTAGCCGCCGACATAGCTCACGCCCGACTGCAGGAGCGCCTTGGTTACGGCGAGAATGCCCTCGCCGCGGAACTCCGCGCCTGCGCCGAGCCGCAGCGACTGAACCTCTTTGGTAAACGAGCGCTCGGCCATGGGTCTTTAGATATTAAGCCTGCTCACGCCGGAACGAGCGCCAGCACGCGCAGCGGGCTCCCCGAGCCGTTCACGATCTTCAGCGGCGGGGCGATCACCACGGCACCGGTGGGCGGCAGCTGATCTAGATTCATCAGGCTGGCGAGGCCGAAGCGATTGGACCCGTGCATGAGCGTATGGCAGGGGAACATCGGCTCGAAAGTAGCTGCTTGACCGGCGTCAGTGCCTACCGTCTCCACCCCGACGCCGAGAATATCGCGCTCGCGCGCGAGGAACGGGACGCACTGCGGATGGAAGCCCGGGGTATGCGGCCCGTCCTTGCCGATATTGAGAAATTCGCTGGCGGTGCGGCGCTTCGACCAGTCGGTGCGGACCAGCACCCAGGCGTGCGCGGGAATGCGCCCGTGCTGCCGCTCCCAGTCCTCGACGACCTGCTGGGTGAGCAGGAAATCCGCATTGCCGGCCACCTGCCGGGAGACGTCGATCACGCAAGCGGGGCCGATGAAGCGGTCGACCGGTATATTGTGGGTGGCATTGTTCGGGTAGTCCTTGCCGGTCACCCAGTGCACCGGGGCATCGAAGTGCGTGCCGGTATGCTCCCCGCAGGCGATATTGTTCCAGTACCACGCCGGGCCGCGCTCGTCGTAGCGGGAGATCTCCTCGAGTGAGAAGGGCTTCGAAGGCGCGAATTGCGGCGGCAACTGGATCGTGGCCGTCGCAGCCTCGAGGGGCACGGTGAGGTCCACGACGCGGATGCCGCCCCCGACGATGCCGCTGATCAGGCGGGCGAGGGTCTCCGACTGCGAGGCGCTGGCCGAGGTGGTCATGGTCTCAAATCCCCCAGGAATAGCGAGCGTGATACTTGACATCTCAAGTATCTCGAAATATAACACAGCCTCGATGCAAGCGATACAGGCCAAGGGTCCGCCGTGAAGCGAATCGTCTGCCTGGGGGGCGGCCCCGCGGGCCTCTACACCGCCATCCTGATGCGCAAGGCGCTTCCCGGTGCCTGCATCGAAGTCCATGAGCGTAACCGGCCGGACGACACGTTCGGCTGGGGCGTCGTCTTCTCCGACCAGACGATGGAGAATTTCCGCGCCGCCGATGCGCGCTCGCATGCCGCGATCGTCGGCAACTTTCATCACTGGGACGACATCGACATCCACTTTGCCGGCCGGCGGTTCGTGAGCGGCGGCCACGGATTCTGCGGGATCGGCCGCAAGCGCCTGCTGTGGATCCTGCAGGAGCGCGCAGCGGAGCTCGGGGTCCGGCAGTACTTCGAGCGCGAGGTCGACTCGGAAGCCGGGCTCGAGGACGCGGACCTCATCGTCGCGGCCGACGGCGCCAACAGCAAGACCCGCCAGCGTCACGAAGCCATGTTCGAGCCGGAGCTCGACCGGCGCAAATGCCGTTACATCTGGCTCGGGACCACGCAGACCTTCAAGGCATTCACCTTCGCGTTCGAGCGCACCGCTCACGGATGGTTCCAGGTGCATGCCTACCAGTTCAGCCGCGATCTCTCCACCGTCATCGTCGAGACGCGTGAGGAGACCTGGCAGGCACACGGGCTCGATCGTCTCGACACCGCAGGATCCATCGCCTTTTGCGAGCAGCTCTTCGGCCGCTATCTCGACGGTCATGCCCTCAGGAGCAATGCCAACCATCTGCGCGGCTCCGCCTGGCTCAATTTCAATCGCGTCCACTGCAGACGCTGGCACGACGGCAGGGTCGTGCTGATCGGCGATGCCGCGCACACCGCGCACTTCTCGATCGGCTCGGGCACCAAGCTCGCCATGGAGGACGCCATTGCCCTTACCCGCCACGTCGCCGGCGCCACCCAACTCGACCCGGCACTCGGGGCATACCATGCGGAGCGCAGCCTCGAGGTGTTGAAGCTGCAGAGCGCGGCGCGCAATCGCATGGAATGGTTCGAGAACGTCGAGCGCTACACGCAGCTGCCGCCGGAGCAGTTCGCGTACAGCCTGCTCACCGGCAGCCAGCGCATCGGCCACGAGAACCTGAAGGTGCGCGATGCAAAGTTCGTCGACGGCTACGAGGGGTGGCTGGCGCAGCGGCACGAGGTGACGGAAGCGCGCCCGCCGATGTTCCTGCCCTTCAAGCTCCGTGGACTCACGCTCGCCAATCGCGTCGTGGTCTCACCCATGGCGCAGTACTGCGCCACCGATGGACTGCCGGATGACTGGCATCTGGTGCACTACGGTCACAGGGCGCTCGGCGGCGCCGGTCTCGTCTACACGGAAATGACGTGTGTCTCCCCCGAGGGGCGCATCACTCCGGGCTGCACCGGCCTCTGGAATGAGGCGCAGCGCGACGCCTGGCGCAGAATCGCGGAGTTCATCCACGCGCGCACACCGGCGAAATTCTGTCTGCAGCTCGGGCACTCCGGCCGCAAGGGCTCGACCCAACTCGGGTGGGAGGAGATGGATCAACCGCTCCCGGCGGGCAACTGGCCGATCCTCGCCCCCTCGCCCCTGCCGTACCTGCCCGGGGTCAGCCAGACGCCGATCGAGATGGGGCCGCAGCACATGAGTGCCGTCGCTGCGCAGTTCGTGCGCGCCACGCAGCTCGGCCTCGAGGCCGGCTTCGACATGCTCGAGCTGCACATGGCGCATGGTTATCTCCTCGCCTCCTTCCTCTCGCCGCTCACCAATCGCCGCGAGGATGAGTACGGCGGTGATGTCCACGGGCGCCTGCGCTTCCCGCTCGCGGTGCTGCGGGCCGTGCGGGCGCAGTGGCCTGAGGACAAGCCTCTTTCCGTGCGCATCTCGGCAACGGATTGGGCCGAGGGCGGGCTTTCCGAGGCCGATCTCCTCATCATCGTGCGGGCGTTGCGCGATGAAGGGGTCGATCTCATCGATGTCTCCACCGGACAGACCGTTCCTTGGCAGAAGCCCGTGTATGGCCGGATGTGGCAGACACCCTTCGCCGACAAGGTGCGCAACGAGATCGGCATTGCAACCATGGCCGTCGGCAACATCTACGAGCCCGACCACGTCAACTCCATCATCGCCTCCGGTCGCGCCGACCTCTGCGCCATCGCCCGCCCGCACCTCGCCAATCCCGCCTGGACGCTCGAGGCCGCGGCGCGCCTGGGCTACCGTATGCAGTGGTGGCCGCAGCAGTATCTATCCGGCCGGCAGCAACTCGAGCGCAACCTGCAGCGCGCCGCTCAGGCAGCCAGCGCCGCAGCTTCCGCAACAGATCGCGTGGAGCAACCCGTGATGCCGGGCGTGTCAACGCGTGGCGGCCCTGAAGGGATGAGGCCCGCGACGGGCCGGGTAACCCCGGTGAGCGAAATCAGTGACTGAGCGCGCTGCGGTGTTGTCGGGTCGGCATGCGCTCGTCACGGGCGCGAGCCGTGGGATCGGCGCCGCGATCGCCGCGGCGCTGGCAGCGGACGGTGCACGGGTGTCTCTCCTCGGACGGGATGCGGCGCGACTGGAGCAAGTGGCCCTGGATCTCGGAGGGTCGGACCATGCCGCACAGTTGGTTGCCGATGTCACCGAGGCCGCTTCGGTGAGAGAAGCCTTTGCCGCCGCGCGGCGGCAATTCGGCCCGGTGCACATCCTGGTGAACAATGCCGGGCAGGCGGCGAGCGCCACATTCGCCAATACTGATGAGGCGCTCTGGAACAGGCTCCTCGGTGTCAACCTGACTGGCACGTACCTTTGCACGCGTGAGGCCATACCGGACATGCTGAAGGCCGGCTTCGGCAGAATAGTCAATGTCGCGAGCATCGCCGGCCTCAGGGGCGCTGCATACATATCAGCTTACGCCGCATCGAAGCACGCCGTCATCGGCCTCACGCGTTCTCTGGCGTTGGAATATGCCACACGCAACATAACGGTGAACGCCATATGTCCGGGATATACCGACACCGACATCGTGCGGCAGGCGGTCAGCAACATCAGGGCCAAGACCGGCCGCAGTGAGGAAGAAGCGCTGGCCGCCCTGACTGCCACCAATCCGCAAAAGCGCCTCATCACGCCTGCTGAAGTCAGCAACGCCGCCCTCTGGCTCTGCCGGCCCGGGACCGAGAGCGTGACCGGTCAGAGCATCGTGCTCGCCGGGGGCGAGGTGACCTGATGCCGAGGGAGAAGGCTGCATTGAGCACGGTTCCGGCGAGGATCGATGCCGAGACCCGCGTTCATGACGATCACCACGTGTCGCTGCGTCTGTGGCTGCGGCTCCTCTCCTGCACCAATCAGATCGAGGGCCGGGTCCGCCAGAACCTGCAGTCGACCTTCAATACGACGCTGCCGCGGTTCGATCTCATGGCGCAGCTCGAGCGCGCCCCGCAGGGCCTCAAGATGAGCGAGCTCTCGCAACGCATGATGGTCACCGGTGGAAATGTCACCGGCATCACCGATGGTCTGGAGAAAGAAGGATTGGTCGTGCGGGAGGTGGACTCCGCGGACCGCCGCGTCTATCGCGTCAAACTCACCGCGGAAGGAGAGCGCCAGTTCCGTCGCATGGCCGCGGAGCACGAGAAGTGGGTCGTCGACCTTTTCGGCGCCATGGCGCCTAGGCACAAGAAGCAGCTGATGGACCTCCTGGGTGAGCTCAAGGAGCACCTGACCGGTCACAACGGCGCCTGAGCGGGAGCATGATGAGCGCACAGCCACAATTCGATCCGAGCACGTACTCGCCGCGACATTTCAAGTGGCACTCGGCGCAACGTGTCGGCGTGGTGACTCTCAACCGTCCGGAGCGCAAGAACCCGCTGACGTTCGACTCATACGCGGAGCTGCGAGACTTGTTCCGCGCATTGACCACTGCACGCGAGGTACGCGCACTCGTCATCACGGGCGCTGGAGGCAACTTCTGCTCGGGCGGCGATGTGCACGAGATCATAGGTCCGCTGACGCAGCGTACGCCGGAGGGACTCCTCGAGTTCACGCGGATGACCGGGGATGTCGTGAAGGCCATGCGGGCCTGCCCACAGCCCATCGTCGCAGCCGTCGATGGAGTGTGCGCGGGCGCCGGGGCCATTCTCGCCATGGTGTCCGACTTTAGGCTCGGTACGCCCCGGGCCCGGACGGCCTTTCTCTTCACTCGCGTGGGGCTCGCCGGCTGTGACATGGGCGCCTGCTCGATTCTGCCGCGCATCGTCGGCCAGGGGCGCGCCTCGGAGCTCCTCTACACCGGTCGCTCGATGTCCGCCGAGGAAGGGCTGGCCTGGGGCTTCTTCAACCGGCTCGTCGCCCCGGAATCGGTGCTCAATGAAGCAATGTCCCTGGCCACGCAGATCGCGCAGGGCCCGAGCTTCGCGCACGCCATGACCAAGAGGATGCTGCACGCGGAATGGCACCTGCCAATCGATGCGGCGATCGCTGCCGAAGCCGAGGCGCAGGCGGTCTGCATGCAGACGGAAGATTTCCGCCGTGCGTACCGCGCCTTCGTCGCGAAGCAACAGCCCCGGTTCGAGGGGGACTGATTTGGCGTCCCAGCGCACCTTCCTCGACTGGCCATTTTTCAGTAAAAGCCATCGCGAGCTCGCGGATCGCCTGACCGAATGGGCGGCGGCCCACCTTGCAGGGCCGGCCACCCCGGAGGATCGCGACTCGGTCGACAATGCGTGCCGGCGACTCGTACGCGACCTCGGCCGCGCGGGTTGGACCTGGTACTGCGCACCGGGCGAGGGGCTTCACGGCAAGGGAGGCAACGCGCACGTCGCCTTTGACGTCCGCGCCTTAGCGCTTATCCGCGAGACCCTGGCCCGGCACGATGCACTTGCTGATTTCGCGTTCGCCATGCAGGGTCTCGGGAGTGGAGCGATCTCACTCGTCGGCTCGGCAGACCTGAAGGCACGTTACCTTCCGCGCGTAGTTGCAGGCGAGGCCATTGCGGCATTCGCGCTCTCGGAGCCCGACGCTGGTTCCGATGTTGCTGCCCTTCGGTGTCAGGCCACCCGCACTCCCGACGGATACAAGCTTGATGGCGAGAAGACATGGATTTCGAACGGCGGTATTGCAGACTTTTATTGCGTATTCGCGCGCACGAGCAGCGCCGACGTGCGTCCAGATGGGACGACCTCCGCTGACGGAATCACGGCCTTTGTCGTGGATGCGGCAACACCCGGGCTGTCGATCTCGCAGCGCATCGATACGATCTCGCCGCATCCGCTGGCCACCCTGGCCTTTCACGAGTGTCACGTACCCGCAGGTCAGCGGCTCGGCGCCGAGGGCGAGGGGTTCAAGATCGCGATGCGGACGCTCGACGTCTTTCGGACTGCAGTCGCCGGCGCGGCTGTCGGCTTCGCGCAGCGTGCGCTCGATGAGGCGCTGGCACATTCCTCGACGCGGAGCCTGTTCGGCCGGACGCTCGCCGATTTCCAGCTCACTCAGGCGGCGCTGGCCGATATGGCCACAGGGATCGATGCCGCACGCCTCCTGACGTATCGCGCGGCCTGGCTGCGTGACAGCGGCGAGCGGGCGACCAAAGAAGTTGCCATGGCGAAGATGATGGCCACCGAGACGGCGCAGCAGGTCATCGATCGTGCGGTGCAGCTGTTCGGGGGCCGCGGAGTCGCACGCGGTCAAGTGGTCGAGCGGCTGTATCGCGACATTCGCGCGCTGCGCATCTACGAAGGGGCCACTGAAGTGCAGAAGCTGATCATCGGGCGCGAGCTCATCCGGGACACGGGGGGGACACGAAATTGAGCCTGTTGCGATTCCTGCAGCCCGACGGCTGGCCGCGCCCGTCCGGCTACAGCAACGGTGTCCAGGCACAGGGCCGCCAGATCTTCATCGCCGGCCAGGTGGGCTGGAATCCCCGCAGCGGCCAATTCGAGAGCGCGAGCGTCGTGGATCAGGCCGCGCAGGCGCTGCGGAACGTGCTGGCGGTGCTCGCAAAGGCGGAGGGGCGGCCGGAGCACGTCGTGCGCATGACGTGGTATCTGACCAGCCGCAGCGAATACCTGGCCCACCTCAAGGAGATCGGCACCGCCTATCGCCAGGTGATGGGCAAGCACTTCCCCGCGATGACGGCCGTCGAGGTGTCCGCGCTCGTCGAGGCGCAGGCCAAAGTGGAAATTGAGGCCACGGCGGTCATCCCTTAACATTGGTAAAGCGCTGGATCCGGGGTCCTGCCCGGCCCCGCGCGTCTCGGGCAAAAAGCGTGGTTTTTGCCCGAAACTCGGCCACCTGCGGCGGCCGGGCACCTCCCTGTGCCTGAATGAGGGCGTCGTGCCGCAGCGGCGGCTCCAACCCATGAATCGCGAGTTGTCATGCCTCTGAATCCAGTCGATTTGTACGATGTCGCAAGCGCGCTCACCGAAGAAGAGCGCATGGTGCAGGAGTCCGTCGGACGGCTCGTCGATGACAAGGTGCTGCCCATCATCCAGAGGTGCTTCGAGGAGCACCGGTTTCCGCGCGAGCTGATCCCGGAGCTGGCCGCTCTCGGCCTGCTGGGCTCCTCGCTGAAGGGCTATGGTTGCGCCGGCCTCAATGCCATCAGCTATGGCCTCATTTGCCAGGAGCTCGAGCGCGGGGATTCCGGAATCCGCAGCTTCGTCTCGGTGCAATCCTCGCTCTGCATGTATCCGATCTACGCCTTCGGCTCGGAGGAGCAAAAGGAGAAATACCTTCCCGGCATGGCCCGCGGCGAGCTCATCGGCTGCTTCGGCCTCACCGAGCCGCACGGCGGCTCCGACCCGGCCAACATGAAGACCCATGCCAAGCGGCGCGGCAAGGATTGGGTGCTGAATGGCTCGAAGATGTGGATCACGAACGGCGCCATCGCCGACCTCGCGGTCGTGTGGGCGATGACGGAGGAAGGCATCCGCGGCTTCATCGTCGAGAAGGGCACCGCAGGATTCGCCGCGCCCGAGATCGAGCGGAAATTCTCGCTGCGTGCCTCGGTCACTTCTGCGCTCTTCTTCGATAACGTGATCGTACCGGAGAGCAACGTTCTGCCTGGCGTCCTCGGCCTCAAGGGTCCCCTCTCCTGCCTGACCCAGGCGCGCTATGGAATCGCCTGGGGCGTGATCGGCGCGGCGCAGGCCTGTCTCGGCCAGCTCCTGGATTACTCCAGGACGCGCGTGCTTTTTGGACGACCCCTCGCTCAGAATCAGACCATCCAGGTCCGTCTGGCCGACATGGCCCGGCGCATCACGACGGCGCAGCTGCTCGCGCTGCAGCTCGGCCGCCTGAAGGACGAGGGCAGGATGCAGCCGGCGCACGTCTCTCTCGCCAAGTGGAACAACTGCCGCATGGCGCTCGACATTGCTCGGGACTGTCGCGACATGTTGGGCGGCTCCGGCATCAGCGCGGAGTACGTGCCCGTGCGTCACATGCTGAATCTCGAGAGCGTCATCACCTACGAGGGCACGGAGACCATCCACCAGCTCTCCATCGGTCGTGAGCTGACGGGGCTCAGCGCGTTCTGATCGGGCTGATCAGGGGACTTTGTGGCCTGGCGCGACGTTGGCCGGCTGGCCGGTCACGGCCGCTGCCGCCGCGGCAAGTAGATAAGAGACTTTGCCAGGGGTTTCCCAGTATTCGGCCCGCTCGGGAGTGACCCTGAGCACGGACAGGCGCTCGTCATCCAACCCCTGGGGATACCAGGCTCTCTGCGCGAACGACCAGAGATCCGCCGCGAGCGCTCTGTCGCGCAGGATGCGCGCCCAGCCTGCGACGGCGACATAGATGTTCTTCGACGGCTCGGCATACCCGAGGCTCACGCGCAGATCGTGAGACAGCTCATTGGCTTTCGGGCTTTGAGGGTCGGTGAAGAACCAGAGGGTGCCGTCACCGTCGCATCGCAGGGTCTCGATGGGGCGCGTGTGGAGGGTACCATCGAGGTTGACGGTAGTGAGCAGGCCCACCCGAATGCTGTCGATGAGCTCCTTGAGCCTGGCGAGGCCATCCTTGTCGCTCATCACGCTGCCACCGCCGCACGCAGCCTCGCGAGGTCATCATGCCGGGTCGCGATGTCGCGGCGCTCGGCCGCGACCCGTAGATCCCGCAGCACCTCGAGTGAGCGCAGCAGGACGGGCAGCGGCGGACCGCTGGCCGTGAGGCCTTGCGTCTGCTCCGTGCCGAGCTTCGCCGCGGGCTGTTCGATGAAGCGCTTCACCAGCTGGTCGTGGTGCTGCGCCGCGGTTTCTCCGAAGAGCTCGCAGACCCCGAGAAACGCGCGCGCATTCCGCTGAAACCACGCAGCGCCTGAATGCTCTCCCAACAGCTCCAGCAGCTCATCGAGCAGGCTCCTGCGCGCCATGCAGTCCTTCAGCCGCGCTTGGTCCGCCGGCGGCATGAACAGCATCTTGTCGACCAAAAGCTGTCCGTAGTACGGGTCGTTCGCGCGGCAGAGGCCGAGCAGCAGATCGATCTCGTTGATCCCGGAGAAGTCCCCGGCATTAGCGCCGCGGTACTCCTGACGGCCCACCCGATAGGGCTTGTAGTACGGGCGTACACAATAGAAGAACCGTTCGACATCGAGCCCCTGCATCAGCCGGGTGTTGGCTCGAAGGACCTCGTTCAGGGACTGCTTCGCCGCCTCGAACATCACATCCGCAGCCGGACTCGAGACGCCCAGATGGACGATGCTCGTCAGCGCATCGGCCGCGCGCTGCAGCGAAAGAATGCCGCGCGTATTCTCATCAATGAAGAGAGATTCGTCCTCGAGGGACGTGAAGCTCTTACGCAGCCCGGACCGAGCCCGGTTGTGGATCGTCAGATGCGCAGTTGCAAACCTCGGTGCCATTCCCAAAGAGGCGCCGCAGTGAACGGCGAGAGAGGAGGCTTCGGGAAACGGCGAACGCTCTTCGCGCGCGGGATTCGTGAGCTCGTGGCGCCTCAGGGCTCCAAGGTACATGCCTACGTTGCCCAGCACGCCGAATGCGCTGTCGAAGCCTTCACCCGTGTTGCCTTCAGCGCGCAAAGCGACGACGTGCGTGTGCCCCTCGTTGCACAACGCTTGCTTGATTCCGTCTCCCACCCCGATCACACGCGTCCGGTCCGGCTGGGCGAAGTAGAGCTCCTCGAGCTCCGTGTTCATCTGCACGAAGGACGTTCGAATCCAGTGCTCGAAGGCTTCCGCATTGTTGCTCATGGGCAGCCGGACCCCAGGGGCTGTTCTCGGTAATCGACCGATGTTACAGGCAATATCCGAGAACATTGTTCTTGCGGACAGCCACCCTCCCTTTCGCTGCAGAACGTTGGCCTGCCCTTGCAGGCCCTGGCAAAACCGGGGATGTCGCCGGCTAAACCGCCTTTATCAGGGCAAAAATGACCAGGACCACGCCGATCACCACCAACAGGTGGATGGCGCCGAACGTCACCTTCACCGCGAGCCACAGCACCAGCCAGGCGATGATGAACAGGATTCCGAGCACGGAGAGGACTGCCTTCATCGATAACCCCTGATCCAGCAACACCTCTCCAAAGAAGCCGCCGATGACCGTCCGGTTCCGGAGCTGCAGCGGGTTCCGGACCTGCAGCGGGCTCCGGATCTGCAGCGGCTCCGGATCTGCAGCGGCTGCGCATTTATGGCGGGTTTCGCATTTGCGATCGGGTCCGCGGGCGCAGATCGGGCTCGGCGCGGCAGGCGAGCCTATCCATCCAGTAGCAGCGGGTCCCGGCAACTGCATGGACAGGAGCCCCACACGCTTCTTAGGCTCTCGATATGCGAGAGCTGTCCGACGTGAAGAAACTCGACGATCGCTTCGGCCAGTTCCTGGTACGCGTGAAATGTCCGCTCTGCGGCGCCTCACGCGACATTGCGGCGGAGGCGCTGGCGCGCCTCGTCGGCTGGTCGATGACCCTCGCGAGCCTCGCGCCGCGGTTGCGCTGCTCGAAGTGCGGTGCCAAAGGAGCCGCGACAGTGACCCCCGTCGGCCTGCCGCGGCCGCGGGGGTTCACCAGCAATCCGCACTAGCCTTCGGCGTGACGGGTGGCCTCGAACAGGAACCACACCCGTCTTTCGGTCTCGTCGATCCAGTTCTCCAACAGGCTCGCGGTGGCCACATCGCCGAGCTCGTCGCAGACTCCATGCAGCTCCCGCATGTATACGGCGAGCTGCTTGTTGTCCTCCCTCAGCTCGGCCAGCATGTCCCTCGGAGTAACGAAGCTCGCGTCATTGTCCTTCAGGCGCTGCAGCTTCGATATCTGCCCTATGGACTTCAACGTGGTGCCGCCGATTTTCCTGGCTCTCTCGGCGATCGGATCGGTCATGTCGTAGACCTGCGTCGCATGCTCATCCAACAGCAGGTGCCAGTCGCGAAAGTGCGGACCCGACATGTGCCAGTGAAAGTTCTTCGTCTTGAGATAAAGAGCAAAGGTGTCGGCGAGCAGCGTGGTGAGACCCGGTGGGATGTCCTTCACCGCATCAGTGCTCAAGCCTGAGGGAGTGCCCAGTGCAGCAGTTCTTCTCGCGTCGGTGGCCATTGTCGATTACCTGCCGGTTACGATTGAGTTACGGTTATCTTCCGGATTGCCTGGAGTGGATGCATCGCCCATAGGAATTGGGAGCGACTCATCATATCGCCGCGGAGGGCTTCAGACGAGCTTCGCATCCAGCGTGATCTCCGCCTTGAAGAGCTTCGAGACCGGACAGTTCTTCTCCGCATCGGCCGCCAGCCGCGCGAAGGACTCGGCATCGAGGTTGGGCACCTTGGCGCGCAGCGTGAGCGCGGATCTGCTGATCTTGAACCCCTGACCCTCGGGCTCCAGCGTAACCGCTGCCTCGGTGGCCAGCTCGGTGGGCGCGAACCCGGCGCGCTCGAGCTGGAAGGCGAGCGCCATGGTGAAGCAGCCGGCGTGCGCCGCCGCGATCAGCTCCTCCGGGTTCGTGCCCTTCTCGCTCTCGAAGCGCGTCTTGAAGGAATAAGGCGTCGATGCCAGGACACCGGAATCGCTGGACAGCTCACCCTTGCCTGCGCGGCCGGTGCCACGCCAGAGTGCCTTAGCTTTACGGATCACGGGCTTCTCCTCTCCAGAACGGACCGATTCATATTACTACGGGTCGATCGCGCGAGCGTCTGCAAATCCGTCCGAAGACCACCCGAGATAGTACGTGCCTCGCGGACGGAACATTCTGACGCGCGCTGTGCGTGAGGCGAATCTTGAGGCTGATCCACCCTTTTCAAGTTGCTCAGAGTCGCCCGGTGCATTTCTGCACAAACGCGCACACTCCATCGACGTTCATTCCAACTCACCCGCAGCGCAAGCTGACCCGACTCCCTATCGACCTGCGTGGACTATTGCAGCCCTGACACGGCGCGATCCGCCGGGCTGACGTCAGGCTGCGAGCAGCTCGCGATCGCCGGGCTGACGTCAGGATGCGAGCAGCTCGCGCAGCGTCGCGCAGGCTGACTGCGCAGCAGGACCGACAATGACGTGGACACAATCGCGGGCCGCGATGGCAACGCCGCGCAGGCCGAGCGTCCGGATCGCTGCGTTGTCCACCTTGGCGGTACTCTTGACGCCCACACGCAAGCGCGAGGACGCCAGGTCAACACTGCGGACGTTCGAACGGCCGCCCAACGCAGCGAAGAGCTTCTGAGCGACCGCCCTCTCGAGGGACTTCGTCTCGGCAGATGCCTCGGCTTCGTCGCTCCCGCCTGACGGCACCAGGGCTGCCTCGGATCGCGCCCGCTGGGGCAACGGCTTGTCGGGCTGCGCCTGCACGCTCTCGTGCGGCAGCAGCTTGAGGACATCTCTGATCTCTCCGGCAAGCTGATCTGCAACCGGGCCCACCACGACCTGCAAGGCGGTGGCCGAAGGCCTCACGACGCCGCGCGCGCCCAAGCGCTTCAGCGTCTCGATGTCGACGGTATCCTGAGTCCTCACGATGAGCCGCAGGCGGGTCGTACAGGCACCTACCGATTCGAGGTTGCCGGCGCCGCCAAGGGCTGTTAGGTAGGCCCGCGCCCGGTCAGCGGAGGCCGATGGCGTTGCGACCGCGACCGCGGTGTCGACGCTCTCACTCTCCCTTCCCGGGGTCTTGAGGTCGAACCTGACGATGGCAAAACGGAATACGCCATAGTACAGCCCGAAATACACAGCGCCTATGGGCAGCAGCCACAGTGGACGCGTGGCGAATTTGTAGTTGAGCACGTAGTCGAAGAGCCCCGCCGAGAAGCCGAACCCGAGCCGGATGCCGAGCGCCTTCATGATGATGAACGCCAGCCCCGTGAGCAGTGCATGCACGGCATAGAGCGCGGGTGCGAGAAACATGAAGGAAAACTCGACCGGCTCGGTGACACCGGTGAGAAATGAGGTCAGCGCGATGGACATCAGCAGGCCGGCCACGGCGCGACGCCTGTCGGGGAGCGCCGTGTGATACATCGCAAGGCATGCCGCCGGCAAGCCGAACATCATCACCGGGAAGAACCCCGCCATGAACGCGCCGGCCGTCGGGTCACCCGCGAAGAAGCGGTTGAGATCCCCCGTGTGGCCGTGATAGTCGCCCAGTACGAACCAGGCGATACTGTTGATGACGTGGTGCAGGCCGGTGACGATCAGGATGCGGTTGAGCACTCCGTAGCCGAAGAGTCCCCAGGAACCCGCGGCCAGCACGGCGCGGCTGAGCGTATCCATACCGAGCTCGAGCCGCTGCCATTCGAGACCGAAGGCGGCCGCGAGAACGAGCGCCGCAACACCGCTCAGGATGGGGACGAATCGCCGGCCGCCAAAGAAGGCGAGGTATGGCGGCAGATTGATCCGGTAGAAGCGGTTGTAGAGCGCACCGCCCAGGAGGCCGCAGAGGATGCCGGCCGGGACGGTGAGCGTCTTGAGCTCATTCTGCTTGAAAGCCTCTATGGCGAGATCCTTCGCCTGCCCGGTGAGTGCCGTGAGCGCAGCAGGCGGCGTGATGAAGACCTGCGCGCCCTGGGTGGTGACGAGATACGCGACCACGGCCGCAAGGCCCGCCGCGCCATGATTCTCGCGCGCGAGTCCGACCGCGACACCGACTGCGAAGAGCAGGCCGAGATTGTCGAAAATGGCCTGCCCGGCAGCACCGAGGACCGGCAGGTCGAGCAGGTCCGGCTGACCGAAGCGCAGCAACAGGGCGGCGACCGGCAGGACCGCGATCGGCAGCATGAGCGCGCCGCCGATCCTCTGCAGTTGAGCGAAGATTTGCTTCATGACGGTGTGCGCTGCAATGGCGAGCGGCGGCGGGCCGCAGGCGGGTTAGACGGATTGTGGCTCGTTGGCGCGGGCCGCCAGGCGAACGCCCAGTGCCCGCACCGCCTCGGCACAGCCCTGCTCCAGAGCCTGCCGGGCGACATTGGCGCACTCCTCGAGTGTCAACTTGCCGATCAGCGCCTTCAACTGAGGGATGACCGACGGCACGGCCGAAAGCTCGTGCACTCCGAGTCCTATCAGGATCGGCGCTGCCGCCAGATCCGAGGCAAGGCCACCGCAGACTGCCACACGGCGCTTGCGCGCCTGCGCGGCCTCAGCCGTTCGCGCGACCAATCGCAGCACGGCGGGATGCAGGGCATCGAGGCGCGCGGCCAGCTCCGAATGCCCGCGGTCCATCGCGAGCGTGTACTGCGTTAGATCGTTGGTGCCGACCGAGAAGAAGTCTGCTTCTGCGGCGATGCTGTCCGCTATCAACGCTGAAGCCGGGGTCTCTATCATGACGCCTACCTCAATCGGTTCGCGCCGCCCGATCTCGCTGCGGGCCTCTTCCACCATTGCGCGCACGGACCGGATCTCCGCCACGTCGGTGATCATGGGCAACAGAATGCGGCATTGGCCATACGGCCGTACGCCGAGAATGGCGCGCAGCTGCTGACGCAACAAGTCCGGACGCCAGAGACTCGTCCGCACTCCCCGCAGGCCCAGCGCCGGGTTCTCCTCGGGGGGCAGCGGAAGGTAGGGAATCGGCTTGTCGCCGCCGATGTCGAGCGTGCGGACGGTCATGGGCCTGCCCGCCAGCGCCTCGGCGAGCCGTTGATATTCCGTATGCTGCTCCGCCTCGCTCGGGGGCGTCTCCCGCTCGAGGAACAGGAGCTCCGTGCGCAGCAGGCCGCAGCCTTCCGCGCCGTTGCGTACGGCAGCCTGTGCTTCCGCGAGCGAGCCGATGTTGGCGAAGACCTCGATGCGCTCGCCATCCGCGGTGTAGCAGTCCCGTTGCGCAGCTTCCCGTTCGGCCGCGCGCCGTGCTGCCCTGAGCTCGAGCTGACGACGGGCAGCGGCGATGCGCTCCGCACCGGGATCCACGTGCAGCATGCCCCCTTCGGCATCGAGCAGCAGTGGTGTTCTTGCGACGATCTGCCGTACTCCAGGCCCGATCGCAACCAGCGCCGGTATGCCCATGGCCGCCGCCAGTATCGATACGTGGGAGGTCGCGCCGCCGGCTGCGAGGCAGATACCCGCAAGTCGTGTGGCATCCAGAGCGACGAGCTGCGACGGCAGCAGCTCCTCCGCGACCAGGATGGCATCCGGCGGCAGCTCCTGAATCGCCCGGCCGGGATCGCCTCCCAGGGCGAGCAACACCTGCCTCTCGAGATCGAGCAGGTCATCCACGCGCTCCGCCATCCGCGGATCATCCAGCGCGCGCAGCGCCTCGATGCTGCCGCGGATCGCCTGCCTCCATGCATATCCGGCGCTCGCACCTGCGGCAATGGACGCTTTGGCACTCTCCACGAGCTCAGGATCCTCCAGCATCGCGAGATGGGCCTCGATGATCTCACCCGCCATGTCGGGTGCCGAGGCACGGGCTCCTTTCAGCCGAGCCGTAACCTCGCCTCTGGCTCGCTCGAGCTCCGTCGTCTCGTGCCGGAGTCCCGCCCCGCTCTGCGTGATTTCCATCTCGCGCACGATGAGCGGCACGGCGTATCCCACAGCGAGACCTCGGCTCGCAATGACACCGGCCAACACGGTATGCCCGGCAGGTGTTGCAGTTGAGACCTCTGGCGGGGCCGACAGCCCCGCCCGGGCGGGTGCCGGCCGTGTCGGACGCGACCGCTGCCGCATCGGCGGTGATGCGGCGTGCGGCTGCGCGCTGCTCAGGAGAGCGGCCACGGCATTGATGGCCCTGGCCGCATCAGCACCGGCCGCCCGAATCTCCACTTCATCGCCGTTGCGCACGCCGAGCTTCATCAGCGCGACAGTGCTGCGTGCGTTCGCCGTGCGGCTGCCTGCGGCGAGACTGACCTCGCCTGCGAATTCCTTCACCGAGGCGGCGATCTGCGCTGCGGGCCGCGCGTGGATGCCATGCTCGAGTGCAACGCGCACTCGCCGGCTCTCTCCGGCTCGCGCATGAGCCTGGACGGGCCCTCGCCCATGGACGGCGCTTTGTCCACTACTCGCCTCGTGCAGCGGCGCAATCTCCATGATGACATCACCCACCTCGACCTCGCGGCCCTCGACGCTGCGCACGACCGTGAAGCCGCACCCCTCCATCACGAGGATGGGCGTCAGGAGGCTCTTTGCGCGACGGGCCAGGAGATCGAGATCGAAGCTGATCAGCCGCTGTTTCGCAACTACCCGCTGTCCGACCTCGACGTGCGCCTCGAAGCCTTCACCTGCAAGCCCCACCGTGTCGATGCCGATGTGCATGAGGATCTCGGCGCCGGCCCCGGCACGCAACGTGACGGCATGGCGGGATTCGGGAAGCGCGATGATCTCGCCGTCGCAGGGCGCGTGCAGCGTGGCGTTGGTGGGATCTACGGCCAGGCCATCGCCGAGCATCCGGCCGGCGAAAACAGGGTCCGGGACCTCATCGAGAGGAGTGCTCCAGCCGGCGAGGGGTGCCGCCAGAACGAGCGTACGGAGCGTCTCAATGGCGGGCATCTGGCGGCGGGCTTTCGGAATCGAGATGCGAAGTCAGTGCATTCAGCAGGCAGTTTCCCGGATCGTCCTCACCGAGTACCCAGATCATAGCCCCGCGCAGATGCTCACGGCGCGCGAAGTCGGCCTTGATCGCGAGCGACCTGGGATCGTCATAGGAAAAAAAGATGTGCTGACTCGCGTTGTAGAGCCAGGGCGCCTGGGCGCTGTCGCTCCAGTGACGCACCCACTCCGGGCTCGTGAGAAACTGCGCGGAGACGGTCTTCCAGGGCGTCTCAGGGAAGCCATCCTTGTACTTGGAGTAAAGACCATCGTCCTGGGGCGAGACACCGGTGAAGCCGCGGCCGTAGAAAGCAACGCCCAGCATGATCTTCGCCGCCGGCACACCCTGTGACTCGTAGTAGCGGACTGCGCTCGTGAGATTGTCACGTCCGCGCTGCGGCGCGGGCGCGGGATCGCGCGGATCGGCATCGAGCGGCGCGTTGAAGCCGCTCGAGGGGCTGAAGATGTTGTTCATGTCGTAAGTCATGACATTGAGCCAGTCGACCGCGGGAGTGAGAGCCGCAAGATCGTAACTGTCGCTGACGGAATAGGCGCCGCCCTGCTGCCACGTCCCGGCCGGGGTGGCCACCGTGAGAAGATGGTGATCGCCGTCCTCGTGGCCGAGCGCATCGAGCTGCCGGCGAAACTCGCGCACCAGGGCGGTGGCATCGGCCCGATCCTCTGGGCGCGACTTGCTCGTGCCGCCGTGCACGGGGAACTCCCAGTCGATATCGATGCCGTCGAAGCCCTGCTGCACCACGAACGTCCGGATGCAACTGCCGGCGAACCGGCTGCGCGAGCGGGCCGTGAGCGCGATGTCGGAGTACTGCGGCGCTGCGTCCCAGCCGCCGATCGAGAGAATCAGCCGCAGGCCCGGGTGTTGCTTGCGCAGCGCCCTCAGGGCTGCGAAGGTCCCGACCTGGGCGGCCGTGGGCGCGGCGCAGACACCTGCAGCGTCCGGTTCGCCAAAGGCGTAGATCAGCTCACTGAGTTGGCCGGCGGGTATCGCCGATACCGGCATGCCCCCATCGTAGTACGCGGCGACCCGCGGCGCCGCCTGGGCGCGAATCGATGAGATCATGAGGCCCAGGAAAAGCCCCGACAGCACGCGTGAGATCATGAGAAATGGTACCCCCCTGCCAAGCCTCTCGCTCCAACCCTGCCGCCGGGGCGCCGGAGTCACGGCAGACCGGGGGAGGACCTGCCGTGATCCGGAGCCCCGCGGCCACGGGACGGACCATTTAAGTGCCACTATAATACCAATAGTGGTAAAATGCCACTCCAATGCAGACCAGTCGCCCTTCGTTGGTCAGTTTTTCCTGCCTGAACATGTAGTTACGCTTGACGCTACTAACGATATGGCACAAACTGGTCCTGTATTGGTAGTATCAGAAGCGGCCAGACCGCACGCAGGAGAGGGGCTTTGACACTGTCGCAGACCGTAGGCAAGTTGGACGAGTCCAACTCTCTGCCGCTGTATCAGCAGCTGCAGCGGGCGTTGCGTCAGGCGATCGAGACCCGGGTGCTCGGGCCCGATGATGCACTGCCTCCCGAGCGCGACCTTGCCACCGAGTTCAAGGTCTCGCGCATCACCGTACGCAAGGCGATCGATGGCCTCGTCAGTGAAGGCCTGTTGGTGCGCCGGCAGGGATCGGGAACCTTCGTTTCCACGCGCGTGGAGAAGAACTTCTCCAAACTAACTTCGTTCTCGGAGGATATGCGGGCACGCGGCCGCACGCCACGCAGCACCTGGCTGAAGCGATCCATCGGCAGCGTGACGCCCGAGGAAGCGCTCGCATTGCGCTCGAGTCCCGGCACCCCCGTTTACCGCTTTCATCGCATCCGCTTTGCGGACGAGTCGCCGATGTGCGTCGAGTACGCGACAGTGCTTGCCTCATGCCTGCCATCGCTCGATGCGGTGGATTCGTCCTTGTACGAGGCGCTGGAGCGCTCCGGGAATCGGCCGGCGCGCGCGCTGCAACGGCTGCGCGCAGTGCTCTTCACGACGGAGCAGGCAGAGCTCCTGCATGCCAGAGAGAGGGATGCGGGGTTGCTCGTCGAACGGCTGGGCTTTCTCAAGGATGGCCGCGCAGTCGAGTTCACGCAGTCATATTTTCGCGGTGATACATACGATTTCGTCGCTGAGCTGAGCGTGTCCTCGTGAGTCTGTCGGAGATGTCGACGCGGATGTACGTCGAGGCGTCACAGGCTGCGCAGGTTGTGCGCGATCAGCTCTTTGCCAACGCCGAGGACATGGAGCGCCTGGGCGAGCGGCTGCGCCTCTTCTCGCCGCGCGCCGTCGTCACCTGCGCGCGGGGCAGCTCCGACCATGCCGCGACGTTTGCCAAATACCTCATCGAGACCCGCCTCGGTGTGCTCACCTCCTCTGCCGCTCCTTCCGTGAGCTCGGTGTACGGCACGCGCCCCGATCTTGCCAACACCGTTTGCCTCGCGATCTCCCAGTCGGGCGCGAGCCCCGACCTCCTGGCTGCAGTCGGCAAGGCGCGCGAGGCCGGCGCGATGATCATCGCACTCGTCAACGCCGCCGACTCGCCGCTGGCACGACACGCGGACCACGTGGTGCCCCTCTGCGCGGGGGTCGAGAAAAGCGTGGCCGCCACCAAGTCCTTCATCGCCTCGCTCGCCGCCACTATCCATCTGGTTTCATGTTGGGCGGAGGACCGGGAGCTCTCCGAGGCACTGCGCAAGGCACCGAAACACCTCGAGAAGGCCTGGAGTCTCGACTGGCGCGCCGCCGTGGAGCGCCTCGAGGCCGCAACCGATCTGTTCGTCGTCGGCCGCGGTATCGGTCTCGGAGTGGCGCAGGAGGCGGCGCTCAAGCTCAAAGAGACCTGCGGATTGCACGCTGAGGCGGTGAGCGCGGCAGAGCTGCGCCATGGCCCGATGGCCCTGGTACGCGCCGGGTTTCCGGTGCTCGTATTCTCCCAGAACGACGAGGCCCGCGCTGGCCTCGAGACGCTGGCAGCCGAGCTCGTCGCGCGCGAGGCCGACGTGATGACCGCAGGCTCGCGATGCCAGGGCGCACTGCATCTGCCCTGGGAGCCGAGCCATCCCGTGATCGAGCCCATGCTCATTGCGCAGACCTTCTATCGGATGGCAAACGCCCTGTCGCTCGCGCGCGGATTCGATCCCGACCGTCCACCGAACCTGCGCAAAGTGACCGAGACCGTTTGATGCCGATCGCGCTTTGCAACGGGCGGGTACTGCGAGATCGATCACTAGTCGCGGGACAATGTGTGCTGCTCGAAGGCCGCCGGATCCTCGACATCGTTCCCGATGGGCACCCGAGCTGCCGGGATGCGGTAGAGGTCGACCTCGCGGGGCAGTTGCTGTTGCCGGGATTCATCGACTCGCAGGTCAATGGCGGCGGTGGCGTGTTGTTCAACGACGCGCCCATTGTCGACTCCATCCGTCAGATCGGGGAAGCACACCGACGTTACGGCACCACCGGCTTCATGCCGACACTGATCAGTGCAGATCTCGATGTCGTGGCGCGCGCAATCGCCGCGGCACGCGGCGCCATCGAGGCCGGCGTGCCGGGTGTTCTCGGCATCCATATCGAAGGCCCGTTCCTCAACGTTGAGCGCAAAGGCGTCCACGACCCCGCAAAGCTGCGCGAGCTCGACACCAGCGCGGTGGGGCTGCTGACTTCGCTGGGCACCGGACGCACGTTGGTTACTCTGGCTCCGGAAATGACGACGCCGGAGATCATCCGGAAGCTGACAACCGCAGGCGTCATCGTTTCCGCCGGTCACACGAACGCCACGTACATGGAGGTCGTGCAGGCCCTGCGCCACGGCATGACGGGCTTCACGCACCTCTTCAATGCGATGTCGCAGCTCACCGGCCGGGAGCCCGGCGTGGTAGGCGCGGCGCTGGAGAGCCTCGAGAGCTGGTGCGGGATCATCGTGGACGGAGAGCACATCTCGCCAGTGGTGCTTCGGCTGGCGATGCGCTGCAAGCCGACCAGCCGCTTCATGCTGGTCACGGACGCGATGCCGAGCCTCGGCACGGATGTCAGCTCCTTCAGGCTCGAGGGTCGCGACATCAGCGTCTCGGGAAGCGTCTGTTTGGACGAGGATGGCCGCCTGGCAGGGTCCAACATCGATATGGCGAGCTGCGTGCGCAACGCAGTATCCCTGCTCGGTATCCCGCTCCCCGAGGCGGCGCGCATGGCCAGCCTCTATCCGGCGGAGTTCCTGGGCCTGTCCCATGAGCTCGGCCGCATCGAGCCGGGCTATCGCGCCAATCTCGTTCTCGCTGACGATCGCCTCAACGTGCTCGAAACCTGGATCGAGGGGCGCTCGTCGCGGTTGCGGTGAGAGGCCCGCGGGGGTGCCCAGTCGTCACGGGCCCTTCTGCAGCTTCTCGATCAGGTAGGCTCGCCAGCGCGCAAGGGCCTGGGCCTGAGGCTTCCCCAGCACTCCGTGTCGAGCCGGCGGTATGTGGCCCACCGCTTCTTCCGGCTCTGCGAAGACGAAGTGATCCAGCAGCGCACGCCAGGCCCGGCGAGTGGGCGGCGGCAGGCCGCGCAGATTCAGGACCGCGTGGATCAGGGCATCGAAGCCCGAGTCGGTCGCCGTGGCCGCGCCGGCAGCGGGAGTCCACCAGTAGTTCACCAGGACGTTGAAGCGCTCCAGCGACTCGACATGATGCCACCAAAGCGGCGGGATGAAGATTGCGTCTCCCGGCTCCAGCACCGCGGTCAGCGCCGCGGTCAGCGCGTGGCGAAATCGCGGGAACTGCGCGAAATCGGGCTCGTGCAGCCGCACCAGGCTCATGGGCGCACCCGTGGGCGCAAAATCGAGCGGGCCGATATAGAGGTTGGCGATCTGCTCGGGCGGGAACAGCGTGAAGCGCCTGCGGCCGCTCACCACGCAGCCGATGTTGTTCCACTCATCGAGGTGAGTGGGCGTGGTAATCGCGGTGCCCAGCCAGATCCTCGGTGCGATGGTGTCCTCGAGGAAGCCGAGGCGATTCTCGGCCGCGAAGCCCGGCAGACAGGCGCTGATCAGCGCGCTCTGCACCGCGACCGCGGGAGCGCGCTCGAAGCCCGAGTAACGCAGCGCCTGTTCCGCCACGGCGCTGAGAGCCAGGCGGTTGCGCAGGAAATTGAAGCCGGACATGTCGGAGTTATAGAAGACGCGGCCCTCGATCTCCGCCGGAGTCATGATGGCGTCCACCGGATGACCGTTGTCGAAGCGGCGCAGATATTCGACCATGGCAGCGGCCGAGCGACGTGCGGACGCCACCGCCGGCCAGTCGCTCACGAGCTTGCGCAATACCACCGGCTGACCGGAGGCGAGCACCACTGGCCGGATCCCCTCATCGAGAGCGCTGACCTCGCGAATGGGCGAGCCGAACGCCTGCGTCAATGGATCGCTCTGTGACAGGTGCGCCCCCCTACCAGAGGTAGAGCTGCAAGGCGGGGCTCTCTCTTCGCAAGGGAATGTGCTCCAGCGCCTCGCGGTGATCCGGGTAGTTGCCGCTGCTGCGCTGCAGCAGATCGTCGATCTTGGCCATGTCGTAGCGCGCCTCCTGCGAGGTCGGCGATCGCAGGTCGTGCGCGTCCGGAAAGACCCCCATGCCGGCCATGATCGCGTACCAGGACATGATCGGATAGCCGTGGCCGATCACCTGGGCCCGCAGGCCGGGCACGATGCTCTTGCCCGCCATCCAGGTTGCGTAGAGCTTCTTCAGGTTGTCCGACAGGCTCATGTTGGCGGCGTTCGCCCGCCAGTAGTCCGTATCGGTGCGGCTATTGGTCTTGTAGTGGGTGACGATGTAGTCGCGGATGCCCTCGAAGTGCCCGTTCAGACGCGCATTGAAGCGGTCCCGGGCGTCTTCGCTCAGGTCCCCCTGCCGCAGGAACTCCACGAACACCATGCCGGTGAGCTGGATGAACATGAGCGCGGTCGCCTCCAGCGGTTCGATGAAACCCTGGGACAATCCAACTGCGAGGCAGTTCTTGTGCCAATGCCGTGCAACCCGGCCGACCCGCATCCTGAGATGACGCGCCGCAACATCCGAGTCGAGGAGGCCGAGACGCTGCCGCAGCTCCGTCTCCGCCGCATCCGGCGTGCAGAACTTGGTGCTGTAGACGTACCCGTTGCCATAGCGGTTGGTCAGTGGAATCTTCCATGCCCAGCCATTGTTCAATGCCGTGGAGACGGTCTCGCTGGGGATGGACTCGCCGAGAGGTGACGGGATCGCCACCGCGGCATCGTTGAAAAGATTGTCGGCGAAGCTGATGAAGGGAACCTTCAAGGCCTTGTCGATCAGCAGGCCCGCGAATCCCGTGCAATCCACGAACAAGTCCGCCGACACCGTCTCGCCCTCCCGCGTGCTTACGAAGGCGATCGCGCCGTCGGCGTCCAACGTAGCATGCGTCACGTGACAGCTCTTGTAGCGAACCCCTCGCTCGAGCGCCTTTCTATGGAGGAATTGGCCGAGCAGCGTCGCATCGAAATGATACGCATGCCAGACATCGAACGGAAAATTCTCGCGCGCCTTCGGCGCCCGCCGCTCGACCGCGAGACGCGCGGCGATGAAGAACCGATCCGGGTGTGCGTGGACGTCCGCACCATTGACCCGCGCCTCCACGTTGTGGACGAACTGCGTCATCGTCATGTTGTCCAGCATGGAGGCGAAGGGATGGAAGTAGCGCTCGAAGCCGGGCTTCGTCGACCATCCATCGAAGGCGATGCCGCACTTGTACGTGGCGTGGCAGGCGGGCATCCACTCCGCCTCCTCGATGCCCAGCATGTCGAAGAAGCCCCGCAGCCAGGGCGTAGACCCTTCTCCCACGCCGACGGTCGGCACCGTAGGAGACTCGAGTAGCGTGATCTGCACCCCTTCCTCGACCAGCGCGCGCGCAAGGATCAGCGCCGTCATCCATCCCGCCGTTCCCCCGCCGACGATGACGATGCGACGCAGAGTCGGAGGAGCGATGAAGCCGTTGCTGCCGGCCCCGTCGTTGCAGGAATAGTCGAAGAGGGTGGCGGTCGTCACGATCGCATGCTGCTCGTACCGCGAGGTGGCCGTCAAGCCTGCCGCGCGGTGCAACGAAGACGGCCTGCCGGCGCTCACGCGCCGGCAGGCCCTTCCGCATCCGCGGAATTCCGTGTGGAGCCCGAGCGTTTCCGTCAGCTCAGAACTTCATGCGCAGGTTCAGGTAATACTGCGACCCGTTGCGATAGAAGGAACGGGGCTGGGTGGTGTTGTTGGCGTAGTACTTGAACTCCGGGTTGTTCAGATTGAGGCCGTCGAGCGATATCTCGACATTGCTGTTGATCTGGTAATCCACCGAAGCGGCCAGCGTTCCGACGCCCTTTTGCGTGAATGCGGTAGACCGGTCGAGTCCATCGAAGAAGGCGGACCTGTAGGTATACGCCACGCGGGCGCTGAAGCCCCTGTTCTCGAAGAACAGGATCACGTTGCCCGTATCCTTCGACGTGCCCACCATCTGGTCGGTGGTGCCGGGCAGAACACCCGATGTCTGCGTTCCATCGGCATAGGTGAAGTTGGCCTCCACGCCCCAGTAGTTCAGGAATGACTGCACCCACGACAGCTCGACGCCCTCCACCCTGGCATCGGCGTTGAAGGGCGCCGTGATGGAATACAGGCCCTGAAAGCCGTTCGGATTAGCCGTGTTCTGCGTGAAGATCGTGGTGTTGTAGGTGCCGAACGCAATGTAGTCCTTGAGCTTCATGTAGTAGAGCTCGGCCGCCAGCATCGACTTCGGCGCAAAGTACCACTCCAGGCCGCCATCCACATTGGTCGACTTGGTGGGCTTGAGGCCCGGGTTACCGCCGGACCCATCACCACAGCAGACTCCCGGGTTGGGCGCCGGCACGGTCGTACTGATGGAGCCCGCCAGAGCCGAGTAATCCGGGCGCGTCATGGTCTCGCCGGCGTCCGCGCGCGCAACCAGGTCGTGAGTCAGGTTGTACTTGAAGTTGACGCTCGGAAGAACGTTGGTATAGCTATGATCCACCGTGTTGATGACGTAGTTGCCAAAGGCCGAAGTCGTGATGGCGCCCGGCGCATTTGCCGCCGCCGCCTCCGTCACCGCCACGCTCTCCTGCGTCCTCGCCACGCGCACGCCCGCGTTGCCGCTCCATTGGTCGCCGGAGAAGTCGGCCTGGAAATACACAGAGGAGTCCTTCTCGTGCACCCCGTAGTCTGAAGTCCAATCGGCCCGGGTAATGGGGTCGCGATTGACTCCAAAGCTGTCATACGCGGACAGCTGCGCGGGCGTCCAGTACCAGATTTGCGTCGGGAAGCCCATTCCGATGCCCTGACCGAAATTCGACGGATAGTTCTGGTAGCCGGTGGGGTAGTTGAGATTGTTCTGGGCAGCCGCGAGCGGGCCCTGGCCGATCACCCCCCAGCTGTGCCGATCGTGATCGCTGTAGCGCGCGCCGAACTTGAAATCGGTGAACGTGCTGCCGTTCATGACAAAGGTGGCATCGATCTTGCCCCACTTCTCCGAATCGACCACGTCGATGTTCTGATCGCCGAAGATCCAGCCGAAAGCGACGGGAACACCGCCGGGAGTCGGCGTGCTGTAGTTCACGCCTGGGGTACCCCAGCTCGCCGCGGTGGTGGTGCCATTCAGATTGTAGAAGGCACCGGTGCCGATGCCGGGGTTGGTCTCCGATACGTCCTGGTAAGGAGTCTTGCCCTCTCCCGTCGAATCGCCGAGCTCCCCGTACAGGGTGAGGGCGCTGCTCGCCTTCAATGTCGCGCTGAGGACCCCATAGTAGGTCGAAGAAGTGTCGTCAGGCCGCGAGATCTGGTCGTACACCGAATAGGCATTGCCCGCGATAGGCGTCCAGGTGGCGGAGGTCAGCGTCCCGTTCTGCACCGTGAATGCGCTGGGGACCTCATCCGATGCCGGAATGATGTGGTTGAGCCAGAGTAGATAGTTGTCGTTGAGATTGTCCGCCTGAAGCCGCGAGGCGAAGCCGTTGAAGTCGATGTTCAAGGCATCGTTCGGCTGCCACTCCGCGTCGATCAGTCCGCCGTTGCGCACGCGCTTCTGTTGAAAGAACGTCGCCCCGATGAACTGCGGATACTGGACGCCGTCGAGCGCCGGGTCGGCAGCCACGATTGCGGGATTGTTCGCCGCGGTGATCGTGTTGTAGCCGAGCATCTCCTGGCCATCGCGGCGCAGGTGGCGGGTCTCGGAGAACAGCTGCACCATGACACCGAAGGATCTGTCGTCGCTCAGCCAGTTGCCGAGGGCGCTGACCTGCGGATCCTTGGTCCCGGGCGAGGTGGCCCACACCGCTCCGACCGAGGCATTGGCCGTGAATCCCGAGCTGAAGTCGAAGGGCTTGCGGGTGATGATATCGACCGTGCCCGCCGTCCCGCCTTCCAGCAGCGACGCCTCGGAGCTCTTGTATACGTTGACCTGCTTGACGATCTCCGCGGGCAGCAGGGTGTAGCTGACACTGCGGCCCACCGTGCCGGTCTGGTCCAGCACGAACCAATCGCCGGTCGCCACGTAGTGGCCATTGATCAGCGTCTGCGTCAGGCTCGGGCTCGTGCCGCGCATGCTTACGCGATCCGCCTCGTCGAACGCGCCTTCGGTGCCGCTCGCCGAGCTGATATCGACACCCGGGAGGCGCTGCAGCGCGTCGGCGACGTTCTTGTCCGGCAGCTTGCCGATGCTTTCGGCGGTGACCACATCTATGGAGTCGGTCGACTGGCGCTTTATCTGGAGGGACTTCTCGACTGAATACCGAACCCCGGTGACGACGACCTCCTGGAGCGTATCCTGTCTGCTGTCGTCCTTCGCTGCAGGCTGCTGCTGTGCGTGCGCCGGGAGATTTCCTCCAAACAGGGCAATCGCCACCGCTGTTCCGATCAACGTGGACCTTTCGATTCTCATAAGTTCACCACCCCAGATGTGTTCGTTGCGTCAAACCAAGCCCATGCGGCGGAACATTTTTGTCTTGCCGAGACCTCTCCGGCCGGTGCATGGCGGTCGTCCCCCTTGGGACAGCCCACTAGCATGACCATTTAGGTGCCATTCTAGTACCACTTTAGGAATAATGGCAACCTTGTGCAGACCAATTCTGATATCCGAGCTGTAACCTTGTAAAACCAATAGGTTATGGGCGACCCTGTATCCTGCACGCAACATATTGGTACTTTATTGGTATTGTTTTAGCGTTGGCTGGAGACTGGCACGGTGCGTTCAATGACCTCGAGCCTGCAACGAATCCCCGAGTGGCATGACGTCGACGACGAGCTGTTCCGGAACGAGATCCTGACTCGGTACCGCCCGGCCGTCCTGAAGGGGCTGGTCAGGCATTGGCCCGCCGTGCGGCACGCGCTCACCTCGCCGGAGGCCATTTGCAGATATCTCTCCTCGCTCGATCAGGGCAGCACATGGAACGCGGTGTTGGTCCCGCCGCGATGGCGCGGCCGGATGTTCTATGAGGAAGGCCTGTCGGACTTCAACTTCGTCCGCGACAAGCTGCCCGTCTCGGCCGTGCTGAGCCAGATCGCGAGGTACTCGCATTTTGCGGAGCCGCCCTCGGTGGCGATGCAATGCGCCCCCATCGCCGAATGCGTCCCGGATTTCGTTGCCGATAACACCCTGCCGATTCTGGGCGAGAAGGTGCTGCCGAAGTTGTGGCTCAGTAACAGATTCATCACACCCGCGCACTTCGATGAAATGAACAATGTCGCGTGCGTGGTCAGCGACACGCGGCGCTTCACTTTGTTTCCGCCGGAACAGATCTCGAACCTCTACATCGGGCCGCTCGAATACACGCCCGCCGGCGCTCCGGTCAGCATGGTCTCGCTGGAAGATCCGGATTTCCGCCGCTTTCCGCGATTCAGGGAGGCTCTGGCCGCCGCGCAGGTCGCGGAGCTCGAGCCCGGCGATGCGATATTCATCCCCGCAATCTGGTGGCACCACGTCGTCTCCCTCGACGTCGTCAACGTCCTGGTCAACTACTGGTGGGAAGAGCCGGCAGGCGCCGCCGTCAGAATTTCGCCCGTCCATTCGCTGCTGCACAGCCTGCTCAGCATCAGGCACCTGCCACCGGAGCAACGGCAGGCGTGGAGCCGCATATTTTCATATTTCATTTTCGATCCCCAGCAGGACCCGGCGGGCCACATTCCCGAGCATAGGCGCGGCGTGCTCGGACCGCTGACGGAAGCGCAGGCCGCTGCGATCAGACAGATGATCCATCTGCAGGAGAGCTCGGTTCGCAGCTGAGGTTCGGGCGCAGTCCTTGCTCCTGCTGACATCCGTGCAGCCTGCGCGCGCCGCGCGCGGGGACTTCACCGTGGCAGGAGACCAGCCGATGACCCATCTGCAGCAGATCCAGGCCCTTCGCGAGCGCGCACGCCAGCACATTGCCGAGGGGGCGATCACGCCCGACTACCAGCTCGATCGCGAGCAGTCGATCCGCATATTGAACGAGGCGCTCGCCACCGAGCTCGTCTGCACGCTGCGCTACCAGTTCCACTACTTCATGGCGACCGGCATCCATTCGCAGGCCGTCAAGCAGGAGTTCAAGGAGCACGCGCGCGAAGAGCAGGAGCATGCCGAGCGCATCGCGGAGCGAATCAAACAGCTCGGAGGCAAGCCCGTGATGAATCCGGCGATGCTCACTGACCTCAGCCACAGTGAGTACCGCGAAGGTAACACGCTGGCGGAGATGATCCGCGAGGACCTGATCGCCGAGCGCATCGCGGTCGAGAGCTACCGGGAGATGATCCGCTACTTCGGTGACCGCGATCCAACCACGCGGATCATGATGGAGGAAATCCTAGCCAAGGAGGAGGAGCACGCTGACGAACTGACCGACCTGCTCTTCGCCGTCGAGCCCTCCACGGGTAAGGGTGCAAGGCCGCTCTACTTTGCGGACGAGGTCGGCGGCGCCAGGAGCGCCGGCGAGACGCGAACGGAAGAGTCATCTCACCGCGAGACCAGCGGAGGCACCCGACCCAAAAAGCCGAGCTGAGCCGGCGACGTTCTGCCCGCGGCAGTCACTCGTCGGAGCTGCGCGCGCCGCCACCCCTGTGCCGGCGCTGCGCGGCAGCGCGCTTGGCATGGACGGAGAGCGCACCACTCGATGCGGCGGCGTGACCTTCACGCTGCAATGCACGCTCGGTCGCATGGCTGCGCCGCGCCGAGGGAGTGCGCGGCTTTCTCCTGCCCTGTCCTACTTCGTAATCGCGCTTCGCCGAGCGGCGCGTACTCGCCTTGACCTGCCCCTTCTTGGGCGGCCGCAGCGGAACACCGGCGCGCCGCGCCTTGGAGAGGCCTATTGCGATCGCTTGCCGGGTCGAGCGCGCGCCGTGCTTGCCCTGACGGACGTGCTCGATTTCCTCGCGTACGAATTCGCCGGCCGCGGTGGAGGGACGCTTTCCCTCCCGGAGGTCGCGCCGGGCCCGCTCCGTGGTGCTTTTCGATGGCATGTCGGCTCCTCCTCTGTGACAGGACAGCCGTCCAACGCCGGGAGCAAGAAAGACGCCCGCCGCAGCGAGCTCAGCCGACCCGGAGCAGCCGCTCCGGCCGCGCGTACCGCTCTGCCATCTTCTCGAGCGGCAGCGGGCGAATACGCGATGCCTGACCTGCGCATCCAAACGCCTCGAAGCGCGCCTTGCAGATCTCGCGCGCAGCCGCCGTCGCAGCCTTGAGGAACCTGCGGGGATCGAAGTCGCCGGGGTTGCCGGCGAGCGAGCGGCGCGCCGCAGCGGTCATGGCAATGCGGATGTCGGTATCGATGTTCACCTTGCGAACGCCGTGCCGGATGCCTTCCTGGATCTCCTCGACCGGGACACCATAGGTCTCAGGAACCTCACCGCCGTACTGACGCAGGAGGGCCAGCCACTCCTGGGGCACGGATGAGGAGCCGTGCATGACCAGGTGTGTGTTGGGAATCGCGCGATGGATCTCCGCGACCCGCGTGATGGCGAGCACCTCCCGTGTGGGCTTGCGGGAGAATTTGTATGCGCCGTGCGATGTGCCGATGGCAATGGCCAGGGCATCGACCCCGGTGCGCTCGACGAAATCGACGCACTGAGCCGGATCGGTGAGGAGCTGCTCGCGCGAGAGCGTTTCCTGCGCGCCCGCGCCATCCTCTTCGCCCGCCTGGCCTGACTCGAGCGATCCGAGGCACCCGAGCTCACCCTCGACGGAGACACCGACCGCATGCGCCATGTCGGCCACTCTGCCGGTCACCTCCACGTTGTATTCGTACGGGGCGGGAGTCTTCATATCCTCACGCAGCGACCCATCCATCATCACGCTCGTGAACCCAGAGCGGATGGACGCCTGGCACACCGCCGGACTCGCTCCGTGATCCTGGTGCATCACCAGGGGAGTCTGGGGCCAGGTCTCCACCGCCGCCTGCGCGATGTGGCGCAGGAAGGGCTCGCCGGCGTAGCCGCGAGCTCCGGCAGAGGCCTGCAGTATCGCCGCGCTATCGGTTTCGGCCGCAGCCTGCAGGATCGCCTGAACCTGCTCCATGTTGTTGATGTTGAACGCCGGGACGCCGTAGCCGAACTCAGCCGCGTGATCGAGAAGCTGCCGCAGTGAGATGAATGCCATGCTGTTCTCCCATGCCAAAGTGAAGGGTCAACCGGAAAGCGCAACCCGAGGCAGGGTCGCGGCGTGCAAGGTCGCAAGCTGATCGAGCCCGAGGTAGGGCGCTCCGATGCGCCATGCGTCTCCCGCTCCGAGCGGCCAGTTGGAATCGGCGAGACGAGGGAGCACCAGGTCCGCCGCCGCGAAATCCTGGCCATGGGTCCACTCGCTCGGCGTTGCCACCGTGAAGAGCCCGGCCGCCTTTGCCGCCGATACCCCGATCCGGGAGTCCTCGAAGGCGACCGCGCGCCCGGACGTCACACCGAGCCGACTGAGCGCAAGCACGTAGATATCAGGAGCAGGCTTCTTGCGGAGTACCGCATCGCCCGTGACGATGACGCTGAATTCATCCAATGCGTCCTCACCGAGCGCTCCCTCGAGAAGCGCCGACACGTTCTGCGGGGACGTCGTCGAGGCGATGGCGAGTCTCACGCCCGCAGCTCGCGCCTCACTCATCAGGCGGCGCACGCCCGGACGCAGCAGCACCCGGCCGAGCTTCATCCTTTCCAGGTAGGACGATGTCTTGGCGGCGTGCAGCCCCGGAATCAGAGCCGACAGCCGTATGCGCTCACCCACCGTGACACGGGCGCGATGGAAAAAAGCCGCCAGGCGCTCCTTGCCGCCGGTGACCTGCAGGAGCTCCCGATAGAGCTCACGGCTCCAGGTGTACTCGAGCCCGTATGCGCGAAATGCGTCATTGAACGCCTGGCGGTGTGCCTCCTCCGTATCGGCGAGTGTGCCATCGACGTCGAAAATCAGCGCCTCGATGCTCATTCGCTCAACTCGATAGTATGCTCATGCAAGTAGCTCGGCGGTGCCGCCGGCCCTTCCTGGCGGCAGGCCCCCCCGCATCCGTGCGCGGGCGCTCGCCGGAGCGAGCACGCCTCAAGTGTGCTCGCTGAAAGCAGCGGCTCGCCCCCGCTCGCGCGCGAGACAGTCTTTGCGGCGCTCCATCAGCCGCCAGATCATGGGAGTGAAGATGAGCTGCATGGCCAGGTCCATCTTGCCGCCCGGACAGACGATGGTGTTGGGGCGTGACATGAACGAGTCGTGCAGCATCGAGAGCAGATAGCCAAAGTCGATCCCGCGCGGGTTGGCGAAGCGAATGACGAGAAACGACTCGTCCGGTGTCGGGATGAACCGTGCTATGAAGGGATTCGAGGTATCGACGACGGGAACGCGCTGGAAGTTGATGTGGGTACGCGAGAACTGCGGGCAGATGTAGCTCACGTAGTCGGGCATGCGGCGCAGAATGGTGTCGGTGACCGCCTCGGCGGAATACCCGCGCGTCGACTTGTCGCGGTGGAGCTTCTGGATCCACTCCAGGTTGATGACCGGCGTGACACCGATCAGCAGGTCGACGTGCTGTGCGACGTCGACCTCGTCTGTCACTACGGCGCCATGCAACCCCTCATAGAAGAGCAGATCGGTGTCGCCGGGAACGTCCTCCCACCCGGTGAAGGTCCCCGCCTTCTGCCCATGCCGCGCCCCCTCGATATCATCGTGCAGGTACTTGCGCAGTTTGCCGCTGCCGTTCCCGGCATAGCCGCGGAACAGATCCTCCAGCTCCGCGAACAGGTTCGCCTGCGGGCCGAAGTGGCTGAACCGCTGATCCGCGCGTGCGATCGCCGCCGCCAGTTGCTCCTTCATCCCCGCACGGTCGTAGCGGTGGAAGCTGTCGCCTTCGACGAACGCCGCCTTGATGTGCTCGCGGCGAAAGATCTGCTCGAAAGTCTTGCTCACCGAGGTAGTGCCGGCTCCCGAGGAGCCGGTGACTGCGATGATCGGATGGCGCGCGGACATGCTTATCGCCTCGGTCAGACGTGCTGGGTGAAGAGGCCGCGGGTGGCGAAGAGCGGCGCATCGAGCTCGAACTCGTTGTGATCCCGGTGATACCGCTCGATGCGCTCGACCTCCGAGCGCGCACCGAAGACGAAGCTGACGCGCTGATGCAGGCTCTCGGGAACGACCTCGAGCATGGGGCCGAGGCCGGTGCTCGCTCGTCCGCCGGCCTGCTCGATGAGGTAGCCGATCGGATTCGCCTCGTAGAGCAGCCGCAGCCGTCCAGGCTTCGCCGGATCCTTGCGGTCGCGCGGGTACATGAAGACGCCGCCGCGCATCAGGATACGATGCGTCTCGGCCACGAGCGAGGCGATCCAGCGCATGTTGAAATCCGTACCGCGCGGGCCGCTTTGTCCCGCCAGGCACTCGTTCACATAGCGGCGGATCGCCGGCTCCCAGTGGCGGGAGTTGGATGCGTTGATCGCGAATTCGGACGTGGTTTCCGGCACGCGCAGATTCGGATGGGTCAACATGAACTCCCCTATCTCCCGCTCGAGCGTGAAGCCGTTGACGCCCCGGCCCGTCGACAGCACCAGCATGGTCGCAGGCCCGTAGATCGCATAACCCGCGCACACCTGTGCGCTGCCCGGCTGCAGGAAATCCGCCTCGGTCGGCTCACCGCCCCCTTCAGGGCACTTCAATACCGAGAAGATGCTGCCGACGGCGACGTTGACGTCGATGTTCGATGAGCCATCGAGCGGATCGAAGAGCAGCAGATAGCGTCCACGCGGGTAGGTGGCCGGGATGGAGTACGGCTGCTCGCGCTCCTCCGAGAGCATTCCCGCGAGCTGCCCGCCCCATTCGTTGGTGCGCACGAAGATCTCGTTCGCGAGTACGTCGAGCTTCATCTGGGTCTCGCCCTGGACATTGATCGTGCCCGCCTCGCCCAGGGCATTCGCCAGGGCCCCCTTGCCTATCAGGGTCGCAATGCGCTTACAGGCGAGCCGTACGTCGTTGACCAGTGCCGTGACGCTACCCGTGCGCCCGCTCCCGCCAGCCGCCGCGTCGAGGAGGCGTTGCTCCTCGATGAGAAACCGCGTGATGGTGCCGGTGTTGAACATGCTGCTGTTAGTCACGCTCGCCGCCCCCCTCAGTCGTGCTGCTCCCGGAACACGCGACTCGCTCGGATGTCCGACTCCTCGATCGTCTGCAGATCCTGCCGTGAGATCGCTCCGCCTATGCGCTCGAAGAGGCGGCTCGCCTGCCTGAGGCGCGCCCTGTCGAGCGCATTCCTGATCGATCTGGCATTGGCGAAGTGCGGCTGCGCCCGCCGCTTCTCGATGTACTCGCGCAGCGCCTCACTCCCCTCCCCGCTCACTCGGTACTGCATCTGCTCGAGCATCAGCCGCGCGATCGCAAGCAGCTCCCCGGGCGTGTAGTCGGGGAAGTCGATGTGATGCGCGATGCGCGATGACATGCCGGGGTTGCTGCGGAAGAACGTCTCCATCCGATCCTTGTAGCCCGCCAGGATGACGACCAGGTCATCGCGCTGGTTCTCCATCACCTGCAGCAGGATCTCGATCGCCTCCTGACCGTAATCGCGCTCGTTCTCCGGACGGTAGAGGTAGTACGCCTCGTCGATGAAGAGCACCCCGCCCATGGCTTTCTTCAGGACTTCGCGTGTCTTCGGGGCCGTATGGCCGATGTACTGGCCCACGAGGTCATCGCGCGTCACCGCGATGAGATGGCCCTTGCGCACGTAGCCGAGACGATGGAGGATCTCCGCCATGCGCATCGCCACCGTCGTCTTCCCCGTCCCGGGGTTGCCGGTGAAGGACATGTGCAGCGCCGGCGGACCGGAGGAAAGCCCGACGGCCCGCCGCAGCTTGTCGATGAGCAGCAGCGCCGCGATGTCACGGATGCGACTCTTGACCGGCGCCAGCCCTATGAGCTCGCGATCGAGGCTGTCGAGCACCTCTCCCACGTGCGAGTCGCGATAGGCTGCCTGCAGATCGAGTGGCTCACCTGCGGCCGGCGCCGCGCTCAGCCCGTCGCGGGGCGGCATTGAGTCGGCTCTCGCGTTCATGAGGGCTCAATACCGCTCCCCTTCGGGGCGCTCCGTCGCGTAGGCACGGGTGGTGTAGCGCACGCTGCGGCCGGGGCCTTCCTCGCGTAGCAGACCGAATCCCGGCTCGGTGGCCGGCCTGCCGATGATGAACGACAACCGCAGCGACTCCCGCCCGCGCGTCGAGTCGAACGCGTTGAGCTTGATGTAGTGGTTGGGAAAGGTCTTGCGACAGGCGTTTACCTCCGTCATCACGCCAGCGGCATCGCGGATGTCGAACATCGGCGTGCCGAACATCTCCCAGTAGGTGTTGCGCGGGTGCGGGTCATCGGTGTATTCGACCGACACCGCCCAGCCGTTGCCGAGGCAGTACTCGATCTGCCTGGCGATCTGCGCGTCGGTGAGGTCGGGGAGGAAGGAAAAAGTGCCTTGGGTGACTCTCATGGATGACTCCTCACGCGACGGCTGGCGTCGGCACGTAATCGGGTGTGTCGGTGCTCGCGTAGTTGAAGCTGACCTCGCCCCAGACATCGAGGGCAGCCTGCAGGGGCGCGCAGTCTTTCGCGGCCGTGGCGAGTATCTGGGGTCCTTCGTTCCAGATGTCCCTGCCCTCGTTGCGCGCCAGCACCATCGCCTCGAGCGCCACGCGATTGGCCTGCGCGCCGGCGGCGATGCCCATCGGATGGCCGATCGTGCCGCCGCCGAACTGCAGCACCACATCCTCGCCCAGATAGTGCAGCAGCTGATGCATCTGGCCGGCGTGAATGCCGCCCGAGGCGACCGGCATGACGCCGTTGAGCCCTGCCCAGTCCTGCTCGAAGAAGATGCCGCGTTGCAGGTCCTGCGGATTACGCCCCTCGCGCAGCACGTTGTAGAAGCCCTGCACCGAGTTCGGATCGCCCTCGAGCTTGCCCACCACCGTGCCTGCATGGATGTGATCGACACCGGCGAGGCGCATCCACTTCGAGATCACCCTGAAGGAGACACCGTGGGTCTTCTGGCGTGTGTAGGTGGAGTGGCCCGCCCGGTGCAGGTGCAGGATCATGTCGTTGCGCCGCGCCCAACGCGACATCGACTGGATCGCGGTGTACCCGATCACGAGGTCGATCATGACGATCACCGAGCCGAGCTCCCTGGCGAACTCCGCCCGCTCGTACATGTCCTCCATGGTGCCGGCGGTCACGTTGAGGTAGGTCCCCTTCACCTCGCCGGTGGCGGCCTGCGCGCGGTTGACGGCCTCCATGCAGTAGAGGAAGCGGTCGCGCCAGTGCATGAAGGGTTGCGAGTTGATGTTCTCATCATCCTTGGTGAAATCGAGGCCGCCCTTGAGCGCCTCGTAGACGACGCGGCCGTAGTTCTTGCCCGAGAGGCCGAGTTTGGGCTTGACGGTCGCCCCGAGCAGCGGCCGGCCGAACTTATCGAGGCGCTCACGCTCCACCACGATGCCGGTCGGCGGCCCGGCGAAGGTTTTGACGTAGGCGGGCGGGAAGCGCATGTCCTCGAGGCGCAGCGCCTTGAGCGGCTTGAAGCCGAAGACGTTGCCGATGACCGAAGCGCTCAGGTTCGCGATCGAGCCCGGCTCGAAGAGATCCAGATCGTAGGCGACATAGGCGAAGTACTGTCCCGGCGCGCCGGGCACCGGCTCCACCCGGTAGGCCTTTGCGCGGTACCGGTCGCAGGCCGTGAGGCGGTCCGTCCAGACGACGGTCCAGGTGGCCGTCGAGGACTCGCCGGCGACCGCCGCGGCTGCCTCCTCGGGCTCGACACCCTCCTGCGGGGTGATGCGAAAGAGGGCCAGCAGGTCGGTGGCCGCGGGGCTGTATTCGGGGTTCCAGTAGCCCATCTGGGCATACTTCAGCACGCCCGGCCGATAGCGCGCGGCGCCGGTCTTGGCACGCTTGGCTTCATCGAGGACTCTCATGCGGGGCTCCCACGGATGCTCGGTTTGGGTACGCCACGATCCTCGGGCTTGATTTGTATTAGGTCCAGTTAGATATTATTGGTATCTGAATAAGCTTTTCTTATGCATGCGTAACGTTACGCTCAGACAAATGCGGGTGTTCGCGGCGGTGGCACGGCATCTGTCCTTCACCCGCGCGGCGCAGGAGCTGCACCTGACACAGCCCGCGGTTTCCCAACAGGTGAGCCTCCTCGAGGAGGAGGTCGGCATGCCGCTCTTCGAGCAGCTCGGCCGCAAGATCCGCCTCGCGCCCGCCGGCATGGAGCTGTTGCGTTATGCGACCCAGGTGACCGAGCTGCTGCGGGAGGCCGGCGAGACCCTCGCCGCCATGCGCGGCCTGAAGCGCGGGGTGTTGAAGTTGGGAGCGGTGAGCACGGCGAAGTATTTCGCCCCGACGCTCCTCTCGGCCTTCACACCGGCCTATCCGGAGGTGACGATCAAGTTCACCGTCGCCAACCGTGAGGAGATCGTGAAGCTCCTCGGCGCCAACGAGCTCGACCTCGTGATTATGGGGCGCCCGCCACGCGAGCTCGACACCACGGCGGAGCCCTTTGCCCGCCATCCTTTCGTGATCATCGCCTCCCCGGAGCATCCCCTCGCCCGCCGCCGCCACATCCCGCTCAAATCCCTGACGCGCGAGAGCTTCATCATCCGCGAGCAGGGCTCCGGCACGCGGGCATCGATGGAGCACGTCTTTCGGGAGCGGGCCGTACCGTTTCGCGCCACCATGGAAGTGAGCAGCAACGAGACCATCAAGCAGGCGGTGATGGCAGGCATGGGCCTGAGCTTCATCTCCTCACATACCATCGGTCTCGAGGCCGAGGCCGGCAAGCTCGCGATCCTCGACGTCGCGGGCTTACCCGTCGTGCGCGACTGGTACGTAATCCACCTGCGCGAGAAGATCCTCGCGCCCATCGCCTCGGCGTTTCGCGGCTATCTGTTGCAGAACGGCGCGCGCGTCATCCTGGAGAGGGTCGGCGACGTCACCAAAGCCTCCAAGCGCTGAACCCGGCGCGCCTCTCCAGGCACACGGACGTGCCCCGCCGCCGCAGGTGGCGGGCGTTGAGCACAAAGCCGCGCTTTTTTGGCGCAACGCGCCGGGCCGGGCAGGGACTGCCCGGATCCAGCGCTCCGGCTAATGCAGAATCCGGCCGCTCTCCTGCACCTCGTCCGGCTCCACCGTCGGCACATCCGCCCAGGGCTTCAGCACGACTTTGATGCAGCTGTCCTGCTTGTCCCGGAACATGCGGTAGGCGCGTGGCGCCTCCTCCAGGCGCAAGCGGTGGGTGACCACGAAGCTCGGATCGATCGAGCCGCGCTCGATCAGCTCGAGCAGCGGCCGCATGTATCGCTGCACGTGCGTCTGGCCTGACCTCACGGTGAGCGCCTTGTTGACGACGGCGCCGAATGGGACCTTGTCGAGGAACCCGCCATACACGCCGGGAATCGATACCGTGCCGCCGTTGCGGCAGGCCAGCAGCGCCTGACGCAGCGCCGTCGGCCTGTCCGTCTCCAGGAGGAGCGTCTGCTTCAACAGGTCGTAACCGCCGAACGCGCCGTGCGCGTGGCCTTCCATACCCACTGCGTCGATGCAGGCATCAGGTCCCCGGCCGCCGGTCATGACTTCCAACGCCTGTGGCACGTCCACCTGCTCGTAATTCAGCGTCTCGGCATCGGCCCACTGGCTGGCCTTGCGCAGCCGCGCCGGAAAGCGGTCGATCGCGATCACCCGCTCCGCGCCGAGCAGCCGCGCGCTCTTGATGGCAAAGAGACCGACCGGTCCACATCCCCATACCGCCACGGTATCGCCCTCGCGTATGCCGCACTGCTCGGCGGCCATGTACCCGGTCGGAAAGATATCCGAGAGAAAGAGCACCTGCTCATCGCTCAGGTCCGCCGGAACCTTGATCGGACCGACATCGGCGAACGGAATGCGCGCGTACTGCGCCTGGCCGCCGGCGTAGCCGCCGAGCAGATGCGAGTAGCCGAAGAGACCCGCCGGCGAGTGTCCCCAGAGCTTCTCGGCCAGCCAGGCGTTGGGGTTGGAATTCTCGCAGAGCGAATGCAGCGACTGCTTGCAGAAGAAGCACGCTCCGCAGGAGATCGGGAAGGGGTTGACCACGCGGTCGCCGACCTTGAGGTTCTTGACCTCCGCGCCGACCTCCATCACCTCGCCCATGAACTCGTGACCGATGATGTCCCCCGGAAGCATTCCCGGGATGTAGCCGTCGTAGATGTGGAGGTCGGAGCCACAGATCGCCGTCGAGGTGATGCGCACGATGGCATCGCGTGGATTCAGGATCTTGGGATCCGGCACGTTTTCCACGTGCAGCTGCTCTCTTCCGTACCAGACATTCGCTTTCATGATGTGAAGCCCCACTGTCGCGTGACACGTCCGAGGAGACTCCGCCGCCCAGACGGCTGACCGCGCGTAGTCGGGATTTCGCCGGTCTCCATGACTTGTTTGAGCCGCCGCAGATCCTCGCGAATGCGGGATTGCGGATCATGGCCGAGAAGCTTCACCAAGCCCGCGCCGAGAGCGCCGCCGAGTGGGCTGTAGTGCAGGCTCACACGGACGATGGTGCCCCGGCCGGCAGGGGCCGGCTCGAACCGGACAGAGCCGGCGTGCGCGGCTCCGGAGTCATCGAGCGTGCGCCACGCGATCTCTTCCCCAGGGCGGTCGGCAGTGATTTCGGAGGTCCACTCCAGACGCGTCGATAGCGGGCCTTTGGCCACCCAGTGCGAGCGCCCCTCATCGAGTTGTCGCACGGATTCGAGGGTCTGCATGAAGCGCGGCAGATTCTCGAAGCTGCGCCAGAAGCGGTAGCACTCTTCTGGGGATTTGCTGACGGCGATGCTGCGTTCGAGGTAAACGTCTGTTCTGCCGGAAACACCCGGCACGGTCTGTACAGACCTGCTGCCTGTCGCCCGCAGCGCCGCCAGCATGTCGAGAGCAGTGACGCCCGCGACCGCGGCCATGGCCAGCGCAGCTCTGCCGCGCGTGCCGCGCCTGAGGAGCGCCAGGGACATCGCCGCGATATCGAAGGTGTCCCCCACCACCCGAGACCACAACCATGGCGTGCGGTCGCGTTGTGTCAGGATGCCGACTCCGGCTGCAAGCTCGCGCGTCCCCACCAGACGCATGATCGTCGGGCTTCGCGTTCCGGAAATCCACGATACCACTCGCGGTGCGACGACTGCCGCGGTTCCGAGAGCGATGCTGAACCAACCCAGGCCGCGCTCGAGCGAATCTGCCCGCTCGAGGCCATCGAACCCCTGAGGGATGTCGCGGCGCGCAAATCGCGAGCCCGACTCGATTCCTGCGTAGCCCGAAGGCTGCGTGTATGTCGGGCTTCGTCCCAAGCCCTGCTGTGTGACGTCGGTTGCCATGAATTCTCTCCAGATTGAAGAGCGCCTCGCCGCCCGGGCGCGCGCTACTAACAATCCGAGAGAGACCCGACGGTTCCGGCCGCCGGGACCGATTGCTCGGCCCGTCCTGGGCCTCGGCCCTTTGGGCCCGACGCTGCGCGTCGTCCAAAATCACTCCCGTCGATTTTGTGCGATCAGCCCCGCGATGATCCCCAGCGGCGCCGGTCGCGCTGCGCACCAAAGCTGCGGCCCGAGGGACGTGCGGGATGGCGGGGGCTCTGCGGCTTCGGCTGAGGGGCGCGCGCCGCCGGCGCGCCGGATCCGTGGGCCGCGCGCTGCTCGGGCACCACAACGAATTCAGGATTGGCGGTGACGCTCAACGACCGCCGCAGCAACCGCTCGATGTCCTTCAGGAGGCCCGCTTCATCCGGTGCGACCAGCGAGATGGCCCGCCCTGCGCCGCCCGCGCGAGCGGTGCGGCCTATGCGATGGACATAGTCCTCCGGCACGTTGGGCAGCTCGTAATTGACGACGAAAGGCAGCTCCTTGATGTCGAGGCCGCGTGCGGCCACCTCTGTCGCCACCAGCGCCGTGGTCTTGCCCGTCTTGAACTCCGTCAGCGCCCGGACACGCGCGTTCTGGCTCTTGTTGCCGTGGATGGCCGCGGTGGCGATGCCTGCTCCCGCAAGCTGCTCGGCCAGCCGATTGGCGCCGTGCTTGGTGCGCGTGAAGACCAGCACCTGGTGCCAGCCCCCGTCGCGGATGAGGTGTGCGAGCAGGTGCCGCTTGTGCTCCTTCGGCACACGGTAGACCTGCTGATCCACGCGGTCAGCCGTGGCGTTGCGCGGCGCGACCTCGACGGTCACCGGATCGCGCAGCATCCGCGTGGCAAGATCGCGGATGTCATCCGAATAAGTCGCCGAGAACATGAGGTTCTGCCGTCGGTCCGGCAACAGCTTCAGCACCTGCCGGATGGCGTGGATGAAGCCCATGTCGAGCATCCGATCCGCTTCGTCGAGCACGAAATGCCGTACCCCGCGAAGGTCCACGGCGCGCTGACCGGCAAGATCGAGAAGCCGTCCGGGCGTCGCAACCAGGAGGTCGCAGCCAGCCTCCAGCGCGTCGATCTGAGGATTGATGCTCACGCCGCCGAAGACGACGCAGATGCGCGTCCTCAAGTGACGCCCGTACTTGCGCGCACTCTCTGCTACCTGGGCCGCAAGCTCCCGGGTGGGGGTGAGGACCAGCGCGCGCGGCGTATGGCCGCCGGAACTCTGGCTCAGCGCCTGCAGAATCGGCAGCACGAAGGCAGCCGTCTTCCCGGTACCAGTCTGGGCGCCTGCGAGCACGTCGCGGCCGGCGATGACGGCGGGGATTGCCCGCGCCTGAATGGGGGTTGGAGTCTCGTAGCCCTGCTCGGCTACGGCACGCGACAGCTCGGGCGCGAGCCCGAGTTCAGTAAAAGGCATCGTCTGGGAAACCTCTGTGTTGGCTTGCGGGCGGGCGGCTGCTCCGTCCGGTGGGCACCGCCACGTGAAGCGGGGAATCGGTTTGGCGCCCCGCAGCAAGCGGCGCCGGACTCTACCGGCTTTCCGGGCGCGCGTCCATGACCGAGAACGGCTAAGATGGGGGTTTACCGGGCAAAAGTGAACGGAACGCAGGTCCGGCATCTCTAACGAAGCCATACGGGTCCGCAGGCGGCCCCGGCGTTCAGGACATGCCCATCCATCCCGTGTGACAGGGGGAGCTTTGATGATTCTCGACTGCGCTCGCGCAAGACCGGGCGCTCTGGGCGCTCTGCGCCTCTGGATTTACGGCCTCGGTGTGGTGCTCGCGGTAGCGCTCACCGGCTGCAGCACCAATCAGAACATCAGCAACGGCACTCCGGTGGTGACCGTCAACGCCCAGGCCGCGGGCGATTTCAGTACTTACGTCATCGGCGTCAGCCTCTATAACATGACCCGCAGCGACGGCTACGTCGCCTATCCCGCCGGCTATACCGCCGAGGAGTTCGCCGACCTCACGCAGCGAGTCGACCTCACCGAGCTGCTGAACGCGGTCGGGATACCCTCGGGCACCTATACCTCGGTCACGGTCGGCATCGACTATTCCGGGCCCATCGTCTACCTCAAGGGACAGACCACGCCGGCCACGGTACAGAGCTCGGACAAGACGGTGGACCCCGGTATCCTCTACGTGACGGTGAAGCTCGATCCGGCGCACCCCCTCGTCCTGAGCAAGAATCAATCGACACCGTTCGCGCTCGACTTCGACCTGGCCGCCTCGAACTCGATCAGCGGCAACACCGTGACCGTGAAGCCCTACGTGGTGGCGAGCGCCGCGCCCGTGGACACGCAGCCGGTCAGAGCCCGCGGACTCTTCGTGTCGGCCAACCCCTCTGCCAGCAATTTCGTGGAAAACCTCCGGCCATTCGAAGACAACATCTACTCCACGGTCGGCGCGCTTACGGTCAACACCACTGCAACGACTTACTACAACGTCAACGGCAAGGTCTATACCGGCGCCGCAGGGTTGGCCGCCGTGGCGGCCCTGACCTCCAATACGCCGATAGTCGCCGACGGCACCTTGGGCGATATGTCGACCATCACACCCGGGTTCACCGCGAACGAGATTTACGCCGGGACCGTGGTCTCCAATGGCACGTATGAGCACGTACGCGGCATCGTCTCGGCCGTGAGCAGCAACAGCCTCACGGTACTCGGTGCAACCTACCTCTATTTCGAGGGCAACTGTCTCAGTAACCTGTGCTTCACGTACGTTCCGACCGCGACCGTCAACGTGGGACCCTCTACCACGATCACACAGGACGGCTCGACCTCTCCGGTCTCGGCCCAGGCGATCTCCGTCGGCACGCAAATCGATGCCATCGGCGTCAACGCGAACGGCACCTCCGTCAGCCCGCTCCTACTCGATGCAACGCAGGGCCTCGTGCGGCTGCAGTCCACGCCGATCTGGGGCACGCTCAACTCCGGTGCGCCGGGCTCGGCCTCGCTCAACCTGCTCTCCCTCGGATTTTTCCCGCCCAGCGCCTTCAATTTCACGGGCACGAGCGCCAACCCCGCCGCCTATGCGGTGAATACGGGCGCTGCGGATGAGAGCGCCACCCCTGCCGGCACTCTCCTGCGGGCCGACGGCTTTCCCAACTCATTCGGCTCGCCAGCCCCGGACTTCAACGCAACCGCGGTGACGCCGGGTACTTCGGAAGCCTCCGACCTCATCGTGGAGTGGAGCGGCGGCACCGGCACCACCTCCCCCTTCGTCTCGTATGACGGCACGAGCCTCGTGTTGAATCTCGCCAACGCGACGACCGCAGAGGTCGTGACCGGACCACAGACCACCGCGTTGACCGGGACGCCGGCCATCACGATTTCGGGCGGCAATCAGTTCGGGATCGGGAGCGCCGCCGCCGGCATCCAGCAGTTCAGCACCGCGAGCGCCTTCGCGAGCGCGCTCACCAGCACGCTGAACGGCTCGACCGCCGTATTCAGGGTCGTCGCCATCGGCTCATACGATCCGGCGAGCAACACATTCACGGCTTCGCGGGTCGACGTTCCGCTCGAGTAGTCCGCAATGCCCTGGAAACGGCGCCCGTTCGACGGGCGCAATTCCACCCGCGCCCTCAACATCGCGGATCTGCGCGAGATAGCACGGCGGCGCGTACCGGGGTTCGTCTTCGAGTACGTCGAAGGTGGCGCTGAGGACGAAGCGACGCTACGACACAATCGCGAGGCGTTCGCCGCGCTGCGCTTCGTGCCGCAGACACTCGTGGCCACGCCCGGCAGAAGCCTTGAAACCGTGGTCTTCGGACGGGCTTCCAAGGCACCGCTCGCGATCGCCCCGACGGGGCTCAACGGCATGTTGCATCCCGAGGGGGACATTGCTCTCGCACGGGCCGCGGCCGCTTTCGGGATCCCGTACACGCTGAGCACTCTCTCGACCACCCGGCTGGAGGATGTAGCGGCCGAGGCGGGCGGGCGACTCTGGATGCAGCTCTACGTCTTCAAGAACCGCGCGATCGCCGAGGACATCATGGCTCGTGCGGTCGCGGCAGGCTATGAGGCTCTGGTGTTCACATCCGATGCCAACGTCTTTGGCAGCCGTGAGTGGGACAGGCGCAATTACGCAAGACCCGGTCGGCCCAATCTGGCGGCGCTCCTCGATGCGCTGCGCCATCCACGCTGGCTCAGCGACGTGCTGTTGCGCAGGGGCGTCCCACAGTTCCGCAATATCGAGGCCTTTCTGCCTCGCGGGATGGCCAGCGCTGTCGGAGGCAGTACCGTTATTCCGCAGATGTTCGAGCCCACCATTACCTGGACGGACATCGCCTGGATCAGGCGGCATTGGCCCCGGAAGCTTCTCATCAAGGGTGTCTTGAGCGTCGAGGACGCGCGGCGAGCTGCCGATGCCGGATGCGACGGCATCGTTCTGACCAACCATGGCGGCCGGCAGCTCGATCACTGCGTAGCGCCCATCGAGGTGCTCGGGCAAATCACTGCGGCCGTCGATGACCGGCTGACGATAATCATCGACAGCGGCTTCCGCCGGGGCAGCGATGTCGCCAAAGCACTCGCCTTGGGCGCGCACACCGTGATGATCGGCCGCCCGGTCCTCTATGGACTTGCGGCCGACGGCGAGCGCGGCGTACGGCGTGCGCTCGACATGCTCACTACCGAGCTCGACCGCGTTCTCGGTCAGCTCGGTTGCCGCTCCGTGGCCGACCTCAGCTCCTCCCTCCTGCGTTAGGCGGCCAGCGTGCCTTTCGCCTTGGCGGAGTGCGTGGCAATCGCGTCCATCAGGCCCGGTGAGAGACAGTCGTAAGGCTCGAGCTTCAGATCCTTCAGCCGCGAGCGCACCTCGCCCATGCGCGCGGGCGGAAAACCGGCCTCGATGATGGAGGAGACGAACGCGGCGAAGTCCGGAGCGGTCCAGCCCTGCTCGCGGAAGAGCTCCGGGTGCACGAAGTCGAACCCGTAGAAGGGGTGATTCTTGTTCTCGATCCGGCCATACATGTGCACGCCGCAGCTCGTGCAGGCATAGCGCTGAATGGGCGCATTCTGATCGACGACCTTCAGCTTCTGCGCATTGGCGGTCACCGAGAGCTTGTCGCGCCCGACGACGGCGACCAGCGAGAAGAGCGCGCCCTCGGGTTTCCAGCACTTCGTGCAGCCGCACACGTGATCATACGCAACGTTGCTCGTCAGGTTCACCGTCACCGGTGAGCTGGAGCACTTGCAGGTGAGCGTGCCGCCCGCGAACCCCGAGTTGCCGGGCTTGACGCCGTGATCGACGGCCGGATGGATCGAGATGGCCATGTGTTTATCCTCGCAGGAGTTGTTGGCTTCAGAACGTCACGACGGAGCGGATCGACTCGCCCCTATGCATGAGATCGAATGCATCGTTGATCTTTTCGAGCGGCATCACGTGGGTGATGAGATCGTCTATGTTGATCTTCTTGTCCATGTACCAGTCGACGATCCTGGGAACGTCGGTGCGGCCCCGTGCCCCGCCGAACGCGGTGCCCTTCCACACCCGGCCGGTCACGAGCTGGAATGGCCGGGTCTTGATCTCCTGTCCGGCCCCCGCGACCCCGATGATGACCGACACGCCCCAGCCGCGGTGACAGCATTCGAGGGCCTGGCGCATGAGATCCACGTTGCCGACGCACTCGAAACTATAGTCCGCCCCGCCGTCGGTGAGGGCTACCAGGTGCTGCACCAGATCGCCCCCCACTTCCTTCGGGTTGACGAAATGGGTCATCCCGAAGCGCTCGGCCAGCGCCTTGCGCCGCGGATTCAGGTCGACGCCGACGATCTTGTTGGCGCCGACCAGGCGCGCTCCCTGAATGACGTTGAGGCCGATGCCGCCCAGGCCGAACACGACGACATTGGCGCCCGGCTCGACCTTCGCGGTGTTTATGACCGCACCGACGCCGGTGGTCACGCCGCAACCGATGTAGCACACCTTCTCGAACGGCGCGTCCTCGCGAATCTTGGCGAGGGCGATCTCCGGCAGCACGGTGTAGTTGGAGAAGGTCGAACATCCCATGTAGTGGTGGACCATCTGGCCGCCGATCGAGAACCGGCTGGTACCGTCGGGCATCACGCCCTTGCCCTGGGTCGCGCGGATGGCCGTGCACAGGTTGGTCTTGCGCGAGAGGCAGGACTTGCACTGCCGGCACTCCGGCGTGTAAAGCGGAATGACGTGATCGCCCTTCTTCACCGAAGTGACACCCGGACCGACGTCAACGACCACTCCCGCGCCCTCGTGCCCGAAGATCGCCGGGAAGAGGCCCTCCGGGTCGGCGCCCGAGCGGGTGAACTCGTCCGTGTGGCAGACACCGCTCGCCTTGATCTCGACCAGGACTTCTCCTGCCTTCGGGCCCTGGAGGTCGGCCGTCACGATCTCCAGCGGCTTGCCGGCCGCGTATGCAATGGCTGCCTTGGTTTTCATGTGGATCCTCTCTGATTCGGCGCGCTGCCGCCGCTTAATGTACCGGGATCACCTGCGAATCCCATAGATCCTACGCGTAGCGCATGACGGGAGTTTAGCTGCGGATGCGCCGGGAAGCCGCGCGGGGCCGTGGCCAGCGGCACCTGCGCCGGGCTGTTGTTCCAATACGGAACAATCGTCTGTGCCGCTGTACCGCTTTCGACCCTCGGCGGACCGGCAGTATTTCCCATGGCATAATGCCGGCTCGATCGAGAGGGGGAGCTCCATGCTGCAACCGATCGGCAGTCACGCCCGCTACATCCAGTCGGTGCTTCGGGGCACGGCGCGCGACGAGGGTCAGGGGACGCCGGACTACGTAAAGCGCTCCTGGCTGCGCTGCCTCACGCAATATCATCTCGACCCGCAGTCCCAGCGGGAGCCCTACGTATTACCGCGGGACGAGCGACTGGAGCGCAAGGAGCGCAATCTCGAGCTGGTCTCCTTCGCCGATGCGGAGATGGCGCACCTCTATCATCAGCTCGCCGGCTCCGGCTACTCCATCATCCTCACCGACCGGGACGGCGTCCTCCTCGATTACTACGGCGACTTGAGCTTCCGCAATGCGGCCTTCCGCACCGGCCTCGTGCTCGGGGCGGTCTGGAGCGAGGAGCATGGCGGCACCAATGGCATGGGCACCTGCCTCTTCGAGCGGGCGCCGCTCATCATCCACCGCGACCAACACTTCTTCTCGCGCAACACCGGCCTCACCTGTTGCGCCGCCCCGATCTTCGACTACCGCGGCGACCTGGTGGCGGTGCTCGATGCCTCCGGAGAATCGGACCGCGCACAACAGCACACCCTGGTGCTGGTCAACATGTCGGCGCAGATGATCGAGAATCGCCTCTTCCTCTATCGCTTCAAGAACGAGTTCGTGGTGCGCTTCCACAGCAGACCGGAGCTGGTCGGTACCTGGGGCGAGGGCATCGTTGCGCTCGACGCCGCCGGAGCGATCGCGGCGCTCGATCGCAACGCCCTGTTCCAGCTGGGCGTGAAAACCGCGGGCGAGCTCATCGGTGCGCCACTCGAGCGCGTATTCAACATCTCGCTCAGCGCGCTCGTCGGTCGGAGCCAGAAGAAGTCCTTCCATGCCGTGCCGATCTACGACGCCCGTCACGGCGGCCGGTTCTTCGCCGTGGCCCAGGCGCCGCAGTCCAAGCGCGCCCCGGGCGGCAGGCAGCGCCTCGCGCGCATCGAGGAGCTTCCGGCTGCCGATCCGGGACGCAGTCCGCTCGATGAGCTCGACTTCGGCGATCCCATGATGGCGCGCAACATCCAGGCCGCCCACCGCACCCAGTCACGGGAAGTGCCCATCCTTCTCCTCGGGGAGTCCGGGACGGGCAAGGAGTTCTTTGCCCGGGCCATGCATGCCTCGAGCGATCGCGCCGACAAGCCGTTCGTCGCGGTCAACTGCAGCTTCCTGCCGGAGGCGCAGCTCGAGCTGGAGCTCTTCGGTCGCTCGAGCGCCGCAAAGTCTGCTCCTCAGTCCGCCCCGCTCAGCGCCCCGCCGCCCGGCCAGCCCGTGCAGGGCGCCGGCGCTCTCGAGAAGACGGAGGCGGACGAGGACATGGGACGGATCCTGCAGGCCAACGGCGGCACCCTTTTCCTCGATGACGTCGGCGAGCTGCCTTTCGAGCTGCAGGCGAGATTGCTGCACGTGATCGAGGAGCGCGAGGTCCTCCGGCCGGGCGGCGAAGCGCCCCTTCGTATCGACGTCAGAGTCGTGAGCGCGGCGCGGGGCGGGCTGCAGGAGAAGGTGCGCCGTGGCGAGTTCCGCGAAGACCTCTTCTACCGGTTGCAGAGCCTGGTGCTGACTCTGCCGCCGCTGCGCGAGCGCAAGGACAAGGCGGCGCTCATCCGCCATATCTTTGCGCAGGAAAGCGCCGCTACCCCGTCGGTGATCCTGGGGGACGACCTTGCCGATGCGCTGCGCGCCTACGCCTGGCCGGGCAACATCCGCCAGCTGCGCAATGTGCTGCGCGGAATGATTGCCATGCGCTCCGCCGACAGGCTCGACGGCAGCTGCCTGCCTGCCGATTACGGTGTCGGCGAGCCCGAGCCGGTGCAGACCGAAGAGAGCGAGCTGCCACCCGAGGCCCAGGGCCTGAATCCCCTGGAGAAGGCCGAGCGTGGCGCGCTGCTAAAGGAGATCGAGTTGCACCACGGCAACATCAGCCGCGTCGCGCACAAGCTCGGCATTGGACGCAACACCCTCTACCGCAAGATGCGTCGCCTCGGCATCACGCTGCCAATGCGGCATTAACTACTGCCCGATCCGGCTTCAAACCGCTTCGCCGCGGCCCCTCGGGCTAGTGCCGGGTCGAGCTGCCCTGGTGGCGCGATGCGCCCGAGGCTCCGTGGCTGCGCTGCTCCGCCGTATCGCGGCCGATGATCTTGGAGAAGAGGCTGTCCTCGTCGTAAAGGAGCGCGAGCTTGCGCTCCTCGAACTCCTTGAAGAACTCCTCCCAGGAGATCTCCGTGAGCGCCTGATGCTCCGATTGCGGGGCGTCGGGAAACATGATGCGCACGATTCCAACATCGCCACCCTGATGGGTACGTGCGACCGCGGCGGGCCTGCCGCCCTTCTTCTCGGCCCATTTGCGGATCGTATCGTGATTGGTCGTCACTTCTGCCATGGCATCACCTCGCGACTGCATCATCATTCGTGACTCGTCAGGTAAACGTAGACGTAGGCCGTGATGAGAAGCACGCACACGCCACAGACCAGGAACGTGGCGCACGCTGCCGCCAGATAGACGAAGAACACTTTCGGCAGTCCCTCGGGATGGCCGCCGGGACCGCCAAGCGCATCGAACGCTGCCGTGAGCAGCGCGGCGACGGCGAGGGCGAAGACCCACCGGCACATGCAGGCCGAGAGCTCGCTGCGGCGCCGTCGGTTGTACCGATAGGCCGCCACGCGCTCCTCGCGCGTCCCGCAGCCGGCATTCTTCATCAGCCGGAAAGGCGAGAACCAACGCAGCAGTGATTCGAGCGTGCCCGTCATTTACCGTCCAGAGGGGGTAGACGATCGACGGGCATCCATGTTCCGGCGAGTTCGGCCACAATACGGCGACTACGGGCATGAGCAGATCGGGGCATTTCCATGTCAGAGACCATCTTCGGCAGGATCCTGAGCGGCGCGATTCCGTGCCACAAAGTCTATGAGGATGAGCAGGTCTTCGCCTTTCTCGACATCAGTCCGCTCAGTGCCGGCCACACCCTGGTCATTCCGAAGGAGCCCGCGCGGACCCTCGATGCGCTCTCCGACGAATCCGCCGCGGCGCTGGGCAGAGTCCTGCCGCGCCTCTGCCGGGCCGTAATCGCCGTCACGGGGGTTCGCGAGTACAACGTGCTCGAGAACAACGGGGCCGGGGCGCACCAGGCGGTGCCGCACGTGCACTTCCACATAATCCCAAAGCCTAACCCCGACGATGGCCTGGGTATCGGCTGGCCGGCCCGTGCGCTCGACCAGAAAGCCGGGGCCGAGCTCGCCGCGAATCTGCGCGCCGCATTGGGTTGAGAGTCCGGCAAAGCTCGAGCTCTGCGCCTGCCGCCCAGGACGCGCAGACGCCAGATGCCATGCGGGTATACTGCCCCGATGTCACGTTCAGAGGGCGTCCTCGAGAAAGCCCCTACCGGGATCCGCGGCCTCGATGAGATCACCGGCGGTGGCTTGCCCGCCGGGCGTGCGACACTCATCTGTGGCGGCCCAGGCTCGGGCAAGACACTCGTCGCGCTGAGCTTTCTCGTGAATGGCGTGCGCCGCTTCGGCGAGCCCGGCGTCCTCATGACCTTCGAAGAGAACGCGGATGACCTCGCGTGCGATGTCGCTTCGCTCGGATTCAATCTGCCGGAGCTGGTCGCCTCGGGGAAGCTCGTCGTCGACTACGTGCGCGTCGAGCGCAGCGAAATCGAGGAGACGGGGGAATACGACCTCGAAGGCCTCTTCGTCAGGCTCGAGCACGCGGTGCGTGAGAGCGGCGCCAAGCGGGTGGTGCTCGATACGATCGAGTCGCTCTTCGGCGGGCTCTCGAAGGAGAACATCCTGCGCGCCGAGCTGCGACGGCTGCTGCGCTGGCTGAAGGATAGAGACCTGACTGTGGTGATCACTGGGGAGCGGGGCCGGGAGACCCTTACGCGTCAGGGTCTCGAAGAGTACGTCTCCGATGCGGTGATCCTGCTCGATCATCGGGTGCACGAGGAGCTCTCGACCCGGCGCCTGCGGATCGTCAAATATCGCGGCTCGCATCACGGCACCAACGAGTACCCTTTCCTGATCGACCGGGACGGGCTCGGCGTACTGCCGGTCACCTCCCTGGGACTGGACCATCCCGCGCCGACGGAGCGGATCTCGAGCGGCGTGGAGCCGCTCGATGCCATGCTCGGCGGGCGTGGGTTCTACAGAGGCAGCACGGTGCTGCTGTCAGGTACGGCAGGTACGGGCAAGACGACCCTCGCTGCGAGCTTCGTCAACGCAGCCTGCGAGCGCGGCGAGCGCTGCCTGTATTTTCTGCTGGAGGAGTCTCCGCGGCAGATGATACGCAACATGCGCTCGATCGGGGTCGATCTCGGGCAGTGGGTCGAGCGCGGCTTGCTGCAGATGCCAGCCGACCGCCCCTCGCGCTTTGGCCTTGAGTCGCATCTTGCCGGCATGTACCGCACCATCGATCAGGTGCGCCCGCAGGTCGTGGTGGTCGACTCGATGACCGACCTGTTGTCAGCCGGTGAGCTGAATTCCGTTCGCGCGATGCTGGTGCGGCTGATCGATCACCTGAAGATGCGGAGCGTGACGGCACTGCTCACCAGCCTCACGCCGGCAGATGCCCGCGAGCCGGACTCGAATGCCGGGGTGTCCTCGCTAATGGATGCCTGGGTGCTCGTCTCGCTCGATCAAAGCGACGGAGTCAGGCAGCGTCACCTCTCAGTGCTGAAGGCCCGAGGCACGGCGCACTCGAACCGGGTGTACCCATTCACGATAACGGAACAGGGGATCAGGGTACCTGTTTGCGATGCTGTCGGCCGCGGGACGGCTGCAGGCTGACGCATGGCAGGGTCGATGGAGAAAGGAACCCCGGCAGAGGCAGAGCGTTTCGTCCTGCGTCTCTACATTGCCGGCCAGACTCCGCGGTGCATGCGCGCATTTACCAATCTCAAGCGCATTTGCGAAGAGCATCTGGCCGACCGCTATCGCATCGAGATCATCGATCTTCTGGAGAATCCGCAGCTCGCCCGCGGCGATCAGATCCTGGCGGTGCCGACGCTGGTCCGTCAGCTTCCCGAGCCGGTCAAGAAGATCATCGGCGACCTGTCGAATACGGAGCGGGTCCTCGTAGGGCTGGACCTGCGCCGGGCCTGAGACGTGACCGAGCGACCGCAAGAGGAACCCGACATCACGGCGATGCGCGCCGCGAGGGGGCCGGATGCGGCACATTACGAGCTGAATCTCTACGTCACCGGAATGACTCCCCGATCTGCGCGCGCGATCGAGAACCTGCGTGCCTTCTGCGCGCGGCACCTGCAGGGACGGCACACGCTGCGGATCATCGACATCTATCAGCAGCCCGCACTCGCGCGGGCGGAGCAGCTCGTCGCCGCGCCGACACTGGTGAGGCGTATGCCACTGCCGCAGCGGCGCTTGATTGGCGACCTCTCCGATCAGGAGCGCATGCTGGAAGCCCTGGACATTCCCTCCTGACAGATGCCGGAGGTCTCGAGCTCCATGCAGCACGATTCGACGACGCCGACTGATGACCTGCAGGCGCTCCAATCGCGTCTCGCCGAGGCCGAAGAGATGCTGCGCGCGATCCGCGCCGGCGAGATCGATGCCGTCATCGTTCGCGGTCCCGGCGGCGAGCAGGTCTATACACTCCGAAACGCCGATTTCCCGTACCGTACGCTCGTCGAGCAGATGCTGGACGGAGCGGCGATCCTGAGTCCCGAGGGAGACGTTCTCTACTGCAACATGAGCCTGGCGCAGCTCCTCGGTATGCCGCTGCAGGAAGTCATGGGCGGCCCGGTGCTGCGCTTCTTCGAGGCAGAGGACCGGGATGCGGTCGCCTCGCTGCTCGCCAGCGGCGTCGGCAAGCGGCGGACGCGCCTGATCGCCTCCAGCGGGAAGACCACCGACGTGCTCCTCTCACTGACCAGCAGCGTCACCGATGAGGTGCGCCGCAGCAGTCTGATCGTCACCGACCTCAGTGAGCTGCAGCATGCGCGGCTCGGACGCCACCAGGCCGAGCAGCGCAGCCAGGCGAAAGATGAATTCATGGCGATGTTGGCGCACGAGCTGCGCAACCCGCTGAGCGCCATTACCGCGGCGCTGGAAGTTCTGCAGGCCGGCGGCAGCATGGAGGGCGCTGCACAACGGGCCCGCGACATCATCGGGCGCCAGACGCGGCATCTCTCGCGACTCGTGGATGACCTGCTCGAGGTCGCCCGGGTGATCACCGGCAAAGTGACCCTGGCCGTCGGACCGCTCGATCTCGCAGATGCGGTTCGTCGCAGCGTCGCGCAGCTCGCCGCGCGGGCGGACGCGCGGCGCATCGAGGTGGAGGTCGAAAGCGGCTCCCACTGGATCCACGGCGATGTGGTGCGCATCGAGCAGATCATCACGAACGTCGTCGCGAACGCAATCAAATACACCCCGGCAGGCGGCCTGATCCGGGTGACGCTGGCCACGCAGGACGGTGAGGTCCTGCTTTGCGTTCACGACACCGGCTTCGGCATTGCGCCCGAGCTGCTGCCACAGATCTTCGAGCCTTTCGTACAGGGCGAGCGCACGCTCGACCGCGCCGAAGGCGGCCTCGGCGTCGGCCTCACCCTGGTTCGGCAGCTCGTCGAGCTGCACGGCGGCAGCGTCTCAGCCGTCAGTGAAGGGCCAGGCCGGGGCAGCACATTCACGATCCGGCTGCCCAGCACCCCCGCGCCGGCCGTCGAGCCTGCGATGGGCTGTGCCGAGGTCGCAGCCCAGCCGCGCCGCGTTCTCCTGATCGAGGACAATCGCGATGCGCGCGAGACGTTCCGCATGATGCTCGAGCTCGCTGGCCACGAAGTCCTCGAGGCGGAAGAAGGTCAATCCGGGCTCGAGCTGCTGAAGAGCGCGCTTCCGGACGTTGCCGTCATCGACGTGGGCCTCCCCGGCCTCAATGGCTACGAGATCGCCAGCCGCTTCCGCCGCGAGCCGCAGGGCAATCGGGTCCTGCTGGTGGCGCTCACCGGCTACGGTACTCCCGAAGCGCGGGAACGGTCCCGGGCGGCCGGCTTCGATCATCACCTGATCAAGCCCGTGGATCCGAAGGTGCTGCGCGATCTGATGGGCCGGGGCCCACCGGGCGCACCCTAGCACCTCCGCTCGGCAGGGCAGCCGCGCGCGGTCTGCATGGCGCTCGGGATGAACACCGCGGCGAGCACCAGCGCTGGCGCGCCCTTCGCCGAGGCCGCGCCTGCGCCCAAGCGGAACGATTTGCCCTTCCCCCGAGCGGCTTGTAGAATGCGCGGCCCTCCTGGTGCGGGGTGGAGCAGTCTGGCAGCTCGTCGGGCTCATAACCCGAAGGTCGCAGGTTCAAATCCTGCCCCCGCTACCATGTTGTATAAAAACAACAGTAGGATTCAGAATACCACAAGCGCGGCGAGCTTGGGAATTCATTTCAGCTTGCGGCCGCTCGTGTGCCAGTTTCAGTTTGTAGCTGCTACGACGGGCCCGCGGAACTTCGATCCCACGCGGGAGGGATCAATGGCGTCGTTCCTTCCTCACCGGATGCGCAGGATCGCCACCAAGGCACCTAACGCGACGACGCAGTGCCTCGCACAACATTGCAGTCGGTCCGCGCTCGCCGCGCTGGAGCGGCTAAGTCGCCCTCACCAACCGCCTTCGGCGTTTGGTACGGAACAGCCCTCCGCATCGTCTCCTTGGCCTCGGGGCCCCGCCCCCTCCCTGAACCGCTGCTTCCTCCCGGCGACGACTCCCACCCAAACCGATCCCGCGGCGGCTATCCCCGACCGCCTGCACCCGCGCCGTCACTGCGGCCGTTCAGGAGCCGCGACACCGAAAGTGCGAAGGCAATGTACGCGCCATAGAGCGCCGTGAACACCAGGAGTATCGCAATCATTGTGGCCACCTCCATGGATGCGTCTATCGAAAGGGCTTCCGTCGAATGCGGAATCCCAACAGACCGACGTCGCGGCGCCTCTCATTTCGCAACACATCGCGGAGACGCTCCCACAAGAGTACGAGCGCGATGTAGAGCGCGTAGAGCACGATGAGCACCAGCAGAATTCTGTTGAGCCGCTCCGCCTGCATGGCATTGAACGTACTCCGTTCGGAGTTAGCAAATCGTTAGAGATCGGGCGCGAGGCAGAGGCCCCGAGCACCGCAGTGCGAGAGAAAATACTCACTTGGAATGGTCTGGCGCAGAGGCCCGTTCGGCTCCATCCTGGCAGCAGTTGCGCAACTCGGAACGTGCATCCATGCTCATCCAACGCAGCAAAAGACCTTCGGCGACGATTCTCTCTTGCGGAAGGCGAGCTCACGTGCGAGCCCAAGCGGGAACGAGGATGCGGCAGATCCAACCGCTCTGGCTTCCGGGACCGGGAACCTTCCTGATCACAAGCCACCTCTCGCTGCAACTCCACGGGGCGGTTCGGGGCTGACGGAAAGCCCTTCACTTACGATCGCGCTAATCGATGGTAAGAAGCTCATGCTGCCTCTCGCTGCCACTAAAGGTGGCGGCGGCGCGGATCATGTCGGCTTCGCCACAAATCCCGCCACCATGCGCGCCAGGCGGCAATGACGACGATAACGAGCAGGAGCAGCACGATTGCTCCTGTAGTGTCATTGAGTCTTTCTATAGCGCTCACTGGCCATCACCATCCTGGACAGCGTATCGCACGTCTTGTGATGGAGGTGTGAAGAATCGAGCTCATGATCCGGCGGCGGACCATTGCCACCGCGGTGCAGGGAGCATTGAGAAACTCTCGACCCGCAAACACCATAGCGACATCGCAAACGATGCAACCGCAAGCGCAATAGTCCGGTAGGACTATCGGCGCAATTACTCATGACGAAATAACAGCGAGATCGATAGGATTCCGCGTCGCTCGGGAACGACGCGGAATCAGCACACTATCTGCTACCGGCACAGCATTCAGCTGGCCTCTCTCAGGTAGATGTGCCGATACAGGGTGCAGCGTAAACACTTTAGACAGAGGCGGCGCATGGCCGCCGCGGAGGGTCAGTGGTGAAGGCGGATAAAATTGCGACCTGCGTGGCGCTCATCAGTGCTGCCGCACCCAAACTATTGCTTGCGACGGATGCGCCCATGAGCTCGCCTCCCGAAGTGCCGAGCTGGGCTGATACGCTCAACTCCTGGGGAGTCGCGATCAATGGATACGTGGCTGCCTCGTACTATGCATCGAACGGATACCCCGGCGGTTACCACGAATTCGACGAGAATCACAATACGTTCCAACTCGATCAGGCGGGACTGACCGTTGCCTACCAGCCGAAGCAGGGATTCGGAGCGGTCGTCGATCTGATGGCGGGAGAAGATGCGCGCATCGTTCATGCCTCGGAAGATGGACATGACAACAGCTTCGATGTGCGCCAAGCGTTCGTGCAGTATGCGACCGGGCCGCTCACGATCATCGGTGGCAAATACGTGACCCTCGCGGGTGCCGAGGTCATCAACCCGACGCAGAACACGAATTTCTCGCGCTCGCTGCTATTTACCCTCATGGAACCCCTCACCCACACGGGCGTGCGTGCGACGCTAGCCGCGAGCGATACCGTGAGCTTCATCGCAGGCATCAACAACGGCTGGAACACCACCTCAACCAGCTACGGCCCCAAGACGGGCGAGCTCGGCATAGCATGGACTCCAAGCAAAACACTCTCATTGACCGCCCAAGCGTACCTAGGCAAGTTCGGCGCGACATTACCCACCCCGATCGATGCAAATCGAACCCTAGTCGATGTCGTGGCAACCTATAATGCCACGTCATCGCTTACGTTCCTCGTCAATGCCGACTGGGACAAACAGGCTGACGCCTTCGGCCCTGGCTCCGCGAGTGCAAGCTGGTACGGCCTGGCCGGCTATGCCAATTACGCCTTGAACAGTCAGTGGCGAGTGTCGCTGCGGCTCGAGTATCTCGAGGATAAAGACGGGTTCGTGACAGGGGTGAGTGACGGGCAGCATCTTTGGGAGAGCACCGTCACGTTCGGCTACGCCCCGACGAAGAATTTCGAGCTTCGGCTGGAGGGGCGCTACGACGATGCACAGAGGAACACCTTCGTGCGATCGCAGGCCGTTGGCACGATCCCCGCCGATCTCGAGAACAGCCTCTCGGAGCTCGCAGTTCAGGGCGTCTACAAGTTTTGACCGTGAGAGGGGGTGAGCGGTGATCTCGACTTGGACTGCTGCTGCAACGCGGCGCCCTATAGCGTGCCGATGGCCCCGTTAGGGTAAGTAGATTTCCTCACCACGAACTCACACCTCGAGCGCTACATTAAGAGCGCCCAATCACGTCCGGAGAAAACGAGATGGATGCCATCTACTTGGTGATCATCGTGGCGCTCTATGCCGCTACGCACTGGCTGGTCAGGGCGGTGTCACACCTCGGAGGCGAGGAATGAACGCTGTATACATCGTGAGCGGACTGCTCTCGCTCGGCCTCTTCGTGTACCTCCTGTACGCGATGTTTAAGCCGGAGAAGTTCTGATGACGTCCTCGACTCTGGCGCTGGTCGCCGTATACCTGGCTGTTGCCCTGGTACTCGTAAAGCCTGTCGGTCTCTACATGGCGAACGTGATGGAGGGCCGGCCGATCTGGCCCTTGCGCCTCGGCGCCTCCGTAGAGCGGTTCATTTATCGGCTTTGCGGAACCGATCCGGCCACCGAGATGAGCTGGCAAGGCTATGCGATCGCATTGATTGTCTTCAATGCTATCGGTGCACTCGCCATCTATGCGCTGCAGCGCCTGCAGCTGTGGCTGCCGCTCAACCCGCAACACTTCGCGAACGTGTCGCCGGACTCCTCCTTCAATACCGCGGTGAGCTTCATCACCAATACCAATTGGCAGGGCTACTCCGGCGAGTCGACGATGAGCTATCTCACGCAGATGGCCGGGCTCGCCGTGCAGAACTTCCTCTCCGCGGCAACGGGTATCGTCGTCGCAATCGCACTCATCCGCGGCTTCGCTCGGCGCAACGCGCGGGCGATCGGTAATTTTTGGGTCGATATGACCCGCTCGACGCTTTACGTCCTTCTGCCGATCTCGGTCGTGTTCTCCTTGGTCCTGGTCTGGCAGGGCGTACCTCAGAACTTCAGCGCCTACAAGGATGTGACGACGCTCGAGACCGTCACTTATCAGCAGCCCAAAACCGACGCGGCCGGCAATCCTGTGAAGGACAAGGCGGGCAATCCGATCATGGAGAATGCCTCGACGCGCACTCAGACCCTGCCGATGGGCCCGATCGCCTCGCAGGAGATCATCAAGGAACTCGGCACCAACGGGGGCGGATTCTTCAATGCCAACTCCGCCCATCCATACGAGAATCCGACGCCGCTCTCGAACTTCCTCGAGATGGTCGCGATCATTCTGATTCCTGCCGCGCTCACCTATACATTCGGGCGAGCGGTCGGCGATACTCGCCAGGGCTGGGCGATCCTCGCCGCCATGGGGATCTTGTTCGTCGCAGAGCTCTCGATCGCGGTGCACAACGAGCAGCTCGGGAACCCGCATATCGGACGTCTCGGAGTGGATCAAACGACGAGCATCCTTCAGCCCGGCGGCAACATGGAGGGCAAGGAAGCGCGCTTCGGAATCGGGGCTTCGTCGCTTTTCGCGACGATCACCACCGGCACCTCATGCGGTGCCGTGAACGCGATGCATGACTCCTTTACACCCCTCGGCGGCTTCGTGCCGATGTTCAACATGATGCTCGGCGAGGTCGTTTTCGGAGGCGTCGGCACCGGGCTCTACTCGATGCTCATCTTCGCCATCGTCGGGGTCTTCATCGCGGGCCTCATGATCGGCCGGACGCCCGAGTACCTTGGCAAGAAGATCGAAGCCTTCGAGATGAAGATGAGCTCGGTCGCGATCCTCGTCATGCCCTTCATCGTGCTCATCGGAACCGCGATCGCCGTGAGCATGACGGCAGGCCAGGCGGCTGTAGCCAATCCGGCGGCCCACGGGTTCTCCGAGATCCTTTACGCCTTCACTTCAGCGAGCAACAACAACGGCAGTGCGTTCGCGGGGATTTCGGCCAATACGCCTTTCTACAACACCGCGCTCGGACTTTGCATGTGGCTCGGCCGCTACTGGCCGATCGTCGCCGTGCTCGCGATCGCGGGCTCGCTCGCTGCGAAAAAGCGGGTGCCGGCAGGCTCAGGCACCATGCCGACTTATGGTCCGACGTTTGTAATACTCCTGATCGGCACGGTACTTCTCGTCGGGGCACTCACTTTCGTGCCGGCGCTCGCGCTCGGCCCGGTCGTGGAGCACCTCATGTTCTGGGGAACTTGATATGGCCAAGGTGATAGAAAACTCCGCTCCCGAGAAAGCTCCGCCTTCCCTCGCCCCGGCTTCACGAGAGCCCGGTGCCGAGGAAGCGGCCGCGAGGGTCGCCCACTCGCGGCGGAAACTCTCGATGTTCGACCGCAGCCTCCTCGCGCCGGCGATTGCCGATTCATTTCGCAAGCTCGATCCACGCGTGCAATGGCGCAATCCGGTCATGTTCGTCGTCTATATCGGCAGCATCCTAACTACGCTCCTGTGGTTCCAAGCGCTCACCGGGCGGGGCGAAGCCCCGGGCTGGTTCATCCTGAGTGTGGCCATCTGGCTCTGGTTCACGGTGCTCTTTGCGAATTTCGCCGAAGCCCTGGCCGAAGGCCGCAGCAAGGCCCAGGCGGCGTCGCTCCGCGGACTGAAGCAGACCGTCATGGCCAAGAAGATCGTCGGCCCGCGCGAGCGCGACCGCCAGGAGCGCGTGCGGGCGGATCGTCTGCGCCGCGGAGACATCGTGCTCATCGAGGCTGGAGACTATATCCCGGCTGACGGCGAAGTAATCGAAGGTGCGGCATCCGTTGACGAGAGCGCGATCACCGGGGAGTCGGCACCCGTCATCCGCGAGTCAGGCGGGGACTTCTCCGCCGTCACGGGCGGCACCCGGGTTCTCTCGGATTGGATCATCGTCAAGGTCACCGTCAACCCCGGCGAGACGTTCATCGATCGCATGATCGCTATGGTCGAGAGCGCGAAGCGGCAGAAGACGCCCAACGAGATCGCACTCACGATCCTGCTCGTGGCGCTGACCCTGGTGTTCCTGTTCGCGACCGCGACACTCCTGCCCTACTCGCTGTACAGCGTGGCCGTTGCGAAGCTCGGGACCCCCGTCACGATCACGGCACTCATCGCCCTTCTGGTCTGTCTCATCCCGACGACGATTGGGGGCCTCCTTTCCGCGATCGGTGTGGCCGGCATGAGCCGCATGATGCAGGCGAACGTCATCGCCACGTCCGGTCGCGCGGTCGAAGCCGCTGGCGATGTAGACGTCTTGCTACTCGACAAGACGGGTACGATCACGCTCGGCAATCGCCAGGCGGCGGCGTTCATCGGCGCGCCCGGCGTCAAGGAGGAAGAAGTGGCAGATGCTGCGCAGCTGGCCTCGCTTGCTGACGAAACGCCTGAGGGGCGCAGCATCGTTGTGCTCGCCAAGCAGCGGTTCAAGCTCCGCGAGCGCGATCTGCAGTCCCTCAATGCGACATTCGTGCCGTTCTCCGCACATACGCGCATGAGTGGCGTTGATATCGGCGAACGGAAGGTGCGCAAGGGCGCACCCGATGCGATTCAGAAGCACATCGAGGGATTTGGGCAAACGATGCCGCGCGGTGTTGTCACGACCGTCGAGGAGATCGCCCGGCGCGGGAGCACGCCGCTCCTCGTGAGTGATGGGCCTCGGGTGCTCGGCATCATCGAGCTCAAGGACATCGTCAAGGGAGGCATCAAGGAGCGCTTCCTCGAGTTGCGGCGCATGGGGATCAAGACCGTGATGATCACCGGCGACAACAAGCTGACCGCAGCGGCCATTGCCGCCGAGGCCGGTGTGGATGATTTCCTCGCAGAAGCGACACCGGAGGCGAAGTTGAAGCTCATCCGGGAGCATCAGGCCGAGGGCAAGCTCGTCGCGATGACGGGCGATGGGACCAACGATGCCCCGGCGCTCGCCCAGGCGGATGTGGCAGTGGCCATGAACACGGGTACCCAGGCCGCCAAGGAAGCCGGCAACATGGTGGACCTCGACTCGAACCCCACGAAGCTTATCGAGGTGGTTGAGACGGGCAAGCAGATGCTGATGACCCGCGGGTCTCTCACTACGTTCAGCATCGCGAACGACGTGGCGAAGTACTTCGCCATCATCCCGGCCGCCTTTGCCACGACCTATCCGCAGCTCAACGCGCTCAACATCATGCACCTGGCGAGCCCGTTTTCCGCGATCCTATCTGCGGTAATCTTCAACGCGCTCATCATCGTCGTACTGATCCCACTCGCTCTGAAGGGCGTCAAGTACCGCCCGCTCGGAGCGGCGGTGCTGCTGCGGCGCAACCTTCTGGTCTACGGACTGGGGGGAATCATCGTCCCCTTCTTGGGTATCAAGTTGATCGATCTCGCACTGGTGCTCACGCACCTCGTCTGACGGGAGACCGGACATGAATTCGATAGTACGTCCCGCGGTGGTCCTCTTTCTCCTCCTGATGGCCATCACCGGTATCGTGTGTCCACTTGTCGTGACGGGGATCGGCCAGGTCCTCTTCCCCACCCAGGCAGGAGGGAGCCTGATCGTCCGCAACGGCAAGGCGATCGGGTCGAGCCTCATCGGGCAGCCGTTCAGCGACCCGAAGTACTTCTGGAGCCGGCCCTCGGCGACGACACCGCAACCGTATAACGGCACCGGTTCCACGGGCTCGAACCTTGGCCCGCTCAATCCAGCGCTGACCGACGCCGTGAAGGCGCGGATCGATGCTCTCCACGCAGTGGATCCGACCAATAAGGCACCGATTCCGGTCGATCTCGTGACGGCATCGGGCAGCGGCCTCGATCCGGACATCAGCCTGGCGGCGGCGTACTATCAGGCGCCGCGGGTCGCGCGCGTCCGTGCTATGACGGTGCAGGCCGTGAGACAATTGATCGCAGCGCACGCGAAGGGTCGAGTCCTTGGACTCTTCGGCGAGCCGCGCGTGAACGTCCTGGAGTTGAACCTGGCGCTCGATGGCGGCAAGTGACGGTGACTGGCCGCCGGGGTAGTCAAGTCTGAATCGATCCGATGGCCGAGGTACGACCGGACCCGGATAAGCTTCTGGCGCACGTGCAAGCGGAGGAAGCACGTGCGCAACGGGGGCGGCTGCGCATTTTCTTCGGCGCATCGGCAGGTGTCGGCAAGACCTACGCGATGCTCGAAGCTGCGCGCGGTGCCCGCTCGGCCGGCAAGGACGTAGTGGTCGGATACGTCGAGCCGCACGGTCGCGTGGAAACCGAGCGGCTCCTCGAAGGGTTGGAGCGGCTGGCGACGCTCACCGTGCGCTACCGATCGCTGGCACGAGAGGAACTCGACCTCGATGCGGCACTCAAGCGTCATCCCGAGATCCTGCTTGTCGATGAGCTCGCGCATTCCAATCTCACGAGCGGCGCTCCTGCTCTGCGTCACCCGAAGCGCTGGCAGGACATAGAGGAGCTCCTCGAGGCCGGTATCAGCGTCTGGACGACAGTCAACGTCCAGCATCTCGAGAGCCTCAATGACCTGGTTGCCCAGATCACGGGCGTGCACCAACGCGAGACGCTGCCGGATCGGGTCTTCGACAAGGCCGACGAGGTCGAGCTCATCGATCTGCCTCCCGAGGATCTGCTCGCGCGGCTTCATGCCGGGAAGGTGTATGTCCACGACGAAGTGGCGAACGCGGTAGAGCGTTTCTTCCGCCCGCCGAACCTCATGGCATTGCGGGAGATGGCGCTGCGGCGGGTGGCCGACCGGGTCGAGGCCGAGGCGCGCGCCTCCGCGGGCGCCGGACGGGAGCTGCAGCCACGGCTGCCAGGCGAGCGGATCCTGGTCGCAACGGGGCCGGATCGCCAATCCGAGCAGCTCGTGCGTGCCGGCAAGCGCCTCGCGGACGCGCTCGATGCCAACTGGATCGTCGTCTACGTCGAGACCCCGGCGCTGCTGAAGCTCTCCGAGACACAGCGCAACCGCCGCATCAACATCCTGCGGCTCGGGGAGTCGCTCGGGGCGGAAACGGTGACGATCGACGGACCGACGGCGGCCGCAGCGTTACTCGAGTACGCGCAGACGCGCAACGCCACACGCGTAATCGTCGGCGCCCCGAAGCGTTTTGGCTTGAAGGCGCTGCTGCGCCCTTCGGTGGGCTTTGAGCTCGCAAAACACGCCCGTGGCTTCGATGTGATCACCATCGCACAGGCCGGGCATGCCTCCGCTGCAAACGCGCCTCGGTCGAGGATCCGGCCGGACAACATGCCGGCGCAGATCCACTGGAACCGCTATGGATGGGCTGTCGCGATCAGCGCCGCATGCACCATCGTGGCTTACCTCATGTATCCTCGCTTCGAACTGGTAAATCTGGTTATGGTTTACCTGCTCGGCACTACGGTGGCCGGATTGCGGCTCGGGCGCGGACCTTCCGTTCTGACGACTATTCTCAATGTCGCCATCTTCGACTTCTGCTTCGTGCCTCCGCAGTACACGTTCGCGGTTTCAGATGCGCAGTACGTCGTAACCTTTGCGGTGATGCTGATCGTGGGGCTACTCACCGCGACTTTGATGGCGAATGTGCGCCAGCAGACTCGTGTAGCCGGCGCGCGTGAGCGCCGCACAGCACTTTTGTATGCGATGAGCCGCGAGCTCGCCGCAACGCGCGGCATCTCACAGCTGACCAAGGTTGCCGTCCGACACGTGGCCGAGGTGTTCCAGTGCAAGGCTATAGTCCTGCTACCCGATGAGGACGGCAAGCTCCGCTTACCCCCGGAGCCACCACTCGAGCAGTCGCTGCGCAGCCCGGACCTCGCGATCGCTCAGTGGGTCGCCGATCACGGGCGCGAAGCGGGACTTAGCACCGATACGCTTCCCGCGGCGCCAGCGCTTTATGTTCCACTTGGCGATGCCGAGCGCCGTCTCGGTGTGCTCGCGGTGCTGCCGTCCAATCCCCGGCGTGTCTCGCTTCCCGAGCAGCGCCATCTGCTCGAAACGTTTGCCGGCCAGATCGGTCTCGCGCTCGAGCGCGCGCAACTCGCCGAGCGCACCGAGGCGGTGCGCGTCGCCGCCGAGCGGGAGAGCCTGCGCAATACGCTCCTTGCCTCCATCTCGCACGACCTCAGAACGCCCCTCACCGCCATCGAGGGCGCGGGAGGAACGCTTGCGGAGCAAGATCACGCGCTCGACGCTGCGACGCGGAAATCGCTTGCCAGGTCGATCAAGGCCAAGGCTCACGAGATGTCGGAGCTCATTGCCAACGTGCTCGACCTCATGCGATTCGAGGTTGGGCAGGTGAGCCTGCGCCGTGACTGGCAGATGCTCGATGATCTGATCGAGGCCGCGATACGGGAGCTCGGACCGCGTCTCACCGCTTATCCCATCGAAGTCCAGTTGCCTGCTTCCCTGCCGCAAGTGCACGTCGATGCGACACTCGTGGTGAAGCTGTTCGTCAACCTCCTCGACAACGTCGCCAAGTACACTCCTCCCGGTACGCGCGTTTCGATCTCGGCCGTTCCCGACGAGTCATTCGTGCTGGTCACAGTCGATGATACCGGGCCAGGATTACCGCCCGGGGATCCTGCACGACTCTTCGAGAAATTCCAGCGCGGCTCGAATGAGGGCACCACAGTTGGCGTCGGGCTCGGCCTTGCGATCTGCAGGGCCATCGTGCGTGAGCACGGCGGGGAGATTTCCGCCCGCAACCGACCCGCGGGGGGTGCTCATTTCGAGTTCACGCTGCCGACGACACCACCGAGCGGTCAATTGCAGGCGGAGAATGCCCGCGCGGGCCGAATCGCGGAATCCCAGCGCGAAACCGACGCCGAGCGTACGCGCGCGACGGCAGGGACCGGTTGAATGACAGAAGCCATGCACCGGATTCTGGTGGTCGAGGATGATCCGGCCATCCGCAACGTGCTCAAAGCCCTGTTGGAGTCGGAACGATTCCGCCTTGCCGAAGCGTCAACTGCGGCCCGCGCCGAGATCGAAGCCCGAGCCGGCAAGCCCGATCTATTGCTTGTGGACCTTGGACTTCCAGACGGTGATGGCGTGACCGTCATTCGTCACGTACGCGAATGGTCGCCTGTGCCGATCATCGTCTTGTCGGCACGCACGGCGGAAGATCAAAAGATCGCGGCTCTCGATGCAGGCGCGGATGATTATGTGACGAAGCCGTTCAGTACACCTGAGCTTCTCGCGCGGGTTCGCGCTGCGCTACGGCGCGTCACGCGCGGAAGCGATGTGGGCCATGTCCTCAAGTTTGGACATATCCAGGTCGACGTTGCGCGACGCCTGGCCCGAGGACCCGACGGAGAAGTCCATCTCACCCCGCTCGAGTATCGATTGCTCGAATGCCTGGCTCGACATGCGGGCCTCATCGTCACGCAAGGTCAGTTGCTCCAGGAGGTGTGGGGTCCCAATCACCTCGGGGATAGCCGTGGACTTCGCGTCTGCGTCAAAAATCTCAGGTCAAAAATCGAAGCGGACCCTCATCGCCCGAGGTATCTCGTCACAGACCCCGGCCTCGGGTACCGACTGCGGCCCGATGACGCCATCGAGAATCGAGCAGACTCGTAATGTTCTATTGCGCCGAACCTGGCAGCTTCAGTTACCGTCCCAGGTACGACCCCTGGTAGCAGGGCGGGACCACCCCTATATTGCCGCAGCCTGACAAGGCCTCGTTCGAAGTCCCTCCGGGACGTGCGCCTTGCGCCACCCTGCAGCGGCTTCGGGCCGATTCAGGAATCGACCGACACTACTTCTATCTTGGCTCTATGCCCATGCGCCCGGGCCAGTTTGTCGTGGCACGTGAGAATCGGTGCCGCAAGCGCCTCGGCCAAAGCGACGTACGTTGCATCGTACGCGGATAGGGAAGTGCGCAACCCCCACACCCGGCGAAAGAGTGGTCGGTGCCCATGGCGCTCGATGACCAGCCCCTCGAAATCCACGAGGGCCGCATCCGCCCGGCCTACCGTGATCTCCTTCGCCTCCACCAGCCTCCGCATGACCTGCGCGACTTCAATGTCGATGAGATGCGGTGCGTGCAGACGCTCCGCCGGATGCAGTGCGCGAGCAGCGATGCGTTCCGCTCGCGGCGTCTGCAGAACGAGTTCCACCGCGGCCGAAGCGTCGAATACGATCAACGAGCGTCGCGCTCCTCGCGCAGCACCTGAGTCGGCGATACCTTCCCGTGATAGGGCTCTCGCTGCCGCAGACGCTCGGCCATCTCCTCGGGAGTCGGCTGCTCGGCGATCTTGCGCGCTTCGCGGATCAGGAAGTCAGACAAGGAAAGTCCCGCCATTGCCGCCCGGCCCTTCAGTTGCCGATGCAGCGAATCGGGAACATTTCGCAGCTGAATCATCTTTGACATGTGCCTGAGTATATTAGCATGTGATGCACATGTCCATAAAGATCACCATACCCTCTGCGTAGATGAGTCTTCGCTAATCTCGTGCTGCCGTTCGTGGCGACGTCATCGCCTTCGCTCGCGGCTGTTCCCCCGCAATGCTCATCGACCTGTTTGCGCCCGAATTCGCTCGAATCCACGGTCGACCCAGCGGAGCGTCCGCTTACGAAGCGACCCACGAGGCAGTGAGGACAGCGCGAGCTTTTCGATCCCACCCAATACGCTCAGCCACAACCGCGCCCGGATCTTCAAGCGCGGTGTACCCGTGGTAGTCATCCGCCGCTCGGTCAATGGCTGGCGAGGATCAACTTGCCGATGCGCACGAGTACAAGCCCTGCCGCGATGATCAAGTACCCGCGCAGCACAATCAGCCACGCGCGGCTGCGCAATGTCAGCAGCGCCGGAGGCAATTGTTCCAAGGGTGGCATCCGCCAGGTGTCGCGCTCAAGAGCAGACCCGGATCCCTCATCTCGAACCGCCGCCGGCCGCCGGCGCTCGATGAGTTGAACTGCTGAAGTCACCGCAAGCGCAAGCACGCTCCCGCCGACCAGCACCATCAGGATATGCGCTTCCGAAATGTCCGGAAACAGTACCGAGGCCGTGAGAATGAGAGAAAGCATCACGAGCACCGCAATGACCGCACCCGTGAAGATGTTGACCTTCCTGCTGTTTGCCCAAGGCCCCAGGACTGCCTTGTCATTGCAGAGCAACAGCAGGAACACCGTCGCGCTCGGCAACAGTACGCCCGCGAGCGTCTGCACTGCATTGGTCAGCAGCCCCAGCGGAGTGCCCGGGGCCAGGACGAGTGCGGCTGAAATCGCGATCAGGCCAAAGTACACCGCATAGAAGCCCTTGGCGTCCGAGGGCGCGCGATGCAGCGAATGTCGCAACGCGAAGACGTCCCCGATCGCATAAGCGGTGGCAAGGGACACCGCAGCGGCGCCGATGATGCAGGCATCGATCAGCGCGATGGCGAAGAGGGTCCCGGCAGCGTGCCCGGCATGCCGGCCGATGCCGCTTGCCACGGCGGCAGCATCCGTGAAATGTCCGAAACCAGGTGTGCCTTCGAACGCCGCGGTCGTGAAGGCCATCATGGCCACTCCCCCAATGATGACCAGCGCAATGCCGATCCACAGATCGATGCGCTCGTAGCGAATGAATCGCGGGGTGATCCGCTTGTCGATGACGTAGCTCTGCTGAAAGAAGAGCTGCCAGGGAGCCACCGTCGTGCCGACTATGGCGATGATCAGGAGCATCACGTCGGCCAATGGTGCACCGGCCGGAAGACCAGGCACGAAGAAGTCGTGCGCAATGCGGTCGTAGGACGGGTGAAGCATGAAGAACACCGGTACCAGGAGGAGGCTCCCGAAGACCAGAGCGAGCGCAAATCGCTCGAAACGCCGGAAATTGCCCGTGCTCGCGGCGACCATGAGCACCGCCGCGGAAATGACCACGCCCCAGACCTTCGGTATTCCGAGATATTCAAATGCGAGCGTCAGGCCTATGAACTCCGTGACGATGGTCAGTGCGTTGAGGATGAAGAGGTCGATGACGCTGAACGCACCCCAGAATTTCCCAAAGCGCTCGAGAATCAATCTCGCATGGCCGACGCCCGTCACCGATCCGAGCCGTAGAACCATCTCCTGGTTGACGTACAGGACTGGAATCAGGAGCAGCAGCGTCCACAGCAGGGTGCTGCCATAGTTCTGCCCGGCCTGGGTATAGGTGCTGAAAGCGCCGGCGTCGTTATCGCCCACCATGACGATGAGCCCCGGCCCGAGGATCGCAAGCAGCGTCATAAGGCGCGCCCGCCAGTCGGCACGCGGCCCAACATCGTGCTGGCGGATCGTGCCGAAGCCGCCGTGAATGTCGCCCACATGCTGAGTGTCGAGTTGCGCGCCACCGTGCGAGGCTGGCTCGCGGGGGGTGCCCGGCGATTGAGGAGCCTCCGCCACCGTCTCCAGGATGCTCATTGCTCTTTTCTCCTCTCTCATGTCCGGAACGCAGCTGTCTCAGAGCTCGGCATGCAAACGGACGGCTCCGATCGATACCGGACCGCGATCTGTGTTGTAACAAGGATTCTCGACCCACTGATAATCGAGACTTACGTGCGCCCACGACAGCGGTGAAAGGCTGTAATAGGTCTCGACAATCCGCTCGGATCCCGGGTGCGGCAGCTTGCCGTCGCCACAGAGGATGCCCAGGCCGCCCGCATTGAAGTATTGCTCCCGCTCGGCGGAAATCCCGTTGTCGATCGCGGCAATTCCGACGGTGTCATCGGGTCGATGCCACGGACGCCCCTTGGCCGAAGCGCCGATCTCGACACTGCGGTCGACATCGGTGAACTCATACGCCTCGACATTCCCGGTTGCCTTGCCAACCCGTGCGAACATGCCGAGATCTGAGCTCACCGGCTGCTCCAGGTCGAGGCTCACTCCCATGCGGCTCCGGTATGAGCGAACGGCGGCGTTGTCCGGCGCTGTGCCCGCCGCATTCGCCACCGCGATTGCCTCGTCCAGGAGCGCCATGCGTCCTCGGGTGTCATAGCCTGTGATGAGCAGGCGCCCCGTCTGCCCAAAGAGCGAATACCGCTTCTCGATCTCCGCAACCATCTGGAATTCGTGCAAGCCGTGCTCGAGCACTTCGCTGTTTGGAACGTCGGAGAGGTCGAACGCGCTGGCGCGGAAGGTCCAGGAGCCGATGTAGCGCTCGGCAGCAGCACCCACGGTATATCCCCAAGCGTCGGCGGCGTAGTCGAAAGTACTGGCGTCGACAGCCGCCCAGTTGAGAAAATCTGCCCGCGGATCGTGGGCGTACTGATTCGTATCGAACACATCGGTCACGGCAAATTTGCCGACCGTGAATACCCAGCGGTCGACGCTCTGCGACCCGCCAAGCTGGCCGGCGCTCCCCTCCACCGTCTCCCGATCGCCGCCGGTATCGAGCGTCTGGCGTACAAACCATCGCGGCATACGGAGATAAGGATGATTGGCGCCCACCTTGTAGGCCTCGCCGCTCGGAAATCCGGCTACGCCCAGCGTGTTGTCGAGTCCAAAGCCCTGATCGATCTCCGGCTCCACCCAGGCTTCCGCTCCCCGCCAGAGACGCGCGCCGAGGAAGAGACTGACATCCGCAGTTTCCCGGTTGGAGCTCGCTGAAAGGCTGTTGGATCCGCTGTAGGACGCATGGAAGTCGTTGGTCGCCTGCTCCACGAACGTTGCCTGTCCGTGAACTGCGAATCGCTCGCCGGTGACCGGCTGGGAGCTACCATCCGGTGTCCCATCCGCAGCCACGCTTACACCGGTCAGCCACAGCCCGGAAATCATCAGCTGCCCCATGAGGGAGAACACCGTGGCCCGCGAGGAGGCCCAGAAACCCGTCGTTACAGTCATCATCACTCCGCGATGTGCTCAAGCTGTGTTGTTGCTCAAGCCCTGGGGAGAGACGTGACTGTGAAATCAGCAGCGCATTAGCGCGGCAGTGCTCCAGCGGCCCTCTCCGGGCTCTGATAGCCGTCCACGTCCGGTCGTGCCGCGGTATGCAGGGGGCTCGCCCGGTCGACGGCCTGGGTACTAGGCTCAGGGTCCATAGGGGCTGCGAATGCTCCGATCATGTGAGACGGCCGCGATGATATGGCGCGAAAGCCAATGCGCCACTGAAGATTTCTTCAGAGACCGCGCCGTCTCCGGGCGGCTCACGACGAGCGACGGCAGCTCGACAAACCGGGTGCGGAACGAATGAGCGTGGCCCTCATGGCCGAGGAACAGAACCACTCGAAAGCGGTGTGGCTGCGGCACTTCGTTGACCGACTCCCAATACCGGCCTCGGCGGATGAGATCGAATGCCTGCGCCGTTCCGTCCTCGCGCAGCGTGACGGCAAGTGCCGAATTCGCAAATGCTGCCGATAACAGGAAGCGTGACCGGCTGCCGAATTTGGAAATCGACAGCTTGATTGCGCCATGTCCCGTCTCCGTGCACCTCGGCTCCGGATGATGTGCAGTCGCCTGTACCGGCTCATACGCGGACTCATGAACCTCAGTGTGCCGGCGCCACGGCGCGCGCCAACCGGGCATGCGCGAGCTCATACCGCCGCACCCAGGATGGCGACCAGGAATGCCAACGCTCCGATGGCCCACAGCGCGAGCAGGATGTCTCTCCCGATCCGCACGGTCCGTCGCAGCACAGAGGGTCCTACGTACGGACGCGATTTCGTACTCACGGCGCGTACCGGGAATTCGAGACCAATCACAGAGCTATATCGCAGCGTCATCATGGCACGAGCCTCCAATCGTGGATCCGGTACGGGGCCGGCAATGTCGGTGAAGCTGCGGCGACGCGCACGAAGCAGCTCCGAGCGGCAAGGAATCGCCTCTCGGGGCAGTCGGGAGGAGGTTTTAGGGAAAGCGGAGGACCGACGCTGAGTCGGGACCGCCGATAACTGGTCGCGCTCGGGGACCAGCGCGAGGAAGGGGTGCGCTAGAGGTCCGAGTGCCGCCCGTTGCGCGAAGCGCAACGCCTACAACCGCCCATGTTCGTGCTCTCGCTGCGACTACAACCGCCCATCAAGGCGACCTCGCGTTCCCAATACCGGACGCGATTCTACGAGGGGTTAGTCGGGGCGAAAACTGAAGTTTCGTTCAGAGAGGGAGATCTACCCCGGCGATCACATTGCAGGCCACCCGGCCGTGGCCGACAATTCTCATATGAAGCTGCTGATCGTCGAGGATGATGAAAAGACGGCGGGCGCCCTTGCCTCGGGGCTGCGCGAAGAAGGATACGATGTGTCCGCGGCATCCACAGGCGAGGAGGCCCTCGCCTCCCTCGCTGCGGCGAGCTTTGATGCGGTGGTACTGGATTGGATGCTTCCAGGGCGCGATGGCATCGAGGTGCTCACGACGATGCGGGCGCGCGGTATGACAGTCCCGGTTCTCATGCTCACGGCCCGCGATGCCGTGCCCGATCGGGTTCGCGGCTTCGAGACCGGGGCCGACGACTATCTCGTCAAGCCGTTCGCGTTTGCCGAGCTGGTAGCCAGAATCCGTTCGCTCCTGCGCCGCGCACCGGCTGCCGAGCCGCTCAGGCGCCGCCTCGGCGACCTCTCGCTGGATCTGGAGATGCGCGTCGTCCGGCGGGGCGACCGACGAATCGACCTCACGGCACGGGAATTCGATCTGCTCGCCTATCTCCTGCGCCAACCCGGCCAGGTCGTCACGCGCGAGATGATCGCGAAGGACGTATGGCGCGAGACCAAACGAGCGACGCCACTCGACAACGTGATCGACGTGCACGTTGCGCACTTGCGTCGGAAGGTGGATGACGGGTACGAGACCACCCTCATTCAAACAGTTCGCGGCGTCGGATTTGTGCTTCGGGAGGAGCCGCGCCTGTGACTGAGGGCCGCGAGCGCAACACGCTGCGCGTCCGGCTGGCACTCTGGTTCGCGGGCGCGGGCCTCGCCGTAATCGTCGCGGCGATGATGCTCGCGTTGATTGCCGGCGCGTGGGTGCCAACGCGGCGGTTCGAAGTCGTGCTGGTACTGATCATTGGACTTCCGAGCGCTGCGTGTATCTTCGCCGCAGTGGGCTATCTCGTCGCTGGCCGCGCGCTCGCGCCACTAGCCGTCATGACCGAGCGCGCACGGCGGCTCTCTGCCAGGTCCTTGAGCGAGCGCCTCCCGGTGTCCGATCCGGGGAGCGAGATCGGGCGGCTGGCGGTGATCTTCAACGACACCCTCGAGCGACTGGAGGACTCCTTCGCCGAGCTGCGGCGCTTCACCGCCGATGCGTCTCATGAGCTGCGCACGCCACTCACCGCGATTCGTACGGTCGGTGAGGTCGCCTTGCGTCAGAAGGATCCCGACAAGCTGCGCGACAGCGTCGGCAGCATGCTCGAAGAAGTGGATCACATGAACCGGCTCATCGAGCGGCTGTTATTCCTCGCGCAAGCCGATCAGGAAGCGATCGCCGTCCGGCTGGAGCCTATCGCAGTGCGGGACGTAGTGGTGGACGTTGCGGACTCACTGGGAGTCCTGGCTGCGGAGAAGCGCCAGACCGTTGACCTGCACGAAGTGAGGGAGGTGAGCGCGGTCGCGGACGAGGCGCTGCTGCGGCTCGCGCTCATGAACCTTCTGCAAAACGCGATCCGTTACAGCCCGGAGGGGAAAACGATCCGGCTGCGCACCACGGCTTCCGCGACCGCTGCAATCGTCGAGATCTCGGACGAAGGCCCTGGAATCCCGCAGGAGCACCACTCGCGGGTCTTCGAGCGCTTTTATCGGGTGGACAAGTCGCGTGCGCGTGTGGATGGCGGAGCTGGCCTCGGCCTGGCAATCGTGAAATGGGCCGCCGAGCGGATGCACGGAGCTGTCGAGCTCGATAGCAGAGTCGGGCAGGGCAGCGCGTTTCGTGTGCGGCTGCCACTTGCCCGCTGGGTCGAGTCGCTCGAGCCGGGCATGGAGACCCCAAGGGACGAGGGAACCGAGCTGCCCCAGCTGTTCACGGGCCCCGAGGAAGGCGCTCGGGCGAGTCGCGCGGAGCTGTTCGCCCGCTTACGAACCGGGGGGCAGGGCCTCACGTGGGGCGAGGCGCGCCGCCGCCTCTCGCATTTCGGCCCCAACGCGGTCGATACAGCGAGCGCGCCAACCTCGCCTGCGCTCCTGTGGCACGCCGCGAACAATCCATTCAACGGCGTTCTGATCCTCCTCGGAGTCGTGTCGCTTCTGACCCGCGACCCCAAAGCAGCCGTCGTGATGGCGGTGATGGTGATCCTGAGCACGGGCCTGCGCTTCTGGCAGGAATTGAAATCCCGGATTCAAGCCGAATCGCTGCGCAAGCTCGTCCGCAACAAGGTTACGGTGCAGCGCACCGACAACGAGTCCGAGCCGGATCGCGAGCCCAGCCCTCTGGACCCCCGCGCATCCGAGATTCTTCTCGAGCAGCTGGTTCCCGGAGACATCGTATTGCTGTCGGCGGGCGATATGGTGCCCGGTGATCTGCGTCTCCTGGAGTCACGCGATCTCTATGTAGCTCAGTCGGCCCTCACCGGCGAAGCCATGCCTGTCGAGAAGCAGCCTCTCGATCGCCGCGAAGCGGCGGACGCTACCGGCGGGCCGCCGGGTAGGACCTCCCCTCTCGATCGGGCCGACCTCCTCTTCATGGGCAGCAGCGTCATCAGCGGCACGGGCAAAGGCGTGGCGCTGGCGACGGGTCGTCACACGTACCTGGGCGCGACGGCCGGGAAGCTGACCGCCCGGCGCGCGCACACGGCCTTCGACCGAGGTGTGAACGAGGTGAGCTGGCTCCTGATTCGCTTCATGGTCGTGATGGTGCCCATCGTCTTTTTCATCAACGGCCTTTCGAAGGGGCGGTGGATGGAAGCGTTTTTCTTCGCGATTGCCGTGGCGGTCGGCCTCACGCCGGAGATGCTGCCGATGATCGTGAATGCCAACCTCGCGCGCGGCGCCATCGCGATGTCGCGCCACAAGGCCATCGTCAAGCGCCTCAATGCGATCCAGAACCTCGGTGCGATGGACATTCTTTGCACCGACAAGACCGGCACTCTCACGCAGGATCATGTGGCGCTGATTCACCATCTTGACGTGAACGGCCGCAGCAGTCAGCGGGTTCTCGAGCACGCATTCCTCAACAGCTATTTCCAGAGCGGACTGAAGAACCTCCTCGATCGGGCGGTGGTCGAGCATTCCGATGAGCCTGCCCTGCGCGAGCTCGCGAGGTCCGTCTCGAAGGTCGATGAAATACCATTCGACTTCACCAGGCGCCGCATGTCGGTTGTTTTGCAACACACGAGTGGCGCCCGTCTCTTGATATGCAAGGGCGCAGTCGAAGAGACCCTCAAGATCTGCTCGCAAATCGAAGCTGATGCCGGTGTCATGCCGCTCACCCCGGAGCTTCGCGAGCGACTGAGGCGGCTGCGCGATCAGCTCAATGAGGACGGCCTGCGGGTGATTGCCGTCGCTTTCAAGGCCATTCCCGATAACCCGACGCTGGTCGACATCGACGACGAGACCGCAATGACCTTTTCGGGGTTCATCGCCTTTCTCGATCCGCCGAAGGAAAGCGCCGCCGAGGCCCTGCGCCTGCTCCGGGAGCATGGCGTCACCGTCAAGATCCTGACGGGCGACAACGCGGCGGTCGCGCGCAAGATATGCCGGGAGGTGGGCCTGGAGACGCAACCGGTCGCCACTGGCGAAGAGATTGAGCACCTGTCGGATGACGTGCTTGCCGAGCTGGCAGAACGCACTGCGGTCTTCGCCAGGGTTTCGCCGCTGCAGAAATCTCGAATCGTGAAGGCCCTGCAGGCGCGCAATCACACCGTCGGCTTCATGGGCGACGGCATCAATGATGCGAACGCGCTGCGTGAGGCCGACGTTGGAATCTCCGTCGACTCCGGGGTCGACGTAGCGAAGGAGTCGGCGGACATCATTCTCCTCGAGAAGAGCCTTCTCGTGCTCGAGCGGGGCGTCGTGGAGGGTCGCCGCACGTTCGGCAACGTCGTCAAATATATCAAGATGGCTGCGAGCTCGAATTTTGGCAACGTACTGAGTGTGCTGATCGCGAGCGCCGCCCTGCCCTTCCTGCCGATGCTGCCCATTCAATTGCTCGTGCAGAATCTGCTCTATGACGCTTCGCAGACGGCCATCCCGTGGGATCGGATGGACGAGGAGTTCGTGAAGCGGCCGCGACAGTGGGAGCCACGGAGCATCGCGAGCTTCATGCTCTGCATAGGCCCCATCAGCTCTCTCTTCGATATCGTCGCCTTTCTCATCCTGTGGTTCGCGTTCGGCGCCAATACGGCCGCCGGGCAATCGCTGTTCCAATCCGGCTGGTTCATCGAGGGATTGCTGACTCAGACCCTGATCGTGCACATGATCCGGACGGAGAAGATACCGTTCATCGAGAGCACGGCGACCTTTCCCTTGATCATTTTGACACTACTCGTGGTCACATGCGGGGTGTGGTTGCCCTTCTCGTTCCTCGCAGCATCTCTGCGGCTCCAGCCTCCGCCCAAAGCATATTTCTACTGTGTCGCCGGCATTTTGGTCTGCTACTGCCTGCTTACTCAATTCATCAAACGAATTTATATTCGCCGGTTCGGTGCTTGGTTGTAGGAGCAACAGGATGACGAACTCGATAGCTACCGGCTGACCACCCGACCCACCCCGGAATGGCGGTTTATAGCCGCCAGGCTGTTCCAGCGCCTCGATCGAACCCGCTTGCGGGGACGGGACGGGGAGGTCCGTTTGCCGGCAGCCAGACGCTCCCTCTCGCTCGCGAAGTGCGATTGGGAATCGCGATCAGCGCAGAGGAATATCAATGAAATCAGGGGTGTGCGAAATACAAATCACGCCCCCGCTACCATGTTGCATAAAAGCAACAGCAGAATTCAGAATATCACATACGTGGCGAGCCAGCGAGCCTTGCGGGACTCATTGACTCGTTGCTCCAGCCGCCCTCGCCAGTGCCCAGTCGTACGTGGAAGCGCCAGTTCTGCGAACGTCGTACACGATTGCGATGCGCGTACCGCACCATAACCGGCACATTTTGCGAGCACCAATCGATCGCAGCGGCCGTTTGGGCGGAGTGTTGAACCTCTACGAACGAGCCGCCGTGTGAACGTGTCAGAGTTATTGAACAATACGATCGCCCCGCGCTTGACGCTCGACTTGGCCATTGATCTCGGCTCCGAACAATACGACGAATATCGAAAGCCACACCCAGGTAAGAATTATCAGCGGCAGACCCAACGAGCCATACACCTCGCTATAGCGACCGAAGTTATGGACATAGACGCTAAACAGGATCGATCCAATCAACCATAGACCGGTGGCCGTGATGATGCCAAAGGAAGCCAATTTCCATTGTGGCTTTCTTCCGGCGGGTCCGTAGCGGTAGATCACTGACACCGCACTCACAACAAACACGATCAGAAGCGACCATTCTATAGCCAGGCTGATCAGGCGCGGCGGACTGCGCACACCGGTTCCGCTTAGCAAAGCGGGCAGGCCGGCGACAAGCATCAAGTCGATCAGCCCGCTGGTAATTATCAAGACGGTCAAAAGCGACGCAGTCGCGTAGAACCTGACATATCCACGCGTTTCGGTCTGACCGTAGGCGATATTGAGCGCTGCCATCATGCTGGTCATCCCCCGCATGCCGCTGAAGAGCGCGATCCCGATGCCGATGATGGCACCAAAGCCAAGACTTCCGCTCGATGCGGAAATCAGTTCGCGCAGCGCGGCATTGGCCAGCCGCACAATCGATGGCGGAAGCAGGCCCGACAAAGACTGTACGTCTTTTGTCATGCCCGCAGGGTTCTCGACCAGGCCGTAGACCGAAATTAACGCGGCCAAGGCAGGGAACAGTGCCACAAGCAGATAGTAGGTCACTCCGGCGGCAACGAGTGAGAGATCCTTCTTGCCGATATCCTTCCAGGTCTGGCGCAGAATGTCCGCCGAGCTACGCAATGCCGCGATGACTGTGGGTGCTTCCGTCATGTCGGTCATCGAAGGCTCCACCTCCATTGAAAAACAACACGGCAATACTCGAACGTGTGAATTGCAGGACGGCGATCTGCTTCGGCAGCGATTGCTTCCAAGTTCTCTACGACGCGGACCGCGCCGACCAATCCGAATTCCGCTCTTTGGCCTGATCTTGGGGGTTGCGCGTCGATGTCTTTGACCCTAACGAAAGGATGGGCCGCCGCGAGGGCGGCGTGCCGCCTTGGTGCGTCGCGATTTTGCCACCATCATGGCAGCGAAACCGCACCTTCGGCCTGAGGGGAACGTTCATGGCGTTGCGGTGATCAGTGTCCTGGGAGTCCGGCGAAGCTCGGCGGGGTTTATTCTTTCAACATAGCTTCCATGGTAGGCGCGGTCTGTGCGCTACCGAGCGCAGGTTGCTGCGCAACCGCAAGCATCACGACGCACGGCCGCTTGCCTCATCGTCAAATCCGCGAATCCCGCGACCTCCGGCGCTCGAAGGTCTCGACGCCGATGTCGTCAGACTTTTAGCGACGATCGTTGATCAGCGCGGTTATCACCTTCGCGGTGATGATGGCGCTACCGTCGATGTACTTTCCAATGCCATTGCGTCGTGTAGCTGCGGCACAACCCACGACAGCCAAGCACACGAGTGCGGTGGAAGATATGAGCATACGATTGACTGTCGGCACGAGATTCTCCGTTGATCATTGAGTCCAGAGGCGATATGACTACGCGCGCGCCGTCACGGTCTGCACGTCGGCGCAAGACGCCATCGCCGCAGAGGTTTCAGGCGACGCCGGCCGCGTGGCGCAGTCAGGTCGCTCCGCGTTCACGACCAGGGCTCGGCGTCGGCCTGAAATTGGCGCACAGTCTCGTCCGCCTAGACAGGACAGCGTTACGGCGCTCGGTGCCGGCTGGGGGCAGGCAGGAGAGAGTTGGCCGTTCAACCGGCTCGCGAAACACTGAGGCACTCGAGGTAGCCGCCGAGCCGCGCAAATCCTCCTACTCCGGAGCCCCGACCGCAATATCGGCCAGGTCCCGACCGGTCTCGATCCGAGACGGATCGTGCAGATTCGGCAGCAGGCGGTCGGTCTCCCTCTTCACCACGGCGTAGCACTCGCAGCACAGTTGCTCCAGCCGTGGCCGGTCGAGCACCGTGATGCTGCCGCGAGAGTAGTGGATGATCCCGAGCTTCTGCAGCTTGCCGGCCGATTCGGTGACGCCTTCGCGGCGCACGCCCAGCATGTTGGCGATGAGCTCCTGGGTCATGGTCAACTGGTTGCTGGGTAGCCGGTCGAGGGACAGCAGCAGCCATCGACATAGTTGCTGGTCGACGGAGTGGTGGCGGTTGCAGACCGCGGTCTGAGACATCTGCGTGAGCAACGCCTGCGTGTAGCGCAGCAGCAGAAGCTGCATCTCGCCGTTGCGATGAAACTCGTCCTTGAGCCGCTGCCCAATCAACCGGTACGCGAACCCCGCGCTTTGCACGACGGCCCGGCTCGGCGTCGTCTCGCCACCCATGAACAGCGCCACCCCGATCAGCCCCTCGTGGCCCACCACCGAGATCTCCGCCGAGGCACCGTCCGCCATCACGTACAGCAGCGAGATGATGGAGTCGGTCGGAAAGTAAACGTGACGAAGGACGTCCCCGGACTCGTACAAGACCCTGCCGAGCGGCATCGGGATCAATTCCAGGTGCGGATAGATTCGCTCGCGCTCGAGCGGGGGCAAGGCGGCGAGGAGGTGATTGTGAGTGGGGGCGTGGGGTCCAGGCATGAGAATCGCAGGGTTGTTGTCTGCGAGCGGAAGGCTCGCGGGGCTAAGGGCATAGCCCGCCTCCATCCCTGGGATATCCCGCGTCGCGATATCATAGCAGAGCGACGCTCTGCTATGTACGGTAGCGAGCTCTCCGACGGTGGCCGCCGCATTCCGTGGCCGTGCGCCGCCATCCCGCCCCCAAGAGCCTTTGCCCGAATGTCGCAAGCGGTCATGCGGGGCTGCGCGCGGGAAGCGGAGCCCCGGGCGGATCTCTCGACGCCCCTCCGCTTGGCTCGAGGGGTCTCGTTTCCCGCTAGCGCCAGACCCAGGATTTTGTCGGACGGACTCAGGCTGTCGACATCCAGCTCGGCAGCAGTATCGTCCCTCGGAAATGGCGAACGCTGGATTGCTCGCGCACTCCGCGGAACTTTCGCGATCACAATCCGGAGGGTGATGAGATAGCGCAGCGCGCGACGACTGTAAGTCTGCCAGCGTACAGATGCGTCTCTGCTCTCCTTGTGTGACCACAAAAGAAACGCGCAGGAACGAGAGTTGCGCGCGGGCATGCCGCCAGAACGCGGATGCGCGCCGAGGTGCGGGCGAGCGCTCATCCCTTCCTTTTTTAGCGAAGGAGGCGACGGGTTCAACCCCACCCCGCTCAATCGCAACGCCAGTTGGCTTCGAAAGGAGCTTTCCGAAGCCCTTTATTGACCATTTGAGGGCTCATCGCGTGTCACGGAATTGCAGAGCGATATTGCTGTCGCGGAGGCGGGAAGCCCTGTCGGGAGGGCGTATCGCATGAGCCAAACGAGGCCTCCGCTGCTCGCGGTAACGCACGGCTCGACGCGTGGAAGGCGACGGGGCCCTCTACCCGAGGTCGGCATCATCGGGCGAGAGGGACTCCTCGGCATCAATATTTTCCTCGGCGGTATGGTCACCCCCGACAAGGCGATTGTGCAGCTTTCGGGAGGCGCGATGAGAATGCGGGCGAAGGACCTACGAAAGGAAGTGCGCTTCGGGAGCCCGCTGCAGCGGCTGCTGCTGAGCTATGGGCGGGCGTTTCTTGCGGTGATCAGCCAGTCCGTGGCCTGTAGCCAACACCACGACGTAGAGCAGCGCTTGGCGCGTTTGCTGCTTACCATGAGTCACTACGCGGGTTCACGCGAGCTTCTGATGGTCCACGAGTCCATTGCCGCCCTGCTGGGCGTGCGTCGCGCCGGCATTACCGTGGCTGCGAGCAATCTACAGATGGCCGGCTTGATCAGCTATCGCCGCGGCCGCATAAGCATTCTCGACAGGCGGGGCTTGCAGAGGAGATCCTGCGAGTGCTATCGGTTCATCAGCGGGCAGTACGAACAACTTCAACTCGAGCTGCGGCGAGTATTGTTTCATAAGTGATTGCCTGAGTGGCAGGGGAGCATGCTGTGGCGGCCCCTTGTGCCTCCGGGATGGGTGTGCCAGCGCACCGACGCCGCAGGTTATCCAGGCACACTAGGCCCACGTTCCCGTCATAGACAGCTTCAATCGGTGCTCATCGATGAATACTCTGACTCGATTTTCCTCATACGGCATGATCGTAGCGGTACTGGGCCTCTCCGGATGTGTTCTGGACGGAGGAGGCCATGATTTCCGGCACAACAACCGAAGGGCAGATGTGCAGAGCAACCAGCGCAGCTGCCGTGATGGTGCGCGGACGCGTTGTCACCGAGTACCGACTGACAGTCAACGCATCCGGGACTAGACCGGCGGGCTGGTCCAAGGCGCCACTGGACGGGCAAGGCCTCTCTTCAGTGGTGTACGGGGCATCCAGCTCGTGTGCCTCGTGACTCGAGTCCCAGCATGGAGCTGCCCGAGGTAAGTCATCGGGCGCAGCCGCTGCCCGTCGCAGAGCTCGTCAAGGCCAGGCCGGCTGGCATTGGCAATGCGTGGCAGCGCACCGACGCTGCCCGGCTGTGAAACTACTCTGCGATCGAGAGATTTCCCGCAATCGCGCCGAGTGAATCACGGTCATGGACACATCGAACCAGTCACCCCGTCTCGCGCCAGGCAGCCCAGGAATTGCAGCCCGCTGGACGTCCAGCGCCAAGGTCGGCGTGGGTACGGCGCTCAGCACCGACAGTCACGTGTGGTTCACGCTCAGCCACGGCATCTTCAACGAGATCTATTACCCGCGCATCGACCAAGCCTGCGTGCGCGACATGGGGCTGATCATCACAGACGGTAGGGCGTTCTTTTCCGAGGAGAAGCGCGACGCCCACTGCGGGGTTCACTGGTTGGCCGAGGGCGTGCCGGCGTTCGGATTGATCAACGTCAGCCGGGACGGTCGCTACCGCATCGAGAAGCAAACGCTAACCGATCCGCATCGCGATACCGTGCTACAACAAGTCCGGTTCATGGCGCGACAAGGCGTCTTATCCGACTATCGCCTGCATGTCCTGCTGGCGCCGCATCTGGGCAATCAGGGCGGCGGCAACACCGCTTGGGTAGGCGATTTCGAGGATACACCGATGCTGTTTGCACGGCGTGAGGGCAATGCGCTCGCGCTCGCGTGCTCCGTAGGCTGGGCGAAGCGGTCGGTTGGCTACGTCGGGTCGACCGACGGCTGGCAGGATCTGAAGGCGCACAAGCGGATGACTTGGGAATACGACCTCGCCGACAACGGCAATGTGGCCATGATTGGGGAGATCGATCTGCTCAAATCGGAGGGAGCCTTCGTACTGGCGCTCGGCTTCGGCAGCGAGCCCGAATTGGCGGCGCGAAACGCCATCGCCAGCCTGCATGACGGTTTTGCGACGGCGCGCAAGGACTACATCGCCGGCTGGCAGGGATGGATCAGGACCCATACCCCGCCGATGAAACCGGCGGCCAGCCCGGGCGATCTGTCCGACATCAGCCTCGCCGTGTTGCGTACCCACGAATCCAAGATGGTCCCCGGCGGCCTCATCGCCAGCCTGGCCATTCCGTGGGGATTCAGCAAGGGTGACAATGATCTCGGCGGATATCATCTGGTCTGGCCGCGCGACATGGTGGAAACAGCGGGCGGCTTGCTCGCCGCCGGAGCGTACGAGGATGCCCGCCGCGCCCTGACGTATCTTCAGGCCACGCAGCAGGAGGACGGGCACTGGCCGCAGAACATGTGGCTGGATGGATCACCTTACTGGAACGGGATCCAGATGGACGAGACGGCGTTGCCGATCCTCCTGGTGGACCTGGCTTGGCGCGAAAAAGCGCTGAGCCCCACCGACGTGATCCATTTTTGGCCCATGGTGCGGCGAGCCGCCGGCTATCTGATCCGCAGCGGTCCAGTGAGCCCCCAGGATCGCTGGGAGGAAGACCCCGGCTATTCACCGTTCACGGTGGGCGCGGAAATCGCAGCCCTCCTGGCAGCGGCGGACCTCGCCGATCTATGTCAGGAAGCGTCCGTTGCCGGTTATCTGCGGGAGACGGCCGATGTGTGGCACAGCTGCATCGATCACTGGATGTACGTCTCGAGCACCGACTGGTGTAACCGGTACGGCGTCGACGGATACTACGTTCGGATAGCCCCGGAGGGCATAGGCACGCCGCTACGGCAGAAGGACGTTCGTATCAAGAACGTCGCGGCCGCGGAGGACACTCGCAGTGCCGGTCATCTGGTGAGCCCGGACGCTCTGGCTTTGGTGCGCTTCGGCGTACGCGCAGCCGACGACCCGCGCATGCGCGACACGGTCAAGGTCATTGATGCTTTACTCAAGGTCGAAACGCCGTCCGGTTCCACCTGGCATCGGTACAACGACGATGGCTATGGCGAGCATGAGGATGGAGCTCCTTTTGACGGTACCGGAATCGGTCGCGGGTGGCCGCTGCTCACCGGTGAGCGGGCTCATTACGAACTTGCGGCGGACCGGATCGATGCGGCGAGGCGGCTCATGGCCATGATGGAAGCCTTCGCCAACGAGGGCGGCTTGATACCCGAACAAGTTTGGGGCGCAGCGGACATACCGGAGCGGGAGCTGCATGTCGGCCGGGCGTCCGGGTCGGCTATGCCGCTCGTGTGGGCGCACGCCGAATATCTCAAGCTGCGGCGCTCCCTGCACGATGGCCGGCTGTTCGATCTTCCGCCGCAAACCGTGCGGCGCTACCTGGTCGAAAAAGCGGTCTCGCCTCGGCTGGTATGGCGGTTCAATCACAGAATCCGCTCGCTGCCTGCCGGCAAGGCGCTGCGCATCGAAACGCTCGCGGCCACCCGCATTCACTGGAGCGCAAATGATTGGAGCAGCGTCCAGGACGTATCGAGCCACGATACCGGGCTCGGAGTGCACTTCACCGATTTGTCGACTCAGGCGCTCGCAGTGGGAACGCGGATCGCATTCACCTTCCACTGGCTCGAGGCTGACCGCTGGGAAGGAACGGACTTCGACGTTCTCATCGGCCCGTCATGATGAACAACGCCAGATCGCGAGGCCGTCGCACGCCAGTGCGCAGATTCCCGCGTGGCAATTCCATTTTATTCCAACCGATGACCCGGAGACAGCGATGACCAAAGCCGCACCCAAGAGCGATCACGACCAACCGTTTCTGACCGACGTGCAGACGCTACGCGATCGCGCCCGCAACCATCTTGAAACCGGTAACGTGACGCAAAGTTACAGAGGCGAGGTCACCCAGGCGATTGCGATCCTCCAATCGGTCCTCGCGACGGAGATCGTCTGTGTGCTGCGCTACACGATGCACTCCATCGCGGCCACGGGCATATCGAGCGAGGGCGTGAAGGCTGAGTTCGCGGAACACGCGAAGGAAGAGCAGATGCACATGATGGCGGTCGCGGAGCGCATCAATCAGCTCGGCGGCACGCCCAATTTCAGTCCAGAGGGACTGCTGACGCGCTCGGCGTCGCAATACGCCGAAGGAGGCAATCTCATCGGCATGATCCGGGAGAACTACATTGCCGAGCGAATCGCGATCGACCACTACCGGGAGCTCATCCGCTACTTCGCCGATGATGATCCTGCCACACGCACCATGCTCGAAGGCATTCTGACCACCGAAGAAGAGCACGCCAATGACATGCACGACCTGCTGGTCGCGCGCGAAGGCGGCCCCACCTTGGCCTCACGGTGAAATATGCTACGCACCATTTCGACGACCGACAATGGGTCGTGCGCTATCTCATCGTCGAGACCGGCAGCTGGCTGGCGAGCCGAAAGGTCCTGATCTCACCGTTCGCAATCGATCATCCGGACTGGACCGGAAAAGTGCTGCCGGTCTCGATCACGAAGGAGCAGGTGAAGAACAGTCCCGACATCGACACGGACGAGCCCGTCTCGCGGCAGAACGCAGTGGTCTGACTTCACCTCGAAGAGGTCGGCGAAATCGCAGCGCAATGCGATCTCGAGATTGAAGCGCACCTCGGTCCTCGCGTAGTTCGTCACATCGAGGTCTTCGTGGACGCCGCCGTCGATGTGGCGGCTGAGCACGAGGCCAAGCGTATGTTTGTCGATCGGACCCCGCTCGGTGATGAGAGCCCGATTGGTCAGGAACACGCGCGCGGCGAGCGATGTGGTCGTGCCACCGTTGAGCAAGTCCCAGGGCTCACCGTTGGCGTACACCGTCCAGCTGATGATCACGCGGGCATCGTAGAAGTACAGGCCCTTCTCGCTCGGCCAGTTGATCTGACCGTTGAGCTCGCTCAAGAGCACGGCGTGTCCCTGATGGATCGCGAGCTGCGGCGGGCCTACCTTGATCTCGAGTGACACGTCCTTCTCCGCGTGTACCGACGTGTCTCTGTGCGTAATGCGGTCACAGCCTCAATGCGCTAACACGTGCCTGAATTCGAGCGCGCATCGCCAGCGGCGCTCTTGATGACCCGCAGCGGCTGCCGCATGACAGGGCGATCATCCGCGGCCAAGCTGAGATACGTTGCGAGGTAGTCTTCCGCCATTCGACGCGCCGTGAACCGCTGTTCGAAGCGGTCGCGCACCGCGCCGCGGTCGAGATGATCGAGACGCCTGACGGCCGCGATGGCGGCCGCTTCGTCCTCCACGATGAAGCCGGTCAACCCGTCTTCGATCACTTCGGGAGCCGAGCCGCGATTGAAGGCGACCACGGGCGTGCCACAGCTCATGGCCTCGATCATCACCAGGCCGAAGGGTTCGGGCCATTCGATCGGCATCAGGAGTCCCTTGGCGCCGCAGAGAAACGCCGGCTTCTCGCGTTCGCTGATTTCGCCGATCATCTCGACGCCTGGCGAATCGAGCATCGGGCGTATCATCGCATCGAAGTAGTGCTGGTCGGCCTTGTCCACCTTGGCGGCGATCCTGAGCGGGATACCGCAGGCACGCGCGATCCGGATGGCGCGATCCGGCCCCTTCTCCGGCGCGATGCGGCCGAGGAATGCCAGGTAGGTCGGGGTAATCCACGGCAACGGCCTCGGCATCCGATCGGGGATTCCGTGCGGCACGGTCGCCACAAACCGCGCCTGCGGGAGCCCCAGCCGCTGCGCATTGCTGATCGACACGACGGGAGCGCTGGGGAAGGCATTGAATATTGGCCGAAGCTCCGGCAAATCGAGCCGCCCATGCAGCGTCGTCACGAATGGAACCTTCTGTCGGGTGAACATCGAGAACGGCCAATAATCGAGGTGGAAGTGCAGCACGTCGAAATCTTCGGAATGACGGCGCACCTCTTCCATCATCAGCATGTGCGGTGCAATCGCGTCCCGGATATCGGGATCGAGTCGCAGCGAGCGCGGCCACGCGGCGTGCAAGCGAGCCGAGGTGACCGAGTCGCCGCTTGCGAACAGCGTCACCTGGTGCCCGAGCGCAACGAGCTCCTCGGTCAGGTAGGACACCACCCGCTCCGTGCCGCCGTAGAGCTTCGGCGGGACGGCTTCGTGCAACGGTGCAATTTGCGCAATGCGCATAGATGCCCTTCCTCCGAAGTCCACGGGATTCATCCTAGCGGTAAGGCGGCCTCCATCCGTGCGCTACCGCACGCACGGCAGTGAAGAGGGTGATGACGCTCGATTCCCGGCGAGCGCGGCGAGTCGAGAGGCTGCTCGCCGGCGCCCGTGAAGGTCACATGGGGGAGCGTGGACCAAGAGATGGGCCGTTCGTCCGCAACTACGTGCGGTAGCGCCCGGACCGCCTCGCGCTCTTCATATCCAATAATGCCTCGGACTCATACAGACCCGGGTGTACGCCGTGACATGAACATCGCGCAGAATGCTCCGCGATATCAATTGCTCGATGCGCAGCGGTCGTCCGCTTATCGCGAGTGCCGCACCGTGAGATTGTCACCTTGACGGATGAGCCCGGTGAACGTCGGGGATTGCTGCCGCGATTCACGCTGAAGGACGCGAACACTTTCTTGCTTGCCGATGCCCTCGGAGATATTCAGGGGAGCGATGACGGTTTGTTCTCGAACGACACGCGCATGTTGTCGCGCTTCGAGCTTGCCGTCGCCGGCCGGCGGCCATCGCTTCTGGGCGCGGCGATCAGCCAGGACAACACCCTGTTCACGGCGCACCTAACGAACCTGCCCTTGCCGGCCTTGGGTGAGCGCTCGATTCCGCAAGGCGTCATCCATATCGAACGTAGCCGGTTCCTGTACGAGAGTCGGCTATTCGAGCGGTTGCGGCTTACAAACTTCAGCGACCTCGATGCGCAAGTGCCGCTGAAGTTCTCCTTCGCCGCCGATTTCGCCGATATCTTCGAGGTGCAAGGACATGTACGCAGGGAACGCGGCGAGTATCTGCCGCCCGCGGTTGATGGCCGTACAGTGCGCTTGGCCTACCGTGGTCGCGACGATCTGGTACGTGCGACTCAAATGGAGTTCTCCCGACAGCCTGTATCGATATCCTCGCAGGACGCCGAATTTCTGATCGAGCTGCCACGCGGTGCCGTCGCGGAAGTGTTCATCGAGATCGGCGCGCAGGAAGGCGGCGTGCCTTCGTCGGAACGTTTCGACAAGGCTCTGCAGCGCTTGTCAGTGAGCATGCAGAAGCGCTTACAAGAAGGCGCGGCGATCCGTACGTCGGGACGGCTTTTCAACGAGTGGATTGACCGATCGAGCGCCGATCTGGCGCTCTTGACGACGGCACTGCCGACAGGCCCGTATCCCTACGCCGGCATTCCATGGTTCGCGACCCAATTCGGGCGCGACGCGATCATCACGTCGTTGCAGACGTTGTGGCTGAATCCAAAGCTTGCCGCGGGCGTGCTCCGCTTTTTAGCCTCTACCCAAGCGCAGGACGAGTCCGCGTTCCGCGACTCGCAGCCGGGCAAAATCATCCACGAGATGCGACGTGGCGAAATGGCGGCGCTGGGCGAGGTCCCCTTTGGCCGGTACTACGGCGCTGTCGATACGACGCCTCTGTTTGTGATGCTAGCGTGTGCGTACGAACGGCACACCGGCGATCGCAACCTAAACGACGGGATCTGGAACAATCTGCTCGCAGCCACCGCATGGATCGAGCGGCGGCTCGACCACAGCTCTACCGGCTTTCTCGACTATGCCCGCGGCGAGCAGAGCGGTCTGACCAATCAGGCCTGGAAAGATAGTCAAGATTCGATGTTCTACGCGGATGGGAGGTTCCCGCGTGGTCCGCTCGCGGTCGTCGAGGTGCAGGGCTACGCCTATGCAGCGCTCAATGCAATGGCGGAGCTCGCGGCCGTGCGCGACGATCTACAGAGAAGTGCAGCATGGCGAGCCCGCGCTGAGCGACTATGTGCGGCGATCGAGGATCGGTTCTGGGTCCCGGAACTGAACTTCTATGCGATCGCCATTGACGGCGACGGAAAGCCGTGTAGCGTTCACGCCTCGAATGCAGGGCATCTTCTGTATTGCGGCGTACCGAGCGAAGAACGCGGAGCTATCGTTGCGAAGGAGTTGTTATCGAACCGCCTTTCCAGCGGCTGGGGGATCCGGACGCTGGCCAGCGGCGAGGTCCGCTACAATCCGATGTCATACCACAATGGCTCGATTTGGCCGCACGATACGTCGCTTTGCGCAGCGGGCATTTCGCGCTATGGCGGGCGCGCCCCCGTGGTGCAGATCCTGAGCGGCCTCTTTGAAGCCGCCAATCATTTTTCCATGCGTCTGCCGGAGCTGTATTGCGGCTTTCCACGCAACCCCGGCCAGGGGCCGGCGCCTTATCCAGTTGCCTGCTTGCCGCAGGCGTGGTCCTCCGGCGCCGTTTTCATGCTGTTGCAGTCCTGTCTGGGGGTGAGCATCGATGGCCGGCGCAAGGAAGTGCACATCGAGCGGCCGCTGTTGCCCAGTGGTACCGAGTCGCTCAACATCCGCGGTCTGCCGGTGGGCGATGCGGACATCGATCTGGAATTTCACCGCATCGGCGAAGAAGTCGTCGCCGTACCCGGGAAGCACGTCGAAGGCGGAATACGCGTGTTGGCGCACTTGTAGCGGACCTTGGATCGCAGAGGCTGCTTGCTCACGCCGTATGGTTGCACTGATCATGATTGGAATCGGAGCGATGATTCTGGATCTGGGGTGAGCGCGTCGAGCTCTACTGTCCGTCCAGAGATGCCACTAGACCATGCGCGCGGTAGCGCACAGACGGCCCCGATCGATGGGTGCTAACTGCAGAGCACTTATCAGTGGAGAATTACATGTATATCGGTGGCGGCATACTCGGAACAGTTCTGCTCGTGCTTCTCATTGTTTGGCTCGTGCGCCGGGTATGATAGCCCGTCTCCGGCTCGTAGGCCGTGCACGCGAAAGCCGTAGACCGTAGCGGGATTCACGTCTGGTACAGGGCCGCAAGTTACCCGAACCTTCGCGAACCGAGAACGGGCAGCGACGCCGCTCAGGGACGTGAATCGATCGGAGCGGTGAACCCGACTCTGACGATCATCGTCTGCGGACCCGCCGCGTGGTGTCCGATCGCTGCTGGCTTCGATCGCCGTGGAGTGCGCCGCGCCAGCGTGCATCGTCACCGGAAAACATGACGGCTCGCCGCCTACAACCCTTGGCCGGCTCTGCACGATAACGGCGCTGCTGTTCCACCAGTTCTGGCGCTTCCCGGATTTCTGGCGGTTCAGGGAAGGCGAGGGATTGCAGCACTTCTGGGAGTTCCTGAAGAATCTCGGGCTGGCAGGCGGCCTCGGCCTGATCGGGCTGGCCCCAAGAACACTGCCAGTCGGCGAGGCCGTGCAGCACCTGCACGCTTGCACTCGTGCCTTCGGTTCTCAGCCCGCATGCCCGGTCACGCTGAAGCCCTGATTAGGCACGCAAACTTCTGCGAATTTCCGTTCGGAAGTCGCACGTGCCCTGAGATTGGCGCAGATTCGTATCTTCAGCCGCTTGGCCAACAGTGCGCTGCCAGAGCGGCCGGGAACAGCTAGGCAGCGGGCGGCTGCAGTGCCATTCGACACTTCATCGTAGCGCCGAGGGTAGACGGCTGTCGCCGCGATATCTGTACGACAGCGAACAGAGGAGCTCGGCTCGTCGCCTAGTACCGCAAAGTGATCGTCAGGTCGAGATCCTTTCCGTCATAGGCAAAGCTCGCGGCAGAGAACGAAGGCGCCCCGAAGGACGCCTTGGCGTCGTTCGAGAAGCCGTAACCTTCCTTTGGCCTGCCGAGCCAGTTGGTATCGACCTTGCCATTCATGTTCTCGTCGTGGAGGACCACCAGCGCGTAGGTACCGGATGGAATGTCCTCGAAGTCGCAGCGCGCCTCGGTTTTCCGGATCTTCATGACCACGACCCGCATCGCGGAACGGAGCACCTCGACCGGGAAGCCCTCCGGCGCGTTGAACAGGGCGCAATCAACCGTGCCGATATTGTTGCGAATGTTCAATATCGTGACGTGGATTCCCTGGCAGGCGGACATTTGCCCCGCGGCGACGCCGCAGCCGACGAGCAGCAGCCACCCGAGCGTGAGGCTGAGCTTCACAAGAGCGCGCGTCAGCCCTATGTGCGCCATCGTACGGAACCGCCTGCGCACTCGGGCTATTGCTCCTGACATGTCAGTGGCTCCTCGGATCGAGAACGGAGCGCTCTTGAGGCGCGAGCAAGTTGCGTGCGCCATCATTCCCTTCCGGAGCGAGACTCGGCACCGGCCGCGCGGGGCGGCGTGATGCCCCCTCACCTCCTTTACGGCGTGGTTCGCCTTCCCCTATGGGGCTACGCCGCGCTCACGTTCGCCCTGGTCCAGCTGATGTTTCTAGGCGTGACGCTGTATCTTCATCGCGATCAGTCCCATGGCGGACTCATCCTGCACCCGCTGCTCAGGCACTTCTTCCGGTTCTGGCTGTGGTTCTGCTCGGGCACGGTGACTCGCCAGTGGGTCGCCGTTCACCGCAGGCACCACGCGTTTGCGGACCAGCCCGGAGATCCCCACAGCCCGGTGGTATTCGGAATCAGGCGCGTCCTGCTGCAGGGTTATGAGCTCTATGTCGCGGCCGCAAACGATCCAAAGATCGTCGCGAACTACGGGCGTGGCACGCCGGACGATTGGCTCGAGCGCAATCTCTACAGCCGCTATCCGAAGGCCGGTGTCTCAACGTTCGTATTATTGCAACTCACCTTGCTCGGCGTGCCGGCCATCACCATGCTCGCCGTACAGCTCGCCGCACAGCCATTCTTCGCGGCAGGTGTGATCAACGGACTCGGCCATCATGTCGGCTATCGGAGCTTCGAGGTGCCGAACGCGGCCACGAACATCGTGCCCTGGGGAGTGCTGATCGCCGGCGAGGAATTGCACAACAACCATCATGCATTTGCCTCATCGCCGCGCTTTTCGGTGCAGCGCTGGGAGATCGACGTGGGCTGGCTGCTCATCTGCGTGTTTCGCGCGCTCGGCCTCGCTCGCGTCAGGAGCCTGGCACCGACACCGAACATCATGCGTGATCGCTCGAGTCTCGATGCCGATACCGTCCGAGCGCTGTTCACCCAGCGCATGCATGTCCTGCGCGACTACCGCAAGCGAGTGATACGGCCGGTGTTCCGCGAGCTGACGCGGCACCGGAACGCTGCCGGTCTCTCACGGTGCTCGGCGCAGCTGCTCGCCCGACACCCGAAACTTCTCGATGAGCAGGCCCGCGGCGAGCTGCGCGAGCTCGTCGGCCGGTACGAGGTGCTACGGGCCGTGGTCGAGTTCCGGGACCGCCTGCAGCAGATTTGGGATGAGACATCTGCGAGTCACGCGCGCGCGCTAGAGCAGTTGCGCGGCCTGTGCGCCGAGGCCGAAGGCAGCGGTCTCGTTGCGCTCAGGAAGTTTGCGCGGCGGCTGCCGACTTATGTTCCGGCGGGATCGGAGTGCGGACCGCGCCCAATCGACTCGTCTTTCGGGCCTGATGTGATGTAACCGCTCGAGAGGACAGTCGTGATCCCACCGCAACCCGCGCCTTCAGTCTCGACGGCGCCGCACCTCCCCGCTCACAAGCTATTGTCCGGGCAGAAGGCGCTCGTCACCGGAGCGAATTCCGGTATTGGGCGCGGCGTGGCGGTCGGCCTCGCTCAGGCAGGAGCCGACGTGATGGTCAACTATGTCGTGGGCGATGATACTGCTGCGGCTGTCGTCGACGAGATCCGTCGCAGTGGGGCGCGCGGGGCCGCCTACAAGGCCGATGTCTCCGCGGAGGATGAGGTCGCCGCCATGTTCCAGAACATGCGCGAGCAGTTCGGCACCATCGACATCCTGGTCGCGAACGCCGGCCTGCAGCGCGACGCGCCCTTTCAGGACATGACCCTCGAGCGCTGGAACAAGGTGCTCAGCGTGAACCTCACCGGTCAGTTCCTGTGCGCGCGCGAAGCGGTGCGCGAGTTCCTGCGCCGCGGCGTGATACCCGAGGTCTCCTGTGCTGCGGGCAAGATCATCTGCATGAGCTCGGTGCACCAGGAGATTCCCTGGGGGGGCCACGCCAATTATGCCACTTCCAAGGGAGGCATCAAGCTGATGATGGAGAGCTTGGCGCAGGAGCTGGCTCCGCATCGGATCCGCGTCAATGGCATTGCGCCCGGCGCTATCCGTACCCCCATCAACACCGTGGCATGGCAGACCCCGGACGCCTATGCGCGGCTCATGACACTCGTGCCCTACGGGCGCATCGGCGAGCCCGAGGACATTGCGCGCGCCGCGGTGTGGCTTGCCTCCGATCACTCCGACTACGTGGTCGGTACGACGCTGTTCGTTGACGGAGGCATGACGCTCTATCCTGGCTTCGCAACCGGCGGCTAACGGCGACCTCATCCATCGTCTTTCGCTCCAGAGGAGACCCGTGGCTGCAGATCGCTACGACATCATCGTCATCGGCAGCGGACCCGGCGGCGCCTCGCTGGCCCAGCGCCTCGCGCCGACCGGCAAGCGCATCCTGATTCTCGAGCGCGGCGATTATCTCGAGCGGACCGAGAAGAACTGGAGCGCGCAGGCGGTCTTTGTCGACGGCGAGTATCAGGCAAAGGAGACCTGGACGAGCTCACGGGGAGAAACGTTCTCTCCGGCGCTCCATTACTACGTCGGCGGCAACTCGAAGGTCTATGGCGCGGCATTGTTCCGCCTTCGCGAGCGCGATTTCGGCGAGGTCGTCCACGCCGGCGGTATCTCGCCCGCGTGGCCGGTCGGATATGATGTGTTCGAGCCTTACTACGCGGAGGCGGAGCGGCTGTTCCACGTTCACGGGCTGCGTGGCGAAGATCCGCTCGAGCCCTGGGCGAGCGGGCCGTATCCGCACGCGCCGGTCAGCCACGAGCCCAAGATCGCCGAGTTGGCGCAGGATCTGAAGGACATCGGGCTCAATCCATTCCACCTGCCGCTCGGCATCCTTCTCGATGAGAAGAACGGCAAGCCAACGCCGACCAGCATCTGCATGCGATGCAGCTTCTTTGATGGCTTTCCATGCTTGTTGAACGGCAAGGCGGATGCGCAGGTGATCTGCGTCGATCCCATGCTGGCCAAGTATTCGAACGTGACGCTGCTGACCGGCGCTTATGTCTCGCGGCTCGACACCGATCCATCGGGCCGGACGGTGGATACGGTCCGCGTCACGCGCGAGGGTCGTGAGGAAGCCTATTCGGCCGACATCGTGGTCGTGGCATGCGGTGCGCTATCGTCGGCTCTGCTGCTGCTGCGGTCCGCGAGCGACGCGCACCCGAACGGCCTTGCGAACGGATCCGGTCAGCTGGGGCGCAATTACATGCGTCACAACATGAGCGTGCTGATGGCAATCCTGCCGCATGCCAACGACACCATCTTTCAAAAGACGCTGGCGTTCAGCGATTTCTACTTCGGGGCGGACGACTGGAACCACCCCCTTGGGCTCGTGCAGATGTGCGCCAAATCCCACGCCGATCAGATCCGCGGGGAGGCCCTGCCCGAATGGCTGGAATGGCTGCCCCAGATGCCCTTCGAGGTGATGGCGCGCCGCTCGATGGACTTTTGGCTGCAGTCCGAGGACCTGCCGCACCCGCAGAATCGGGTTTACTACCAGGACGGCAAGGTGCATCTCGATCTCATCGAGACCAATCCGCAGGCGCTCATTCACCTCAAGCGCAAATTGAAAGAGGTGCTGAGCCGCGCGGGCCACAAGGCAGTGCTGCTCGAGCGCTCATTGTACCTCGGCAAGAATATCCCGCTCGGAGGCACCGCGCACCAGGCCGGTACCGCGCGCTTCGGGCCCGATCCAGCCACATCCGTGCTCGATCTTAACTGCAAGGCGCACGAGCTCGACAATCTCTATGTTGCCGACGCGAGTTTCTTTCCCGCGATCGGTGCCGTGAACCCCACGCTCACCATCATCGCCAACGCGCTGCGGGTCGCCGACCGCATCGCAGAGCGGCTCAAATGAGCGCCGCGGCGATCGTCGAGCTCGTCGTCCGCTACGGACTGGTGATGCTGTTTCTGCCCTTCAGCGCACTCGACAAGATCGTCAGGTTCGAGGGCGCGGTAAAGCAGGCGCAGGAGGTCTTCGCGAGTCGGCGCCTCGCAGCCGCGGTGCTGATATGCGGAATGGCGATCGAGATATTCATGTCGCTCGGGGTGGTGACGGGAATTGCCGACCGCGCCTGCGCTCTGGTGATCGCAGGCTATTGCGCGGCAACCGCCGTGCTCTTCAAGCGGTTCTGGGCACAGGGAGACTTCTGGGCCGCGGGAGAAAGCAAGGGCCGCGCCCTGTTCTGGGATTTCCTCAAGAATCTGGCATTGGGCGCGGGCTTCCTGCTGATCCTGGTCGGCACCAACGGGTCGGGCTTGCGGCCCTTCCTGGCCCACCCGCTTGCCTCCAGCCACCCCTACTCGACCGCGCAGGAGCCACGATGAGCACCCCCGGACCCAAGCCCTCGGTTCCATACTGGCACCTCTACGTGAACGAGGACGGCGTCAGTCATCAGCGCGAGTGCCGACTGACCAGCTACGAGCTTCAGCGCATCGGTGCCGCCGATCCGCAATGGAACGACGAACTGGGCACGCACTCCTCCACGGTCGTCTTCACCGTGCTCCCGGTCGGTTGGGTGGGCGAATGGCACGAGAACCCGGCGCCGCAGTGGATCGTGGTGCTGTCCGGCCGATGGTTCATCGAGAGCATGGACGGCACCCGCATCGAGCAGGGCGCGGGCGAATTCTCCTTCGGCGAAGATCAGCGCTGCATCGAGACGGACGGCAAGAAGGGGCATCGCTCAGGCACGATCGGCGATGCACCGGCCGTGCTAATGACGGTGCGCCTGCACGTCGATCCGAGTCGCGACCCCTGCCACTTCCGCTGAGAAGCCAATGAACGGCATCGTCATCTGCGACGAGCGCTTCCGGGCGATGGTGCTGCCCAACGCCCCGCTCGAGACGCTGGGCGAAGGCTATCGCTGGCTCGAGGGTCCTGTATGGTACGCCGATCATGACTGTCTCTACTTCAGCGACGTTCCCAATGACCGCATCCTCCGTTGGAGCGAGGATGGGGGCGTCTCGGTGTTCAGGAAGCCTTCAGGCTTCGCCAACGGTCATGCCCGTGACCGGCAGGGCCGCCTTCTCGGTTGCTCGCACAGCGGCCGCTCAATCACGCGCACCGAGCTCGACGGCACGGTGACGGTGCTCGCCAGCCACTATCGGGGTAAACGACTGAACTCGCCCAACGACATTGTCTGCAAGTCCGACGGCACGATCTGGTTCAGCGACCCGCAATACGGCATCAACACCGATTACGAGGGCGGCAAGCAACAAGCGGAGCTGCCGCCGGCCCTCTACCGGTTCGATCCTGTCACCGGCGATCTGGCGATCGCAGCTGACGATTTCGAGGGACCGAACGGCCTCGCCTTCTCGCCCGATGAGAGCATCCTCTACGTCGCAGAGAGTGGGAGGCAGTTCGATGCCGATCCACGGCAACACATTCGCCGCTTCAATGTGGGCAGCAACAACCACCTCACAGGTGGCGCCCAATTCCACAAAGTGCTGCCCGGGTTCGCCGATGGCTTCCGCGCTGACGGGCAAGGGAACCTCTGGTCGAGCGCGGCGGATGGCGTCCACTGCATCAGCCCGGACGGCGAGTTGCTCGGCAAGATCATTACGCCCTCGCCAGTCTCCAATCTGACCTTTGGCGGCCGCAATCGGTCGCGACTATTCATTTGCGCCTCGCATACGCTGATGGCCATCTATACCAACATGCGCGGTTGCGTTCGGCCTTGAACGCGCGCCTTACCGCAATCACGGCTTTTCGGCTCACGACCACGGTGCCGGAGCGGCTGGCGCGATTCTACGAGTCCATCGGTTTGTCCGTGGGGCAGGCAGCCCCGGTGCCTAAGGCGGACATGGCCCTTCTCGGACTGACAGGCGGCGGCACGCGTATCGCCCTGAATGTGGGCGAGCAGCGGATGGAGCTCGAGGCTTTCGATCGCAAAGGGCGTCCCTATCCTGAGAATGCGACCGCTGCGGACCTGTGCTTCCAGCATTTTGCGCTGGTCACCCTTGATGCGGCAGCAGCATGGGAGCGTGCCCGCGCGCATGGCGCGACCCCGATCTCCATCGGGGGTCCGGTCACGCTCACGGCGTCCGCCGGCGGCCTGACGGCCGTCAAGTTCCGCGATCCGGAGGGGCACCCGCTCGAGTTCGTGCAGTTTCCAGCTGCGCCCGAGGATAGCCGGGGGAGCAAATGGCTGTCGGGCATCGATCACTCCGCGATAAGCGTCGCCGATGCAGCCACGAGCCGCGGCTTCTACGAGGAGTTGGGTCTCACGGCCGGCCGGCCGACCCTCAACCAAGGCCCGACACAGGTCACTCTCGATGGACTAGCCGAGGTCCGTGTCGATGTCCTGCCCATGTGGCCGCAGGTCGGTACACCGCACCTCGAATTACTCCAATACCGAAATCCAACCGGCCGCACGGCCGGCCAGTTGCAGGCGAACGACGTGGCTGCAACCCGCATCGTCTGGCGGTCCAACCGTGACGCATTGCTGCGCGATCCCGACGGTCATCTGCACCTCCTCGCAGAATTTCTCTGAGCGTCGATAGCATCGATCTGCATTGGCCGTTTTATTCAGCCGCCACAAGCCTCGAGATCGCGGCAGCGCACGCTTACCTCAGCTGCATGTCATTCTCGACGGCCGCGACACCGCTGACGCCACGCGCATCCGCCATCGCCTGCTGTATGTTGGCCCGCGATCTCACGAATCCACTCAGTTGAACGCGACCCTTGTAGGTCTCGACGCTGATTTCGTCAGACTTCAGCGACGGATCGTTGAATAGGGCGGTCTTCACCTTCGTTGTGACGGCGCTATCATCGATGTACTGACCCGTGCTATCGCGTGTTGTCGTTGCGGCACAACCCACAACAGCTAGGCACACGAAAGCTGTCGAAACTATGAACATACGGTTGACTGTCGTCATGAAATTCCCCAGTAATCGTGCCGGAGCGTACCGCGTGCGCAGCGTTCCGGTCTGTGCGTTGACGCACCAATCCCTGGCCGCTCAGATTTCAGGCTATGCCGTCCACGTGGCGCAGCCAGGTCGCTCCGCGTTCAAGCGCAGGCTCGACATCGGCTTCGAATCGGCGCCGCAAACTCGTCCGGCTGCACGAAGCAGCGTTTCAGCGATCGATGCCGGCTTGGGACAGGGACGCGGGCTGACCGCTCAACCGGCCTGCCGAAGACCCAAGTGCAGGATTTCCTCGTTGAGGACCGGCTGATTTCCCCAGTTGGGGACCACCTGACGGGGCCACTGGCGGAGCCGAAGGCGACGATTTTTACGCGTCCTTCTTCTTGCTGGCAAGTTTTCTGGCTTTGACGCCGCGATAGCTCTCGCCGGTGATCTGGATGGTCAGTGCCGCATGCTCGAGGCGGTCCCGGATGGCATCTGCGATCACTGGATCTGCAATGACCTCGGACCAGTGATCCAGCGGAAGTTGGGTGGTGAACACCGTGGACTTGCCGATGGATCGCTCCTCCAGGATTTCGCACAGATCCTGTGCTTCTGTGGAGGAGAGCTTGCGCATTCCCATGTCGTCCAAAATCAGCATGTCGGGCTTGGCGATCTTGTCGCGATAGCGTAGGTAGGTGCCACTGGAGCGGGCCAGCGCGACGTTCTCCAGCCAGGTCGTCACAGTCATGTACAGCACCGACTTGCCGCACGCGCAGGCGTGCAGCCCCGTTGCCTGGGCGATGAAGGTTTTGCCCACGCCGGTTTGTCCGATCAGCAACACGGGACGCCCCTCATTTAGCCATTGCAGGCTGTAGAGCTCCTTGATCTGCGCTTTGCTGATTGAGCGGCTGGCGGTGAAGTCGATGTCCTCGAACGCCGGCCGCAAGGTGAACTTGGCCGCTTTGATCCGGTAGCCGGTCTTGCGCTCCTGGCGGTAATCGCGCTCTGCTTGCAGAAGCGTATCGAGGAACTCCGAGTATCCGGTCTGATCTCGGGTCGCATCGGTGACGGCCTGATCGTAGGAGGCGAACATGCCGAGCAATTTCATCTCGGCCATCAGGTTCTTGGCGATTGCAGTGCTCATACTTTTAATTTCTCCTGGAGTGAGGGAGACGCGATAGCGGCGCCCGGCTCGGCGGGCTGGTCTGCTCCGCCGAGGTAGCGCAGCATGGGGTTTCCGGGGCGTCGTACGATCTCGCGCTCACCGGAGTCGATGGTGGTTTGCTTGCGTGCCTGAAGGAGCAAAGCCTGGAAGTACGGCACGCGGAACTTGTTGTAGCGTCGCATGGTGGCGATGGCGGCGGCGATGCGCAGGCTCGCGACCTCGCGACCGGCCGCGTTGATCTCCTTCGTACAGGTGCGCACGAAGCCCTGGCAGCGGCGCAGATGTCCGTAGACATCCGCGTTGAACAGTTCCACAAACAGCTGATTCAGGTCGGGGTGGATGAACCGGGACTGTGAGAGCAGCTTCTGAGGCGTGGCCTCGTAATACGCCTGGGAGGCGGGCGGGAAGTGCGCATCGATGAAGACACGCTTTCCATTGCGGTGACGGCTGCGCGGATGGATCGCGAGACGTTCGAGGTGCAAGAAGATCTCGACCTGGTTCTCCGTGATCTTGATGCGCAGCTTCTTGTGGCGGTGGATGTGCGGGGCGCTGTAATAGTCGCCCTCGATGCATACGTAACAGTCGGGGTGCAGAGTGGCGTCCTTCCAGTCCGCGCACTCGAAGTCCCCGCTGGGGAGCGGCTTGAGAGCGGCTCTCTCGACCGTCTCGAAGCGCTCGCGGCGGGAGATGCCAAAACGGGTGTGCCGACGCGCGTTGATACGCTCCACGCACTCTGCGAGGGCCTGGTTCACTTGGGTGAGAGAGGTGAAGCGGGTACCTCGATGGCGAAAGCGTACGTAGCGCATCAGGATCTTCACCAGTCCCTCGACGATCGCTTTATCCTTGGGATGATCCGGACGCGCCGGGACCACCGCTGTGGAGAACTGGCTGGCCAGCTGAGCATAGCCGGGGTTCAGGTCCGGATCGTACAGATGACACTTGAGCACACCCTGCTTCAAGCAATCCGGCACCGTCACGTGCGGGACGCCGCCATAGAAGTTGAACATCCGCCGGTGGGCACCGAGCCAGTTGCGGCTCTTCATGTCCTCGGCCGCCCAGGCGTACAGCAGTTGGCTGAACCCCAGGCCCGCGACAAACACGTAGGCCTTGCGGATCTCACCGGTCTTCAGCTCGATCCACTCGAGCGTATCGCCGGCGTAATCCACCTCCACGCGCTCACCGGGATCAAACTCGCGCGCGGTGATGGAGGCTTGCCGGTACTGTGGGAACTTGCGGTAGAACTGCTTCCAAAAGTTCGAGTACGTCGTCAGATGTTGGGCTTTCTCCTCCCAGATGAACTTCAGCGGATGACCGAGCCCCAGATCGTGAACAATGGCGGGCCACTCCAGCTGCAACATCCACAGTGGATCGGAAAGCGGCTTGGGTGCATCGGGAGACTGCCGTGCGCCATCGCGCACCTCCCGCACGGTGTCGCGCGAGCAGTTCAACGCCCGGGCGATCTCGCGCAAGCCGCGGCCCTCTGCCAGGCGCCGCCGGATCTCCTCGTACCGCCCCATCGTCATGCTGCGTGAGCCCATGCCGTCTTCCCCCTCGTGATTGCTCACGACGGTAGCGGTGTGGGTCAGCAGCGGGCTGCCAGTGATCTCAGTGGACTGATTTTCCTCAGGATTGGGCATCGCGGAGCACTCCCGCGCCCGACCAGGCGCACCAAAAGTGCCCCGCCGGTGGTCCCCAACTGAAGAAATCAGGTGGTCCTGAACTCAGGAAATCTCTACGGAGTTGCCCTCATTAGCAAGTAGTGTTTGTGGGATCTCTTCTTCACAGCGCGTGACCAAGGCGAGCTCGACAGACAACCCGAGGAACAGACTGCATCTCTCTACACGGCCTGTCTTGGATGCCTC
>DASRDO010000042.1:0-40222 GCA_035652555.1 Steroidobacteraceae bacterium | reverse complement strand
GACCTCTCGCGACATCATCATCGTGACCGCCGCGGAGCACGTGTTCGTCGCCCCGGACAATGGGCTCCTCGCACCGCTGGTCGCCCGCCATCCGCGCGCCTCGATCGTGCGCCTGCGGCCTCAGGGACTTGCGCGAATCGGTGTTCAGCACGCGAGCGCCACCTTCCATGGACGCGACATCTTCGCCCCCGTCGGGGCCGAGCTTGCGGCGGGCCGCTGCAGCCCCGCCGACCTCGGCGAGCCTGCCGGCGCGAGCTCGCTGGTGCCCTCGTGGGTCGATGAGCCGGCCGTCGAGCATGCCAGCGTCACCGGGCTCATCATCACCATCGATCACTTCGGCAACCTCATCAGCAACATCGATGCGGCCTTGATCGAGCGCTTCCGGCTACCGCTGGTGCATGCCGGCAATCATGCTTTCCCGCTCCTTCGTACCTATGGCGATACGCGTCCGGGGCAGTACCTGGCGCTCATCAATTCTTTCGGAGTGGTGGAAATCGCACGGGCGGAGCAGAGCGCAGCCGAGGGCTTGGGCCTCAGCCGGGGGGCGCCGGTCACCGTCCGGGATCGGACCGACGAGTAGCCGGATCAGGCACGGAACAGTCACCCCATCTTAGATATTGCTCTCGGCAGCGAATCCGTTATAGTTCGCTCCCTTGCTCCGTGCCCCTGAGGCACTTACTCTTTGATTTAACTCAGGATTTGCACCGCTAGATGTCTGAACGAGACAACGAGAGCTTCGATCTCGACGAGGAATTCTTGAGCGGGGCCACCGAGGACAGCACCGACTATGACCGGCTGCTCGACCGGGTGGACAAGCGCGTCCGCAATCAGGTGAAGCGTGGTAAAGCCGCGTGGAGCCGGCTGGAAGAAGTCCTCGCGGACAAGAAGCTCGAGAAGGACCTCCGCGATTTCGACGAAGAGCTGTAATACCCGTCCATGACCCGAGCAGGGCGGCCGGGCGCCTCGGCGCCGTGGCCTCGCCTGGGGGACTGCTCGACTCACGGCCTCGAATGGGCCGCACGCGGCCGCTGCCCCCGCCGCCGCTTGCCTCCGGAATACTCTCGTGACTCGCACCGCGTCCGACTGGATCGTCCTCAAATTCGGGGGGACCAGCGTCTCTTCGCTCGCCAACTGGCGCAACATCGCCAAGGTCGCAGCCGCGCGGCGCGCGGAAGGTGCACGCGTGCTCATCGTGCACTCGGCGGTTACGGGTGTCACCGACCGTCTCGAGAAGCTCCTGTCGGCAGCGCGCGGTGAAGCCCAGCAGGAGGAGCTGCGGATCATCGACGAGCGTCACCGGCGTCTCGCCGCCGAGCTCGGCATCCCGCTCGGACCCGACTGCGAGCGTCAGCTCGCCGAGCTGGGTCAGATCGCCGCGGGCATCGCGCTCATCGGTGAGGTGAGCGATCGCACCCGGGCTCGCGTCATGTCGAGTGGCGAGCTGCTCGCGACCGACCTCGGTGCGCGGTTCCTGCGCAGCCAGGGCCTGGAAGTCGACTGGGCCGACGCCCGGACCATGCTGCTCGCCGAAGAGCGGGCCAATGCATCGGCCAAGGCAAGCCTGCTCAACGCCACCTGCAGCTTCGCTCCCGATGCGGCGCTCGAGGGGCGGCTGGCGAGTCTCGCGCCGATCGTGATCACCCAGGGCTTCATCGCGCGAGACCCCGAAGGCAACACGGTGCTCCTCGGCCGCGGCGGCTCCGATACCTCGGCCGCCTATCTCGCCGCGAAGCTGCGCGCCCGGCGGCTCGAGATCTGGACCGACGTGCCGGGCATGTTCAGCGCCAACCCGCGCTCGACACCCACTGCGCGCCTGCTGCGCTCGCTTCACTATGATGAAGCGCAGGAGATCGCGACCAGCGGCGCCAAGGTACTGCACCCGCGCTGCATCCTGCCCGCGCGTCAGTACCGCATTCCGCTGCATATCTATGCCACGCAGGCCCCGGACCTCGAGGGCACGGTCCTCACGGCCGAAGGGGGCGACGGCAACGCTCAGGTGAAGGCAGTCTGCACCAAGAAGGGCATCACCCTCGTCTCGCTCGAAAGTCCCGGAATGTGGCACCAGGTGGGCTTCCTCGCCGATGCCTTTCAGGTCTTCAAGAGGCACGGCATGTCGGTGGATCTGGTGTCGACGTCGGAGACCACGGTCACCGTGTCGCTCGATCCGGCTGCCAACACGCTCGATGAAGGCCTGCTCGCCGGGCTGGTGAGCGATCTCTCACGCCTGTGCCGCGTGCAGGTCATCGGGCCCTGCGCCTCCGTGAGCCTCGTCGGACGCAACATCCGCGCGATCCTGCACCAGCTGGGCGGCGCGTTCGAGTTCTTCGAGGAGCAGAAGATCTATCTCGTGAGCCAGGCGGCCAACGATCTCAACTTCACCTTCGTCGTCGATGAGAGGCAGGGGGATCGGCTGGTCGATCAGCTGCACGAGCTCCTCATCCGCCCGGTGCCGGGCGACCGGGTGTTCGGGCCGACCTGGCAGCAGCTCTTCGCCAAGCCGCAGGCCGGCGCCGCGAGTCCCCCACCATGGTGGCGGGAGAAACGCACGCGCCTCCTGTCGGCCCTGGGTGAGCGCGATGCGGCGTACGTCTACGATCTCGATGTGGTGAGAGCGGCGGCGCGCGCGCTACGCGCGCTGAGCTCGCTCTCGCGGGTGCATTACTCGATGAAATCCAACTCGCATCCCGCATTGCTGCGCACGATGCGCGAGGAGGGAATCGAGTTCGAGTGCGTGGCCCGGCCGGAGGTGGCGCGGGTTCTCGATCTCTTCCCGGACCTCGATCCGAAGCGAGTGCTCTATACACCCAACTTTGCATCGCGCGATGAGTACCGGTGGGCGCTCGAGCGCGGCGTGCAGGTCACCGTCGACAACCTCTACAGCCTCACTGAGTGGGGAAACCTGTTCCGCAACCATGATCTTTTCGTGCGTGTCGATACCGGGGTCGGCGTAGGGCATCACCACCACGTGCGAACGGCGGGCGCGCATGCCAAGTTTGGAGTGCCGGTCTCCGATCTCGAGCGCATAGCGCAGGAAGCGCGCAAGGTGGACGCGCGGGTCGTGGGGCTTCAGGCCCACGTAGGCAGCGGCATCCTGGATGAGATGACGTGGCAGCGTACGGCGAGGCAGCTGACCGGCCTCACGCAGCGCTTCGAAACGGTACGGGTGCTCGATATCGGGGGCGGCCTCGGGGTGCCGGAGCGCAGCGACCAGCCGGGCCTGGACCTGTCCAAGCTCGACACCCTGCTTGCGGCCGTGCGTGCCGAGTCTCCCCGGCTCGAATTCTGGCTCGAGCCCGGTCGCTATCTCTCGGCGCCGGCTGGCGTCCTGCTCGCCCGCGTCACGCAACTGAAGTCCAAGGGCGATGTTCGCTACGTCGGGGTCGCAACCGGTATGAACTCCCTCATCCGGCCGGCACTCTATGGTGCATATCATGAGATCGCGAATCTCACCCGCCTGGCCGAGCCGGCCACCGAGCTCGTGAATATCGTGGGCCCCATCTGCGAAAGTGCCGATGTCCTCGGGCACGATCGTCTGCTACCCCCAACCCGGGAGGGTGATGTCATGCTCATTGCCAATGCCGGCGCGTACGGCCGCTGCATGAGCTCCTCGTACAACTTGCGCGATCCCGCCGAGGAGCTGGTGCTCTGAAGAGCTCGACTCGACGTTCCCCAGGCGGGCGGTCCGGCTCGTCCGGAGGCCGGAAGAAGAAGTCCGCGGCCCGCCGCTGGGGGCTGGGGGGGCTGCTCGTCGGTGCACTGGCCGCGGCAGTTCTGGGATGTGGCCTCTACATCTACTACCTCGATGTCCTCGTGACGCACCGCTTCGAGGGACTGCGCTGGACATTGCCGGCGCACGTCTACGCTGCGCCCCTTGATCTCTACGCGGGGCTCGACCTCTCGGCGCCGCAGCTCGAGCATGAATTGCAGCGCCTTTCCTACCACCCCGTGACGGACCTGGAGCAGCCGGGCACTTACCGCGTGAGCGGGACACGTGTCGATGTCGCTCTGCGCGCGGTGCAATTCGCGGATGGCAGCCGGCCGGCCACGGTGCTGTCGGTGCTCTTCGGTCCGATGGGCGTCCAGGATCTCAGGGACAGTACCGGACGGGAGGTCCCGGTGATGCGGCTCGATCCGCTTCTCATCGGCAGCCTCTTTCCGGTCGATGGCGTGGATCGGATCGTAGTGACTCCGCAGGAGGTGCCGCCGCTCCTGCCCGCGGCGCTGAAGGCCGTCGAGGATCGCAGCTTCGATACCAACCGCGGCGTCGATCCGCTCGCGATCCTGCGGGCGTTCTGGGTCGATCTGCGCTCGCGCCGCTTCGAGGAGGGCGGCAGCACGCTGACGCAACAGCTCGTGAGGAGCTATTTCCTTTCCAACCGCCAGACCCTCGGGCGCAAGGTGCGCGAGGCCATCATGGCGGTGGCGCTCGCCTCGCACTTCAGCAAGGCGGATCTCATGAATGCCTACATCAATGAGATCTTCCTCGGCCAGGACGGCAACCGCTCGATTCATGGGTTCGGGCTCGCGAGCGAATTCTATTTCGGCGAGCCGCTGTCGGAGCTCGATCTGCCGCAGATCGCAACTCTGGTCGCGATCGTGCGCGGCCCCACCTACTACGACCCGCGCCGACATCCGCAGCGCACGCTGGCCCGGCGCGATCTGGTGCTGAGGATTCTCACCGAGCAGGGGGTCATCAAGCCGGCCGAGGCGCTGGTTGCGCAGCGCCAGCCCCTCGGTGTCACGAGCGGTGCCTCCGGCGCCTACTATCCGGCGTACCTGGAGCTCGTGCGGCGGACGCTGCAGCGGGACTATCCTGAGAAGGAGCTCACCGAGGCCGGGCTTCGGGTCTATACCAGTCTGCAGCCGCGCGCACAGGAGCTCGCAGAGCGCTCGCTCGATGCGCAGCTTCAGGCACTCGACAGGCGACACCACCGGCGCGATGCGAAGCTCGAAGGCGCGGTGGTCGTGACCTCACCGCAGAGCGGTGACGTTCTCGCAATCGTGGGCGCACGCCAGGTCGACTTCGATGGCTTCAATCGCGCCCTGGATGCGCGCCGCTCCATCGGCTCACTGGTGAAGCCGTTCATCTACCTGACGGCACTGGAGACGGGCCGCTACAACGCCGCGACCGTAGTTCAGGACCAGCCCGTGAGCATCAGGCTGGCGACCGGAAGGTACTGGCGGCCGGAGAACTTCACACGCCGCACTTACGGTCCGGTCCCGGTGGTGCGCGCGCTCGCCGAGTCGCTCAATCTCGCGACCGTGGGGGTCGGCATGGATGTGGGCCTCGACAAGATTTCGGACACCCTGACGCGCTTCGGACTCGAGCAGTCGCCACAACAAGTGCCGGCGATGCTGCTCGGGGCCATCGACATCTCGCCGCTCGAGGTTGCACAGCTCTACAACGGGCTCGCGAACGGAGGCTTTCGCACGCCGCTGCGCGCGGTACAGGCGGTGGTCAGCGCGGATGGCAAGCCGCTCAAGGCGTTCCCGCTGCAGGTGACGCAGGTGGCGCCCACGGCGGACGTCTATGAGGTCGACAGCATGCTCGAGCAGGTCATGACGCACGGAACGGGCGTGCCCGCCATGCGAATCCTGCCGGCGGGGCTCGTGACCGCCGGGAAGTCGGGCACTTCTTCGCAGGATCGCGACAGCTGGTTTGCCGGATTCTCGGGAAGCGCTCTCACGGTGGTGTGGGTGGGATACGATCACTATCAACCGACGGGACTGACGGGCTCGGAGGGTGCGCTCCCGGTCTGGGCGCACCTGATGGCATCGCTCGGCACGCGGCCGCTCGAGATGCCGGAGCCCGAGGGGCTGACCGAGACCTGGATCGACTATCAGACGGGCATGGGGGCACAGCCGGGTTGCCCCGGAGCGGTGCCCGTGCAGGTTGCGCTGCCCACCGGCACGCAGGTGGCGCCCATGGCAGGGTGCAGCAGTGGTACCACCGCGGGAACGCTGTTGGACCGGGCAGGGCAGTGGGTGCATCGCCTGGTGCATTGAGGGTCATTCGAAGTCATGAAGAAGATGATCGCAGCGGCCGCCGTGGCCGGTCTCCTGGCCGCGTGCGCGGTGTTGGGTCCGCCGGAACCGCAGACGCCGCAGTCGACGCCCGGCAATCCGCAGGCGCCGCCCGGAACCTCACAGGCTCCCGGCTCTGCTCGCCCCGGCTCCCAGACCCCGCCCGAAGGGGCGGCGGCACCCGCACCGCCCTCGCCGCAGCAGCGGCAGTTCACGCTCGGCGCGGCAGCGGCGTCCCTGGTCGGGGCAGCCCATGCACAGGAGCAGAGTCGCAACTACGGTGTCGCTGCCGAAACGCTGGAGCGGGCCCTGAGCATCGAGCCGCACAATCCGTTGGTGTGGATCGAGCTCGGACGGGAGAACATCCTCGCGGGCAACCCGACACAGGCCTATGGGATGGGACGCAAGGCGCTCTACCTGGCGAGCGGCGACCCGCACGCGCAGGCGAGCGCCTGGCAGCTGATTGCCGCCTCCTTGCGCGCGCAGGGGCGCAACGATGAGGCCTACGCCGCCGAAGAGCGGGCGGTGCGGCTCAGCCCGAACTAGTGCCTCGGGACCGCCGCGCTCACAACAGCCGCTGCCACAGCCGCCAGAACCAGCCCTTCATCCGCTGCAGCGTCCCTTGCTGCCGCACGGCCTGCCAGTCGATCAGCTTTCCGTGACCGATGTCCGTCAGCATGGTCTGCCGGAGCTGCTCCGCCGTCGCCGCGCCGAGCACCACGACATCGACTTCGTCGTTGAAAAGGATGCTCCGCTGGTCGAAGTTGGAAGAGCCGACGAGCGACCAGACATTGTCGACCACCATGCTCTTGGAGTGCACGATGCCGTCGCTGCGCTCGTAGACTTTGATCCCCGCTGCGAGCAGCTCCGGATAATAGGAGCGTTGCACCGCCAGGACGGCGCCGATATCGCTGTGGGAGGGGAGCAGTATGCGTACGTCGACACCGCGCCGGGCTGCTGCTCGCAACGCACGCATCTCCTGGCGCGTGGGGACGAAATACGCAGCCGTCATCCAGATGCTGCTCTGCGCAGAGCGTATCGCTGTCAGGACTGATACGTAATAACGCGTGGCGAGCTGGGCGGGGCTGCTGCCGATCACGCGGACGATCTCCTTGCCCTGCGGTGCGTCCTTGATCGGCTCATCGGCCGGCAGCTCCGGGCCCTGCTGCTCCTGCCAGTGCCGGCGGAAGAGACTCGAGAGCACGGGTACGACGGGCCCGCGAATCTCCAGATCGACGTCGTGCCAGACCGGATGGGCCGATGGCGGCTGCGCCTGCTGCTCCTTTTTCGTCTCGAGCGCGTGAGTGAGCGCCGGCGCACTCTCGTAGGTGGTGCTCAGGTTCACGCCGCCGACGATGGCAACCTTGTCGTCGGCGATCAGGATTTTGCGGTGATCGCGCTGATTCAGCGACAGCGGTCCCTTGAGAGGATTGATCGGGTTGTATTGCACGAGCTCAACGCCGGCATCCCGCAGACGGGCGTAGAACGCCGCCGGCGTGCCGAGCGATCCGACCGCATCGTAGATCACTCTGACGCGAACTCCGGCGCGGCTCTTCGCCACCAGCACGTCGCTGAGCTTGCGGCCGCCACTCTGCACGTCCTGCAGGGTGTAGTACTCGAGATAGAGGAAGCGCTGCGCTCCCTTCATGGCGGCGAACATCGCCGGAAACGTTTGCACGCCGTCCTGCAGCACGCGCACGCTGTTGCCGGTATACAGCGGGCTTTCGGCGACGATCTGCTCGATGGCGAGCTGACGGTCGAAGGCATCGGCATTGGGCGCCTGGGAAGCGACGCGGGCGAGCACTCTTTTCGCCTGCCTCCTGGAAAGAGGGCCGCGCGCACCGTCGACCCGTATCTGCCGGGACCCCGAGGCTTCCTGGCGCAGGAGACGCTCGTTGACAGTCGGCACCTGTGCGCAGGAGCACAGTACGGTCAGGGTGGCTGCGGCCAGGAAAAGAGTGCGCATTGGTGCGTGAAGATCCCGCGCGGACGGCGCCTGCAGCGAGGCTCTGTGGCGCCTGCACCAAGAATCGTACCCGCGGCGCAAGCGCCAAGGGGAATATCACTTGCCGGGCCACTGCCGGCAGGGCGCCGCAGGCGGGGTCGCTGCAGGCGCGGCCGAGCGGGCCTGGCGCCGGGCCAACGCAGGCCCGGCTGCCCGGGCCGCCGCGCGACTCAGAATGTGAAAGTGACCGCCGCCGTATAGAGTCTTGCGCCGTCAGTCTCGGGCATTTGGAAGTGCTCGTACTCGAGCCGTGCGCCGAGTGGCCCCCAATGCGCCTGAATGCCGGCTCCCCACACGAAGCTCGTGCCATTGCGGTTCAGCGCGAACAGTGTGCTGTTGGGCCCCTGCAGATTGCCGCTGAGCCGCCAGCGTGCACCGCCGGCCTTTGCATAGAGGTCCACCGCGCCGAGCGGCAGGAGTCCCACTCCAAACAGATCGAACGCGCGTGCGTCCGCGTGGCCGTTGGGCGGATTGCCGCCGAGGAGTCTGCGGCTCTGGTGACCGAGATCGACGTAGTTGGCTTCGATCGCGAAGGGAGGAATCGGCCGTAATCCCACGATCGCCTTCCAGGCGTTGTCGTCGATCTTGAAGTCGTATCCTGATGTGCCGAAGACATTGTTCACCTGGGCCCGGACGTACCCCGCGCCGACATAAAGACCGGTGTCCGCCGCGGTGGCCGGATCGTGCGCGCCCCAGCGGCTCCGCCACATACCCTGATCCTGCCCCTGTTCCTGGGCGTAGGCGGTGCCGAATCCGACACCCATCAAGCAGAGACACAGCCCGAGAGCCTTCATCGAATGGCGCATACCTGGACCTCCATCAATATGGGATATGTTTCGTCTGGCGGCTAGTAGAGGCGCCACCTCAGTCCGGCGAACACCTCGTTCTGCACCCGCACGTCGGGCTCGCCGACGGTCGTGAACTTGAGCCAGCGGTAACCCGCGAGACCGGTCAGGCGCGGCGTGAACTGCACTTCGGCGCCTGCGGTGAAGTCATAGAGGTTGTGGGCCGAGCCGAAGGTCAGCACTCCGGGCGAGTAGAACCCGCTGCCGAAGGCTGCGATTCCCCAGCGGGGCAGGAGGGCGTAGCGCGCGCTTGCGCCGAAGGCGACGGCGAAGACGTCCGTCTTGTTGACCCCGGAGAGCAGCGCGAGATAGCCCTGCGGCCCGACGTCGATCTTGAGTCCGGGGACCAGGTTGAGGTTGGTGTGAAACATCAGGGCCGCCGAGGCGATGATGTCGCGGCTCTCGGAGAGCAGGAACCCGTAGTCGAGATCGCTGCGCCCGGGGCCGGTCACCTCCCATGGAGATGGAGCGAGGTAGCGTAGCTGCACGACGCTGTTGCCGCCCATGGCCTCGATTGCAGTGGTGCTGTCGTTGGATCGCGGCTCCTGCGCATGTACCGCGCTGGCGGCGAAGAGGAGCAGAGCTCCCAAAGCGAGACCATACTTCATGGTTGATTCCCCCATCCGCTGTCGGCGCGATTGCCAACCTTGTCGGGTCACGACGACATGTCGCCAGATTCGTTCCCGCAAGCAGCAACTAGGCTCGGGCGCGAGCCTGGTATCAAACAAACCGTCGGCGAGGCTGTCAGCTCGGCGGTGTTGTCGGGTGTGCGCGGGGTGAGAAAGCTCAGTCTGCGCGGGGAGCGCAGCGGCGATGATGCGCGTGCCGGGACTCGAGCTCCGCGATCACCTGCTCGAGCCGCAGGCCGCGGCTCGCGAGCAGGAGCAGCAGGTGATAGAGCAGGTCGGCGGACTCGGCGATGAGCTCGCGATCGGATGCCGCTACGGCAGCGAGCGCGACCTCCAGGCCTTCCTCGCCGACTTTTTGCGCCATGCGTTTCGGCCCCTGGGCATACAGCCGTGCGGTGTAGCTGTCTTCGGGTCGATCGGCCAGGCGCCGCGCGATCACGCCCTCGAGAGCGCCGAGAAAGGCGAGCCGGCTGCCGGCGGCGGGCGAGTCAACACCGAAGCAGGTGGCGGTCTCGAGATGGCAGACGGGGCCGGCAGGCAGCGCGGTGACCAACAGCGCATCCCGATCGCAATCGGTGCGCACGTCGATGAGCTCGAGGGTATGACCCGAAGTCTCGCCTTTCTCCCACAGGCGTTGCCGGCTGCGGCTGAAGAAGACGACGTGCCGGCGCGTGAGGGTCTCGCAGAGCGCCTCGCGGCTCATGTAGCCCAACATCAGCACGGCGCCGGTCTCGGCGTGCTGGATGATGGCAGGCAGGATGCCGCCGCTCTTGTCGAAGTCGAGAGAATCGGCGTCCGCCAGGGTGAGCGATGCGCCGTGTGCCGATCCCGGACTCATGGGCGGACCTCGATTCCCGCTGCACGCAGAGTGCGCTTGAGCGCGGGGATGGCGATCGTCCCGGTGTGAAAGACGCTGGCAGCGAGCGCCGCATCGACGCCGGCTTCACGAAACACCGCGGTGAAATGCGCCATCGTGCCGGCGCCGCCCGAGGCGACGAGCGGTATCCGGCAGATTTCCCGGATGGCTCGCAGCTGCTCGATGTCATACCCTTCGCGCACGCCATCGCTTCCCATGCAGTTCAGAACGATCTCGCCCGCGCCGCGCTCCTGCACTTCGCGCACCCATGAGCGCACCTCCCGCCCCGAGTCGCCCGTACGTTCCGGATCGCCGGTGAGCTGATACGCGCGGTAACCGTCACTGGCCCGGCGGCTGTCGATGCCCACGACGACGCATTGCGAGCCGAAGCGCCTGCTCAGCGCGCCGATGAGCTGCGGGTCGGCGAGGGCCGGCGAGTTGATCGACACCTTCTCTGCGCCGGCGTTGAGGACCTCTTCGGCATCACGCACCGAGCGGATGCCGCCCGCCACACAGAACGGAATGTCGAGGATCTGCGCGACCCGACGTACCCATGCGCGGTCCACCGAGCGCTGCTGCGGGCTTGCGGTGATGTCATAGAAGACGAGCTCATCCGCGCCCTCGTCGCGATACCGCGTAGCGAGCTCGATGATGTCGCCCACGACTCGGTGGTCGCGAAAGCGCACGCCCTTTACGACCTGACCGTCGCGGACGTCGAGGCAGGGGATGATGCGTCGGGCAAGAATAGTCGCAGCTCCTCGGGTCTGATGCGCTCTTCGAGCAAGGCCTTGCCGCTCACCGCCGCGGCAACACCGGTTGCCGCCAGCGCCTCGAGGTCGGCCGCATCCCGCACGCCGCCAGAGGCCTGCCAGGCGATATCCGGAAAGCGGCGCACGCCATCGCGATAGAGCTCGAGGCTGGGTCCGGTGAGGGCACCATCGCGCTCGATGTCGGTACAAAGAACGTGACGCACCGCTGCCGGCGGATAGGCAGCGAGCGCCTCCCAGAGAGTGATCGCGGCGCCGGCTCTCCAGCCGCGGGTTCGCACCTGCGGCTCGCCGTACGCGTCGTGGCGGACATCGAGCGCGAGGCAGATTCGCTCCGCGCCGAACCGGCTCGCCCAGTCGATGACCTCATCCGGCCGCTCCACCGCGGCGCTGCCGACGATCACCCGCTCGATCCCAGAGGTGAGCAGATCCTCGATGAGCTCGGCCGACCTGATGCCGCCGCCGACCTGCAGGCGGGGTCCTCGGTGCGCCGCCAGGGCGGCGATGACTTCGCGATTGCCGAGCAGCCCGTCGCGTGCCCCGTCCAGATCCACCACGTGCACCCACGATGCGCCGAGTGCCCGGTATTTCTCCAGCAGCTCGAGGGGCGAGTACTGGTAGCGGGTTTCCACTGCGAAGTCCCCCTGGTAGAGGCGCACGCAGCGCCCGCCGCGCAGGTCAATGGCAGGAATCAACAGCATCGGCCGGGTGACCTTCGCGCCTTCACTTTAACCTCAGGAAATTACTCAAGAGCCGCGCGCCGGCGGAGGCGGACCGCTCCGGGTGAAACTGGGTTCCGCAGAAATTGTCGCGTCGCACGAGAGCGGAGATCGGCTCGCCATACTCCGTCCGCGCGACCGTTACCTCGCAATCGGGTACCGCGTAGCTGTGCACGAAATAGAAGTACGCTCCGGCCTCGATCCCCTCGAGCAACGGATCCGGCCGGGCGTGAGCCAGTTGATTCCAGCCCATGTGCGGTACCGGCCGCTCGCGGCTCGCCGCGAGCCGCCGCACCATCCCGGGAAGGATTCCCAGGCAGGCGGTCGACCCTTCCGCCGAGCCCTCGAAGAGCAATTGCATCCCGAGGCAGATACCGAGCAGCGGCTGGCCAAGGGTCGGCAACACTGCCGCGATCTGCGATCGGCGCAGCCGCTGCATCGCATCGCCTGCCGATCCCACCCCGGGGAGCACGACCCTCGGCGCAGAGGCGATCTCCCGCGCGTCGGAGCTCACATGGGTGCGGGCCCCGAGCCGCTCGAAGGCGAATTGCAGCGAGGCGAGATTGGCGCCGCCGCTATCGATGATCACGGCTTCCATTACAACACGCCCTTGGTGCTCGGCAGCTCGCGGCTCTCGCGCTTCAGTGCCTGGCGCAGGGCCCGGCCGACGCCTTTGAAGCAGGCCTCGATCATGTGGTGACTGTTCTCCCCCGTCACCGTCACGTGTACCGCAGCACCGAGGGATTCGGCCAGCGAGCGGAAGAAGTGCGGCACCAGCTCCGTCGGCAGTCCCCCCACCGACTCGCGGTCGAAGCGGCCCGAGAAGCGGGCGAATGCCCGCCCCGAAAGATCGATTGCAACCTGCGCCTGCGCTTCGTCCATCGGCAGGAGGAAACCGTAGCGCGCAATGCCCACCTTGTCGCCGAGCGCCCGCCGCAGCGCCTCTCCGAGCGCCAACGCACAGTCCTCGACGGTGTGATGCTCGTCGATCTCGAGGTCGCCCCGGCAGGTGAGCTCCAGGGAGAAGCCTCCGTGCCGGGCGAGCTGCTCGAGCATGTGATCGAAGAAGCCGATGCCCGTGCCGATGTGAAGGGGAGCGGGGCTGTCGAGGCTCACCCGCACATCGATGTCGGTTTCACGTGTGCGCCGGCCAACCTGGGCGCGCCTGGCGGTCAGCGTCCGGACGACCGCGGCCCAGGTCTCTTCGGATCCTCCGTGGCGGCGCACCCGCACGCCGCGCAGGCCGAGCTTGGCCGCGAATTCGAGGTCGGTGTCACGATCGCCCACGACCGCGCTCGCGGCGCGGTCGACGTCGGTCGCGCGAAAATATTCCGCCACCAGCCCGGTGTTGGGCTTGCGGCAGCCGCAGCCGTCCGCCTCGAAGTGCGGACAGACGAAGGCCGCGTCGAATTCGATTCCCTGTGAGCGGAAAGCCTCGAGAATGAAGTGCTGCACCGGCTCGAATGCGGCCCGCGGAAATGACGGCGTGCCCAGGCCATCCTGGTTGCTGACCAGGACCAGCCGGTAGCCGTGCTGCGTGAGGTCCGCCAGCGCGGCAAAGACCCCCGGCATGAAGCGCACTTTGTCCAACGAGTCGATCTGCTGATCCGGCGGCTCCTCCACCAGAGTGCCGTCGCGATCGACGAACAGCACCGCCGTGGGCCGGTCTGTCACGACCATGCCTCCAGCAGCCGGCCGTTCTGCTCCGGGGTTCCCACGGTAATGCGCAGCGCGTGCCCGAGACCGGGGTATCCGCGGGCATCACGTACCAGAAGGCGCGCTTCGCGCCCGCGCGCCAGAGCAGCGCCCGCATCCTCGAGCTCCACGAGGATGAAGTTGGCTGCAGTCGGCCAGACTCGCGCGACCCGTGTGAGCCGCGGCAGCGCGCGCAGCAGGCGCTCGCGCTCCTGCAGCAACTCCTCGAGGCGCGCGCGTGAGTGCGCGAGTGCCGCGGGCGTCAGGCGATCGAGCACTGCTTCCAGCGTCAACTGCGGAATGGCGTATGGCGGGATGATCTTGCGCAGCAGCGCGATGATTTCCGGATCGGCGATCAGTGCGCCGCAGCGCGCCCCGGCCAGTCCGTACGCCTTGGACAGAGTGCGCAGGATCGCCAGGTTGGGCAGCTCCGTCACGAGCCTCGTGAGGCTGGGCCGTCCGGCAAACTCGACGTAGGCCTCGTCGATGACCACCAGCCCCCGTCCGGTGAGTCGGCGGGCGATGCGCTGGATGGCAGCCTCATCCAGAAGGTTCCCGGTCGGATTGTTGGGAGAGCAGAGGAAGACCAGTTTGACATTGGCCGTGCATCGCTCGAGCAGCGCGTCCTCGTCGAGTGCAAAGCCGGTCTCCCGGAGGAGCTGCACCTGCGCGACCTCGGCCCCCTGGATGCGCGCGCATACCGAGTACATGCCGAAAGTCGGCGGGCATACGAGAACCGCGTCCCGGCCCGCGCGGCAGAATGCCCGGGTGAGCAGGTCGATCGCCTCGTCGCTCCCGCGCCCGGCGAGGATGGCAGTCGGGGCGACGGAGTAGAGCTGCGCCAGGCGCTCGATGAGCGCGCGCGGCTGCGGCTCGGGGTAGCGGTTGAGCCCTGCGCGCGAGCGATCGTCCGCGGGGCGCCAGGGCAGCTCATTGGCGTGCAGGCGCTCGAGGCCGGGCTCCCAGGCGGCATGCTCGTACGGCCGCAGGGCCACGATGTCGGCTCGTGCGAGCTCGTGGACCCAACTCACGAGCCGCTCCGGGCGAGGGGCGCCGCCCCCGTGTCGGAATCGAGAGCTGCCAGCCGCCGCGTCACGGCACCGGCGTGCGCGTCGAGTCCTTCGAGGCGCGCCAGCGAGACGGCGATGGGGCCGAGTGCACGCAGGCCGTCGGGCGTGAGCTCCTGTACGGTGATCCGTTTGACGAAATCGAGCACCGAGAGCCCGCTGTAGGCGCGCGCATAGCCGTAGGTCGGCAGCACATGGTTGGTCCCCGAGCAGTAGTCCCCCAGCGGCTCCGGCGACCAGGCGCCGAGAAACACCGAGCCGGCGCTCGCGACCCTGGCGAGCCAGCGGCGCGGCTCGCGCACCTCGAGGATGAGGTGCTCGGGAGCATAGTCGTTGGCGACCTCGAGGGCGCTCTCGAGATCACTCACCACGATGCAGCGGCTGTCGGCGAGCGATTGCTCGAGGATCGAGCGGCGGGAGAGGACCCTCGCCTGGCTCTCGGTCGCCGCTACGACCGCCTCGGCGATCGTGCGGCTCGGAGTGACGAGGATCGCCTGCGCCTGAGGGTCGTGCTCGGCCTGGGCGAGCAGATCCGCAGCCACGAATTCGGCGCGGGCCGTCTCATCGGCGATCACCAGCACTTCAGACGGGCCCGCGGGCAGGTCACAGGCCGCACCGGCAGGGTCGCCCGCCACCGCCTGCTTGGCGGCGGTCACCCAGGCGTTGCCCGGACCGAAGATCTTGTCGACCTTGGGGACGCTCGTGGTGCCATACGCCAGTGCGGCAATGGCTTGTGCGCCGCCGACCTTGAGCACCGATTCGATGCCACAGAGTCTGGCCGCCACCAGCACGGCCGGATCGGCCCCGCCGCCGCGGCCCGGCGGCGTGCAGAGGATCCGTTGCGGACAGCCGGCGATGCGCGCGGGCACGGCCAACATGACTACCGCCGAGGGGAGCGGGGCTGAGCCTGCAGGCACGTAGAGGCCCACGGACGAGATCGGGCGAACGATGCGCTCGCAACGGACTCCCGGCATCGTTTCCAGGGTCAGCGCCTCGAGCCTTTGTGCACGGTGGAACCGCTCGACATTGTCGATTGCGCATTCGAGCGCCGAGCGCTGTTCCGAGGTCAGCTTACGCTCCGCCTGCGAGAATTCCTCCGCGCTGACAGCTAAGGCCGTCAGCTCGACGCCATCGAAGCGCTGCGTATAGGCGCGCAGGGCTTCATCGCCGCCGGCGCGCACGTTGGCGATGACGTCACGCACGAGCGCCTCGATCTCGATGCGGGCCCGCTGAGCGGGGCGTGTGAGTGCTGCGCGACGCTCGCTGGCGGAGAGCGCTTCCCAGTGGAGGATTCGCATGGCTCAGGCCAGCATCTTCTCGACCGGAAGCACGAGGAGCGCGCTCGCGCCAGCCTTCTTCAGGCTCTCCAGCGTCTCCCAGAATATGTTCTCGCGGCAGACGGCATGGATTGCCACCTTGTCGGGCGAGCCCTCGAGCGGAATGATGGTCGGTGACTCGCTGCCCGGCAGGAGCCTGCGGATCTCGGTGAGCGCGGCGCGCGGTGCGTGCAGCATGATGTACTTGCTCTCACGGACCTGCTGCACGCCATCGATGCGCAGCAACAGCCGCTGCACCCATTCATCCTTGACCGGTGGCAGCTCGAGCGGCGTGCGGATGAGCACCGCATGACTCTCGAGTACCGTCTCCACCTCGCGCAGGTGATTGGCCTGCAGGGTCGAGCCGGTGGAGACCAGATCGCAGATGAGATCGGCGCGCCCGAGCCGGGGCGCGATTTCCACTGCGCCTGAGAGCATGACGATCTCGGCGCTGATGTCGCGCTCGCGCAGGTATCTTTCGAGAAGGTGCGGGTACGTCGTGGCGATGCGCTTGCCGCGCAGGCTGCGCGGACCTTCGTACGATGTGCCGTCCGGCACGGCGAGCGAGAGACGGCAGCGGCCGAAATCGAGCGTGCGTATCTGCTCGAAGCGCGCCTGGTGGCCGCGTGCCGCGAGCTCCAGGCGCTTTTCCTCCAGCACGTTGCGTCCGACCAGCCCGAGATCGCAGACGTCCTCCTGCACGAGGTCGGGGATGTCATCGTCGCGCACGAAGAGCACATCGAGCGGCATGTTCTCCCCGTAGGCCATCAGCTGATCCTTGCCGCGTGAGACCTTGAGACCACAACGCATCAGCAGGTCGAGCGACGGCTCGGTCAGTCGGCCCGACTTCTGAATGGCGAGCTTCAGACGCAACTCATCCATGGCGGGGCACTTCGGTTTGCGGACGAGTCTTGTCCAACCTGGAGGCGGCGAGGGCGTAACCGCCGTTGCCGGCGGCGAGGAAGCGCGCCACGCGACCGATGGTCGTCACGCTGACGCCGGTCAGCCGGTGGATCTCGCGGTAGGGCAGGCCGCGCCCGAGGTAGTCCACCACCGCCCAACGATCCGCCATCGCCTGCAGCTCCGCGGGCGTGCACAGATCGCGGAAGAAGGCGCGGACTTCCTCGGCACCGCGCAGGCTGGCAATGGCCGTGCAGAGATTGCGCTCGGCGAGCGCCTCCTGGCGGGGCGTGAGGCTGCGGTGGCTCTTCATGCTGTCTCAATGTAATAGCGCGCTAGTACATTAGCACGAGTGCCGGGCCCGAGGCCAGAGGTTTGCCTCTGCGATCAGCATCACGAAGTCACGGGCGTCGCCGGCGCCTCACTTGACGTGTTGCATATCCGCACCCTAAACTGCCCGCACTCATCGAGACCGGCTGAGGGATTAGGCCCTTAGACGCCGGGGCAACCGCCAGGACCAACCATCCTGGAAAGGTGCCAACTCCTGCGGTTCGAGCTGCGCCGCCCACTGGGCAGCAGCCGGACGACAGATGAGCGGTTTGCGTAGCCTTGCCGCGCCGTCACCTTGGCGCGACCGGGATGGACGCAACGAACCCGCCAGCATCCTGGTGGGTGCTCCGCAGGAGGGCCGGTGAGACCGGGCCATATTGAATGCGGAGCTTCCGATGAACGCCACTGCCGAGCCGGTCATGATCCCTGCGGGGATTCGTGCGCCCGTGCTCCCGGCCGCCGACCCCACGGTACGCGAGGGGGTGCTCGAAATCCCCGGCGAGACGGTCCTCTACCATGGCGGGCGACTGAGCGGTGTGCACCTTGCCTGGCGCCTCGTCGGGCCGGCCAACGCGCCGGTCATCTGCGCGCTGGGAGGAATTTCCGCGGGCCGGCGCGCGTGTCTCGATGACCCCGCCGGTGCCGAGCTCCGCCACTGCGACCACGAGCGCGGCGGCTGGTGGTCGGAAGTCGCCGGACCCGGCCAGGCGCTCGATACCCATCGATTCCGGGTTCTGAGCTTCGACTACCTGGGAGGCAGTGGCGAGACCACCGGGCCTCGCGGTGGCGAGCGGTTCCCGAGCGTCTCGAGCTATGACCAGGCCGAGCTCCTCCTGCGTCTCCTCAATCATCTGGGCATCAAGTCGCTGCGCGCGATCACCGGCGGCTCTTACGGCGGGATGGTCGCGCTCGCCTTTGGCGAGCGGTACCCGGAGCGAGTGGGGCGGTTGATCGTGTTGTGTGCGGCGGACCGCCCGCATCCCCTCGCCACCGCGTGGCGCAGCGTCCAACGCGAGATCGTGCGGATCACGACTGCCAGCGGCCGTGCCGCCGACGGACTCAAGCTGGCGCGGGCCTTAGGCATGGCGACTTACCGCAGCGCCGAGGAGCTCGCAGCGCGCTTCGCCGGCCTGCCGGCGCTCGAGTCCGAGCGCTTCGTCTTCCCGGTGGAGCGTTATCTCATGGCCCGCGGCAGCGACTTTGCGGCACGCCATCGGCCTGAGTCCTTTCTTTGCCTGTCGGAATCGATCGATCTGCATCGCATCGATGCGGGCCGGATCTTCGTTCCGACGACGGCAGTCGCCGTGCGCGAGGACCAGCTGGTCCCGGTCGCCGACGTCCGCGGCATGGTTGCGCGCCTCGGATCCGGGCGCTTTCACGAGATTTCCTCGATCTACGGGCACGACGCCTTTCTCAAGGAATCGCAGCAGCTTCGCGGCCTCTTTGCCGCGGCGTTGGAGAGTAATTGACCCATGAGCAAGCTGACACGCCGCCACTCCGCCGATCAGGTCACGCAGACCGTGCGCGCGGGCCTCGAGTCCGATGACGTCACCGGCGCGGTGGTGCCGCCGATTCATCTGACTTCCACCTTCGCGTTCCGCGGGTTCGGCGAGAAGCGCTGTTATGACTACACGCGCTCGGCGAACCCCACGCGCGATCTGCTCGGCGAGGCGATCGCAAAGCTCGAATTGGGCACCGGGGCCGTCGTGACCGCGACCGGCATGGCCGCGATCACGCTCGTGGGCTATCTCATTCCGGCCGGCGGGCGCATCGTTGCGCCGCACGACTGTTATGGCGGCACCTACCGGCTGTTCGACGCCTGGCGACGCCGCGGCGAGCGCAGCGTCGAATTCATCGACTTCGGCGATCTCGCGGCCGTCAAAGCCGCGCTCGCCAAGCCCGCGGCGCTCCTCTGGATCGAGACGCCGAGCAATCCGCTGCTGCGGATCACCGATATCGAGCATTTCGTCGCGCTCGGCCACGCGGCTGGTGCGCTCGTCGCGGTCGACAACACCTTCCTGTCACCCGTCTGGCAGCAGCCGTTCACCCTCGGCGCAGACCTCGTCGTGCACTCGACGACGAAGTACCTGAACGGCCACAGCGATGTGGTTGGCGGTGCCGTCGTGGCCCGAAGCAAGGAGATGCACGAGCAGCTCATCTGGTGGGCCAACTGCTTGGGGATCACGGGCGCTCCGTTCGACAGCTACCTGACACTGAGGGGCCTGCGCACCCTGCACGCGCGCATGGAGCATCACGGCCGCAACGCCACCGGACTCGCCCAATGGCTGGCCGGCCAGCCAGGCGTCCGGCATGTCTACTACCCGGGCCTCGCGACGCACCCCGGCCACGAGATCGCCCGCCGCCAGCAGCGCGGCTACGGCGCCATCGTCACTCTGGAGCTCGAGGGCGGCCACGATGCGGTCAGAGCCTTCTGCTCCGACCTCGCGTGCTTCTCGCTCGCGGAATCGCTCGGCGGCGTCGAGAGCCTCATCGCGCATCCGGCCACCATGACCCACGCGGCGATGGACCCCGCGGCGCGCCTGAAGGCAGGCCTGGCCGATGGCCTCATCCGGCTCTCCGTCGGGATCGAGGCGCTCGAGGATCTGCGGTCCGATCTCGCCGCTGCGCTCGAGCGCGCAGCGCATGCCCGCTCGCTCCGAAGGGAAGCGCTGGCCGCTGCCTGCTGAGCGGTGCCCGGACCTGGCCCCTGCGAGCCGGAAAAGCGGATCTAGCGTCCGACCTCCGTTCCCAACTGCTTCCGATAGCCTGCGGGTGACACGCGCAGACGCCGCATGAACGTGCGGCGCATGCGTTCCTCGTCCCCGAAGCCACTGATCGTTCTCGCCTCGGCTGCAGCCGCCGGCGGCGCCAATACGCAAAGTTTTCCCGCGGAGCTGCGGCCGTTGAGCATTGCTGCCGGGACCTGGCTGTATCACTGGATGAATGCGGCGACGGCCGACCAGAAGGCCGGCCGCTGGACCTGGTTGGAACAATGCGGGTGGTCGGCCAACAACGCGTTCATGGCGTGCAGTTTTACCATGAACGGGCCCGACGGGGTCGTCAAGTCACTGGCGATCAGCACGTACAACGCCAATGACAGGAGTTACTGGCATTACGAAGCGTTCGGATCCGGAGGTGATGGCGCCAGTCCTTTCATCGGGCGCATGACCGTTTCAGGCCGTACTTGGACCTACGACGGCAAAGCCGGAAAGATGAGCTATCGCGTCATCTATCACTACGAGTCGGCGACGAAGGTGACGCTCCGGATCGAAGAGTCCAACGATGACGCCCACTGGACCGTCATCGCGCAAGGAGAGGGGCGCAAGCAGCTCAGCTGACTCTGTTCTCGCTGTACGCTCGAAGCGCGCTCAGCACCGCGTCCCCGAACCGCTGAGTGGATGAGGCCTTGTCCCGGTCGATGGCAACGTCCGCAGTGCGCACTCCCTGCTCGATGGCTTGCGTCACGGCGCCCTCGAGCGCGGCCGCTTCTGTCTCGAGCGCGAGCGAGTATCTGAGGAGAAGGGCGACGCTCAGGATCGCGCCACAGGGGTTGGCGATGCCCTGACCTGCGATGTCTGGCGCGGAGCCGTGGATGGGCTCATAGAGTCCGCGGCTGCCATCGCCCAGGGACGCCGAGGGCAGCAGTCCCAGCGATCCCGCCAACATGGAGGCCTCGTCGGTGAGGATGTCACCGAACATGTTCTCGGTCACCAGCACATCGAAGTCGCGCGGCCGCCGGATGAGATGCATCGCCGCCGAGTCGACCAGCATGTGCTCGAGCGACACGTCCGGGAATTCCGCCCGCATCACCCGCATGGTCACTTCGCGCCACAGGCGTGAGGTTTCGAGCACGTTCGATTTGTCGATCGATACGAGCTGGCGCCGCCGCTGTCGAGCGAGCCGGGCCGCCGTCCGCACGATCCGCTCTACTTCCTCCACGGTGTAGGTACAGACATCCGTGGCCGCTCGCGCATCCCGCCGCTTCTCACCGAAGTAGATTCCACCGGTGAGCTCGCGCACGAACACGAGATCGACGCCCTCCAGGATCTCCGCCTTCAGGGTGGAAGAAGAGAGCAGGGCGGGATGCACCTTGACGGGCCGCAGATTCGCATACACGCCCAGCGCCTTGCGCAGCCCGAGGAGCCCCTGCTCCGGGCGCACCTTCGCCTCGGGCGCCGACCATTTGGGGCCCCCGATGGCGCCGAGCAGCACGGCATCCGCATCGAGACAGGACTTCAAGGTGCTTTCTGGCAGCGGGTTGCCGCAAAGGTCGATGGCCGCCCCCCCGAACGGCAGCTCGGTGAGGGCAAACTCGTGTCCGTATGCATCCGCAATGGCGCGCAGGCAGCGCAGTCCCTGCGCGATGACTTCCGGCCCGATCCCATCGCCGGGGAGAACGGCTATCCTCGCTCTCATCTTGCGATCGCGCCTCCAACCGCTGCACCCGAGCGCCGCTCGTAGTCGCTTATCTGCTGCTCGCGCGCGAGCAGGAAGCCGAGCTGATCGACGCCATTCATCAGGCAGTAGCGTGCGAACGGCTCGAGCGCAAAGCGCACCGTCCGACCGGTAGGCAGCGTCAGAGTCGTCGTCTCCAGGTCGATCGTGACGTCTGCGCCGGGATGCCCCATCAGCCACTCGTGCGACGCGGGGTCGACGACCACCGGCAGCAGGCCGTTCTTGAGTGAGTTGCTGCGGAAGATATCCGCAATCTGCGTGCTCACCACCGCGCGAAAGCCGTAGTCGGTGAGCGCCCACGGCGCATGCTCGCGCGAGGAGCCGCAGCCGAAGTTGTTGCCCGCCACGAGGATTGCGCACCCTTGCGCCTCTGGGCGGTTGAGCACGAAATCCGCATTCGGCGCGCCATCGCCGCCATAGCGCCAGTCGGCGAACAGGTGCGCGCCGAGCCCGGAGCGGGTCGTCGTGGTCAGAAAGCGCGCCGGGATGATCTGATCGGTGTCGACATCTCTCGCCGGCAACACTGCCGTGCGCGAGCGCAGGATCTTGAACGGGCTCACTCGTGGGCTCCTACATCAGCTCGCGGGGATCGGTGACGCACCCGCGGACGGCGGAGGCCGCGGCAGTCAGCGGACTAGCCAACAGCGTCCGCGCGCCTATCCCCTGACGACCTTCAAAATTGCGGTTGCTCGTGCTGACGGCGTACTGCCCCTTCGGGACCAGATCGCCGTTCATGCCCAGGCACATCGAGCAGCCGGACTCGCGCCACTGCGCGCCGGCTTCCAGAAATACCTGGTGCAGCCCTTCGGCCTCCGCCTCGCGCTTGACCTCCTGCGAGCCCGGAACCACCAGCATCTGCACCCCCGGTGCCACCTTGCGTCCTCGCAGGAGCGAGGCTGCATCGCGCAGGTCCGAGAGGCGCCCGTTGGTACAACTGCCGACGAACACTACATTGACCGGCTGCTCGGCGACCGGGCGGCCCGGCTCGAACCCCATGTAGGCGAGTGACCTTGCGAACGCCGCATCTCCCGGGCGTTGCGGAATCACCGCCGAGATCGGCATCACCATGCCGGGATTGGTGCCGTACGTGACCATCGGCTCCAGAGTCGAAGCGTCGATGGCGATCTCCTGGTCGAACCGGGCATCGGCATCGGTCGGCAGCTGCCGCCACTCGCCGAGCGCCTCCTCCCAGGCATCGCCCTGCGGCGCGCGCGGGCGGCCGGCGAGATAAGCGTAGGTCGTCTCGTCGGGAGCAATCATGCCGGCGCGTGCGCCGGCTTCGATGGACATGTTGCAGACCGTCATGCGCTCGTCCATGTCGAGTGCAGTGATGGTCTCACCGCGGTATTCGATGACGTGGCCGGTGCCGCCCGAGACTCCGATCCGGCCGATGATGGCCAGGATCAGATCCTTGGCGGTCACACCGGCCCCGAGCCTGCCGCTGACGTTGATGGCCAGAGTACGCGGCTTTCGCTGCAGGAGGCATTGGGTGGCGAGCACGTGGCCCACCTCCGTCGTGCCGATGCCGAAGGCGAGGGCGCCCAGGGCGCCGTGAGTGCTCGTATGGCTGTCGCCGCAGACCACGGTCTTGCCGGGCTGGGTGAGGCCCAGCTCCGGCCCGATGATGTGCACGATGCCGCGGCGTGCGTGGCGCAGGCCGAGAAGCTCCACGCCGAAGGCCTCGCAGTTGACCTCGAGCTCGCGCACCTGCCGGGCCGCTGCCTCGATGGCGATCGGCGCGCCGCCGAAGACCTGCTCCGTGCGGGTCGGAGTGGAGTGGTCCATGGTGGCGAAGGTCAGCTGCGGCCGCCGCACGCCGAGGCCCCGCTCACGCAACACCGTGAAAGCCTGTGGCGAGGTAACTTCGTGAATGAGATGCAGGTCGATGTAAAGGACGGCAGGCGTGTCGGACGTTTCCGCCGCCACCTCGTGGCGGCGCCATACTTTCTCGAACAGGGTCTGCGGCGCGGAGCTCATCGGCAGTCCTCTCCTATACGGCCGCCTGAGCCGCGGGTGCAGCGCCGCTGCGCTCCTCGCGCGCGCGACCGCCGGCCTGGGCCAGCTCGATGCGGTTGATGACCTCGAGGAAGGCCTTGGTGCTCGACTCGACGATGTTGGTACTCACGCTCGAGCCGCGGTAGCTGCGTTGGTTGTATTCCACGTAGAGCACCGCCTCGCCCTGCGCATCCTCACCCTCGGTGACACCGCGAATCTCGAACTTGCGCAACATGACGCCGATGCCCGTGGCCGCCTCGATTGCCTTGAACGCAGCATCGACCGGACCGTCGCCCGAGGCTTTGCGCTCCACGGTGCGCCCATCTGCATGCCGCAGCTGCACCATCGCAGTCGCGGGCGCATTGCTCGCGGCCATCGTATCGAGGCTGGTGAGGCTCCAGGGCCCGGCTGCGCTGCCTTCCGCCCGCAGCACCAGCGCCTCGATATCGCCGTCGAAGAGCTCCTTCTTCTTGTCGGCGAGCGCCTTGAATTCCTCGAATACTCTGTTGAGCTCGGCTTCATCGAGCTCGAATCCGAGCGCCTTCACCCGATCGCGGAAGGCATGCCGGCCGCTGTGCTTGCCCAGCACGAGGTGGCTGCGCGAGAGGCCGACGTCCTCGGGACGCAGGATCTCGTACGTCGAGTGATGTCGCAGGACGCCGTGCTGATGAATCCCCGCCTCGTGGGCGAACGCATTCTCACCGACGACCGCCTTGTTCCGCGGCACCGGCATGCCGGTGATGCTCGAAACCAGCCGTGACGTCGGATAGAGCCGGTTGGTCTGGATGCCGGTCGTGACGTTGAAGAAGGCGGCGCGCGTCTTCAGGGCCATCACCACTTCCTCGAGCGAGCAGTTGCCCGCGCGCTCGCCGATGCCGTTGATGGTGCACTCCACTTGCCGCGCGCCTGCGACCACCGCCGTCAGGCTGTTGGCAACGGCCATGCCGAGGTCGTCATGGCAGTGTACCGAGAGACGGATGGCGTCGATTCCGCGCACGTTCTTGCGCAGATAGCGGAAGAGCTCCGCGAATTCATCCGGAACCGTATACCCCACCGTATCCGGGATGTTGACCGTGGTGGCGCCGGCCTCGATCGCGGCCTCGACCACCTGGGCGAGGAACTCGAGCTCCGTGCGCGAAGCGTCCTCGGGAGAGAACTCCACGTCCTCGCAGAATCCCTTCGCCACTCTCACCCCCTCGATGGCCGCCCGCAGGATTTCCTCCTGCGCCATGTTGAGCTTGTATTGCCGGTGGATGGCGCTGGTCGCGAGGAATACGTGAATCCGCCGCCGGGGCGCATCTGCGAGCGCCCGCGCGGCAAGCTCGATGTCGTCGCGGTTGCAGCGCGCCAGAGCGCAGATGATCGGCCCCTGAATCTCGCGGCCGACCGCCTGGACGCTCTCCCAGTCTCCCTTGGAGGCGGCGGGAAAGCCTGCCTCGATGACATCGACCCCGAGCTCCGCCAGCGCACGCGCCACGCGCAGCTTCTCGGGGCGCGTCATGCTGCAGCCCGGGGATTGCTCCCCGTCGCGCAGCGTCGTATCGAAGATCAGTACTCGGTCAGGGTGGGGAGCCATGGGTATCTCCTTCAGTGGGGCGCGCCGCTTCTCAGGCGCGCTCATTGAGCCAGGGCATGCGGGCGCGCAACGCCTCGCCGACCTTCTCGATCTGGTGCCCGATGTCGTTCTCGAGGAGCTTCTGATAGCTCTTGCGGCCGGCGGCATTCTCCTCGATCCATTGGCGCGCGAACTTCCCGGTCTGCACCTCCTTCAGCACCTTGCGCATCTCGTTCTTCACCCGGTCGTTGACGATGCGCGGGCCGCGCGTGAGATCGCCGTACTTGGCGGTCTCGCTGATGAACTCGTGCATCTTGCGCAACCCGCCCTCGTGCAGCAGATCGACGATGAGCTTCAGCTCGTGCAGGCACTCGTAGTAGGCGACCTCCGGCTGATAGCCCGCTTCGACGAGCGTCTCGAACCCTTTGACGACGAGCTCGGTGGCACCGCCACAGAGCACCGCCTGCTCGCCGAAGAGATCCGTCTCGGTCTCCTCGGCAAATGTCGTCTCCAGCACGCCGCCGCGGGTGCCACCGATCCCGTGGGCATACGCCAGCGCCTTGGCGTGTGCCTTTCCGGTTGCGTCCTGAGCGACCGCGATGAGGCAGGGCACGCCGCGGCCCTGTTGGTACTGCCGGCGCACCAGATCGCCCGGGCCCTTCGGCGCAATCAGCACGACGTCGAGATCCTTGCGGGGCTTCACCTGCTTGAAGTGGATGTTGAAGCCATGGGCGAAGAGCAGGGCGGCGCGGGATTTGAGCGCCGGTGCGATGCTCTCGTAGAGCGACTTCTGCGCGAGGTCCGGCACCAGCATGGCGATGAGATCCGCGCCGCGGGCGGCGGCGGCCGGCTCGGCGACCTCCAGGCCGTCCTTTTTGGCCTTCTTCCAACCTGCTCCGCCCTTGCGCACCCCGACGACGACATCGAAGCCGCTGTCCTTCAGGTTGAGCGCATGCGCGCGGCCCTGGCTGCCATACCCGAGCACGGCGATGCGCGCGCCACGCAGGGCTTTCTTGTCGACGTCTTTCTGCGAATAGAGCTTCATCTCACTCACTCCCAACATTCAAAATAAACGGCCAATAAAACGAAACCCCGCATCGGCGTCAGCCGGTGCGGGGTTTGGTGTCTTCTCTCACCCTGCCCGAGGGTGTCTCAGGCGTGCGCGAGGTTCCCGCACCGGCTGCCCGCAAGGAGCAGCTTTCCAATAGGCAGTGCCAGCAGGGGACGCAGCAGCGCTCGTAGCGTTCGCGACGCTACGCAGCTCACGGCGATCTCTGCTTCGGGTGCCACGGCTCGGTGCCTGGGTTGAATGCCAAAAGGGCGAATGATGTTATCGATAGGAGCACATCCGTCGCGGCTTTGTCAACGATTCACCTCCCAAGGAGGGGCCCGAGCAACGCGATCCGACGTCCGTTATGCTGCTCCCGTGTCCCAAGAGAAGTTGCTGAACGCCGAGGCCGCGGCCAGCCGTCCGCTCTGGATCGTCACTGAAGGCGAGCTGCCGGGCTGGCTCGCCGGCCAGCCGGCCGCGGTGGCTGCCTGGGTGAGGGCACACGGGTTTCAGGGGGAGCGGCACCGCGTCCTGAGCCTGCCTGGACCCGACGGGCAGATCGGCGGCGCGCTGGTCGGCCTGGGTACGCTGGCGTGCGCCGATGACCTGACTCTCTGGCACTCCGCGGGGCTGTCCGACAGGCTCCCGGCCCAGTCGTGGCGTCTGGCCACCCCGCTCACACCCGATGCGGCTACGCGCTTCCTCCTTGGATGGCTCATGGGGGCCTATCGGATGAGCCGCTATCGGCTCGACGGGCCGCAACCGCCAAGAGCGGTGCTGCTGCCGCCGAGTGGCGCGGATGTCGGATATGCGGATGCGGCTGCGTCCGCTACCGCACTGGCACGGGATCTCATCAACACCCCGGCCAATGACATGGGGCCCGAGGAGCTGGCCGAGGCGGCACTCGATCTGGCGAGGCGCCGTGGGGCGCGCTGTCAGGTGCTCGCCGGTGGCGAGCTCGCCGGCTACCCGATGCTGCGCGCCGTAGGAGGTGCGAGCTGCCGCGAGCCCCGGCTGATCGATCTGCGCTGGGGCGAACGTGACGCGCCGCGCGTGACCCTCGTCGGCAAAGGCGTGTGTTTCGACACCGGAGGTCTCGACCTCAAGACCTCGGCCGGCATGCTCCTCATGAAGAAGGACATGGGTGGCGCTGCGTGTGTGCTCGGGCTCGCCGACCTCATCATGCGGCTCCAGGTCCCCGTGCATCTGCGCGTACTGATCCCAGCCGTCGAGAACAGCATCGGCGGGGCCGCCTACCGCCCTGGGGACGTGCTGCGCTCCCGCAAGGGGCTCACGGTGGAGGTAGGAAATACCGATGCCGAAGGGCGGCTCGTCCTCGCGGATGCGCTGGCGGAGGCCGATGCCGAGCGCCCCGACCTGCTCATCGATCTGGCAACGCTCACGGGCGCCGCCCGCACGGCGCTCGGACCGGAGCTGCCCGCGGCCTATTCCCCGAACGAGACGCTGCTCGAGGAGCTGCGCCGGGTGGGCGAGAAGGAGAGTGATCCTGTCTGGCCGCTGCCGCTCTGGCCCGGCTATGACGAGGAGCTTGCGAGCAAGGTCGCGGACCTGGGTAACGTCGCTCCGACACCGTTTGCCGGCTCGATCATCGCTGCTCTGTTTCTGAGACGGTTCGTCACCGAGACGGCGCACTGGCTGCATCTCGACCTCTATGCGTGGAACGCCAAGGAGCGTCCAGGCCGGCCGGTGGGCGGGGAGGCGCAATGCGTGCGCAGCCTCTTCGAGCTGATCCGGTTGCGCTACGGGTGCTAAGCTAAACGGCTCTCACTCTCGAGTGGCCGGCCAGGGCAATGACGAAATCCCGGGGGATTGATCCGCGCGAGCATTCGCGGCTGGTGGTCGACGGCATCAAGCAGACGCCTTCGCGCTCCATGCTGCGGGCCGTCGGCTTCACGGATGAGGACTTTGCCAAGCCGCAGATCGGCATCGCCTCGACCTGGGCCAACGTAACACCCTGCAACATGCACATCGGCGAGCTGGCCCGCGAGGCGGTCGCCGGGGTCGATGCGGCTGGCGGCAAGGGAGTGCTCTTCAACACCATCACCGTCTCGGACGGCATCGCCATGGGCTCTCCGGGCATGCGCTACTCCCTGGTCTCGCGGGAGGTGATCGCGGACTCGATCGAGACCGTGGTCGGCGCCGAGGGGTTCGACGGCTTCGTTGCGATCGGCGGCTGCGACAAAAATATGCCCGGATGCGCCATGGCGATGGCGCGACTCAACCGTCCGGCGGTATTCGTCTATGGCGGCACCATCCGACCCGGCGCGGCACGCCGCGACATCGTTGCTGTGTTCGAGGCGGTCGGCGCCCGGGCCGCCGGCAGGATCACCGACGAGCAGCTCGCCGAGGTCGAGCGAACCGCCATTCCCGGGCCGGGAAGCTGCGGCGGCATGTACACCGCCAACACCATGGCCTCGGCCATCGAGGCGCTCGGCCTGTCACTGCCGGGCAGCTCCGCCCAGGAGGCGGTGGGGGCCGAGAAGCGCGGCGACTGCCGGCGCGCAGCCGAGGCGGCCGTCTCGCTGGTGCGGCAGGGTATCCGTCCGCGCGACATCCTCACCCGCAAGGCGTTCGAGAATGCGATCACCGTCGTGATCGCGCTCGGCGGCTCGACCAATGCGGTGCTGCACCTGCTCGCGATCGCTCATGAGGCGCGGGTGAAACTTCACCTCGATGATTTCACTCGAATAGGCAGGAGAGTCCCGGTGCTCGCGGATCTGAAGCCGAGCGGGCGGTACCTGATGTCGGAGCTCGTCGCCATCGGCGGTATCCAGCCGCTCATGAAAATGCTGCTCGAGGGGGGCTTGCTGCACGGTGAATGCCTGACGGTGACCGGGCGCACGCTGGCAGAAAACCTTGCGGAAACAGGTACGTATATTGCTGGGCAGGACATCGTGCGGCCGCTCTCACAGCCGCTCAGGAAGGAGAGTCACCTCGTCGTTCTCTACGGCAACCTAGCGCCCGAGGGGGCAGTCGCCAAGATCTCCGGTAAGGAGGGCGAGGCCTTCGAGGGCACTGCCCGGGTGTTCGACGGGGAGGAGCAGGCAACCGCAGCCATCCTTTCCGGGCGCGTGCGGGCGGGCGATGTTGTCGTCATTCGCAACGAGGGTCCTGTAGGCGGTCCCGGCATGCGCGAGATGCTCAGTCCCACGGGGGCCATCATTGGCCGCGGCCTGGGAGACAAGGTTGCGCTGATCACGGACGGACGGTTCTCCGGCGGCAGCCACGGGTTCGTGGTTGGACATATCGCACCGGAAGCCGCGGTGGGTGGGCCCATCGGGTTGCTGCGCAACGGTGACCGGATCATCATCGATGCGGTGCGACGGCAGATTCGCGCGCAGCTTTCAGGTACGGAGCTGCGTCGGCGGCGTGCCAAGTGGAAGCCGCGCAAGCCCTTCGCGACGGCGGGGGTGCTGGCCAAATATGCGCGGCTGGTCGGCAGCGCATCCGCCGGTGCGGTAACCGGACAGACTTTCGCGGCAGCCCGACCGAGAGGCCGCTAGCTGGATCAATCGCCGTTCAGTATCGGATTAATCGCCGTTCAGTATCGAAGCGTGATGCAGTTGTCAGTGTGCGGAGCAGCGGTTAGAGTTCGCCCACGCATCCACAGATGCAGGCGACGCTCGCCTATGGCTCCGTGCTTTCGAGGCGACGCGACACTGAACCACTCTGAGGGGGATAGGACCATTTCGTGCGCCGGCCGGGAAGCCGCGCATGCACATGTTACGGGTATCTACGAGCCGGCGGACCGCACCACCGGCGAGATCGGGTCCGGATGGGACGCTTGCGGGCAGATAGAAAGACGGTTACTTTGCACCGCTTACGTTTCGATTCGGCAATTGCGGACTTGCAACAGCGACGCCTGACCAGTAACTCATGAGCGCTTACGTACAAGACACCCAGCTCTTCACACGCCGTACGATCGTCCTGTTCGCCATCATTCTGCTGCACGTGTTCCTCGCGTGGGTGCTGGCGACCGGATTGGCCCAGCGGGCCATCGAGATGGTCGCGCCCCCCATCCAGACATCGGTCGTGCAACAGACCAAGGAGCAGCTGAAGCCGCCGCCGCCGCCGCCGCCCGAGCTGCAGCGACAGCAGGTGGAGGTCCCGCCTCCGGTGGTGAACATCAACATTCCGCAGGAGTCGCAGACCCACGCCATCACCGTGGTGAAGAAAGTGGTGAGGTCGGCGCCCGCGCCGGCGCCGGTGCGCGTCACCCCGCTGTCCGTCAAGGGCGCCCTGCCGCCGACGGACGAGTTCTATCCTGACGCCTCGCGCCGCCTCGGCGAACAGGGGACGGCGCTCGTGAAGCTCTGCATCGGCGATGGTGGCCGCGTGGTCGGCAACCCGGAGATTCAGAAGAGCTCCGGCAGCTCGCGGCTCGATCAGGCCGCGCTGCGCTACGCAAGGGGAACCTCCGGCCATTTCTCGCCGGAGACGCGTAACGGTCAGGCGGTGACGATATGCACCGCGCTGCCGATCAAGTTCCAGCTCACCGACAGTTTCTGAACTTCCTGGCCCTCTAAACCTTATGTCTCTGCCTTTCGATGCCGCAACGTCCAGCGCGGCCCTTTCGTGATTCGAGGAAAATATGGGTAATCAAGCCATTTCAACCGTCAACAATCCGTACGGCCTGGCCGGCATCCTGAACTCCGGCGACATCGTCGCCCAGGGTGTCGTCGCCCTGCTGCTTCTGATGTCACTGATGTCCTGGTACATCATCCTGACGAAGCTGTGGGATCAGAGCCGCATCAAGAAGTCTGCGCGCGCTGCAGAAAAGCAGTTCTGGTCTGCGCCTTCCATCAAGGACGGCGTCGAGCGCCTGAAGAAGGGCGATAACTTCCGTGTGGTCGCCGAGGACGGGCTGCGCGCCGTATCGCACCACGAGGGCCGCCTGACTGACCGCATCGACATGCACGAGTGGGTCACCATGTCGCTGCAGCGGTCGGTCGATCAAGTCAACAGCAACATGAGCAAGGGCCTGGGCTTCCTGGCCACGGTAGGCTCATCCGCCCCGTTCGTCGGCCTCTTCGGCACGGTGTGGGGCGTCATGAACGCGCTCATCGCGATCGGCCTGGCCGGTCAGGCGAGCATCGACAAGGTGGCAGGCCCGGTCGGTGGCGCGCTCATCATGACGGCGCTCGGCCTGTTCGTCGCGGTGCCCGCGGTGTGGGGCTACAACTGGCTGCTCGGCCGCAACAAGATCCTGCAGGATGCCCTGCGCAATTTCGCGGGCGACCTGCACGCGTATCTGGTCAGCGGCGCGCGCGTCAGCGCCGGCCCGGAGATGAGCGGTGCCCGTCCGGCTGCCGCTCCCGCCGCTGCTGCCGCCCGCAAGTGAGCGACGAGTCGAAATCACGAGAGTGCCGCAGGGCCGGCTCCGCGCACCGCGCGGAGCCGGCTCCCGGGCTGAGCCGGCCGCGCGGCAGGTGTGGCTGGACCCCGGCTGCGCGCGGCGTGTGAGGAGCTTGCAGTTATGTCGATGAATGTCGGACAGGATTCGGGCGATGAGCCTGGCGTGATGGCCAGCATCAACACGACGCCGCTGGTCGACGTCATGCTGGTGCTCCTCATCATCTTCCTCATCACGATTCCCGTGATCACCAAGACCGTCCCGGTCAAGCTGCCGAATGCCAACAACATTCCGACGCAGACCAAGCCCAAGGACATCACCATCGCGGTGGATGTCGCCGGCAACGTGTACTGGGACGACAAGAAGATCCCGGACAACGCTCAGCTGCTCACTCTGATCGAGCAGCAGGCGGTGAGAAACCCGCAGCCGGAGATCCACATCCGCGGCGATCTGAACGCCAGCTACAAGTCCATCGGACGCGTTCTCTATCAGTTGCAGCGCGGCGGGATGGTCAAGGTAGCCTTCATCACCGAGCCCGATCGTAGCGCGCTCGGGGTGCATTGAGGAGCTCTGAAGTATGGCCATCAATGTCGGGGGCTCGAGCGCGGGCCCAATGTGCGACATCAACACGACGCCGCTCATCGACGTCCTGCTGGTGCTGCTCGTAACCCTGATCATCACCTTGCCGGTCATGACGCACGCGGTGAAGCTCGATCTGCCGCAGCAGAACCAGCCGCCCCCGCAGAACGTTCAACCCGAAGTGATCGACCTCGAGATCGACTTCGATGGAACCGTCGTCTGGAACGGCACGCCAGTCACGATGCAGCAGCTCGACGGTTACTTCGCCAGCGAGTCGAGCAAGGTCCCGCAGCCGGAGATCCATCTGAATCCCGACGGCATGGCCAAGTATGACGTCGTGGCGAAAGTGCTCGCCTCGGCCCAGCGCAACCGGATGACGAAGATCGGCTTCGTCAACACCTCCGAATTTGCCCAATAGGGATCGAGAGCAGTGAATCACCCCATGCGAGACGATTTCATGAAGCTGAAACGTAACCTGGTTGCCGCTGCCGCCCTCGGCACAGCGGTGGTATGCGGCGCCGGCCTCGCCGGCATCACGCCGGCTAAGGCTGCGGACCCGCCCGCGCACACCGTCAGCCGCGAAGTCGGCAAGCCGCTCAAGGCTGCGCAGGACGCGCTGGGAAAGCAGGATTATAGCACGGCGCTGGCGAAGCTGCAGGAAGCAGACGCAATGCCGAAGAAGAGCGCGTACGAGCAGCACCTCATCCACGAGATGGAAGGCTATGTTTACGTACGGACCAAGCAGTACGCGCAGGCCGCCAAGGCGCTCGAGCCGGGGTTGACCGACGGATTCCTTTCCGCCGATCAGATCCCGCAGCGCACGGTTGCCGTCGCGCAGCTCAACTACCAGATCAAGAATTACGACAAGGCGATTCAGTACGGCACGCAGGCGATCGACAAGGGCTGGGCGGATGCCCAGATGCCGACGCTCGTCGCACAGGCCTACTACCTGAAGAACGACTGGAAGGGCGTGGTGCACTTCGAGAAGTCGCAGATCGATGCGGACCAGAAGAAGGGCGTGACGCCCTCGAACGAGTCCCTGCAGCTCCTCCTCAGTGCCTGCCTCAAGTTGAAGAACGAGGATTGCACCGATGACGCGCTGCAGCAGCTCGTCGTCTACCACCCGAAGCCCGAGTACTGGCAGCAGCTCCTCTACTCCATGTTCAAGACGGTCAAGAGCGACCACAACCTGCTGCAGACATATCGCCTCGCCTCCGAGGTCAACGTCCTGAAGCGTCCGGAGGACTACACTGACTTCGCGCAGCTCGCGATCGAGGCCGGCTCACCGGGCGAGGCAGAGCAGGCGATCCAGAAGGGGTTGCAGGCGAACATCTTCCCCGATGCCCGCACCAAGGGTAAGGCGCAGCGCCTGCTCACCGATGCCAAGCGGGCCTCGGCGCGGGATCAGAAGACCCTGGACAAGAACGCGCGCGAGGCTGCTGCCTCGAGCAATGGCCAACAGGACGTCGGCCTCGGGCTCGCTTACTTCGGCTATCAGCAGTACGACAAGGCGATCACGGCCCTCAATCAAGGCATCTCCAAGGGCGGGCTGAAGAGCCCCTCGGAAGCGAAGCTGCTGCTCGGCATTGCCGAGCTCAAGAAGGGTGACAAGGCGGCGGCGCTCAAGTCCTTCAAGTCCGTGAAGGGCGATCCGACCCTCGAGCGGCTCGCGACCCTCTGGAGCCTGCGAGCCCGTTCGGGTGGTGAGGCCTGAGTCGGGCGGTCAATAGTCAGGAGAAGCTCTCATGGCGATCAAGGTAGGCGATCGGATGCCTTCGGGCACCCTCAAGGTGATGACCAAGGACGGGCCGAAGGAGGTCTCGACCGAGGACCTCTTCAAGGGCAAGAAGGTGGTGTTGTTCTCCGTTCCGGGTGCGTTCACACCCACCTGTGATGCCAAGCACCTGCCGGGCTTCGTGCAGCTCGCCGATCAGATCCGCGCGAAGGGCGTCGATACCATCGCCTGCATGTCCGTCAACGACGTTTTCGTCATGAACGCGTGGGGCAAGGCCTCGAGCGTCGGTGACAAGGTCACCATGCTGGCGGACGGCAACGGCGACTACGCGAAGGCGCTGGGCCTGGAGCTGGATGCCCGCAAGTTCGGGATGGGGACGCGCGGCCAGCGGTTCGCGGTCGTCGTCGACGACGGCGTGCTCAAGAGCGTGAACGTCGAGGAGCCGGGCCAATTCAAGGTCTCGGCTGCGGAGCACGTCCTGGGGCAGTTGTAGCCCTAGCCGAGAAGCCGCTCCAATTCCGGGACGATCTGGAAGAGGTCGCCGACCAGACCAACGTCGGCGACCTCGAAGATCGGGGCTTCCGCATCCTTGTTGATGGCGACGATCGTGCGGGCATCCTTGATACCCGTGAGGTGCTGGATCGCACCTGATATCCCGATCGCCACGTAGAGCTCCGGGGCGATGATCTTCCCGGTCTGGCCCACCTGCAGCTCGTTCGGGGCGTAGCCCGCATCGACCGCGGCGCGCGAGGCGCCCACCGCAGCACCGAGCTTGTCAGCCAGCTTGTATAGCGATTGGAACGCATCGGCACTGCCGAGCGCCCGCCCGCCCGAGACCACCCGCGAGGCGGTCTGCAGATCAGGGCGATCGCTCTTCGCCGCCGAGACCGACACGAAGCGGGTATGCGAGGGGATCTGCGCGTTGGGAGTCGCCTTCTCGACGGGAGCCGACCCGCCCGTCGCAGCCGCCTGGAAGGACGCCGTGCGCACGGTGCCCACGACCTTGGCACCGGCGTCGACCTCCACGGTGACGATGGCATTGCCGGCATAGATTGGCCGGCGGAAGCGCGTGGCGCTCTCGACCGCCATGACGTCGCTGATCTGGGCCGTGTCGAGAAGGGCGGCGATGCGCGGCATCAAATCCTTGCCGAAGGTCGTCGAGGGTCCCAACACGTGGGTGAAGTCGCCGGCCAGCGCTGCAATCTGGGGCGCAAGAGTCGCCGCCAGCAGATGAGCGTTTGCTGGATGCTCGACCGCGAGTACGCGCGCGACACCCTCGAGTGCAGCGGCCTCCGAGGCCACCGAGCCCGCTTGAGCCGCGCACACCGCAACGGTGATTTCCGCTTCCGGGATGCTCGCGGCACAAGTAACGCACTTGGCAGTGCTGGGATTGAGGTGCGCGCCGTCGTGTTCGGCGACAATCAGAATGCGATTGCTCATAGTTGATGGGGTGAGGGTCGCCTGGCGGCGCTTTCACCGTTCTCCCGGTAACTCAGTGGGTCCCGCGAGCCAGGGAACGGCCTGGGGCTCGCTTCGTCAAATGGGGTACGACTCTCAATTTTACAGCAGGCCTTTGCTCTTCAGAGTGGCGACCAGCTCCGCGGCGTCCTTCACTTTGATGCCCTTCTGCCGCTGTTGCGGCGGCTCGAAGCGCGTGAGCTTCAGCCGCTGCCGCTGCTCGATGCCGAGCGCTGCGAGTGTCAGGGTCTCGAGCGGCTTCTTCTTCGCCTTCATGATGTCAGGGAGCTTGACGTACCGCGGCTCGTTCAGCCGCAGGTCCGTCGTGATCACCGCCGGCAGGTCGACTTCCAGCGTCTCGAGGCCGGCATCGACCTCGCGCGTCACGCGCGCCTTCTCACCATCGAGCTCGACCTTCGAGGCGAAGGTCGCCTGCGGCCGCTGCCAGAGCGCGGCGAGCATCTGACCCGTCTGGCTGTTGTCATCGTCGATCGCCTGCTTGCCGAGAATGACGAGGAAGGGCTGCTCGCGCTCGGTGAGCTTCAACAGAGCACGAGCGGCGACGAGCGGCTCGACGATGCCGTCGGCCTGAACGTGCAGCGCGCGGTCCGCACCCATGGCAAGGCAGGTCCGCAACTGCTGCTGGCAATCCAGCGGACCGATGGTCGCGACGACCACCTCCTCGGCGGCGCCCCGCTCCTTGATCCGCAGGGCCTCTTCGAGTGCGATCTCATCGAAGGGGTTGACGCTCATCTTCACCCCCTCGGTGATCACCCCGCTGGCATCCGGCTTGACCCGGATACGCACGTTGTAATCCACCACTCGCTTGATGCCGACCAGGATTCGTTTCATACGTCGAACCGCGGGCTCACGTTGACCATATATTCCAGGCACTATATCAGTATTATCATGCGCTTCGCGCAGGTCTCGACGGGGTTCGCCCAGCGAAACCCCGTACGGTATAGCGGCGCTGCGCGTCGGTGAGAGTTGTTACTCGCGAGTAGGGGGGGCACGATGCTTGGGTACGCGGTCCGCCGCATTGCCGGAACCGTCCCGACCCTGCTGATCCTCGTTACGCTGTCGTTCTTCGTCATCCGCCTCGCCCCCGGCGGTCCCTTCGACGAGGAGCGTGCCCTCGCCCCCGAGGTGCGCGCGAATCTCGATCACCTCTACGGCTTCGATCGACCGCTCGGCGTCCAGTATCTGCACTATCTCGACGGCCTCGTTCACGGTGACTTCGGACTGTCTTACAAGCTGCGTGACGACAGCGTCGCCGGCCTCATCGCGCAGGGGCTGCCGGTGAGCGTGACGGTCGGCTTCGCTGCGCTCGCGCTGGCCGTGCTGCTCGGAGTGCCGCTGGGCATCTGGGCCGCGCTGCGCCGCGCAGGTGCGGTCGATTACCTGGTCACCGCACTGGCCACGGCTGCGATTGCTCTGCCCACCTTCGTGACCGGGCCGCTGCTGGCGCTCGTGTTCGGTCTGGCGCTGCCCTGGCTGCCCGTCTCCGGCTGGCAACGAGGCGATCCCTTCTATCTGGTCCTGCCCGCCGTGACGCTGGCACTGCCTGTGTGTGCGACGATTGCCCGCTTGATGCGCGGGAGCCTGCTCGAGACGCTGAGCGCGAGTTTCGTACGCACCGCACGGGCGAGGGGGCTCGGCCCCTGGCGGGTTCTCCTGCGCCATGCGCTGCGGCCGGCGCTGCTGCCGGTGGTGAGTTATCTCGGCCCGGCCGCGACGTATGTCTTCACCGGCTCGTTAGTGGTGGAGACGGTGTTCGCGCTGCCGGGCACGGGGCGATACCTCGTGCAGGGGGCGCTCGATCGCGACTACACGCTCGTCATGGGCATGATCGTTCTTTACGGCGCACTGACGCTGCTGCTCAACCTCGCGGCCGATCTCCTCTATGGGCTGCTCGATCCGCGGGTGCGGCATGACTGAGGCGCAGTCGCTCACCGTCGGCCCGGTGCGTGCGCGTGCCGGCGTGCGCGGCCTGCGGCAAAACCGGGTGGCGCTCGGCGCGGCGCTCGCGATCGCAGCGCTGGCGGTAATCGCGATCGCAGGGCCCTGGCTGAGTCCCTACTCTTACGATGCCCTCGACTGGAGGCACCTCTCCCTTGCGCCGGGGCTCACCGCCTCTCACTGGCTCGGCACCGATCCTCTGGGCCGGGACCTTTATGTGCGTACGCTCTATGGACTACGCCTGTCGCTGCTCATCGGCGTGCTCGCGACTGCCGTGAGCGTCGGGATCGGGGTCGCTTGGGGTGCGGTCGCAGGTTATGTGGGGGGGCGGACGGACTCGTGGATGATGCGGGCGGTAGATGTGTTGTATGCGCTGCCGTATCTCTTCGTCGTGATCATCCTGGCGACGGTGTTCGGCCGCGGCAGCATCGTCATGCTGCTGATCGCCATCGGTGCCGTGGGCTGGTTGACGATGGCGCGGGTCGTGCGCGGTCAGACGCTGTCGCTCAAACGTCGTGAGTTCATCGAGGCGGCGCGCGCGACGGGTCTCGGCACGCCGGCCATCCTCATCCGGCACATCGTCCCCAACGTTGCCGGTACGGTAGCGGTTTACGCGACCCTGACCATCCCGGAGCTCATAACCTACGAGAGCTTCCTCAGCTTTCTCGGGCTCGGCGTGCAGGAGCCGCTCGCGAGCCTCGGCAGCCTCATCAACAACGGGGCGCGGCAGATGCTGACGGCGCCATGGCTGCTGCTCGTGCCCGCGGGGTTCCTGATCGCGCTGCTCCTTTGCTTCAATCTCCTCGGCGACGGCCTGCGCGATGCGCTCGATCCCACAGTACACTGAGGAAGGGAGCGACACGGTGCTGCGCATTACGCAGCTCGGCGTCACCTTCATCACGCCCGTGGGCGCCGTGCCTGCGGTCGAGGACGTGTCGATCAGCGTGCGGCGCGGTGAGTGTCTCGGGGTCGTGGGGGAATCCGGCGCCGGCAAGAGTCAGCTCTTCCTTGCGACGCTCGGCCTCCTACCCTCAACCGCCCAGGTCACCGGCCGCGCGGAGCTCGGCCGCGAGCCGCTCATCGGCCGCACGCAGAGGGATCTCGACCGCATCCGCGGCGCCCGGGTCGGGTTGGTGTTCCAGGACCCGATGACTTCTCTCACACCGCATCTGCGCATCGGCGAGCAGATCGCCGAGCCCATCGTGAGGCACTGCGGCGCGAGCTGGCGCGACGCACGGCGGAAGTCGCTCGCGCTGCTCGAGCGGGTGCACGTCCCGGAGGCCGCGCGCCGGATGCGTCAGTATCCGCACGAGCTTTCCGGCGGGATGCGGCAGAGAGTCATGATCGCCATTGCGCTCGCCTGTGGGCCGGAGCTGCTCATTGCCGATGAGCCGACGACGGCGCTCGATGTCACCATCCAGGCGCAGATCCTGGCGCTGCTCGCGGAGCTGAAACGCGAGAGCGGCATGGCGATGGTGTTGATCACGCACGACTTCGGCGCGGTGGCAGGTGTGGCGGACCGTATCGCCGTGATGCAGGCCGGGCGCATCGTCGAGCTGGATAGCGCCGCCGCGGTGCTCAAGGCGCCGCGCAATGCGTATACGCGTGAGCTGTTGGAAAAGGTGCCGGGCTTGGAGCCCTCGCCGGACTCGACCGAGATGAGGTCACCCTCGGGGCAAGCGTCAAACCCCGATGCGGTTGCAAGGCGCGCGAGCGGGGGCCCTGCGGCGGCTACCCGTGATGCCGCACTCGCTATCTCCTCGCTCGCGGTGGAGTATTCGAGGCCCGGAGCGTGGAGCGCGGGCGGTCGCGTGTTCCCGGCACTGCACGATGTCAGCTTCGAGCTGCATTCGGGAGAGGCGCTGGGCGTGGTCGGAGAGTCGGGCTCGGGGAAGTCGACCCTCGCGCGGGCGGCACTGCAGCTCATCCGCCCGAGCGCGGGCCGCGTGACCTGGCTGGGGCGGTCCCTCGCGGATTTGCCGGCACCGGAGCTCAAGCATTTGCGCCGTGACTTGCAAATCGTCTTCCAGGACCCGCTCGCGAGCCTCGATCCACGCATGCGGATCGGTCGGATCGTCGCGGAGCCACTCGAGGTCCATGAGCCTCGCCTCACGGCCGTGGCACGTGCGCGCCAGGTGCAGCAGATGCTCGTGCGCGTTGGCTTGGGGCCGGAGCTCATGAGCCGCTATCCGCACGAGCTCTCCGGGGGGCAGTGCCAGCGCGTCGGCATCGCGCGCGCGATGATCCTCGAGCCGCGCCTGCTCGTCTGTGACGAGCCGGTGAGCGCACTCGATGTCTCCGTGCAGGCGCAGATCCTCGATCTGCTCGCGAGCCTGAAGGGCGAGCATGGGATGTCGATCCTCTTCGTGAGCCACAATCTCGCCGTGGTGAGGCGGCTCTGTGATCGGGTCCTCGTCTTATATCGCGGACGTATGATGGAGCTTGCTGACACGCGCGCGCTCTTCATGCGCCCGCTGCATCCTTACACACGAGCCCTGCTGAATGCCGTGCCGATCGTGGACCCGGATGTACAGCCAGGCCGCCTGGCGCTCACGCGGGTCGGTGAGCCCCTGGAGCAGGAAGAGGCTGCACCAGCCACCGGGTGCGTGTTTCGCGGACGGTGTCCTCATGCGATCCAGGAGTGCGCGGCGCGGATGCCTGTATGGGAAGCAGTGCCGGACGCCCGCCACGTGGCCTGTCACCGCTTCCGGGAGCTGGCGGATGGTATCCTTCCTCTCTGAGGTGCAGGAGACCCGATGAAGCCCGACGCCAGCATTCGCCCGAGCGACAGCCTCCGCCACGTCCGTTATGAGATTCGCGGCCGCCTGGCGCGGCGCGCGCACGAGCTCGAGCGGCAGGGGTACGAGATCGTCTCCCTCAACATCGGCAACCCGAAGGCATTCGGGTT
>DASRDO010000041.1:0-187508 GCA_035652555.1 Steroidobacteraceae bacterium | reverse complement strand
GACGTCAATTACCCGGCGTCAACTACGACGACCGTCCTACGACAATTACCCGAAAGTTCTAATTGTCGCTGGCCAGGTTCGACCCTTGGAGGCACCGGACTTTGGCCGATTTTGCTCACCCACCAACACCACTACCGGCTGGTAGGAAGCAAGCTCCGTGTCCGAGTACTGTGAGTAGGCGCAGATGCTCAGGAGGTCCCCCAGCATGGCCTTTCGTGCGGCTGCGCCGTTCAGACTGATCGTCCCGCTTCCTCTAGGTGCGCGGATGACGTACGTAGCGAAGCGTTCCGCGTTGTTCACGTTGTAGATCTCTACGTATTTGAACTCTTGGATTCCCGAGGCCTCGAGTGGACGCCAGAGCCGTGACCTGGCCACGTGCCGCGAAAGTCATCGTCCGGTCGACCAGCGGCCCCGCTCAAACCACTGCCAACAAGGGCGATGCCCCGGGACATCGCTTCGAGCGCGGCCTCGCTGAGGAAGCGGTCCGAGCCCAGCTAATCAGGGCGCTTCCCAACTCAAGCGGCGCGCCAGTGCGGCGGGTACGCTCGCTCGTACCCCGGCACGGCTTCGACGAGCCCCATCCAACGGCGGACACTCGGGTAGAGCTCGCGAAGCGGATGCAATCCGAGTTCGATGGCCAGCGCCTCGGCCTTCGTAGCAGCGGCACGCTCGAAAACTGCAAGGAACGGGTAGATCGCAACGTCGACAGCGGAGGGACCTACACCAACCGGCCAGGAACCGCCCGCGACACGTTCCTCGAAGGTCTTTAGCTCGCGCTGCACCGCCTCGGCGGTCTCATTGAACTCGTCGGGCGTCATGGGGCGCCCCGGCGGCCCAGCTCCGGCCGATCGAAGCAGACCAAGCGTCAGGTTGAAGAGGGGCGCGCGCAGGTAGCCCTCGAATTCCGAGATGAGCCGCCGAATGACGGCGCGCTCGCGTGGATCCTTGCCGAAGAGGGGAACCTCCGACGACCGCTCCTCGAAGTACTCGAGGATGGGGAGGGACTCGAAGAGGACGAAGCCGTCATCGCGGACCACGGGCACCCTGCGCCGTGGATTCATCTGCAGGAATTCCAGCGTCTGGAGGTGCCCCTTGGAAAACTCCAGCAATCGTGACTCGTACTTCAGCCTTTTTATCTCGGCGGCGAGGAGGACACGCCAGGAATACGGACTGCCGCTGCCCCAGAAAATCTCGAGTGCCATTGGTCTTCGTCCTCGGAGTGGGTCGCGCGATCATCCGCCGAACGCGGCGCGGTTTTCGGCGACGAACGCCTCGGGGGTCCTCGCGGGCGCACCTCCAATCTGCTGTACGATGTCGTTCTGGACATCGAGCTCTCCTCGCTGGTGAGCCTCTGACACGCGCGTAAGATATTCGATCACGTATGGCGTACGGAATTGCGCCAAGGCTTGTGCCCAAGGAGCTATGGGTACATCGACGTACTCGATAGACCTGCCGAGCACACGCCCGAAGGCCGCCGCCAGCTCCGACATGGTGAGTGAGCGCGGACCGGTGGGAACGTAGGTCTTGCCCTTGTGAGATGCGGGATCGACGAGAATATTGACGATCACCCGCGCCACATCCTCGGCGCAAACGGGCGCGCTCTTGCCTTGGCCATAGGGCAGGAAAATCTTCGATTCCTTGCGAATCGCGCCCGCGAAAACGAGCCAGTTCTCGAGAAAGAGCGTGGGTTCCAGATGGGTGACGCCGATGCCACTCCAATCGAAGATGCGCTCTCCAAGCCAGTATTGCCGCGCGACCTCGCTCGGAAAGTCCGCGCGCGCCGTGATCTGCGACATGTTGACGATGAACTCGACCTTTGCCTCTTTCGCCGCGGCAGCAAAGATTGTGATGGCTTCCAGCAGCCCCTCCGCAAGGGGATACACGAAGTAGGCGCGCGTGACTCCGCGCATCGCGCGATGCACAACCTCGATATCGTGCAGGTCTCCCACGACGACCTCGGCGCCAAGGGCGGCGAGCCGCTCGGAGCGTTCGTCGGCATGGAACACGAATGCCCGCACCGGTAGCTTCCTCGCCAACAGTTGCCGCGCAACGTGGTTGCCGGTCGCTCCATGCTGCCCGCCCGCGCCCGCGATCAAGAATTTCACACCGCTGTTCTGCGTTGTCATGTCGATGCCTCCGTTAGGCGTATCTCTGCACTGATGTCCTTGCGATTCTCCCGCGCCCATCGGCACATGCTGGTGAGCGGTGTCATGAAGGTTCTACCCAATTCGGTCAACGAGTATTCGACACCTCGGCCGCTCGATCCGGTCAACTTCCTCGCGATCATTCCCGTGGATTGCAGATTGCGCAGCGTTCTGGTGAGCATGCGCTGTGAGGCCTGGCGCAATCGGCGTTGCAGCTGTGCATGTCGATGCGGCGCCTCGTGAAGAGCAAACAAGATCTGCACCGTCCACTTGCCGACAAAAATTGGGGGATCTGCTTTCAAAAATGAGCCCTTTTCGTAACCATCGTGCCAGCGCCGCCGCCTCACGAGCAAGGAACACCAATGTTCCTATCAGAGAAGTACCGAGCGTAAAAACGCCCTACCGTGTAGACCGCCGGAATCCCCCGAAATCATCGGTGCGGCGGCGCAGCCGCGCATGGGAGGAGGCCTGTCTCGAAGCGAGAGCGTAAGCCTGAAGGCAGGATAGACCCCGGCAGAGAGTGGCTTCATGTACATCATGACGGACGAGACCCGAGGATCCCGCAGAGTGTCATGCGAGCGGGGCGGATTCGGGGGGGGCGGCCCAGGGAGCTGCCGCGGGCGCACACTAGATGTAGCTGAGCCAGCGGCTGGCGCGGCGCAGTTTCACCGCGACGTACCAGGAACACAGCGTGTCAGGTGTGCCAGTTCGATGCAGTTGTTTCCAATGATCTGTGTTGCAGGCTCAAGGGATACTTTGATCCAAGAAATCGATGAATCCGCGCAGGAATTGATCCAGCTGCTGCGCGACACCTTGATCGACCAGTTCGCCGGTCTCGGCGAATACTTGCCGAGCATGGGCGACTTGGAGCTTGGGACCGAACCAAGGGCAGGCCCCCAGGGCTCTCAACACCGGCAGCCATGCGCTCTGACTCAACACAGTGCCGAATGTCCCCGGTGAAGCACCCATGAGCGCCATTCTCTTGCCTCCAAAAACGTGGGGGATGTCTGCGGGCGGCCGTGATATCCAATCGATGGCGTTCTTGAACACTCCGGGAATGCCATTGTTGTACTCGGGGGTTGCGAGCACGACGCCATCGGCCGTTACCACGGCCTCTTTCAGCACCTGGACAGCGCCCGGAATACCATCCCGAGCTTCCACGTCGCCATCGTAGAGCGGGATGCCATGTAGCGTTCTCACCTCGAGCACCGCGCCCTCCGGCATGGACCGCGCGGCTGCCCGAAGCAACGCTGTATTGAAGGACCCGCGGCGGAGGCTGCCGGAAATCCCGAGGAGCGTCTTCATGAGCTAGTCACCCCTTACCCAGTCGTACTTCCGTAAGCCCGTCATTCGAACCAATAGTCGAGCGTGCCAGTGGATCCCTTTCCGAAGCTGCCTTCGAAGCCGCCCTTGCCGCGTAGTCCGGCCAGATCGCCTGTTCCCGATCCTGGAACGACGGACCATTCCGCAGTGATCGAGCCGTTCTCGACGACAGCCGAGCCTTGCAGCACGAAGGTGCCCTGGCGTCCGCCGAGCCTGCCGCGGAATCGTGCCATGCTCACCAAGCTGGCCGACCCATCGTTGCGAGTGGCCTGCAGCGGTAGCGCTTCGATCGATTCCCCGTCCATGCTTCCCTCGAACGTTTCGCTCAAGCGGATGAGCGTCAATGCCGGACTCGCGGTTTGGTCATACGGTTCGGTTTTGAAGCTTTGCACGGTGATCCGTGCTTCAGCTCGTGCGCGCGCAACGGTAGCCGTCTGAGGCTGCCTCACAACGTGAGCTGAGTCATGCTCGTTCATTTGCGCTCTCCTTTCGCCGCATCGCCGCAATGGAGCGGAATCGGCGCGTTAGTTGAACCGAACTCGTCAAAGAAAACAAACGAGAGGTGTTTTGATGGGTTCCGATTCGATGGGAACGTAAGCAGGGTGAGTTCGGTGGAAGCCTGCATCCGGATCCTGGAGCGCATCCTCCGACTCGCGGCTCGGAGTGCTATCCCATGTGCCGCGAAGGTCATAGTCGGGTCGACCAGTCGATCAGCGGTCCTGGGTAACGCACGCGTGGCGCAGCAGATGACAGGTGGCATTCGGATGGGTGTCCTTGAAGCGCTCAAGGCTCGCGCGCTCGCCGCAGGCAACCTGCATTTCATCGTGGGCACCATGGCCGCCCACCCGCGCACCTTCATCATCATTGGCCTCCTGCGCTCGACCCTCGACCCGGATGAGCTCGCCAAGCAGGGCACGCTGCTCTGAGCTGCCGTTGTTGCCCAATGGGCCTCAAAACTCCATGCGGAGCTATCCTGCGTGAGCAGGATTCCGTGCCCCTCACCGGCGCCACGGCGGCGAGGATTTGATTCAAAGAGCTGCCGCGCAGCTATCCTGCATCGGCTCGTCCGCCGCCTCAGATTGCGCCACGAGCCCCTGGCACCGCCGCCTCCATCCCTGCGCTCTGTGTGACAGCTTGCGCCGCTTTAGAACCCATGCAGGATAGCCGCCCGGCGGCTTTTGTCACACACCCAGGGCGGAGAGCGGGGCGTTTCGTGCGCCGCTCCCAAGCGGTCTCCGGCGGCTAGGTGGCCGCGCCGCTCGACGGCAGGGGCCGGACTACGAACCAGAAGGTCAGCGCGGAAAGCGGCCCAGCAGCAAGCGCTGCGGATATTCCGAGGCGGAGATCAATGTCGTCGCTCAAGAAGTCCGTAAAGTAATGAGCTACCACGAAGAGCCCTGCGATGACCAGCGAGATCAGGATGCCTCCCCCTACGTAGACCAAAGGGGAAGCGTAGTTTCGCAAGACGCAGAACCTAAAGAGCGGAAGGGCAAGTGCGAACGCCGCTATCGCGGCGATCGGCGCCGCAAAACCCGCCGCCGCTCCCCCGACGAACAACATAAATTCCAGCGCGTCGGCAGTCACTTTAAAGGTGCTCCCCGCAGGAGTGCCCTCGATAACGGCGTAGATGCAGCCGCCAAGAAAGGCAACGATCACGGCGGTTGCAAAGCCGACTAGGAGTCCACGAGCAACCCGGTCTTGGCGCATTCTTGCACTCACTTCAAGTGGTTCAGGATGGTTGAGTCCAGACAATTCGGACACCAAAATCCCGGCCCCGTGGGACCCCAAAACTGCCCGCCCGGTGTCCCCCCGAAAGTGCTGGGAGGCAAGCCGTATTTCGCAAATTCGTCCCAATGAAACTGCGCAATAGCATTTGGATCTGGGGTGATCGCGTCAGCAGGATTTGAGGGCAGATAATTCGCGTAGTCCTCGGCTAAGTCCTTGCGAATTTGGTCCAGGAGATTGTCCTCGTTGACACAGACCCCGCGGTCAGCTTCCATCCTTCGGATGTGCTTCAACAGCCAGTCGGTGGCCGCGTGACCCCAGATGTTGTCGTTTCTCTCTATGTGCTGGGCGAAGCATGCGTAAGCATCTCCATCGGCGCATGCCAGTTGATAGTACCCGTCGTAGTTCCCACTGTCTGCCGCCGCAGCTTCCGCTGGCGTTGTATAACATACAACCCCTAGTCCCATCCCTGGTTGGCACATCAATCCTCTCGAGTCGCTGCGGCTGATTGGATTGCCACCAACATAAGCGTAGGTCGAGAAGCTTCCTCCTGCGAGTCCTATCGGATCGGACTCGACGTAGAGCCGCCCTGACGCGAGTCCACCATACCAGTGCGCGTTTTTTAGAGGCGATTCAGCGGCTAAGGATGGGATGAGGAAGACACGACCCCTTGTCGATTCGGCTTTTGGCCTAGAGGCGAGTTTCGGCTGTGCAAGGCGGGCCGGTCAAGGTGCGGTTTCGTGACGGACCGATCGTCCGGCTGTAGTTCGCAGTGTCCGGCCGGCAGATCGGTCCTCTGGCGGCCTCAGCGGCCTTCAGCGGGAAGGGGCCGGCGAACGCCGGCCCTTGGCGGATCGGCCGCTATCGGGGCGCGTAGCCCGCTTCAGCGAGCGCATCGCGGATGCGCTCGCCCGCCTCGACCATCCGGTAGGCTTCGGCCTCCGAAGTGGCGTGCTGACGGTAGTCGCTGTAGCAGACACGCTTGAGGAACTGGGCAAATTCCCACGCCTGGGCGTCGGTGAGGATGGCGTGGATCTCGATGGTCTTCATCTTGGTTCTCCGGTGGATGGGGGGCTCGCCCGCTGCTGCCCCCCATCCGCCGGAGAACTCCGAGACGCATGAGCCCCGAGGGCGAGCGCTCGGGATTGCAGCGCGCGTGACCGGCGCCGTCTTGGGCGACGGGCGCGGGCGTTGCTCTTCTTCGGCAGCAACGCTCACGAGCGCGAGCCCAAGAGATGGTGCGAGAGGGTGATCAGACAGCGGTCAGAGGATGCGGCGTCAGCCGCACCTTTCAGCGTGCCGGGTAGGCTGTCGAGCGGCCCGTCTCAGTCAACTTCGAGTCAACAGTCAGCGCACGGCGAACACGCACCGCACGCTGCGGCGGGCACTTGAACATAGCGCAGATTATGCGGGGCGGAGCCCGGACAGCGCCGTCTGCGGCGCTGCGCATAATTTCTCAGCGTTATGTTTAAGTGCCCGCCCAAAGCCCCCTTCCAGGGGGATGGGGGGTCTTCATTCCGCAGAGCTCGCAGGGTCTTGATCATGAGCACTGGGTAACACTGCGTCGGCAGCTATCGAGTCGAGCATCGCCTCGCCGGTGCGCGTCAGACGTGCCGGGTGGGTTTGCGCGTGCACCTCCTTGAGCTTGAGGATCGACACGCGCGTGTAGACCTCGGTCGTCGAGAGATCGGCGTGGCCGAGCAAGGCCTGAATGTAGCGGATATCGGCGCCGTTTTCCAGCATGTGGGTGGCGCACGCGTGGCGCAGCAGGTGACAGGCCGCATTCGGATGGGTGTCCTTGAAGCGCTCGAGGCTCGCGCGCTCGATGGCTTTTTTGACGATCCCCGAGAGCTGTTTGCCGTCCATCGGTCCCCCGTGCTTGGCGAGGAACAGCACGCCATGATCTTCCCCCTCGAGGTAGCTCGGGCGGATCGTGTAGAGGTATTTCTCGATCCAGGCGCAGGCGCGCTCGCCGATCGGCACCACGCGATCCTTCTTGCCTTTGCCCAAGCGGATGAAGGCCGTACCGTCGCGAAGGTCGACGCCATCGACTCTGAGCTGCACGAGCTCGCCGCGGCGCATGCCGGTCGAGTAGAGCGCTTCGAGCATCGCCCGATCGCGTACGCCTAAGCCCGTGGGCTCATCGACCTCGATCGCGTTGATGACCTGCTCGACCTCGGCGACGTTCAGCACGTGCCGCGGTAAGCGCTTCTCGGGACGCGGCAGATCGAGCTCGCTCGCCGGGTTGAAGAGCAGATGGTATTGCCGCGCGAGCCACTGGAAGAACATCCGCACCGAGATCAACCGCTTGTGCTGCGTCTGGAACGAGAGCGGCGTGCCGTTGTCCTTGCGACGGTAGTGGAAGACGTGCTGCCGATAGCGCTCGAGCCCTCGTGCCCGTCGAGCACATCACCCAGTCCATCCTCGTCCTGCGCGGCCAGCGAGTGCTGCTCGATGCCGAGCTCGCCGCGCTCTATGGGGTCACCACCAAGCGCTTCAACGAGCAAGTCCGTCGCAACCGCGAGCGATTCCCGGCGGATTTCATGTTCCAGCTCACCGACGAGGAGCACGCCGCTTTAAGGTCGCAATTTGCGACCTTAAACGCCGGCCGGGGACAGCATCGCAAATACCTGCCATACGCCTTCACCGAGCACGGCGCCATCATGGCCGCCACCATCTTGAACAGCCCCCGCGCCGTCGAGATGAGCGTCTACGTGGTGCGCGCGTTCGTGAAGCTGCGCGAGCTCCTGGCCTCGAACAAAGAGCTCGCCCGCCGTCTCAATGAGCTCGAGGCGCGCCTCGAGAAGAAGCTCGCCACTCACGATCAGGCGATCGCCGCCATCCTCTCGGCGATCCGTCAGCTCATGCACCCACCGGTGCCCAAGCGCCGCCCGATCGGATTCACCGCCGACCTCAGCAAAAAGAGCTGAGGTCTCAGCCGGGCGGCTCTTGTGGGCCCAATGGGTCACAAAACTCCACCCGCAGCTATCCTGCGTGAGCAGGATTCCGTCCCCTCAGCGGCGCCACGGGAGGCTTAGACACTGCTCCGGTCTTCCCGTAGCTTTCTTAGTCCGGAGCTCAGGATGAGTCCGACCAGGCCGTACAGGAGTGCATTTAGGCCAATCGACAACACTGCGACCTCGTACCAGAGCCTATCCACGATAGCGCTGGTGGCTACGAACATGTAGCTGGTGGGCCAAATGTAACCAATCCAATTGGGCCACCAACCGTGGGCGCTCATGTGATCGGCGGCCAATAACAGGAGGGGGAGCAGAACTCCGAAGGCGGCAAATGTGAACGGCATCCTGAGAGCGCGCATCACTGCGACCCTCCTTGCGTCGGCGCGTACATACTCTTTAGCATGTCAAATAAAGTCGAGGGTCGGATCGCATTATCTGCGTCTGCAGGCAGCGGTATCCCTGCTTCCTCCAGGGCAGTGCGGACAAACGACGTGCACTGGTTGTTGCACAAGTTGTAGTGCTGATGAAGCTGTTCTTGCGCTAGGTCGAGGAACAGCTTCAAGGCAGTGTCTTGAATCGGAGTGGTCTTAATGGTCAGACACTGCTTACGGGCAACGATTGACGGGCTGTGCACAGGATCGTCCGACTGGATAATTCCGGGTTCGGTGGAACAAAATACAAGCGCCAGCGCCCGCTGTGCAGGATATCGCCCAACGGTGGGCGTTCCTGTGACGCCGACACCAATGTGACCGACAGCCGTCGGGTAATAACAGACAGTCACGTCCTCACCTGTGGGGTCGCTCAACCCGATGGGGTTATCCAGCGCGTAGGCGTATGTATTGATTCCTCCCTGGAGTCCTATGGGATCAGACTCCACATACCGCCTTGCTCGAGAGCCGTACCCGCTGATCACCGGTCTAACGAATCGGAGACTCCAAGCATACGGATCACCACTGATCGGTCCGCTGCAGACAGCCTACGGGACACAAAGTCGTCGCATCCTTGAGCCTCTAAGAAGTTCCTGCCAATTCCCAAATGCCCAAGAAATTTATTGCCTGAGAAGAATTCGATACTCAACCGCGCAGCAGGCGTTCCCGCCGCCGGAATTGACCATCCGGTCTGATGTGCTTCGGAAAACCTCGCGAGCTCTAGAATCACCGATCTGTCGATGATAGTCCGGACCACCGCCTTCGAATCTACCTGCACCAGAACACGATCTGCAGTCTCCCAGGTGCGAAAGTACTCCATATCTTTGCAGCGCGAACACCCAGAAAGCATACCTAGCCAGGCAATCGCAAGAATAACGCATGCGCTCTTAGTTCTCACAGGATCTCAATATGGGATGTTAAGGGAAAAGCCTGGCGCCGGTACTGGTAGAGACGGGACTTGGAAACCGGCTGACCTTGCCAGAGTCCCTGCAACGGAATTGCTGTTGTATCCGCTGAGCGGCTCGCCAAAAGGGAGGGGTACGTAAGGGACGTCCGCCGCTTGTATTTTATCGAGAATTCCTGAGAGCTCTGAATTTATGCAACCGCATGGCCCATTGTTGTCTAGCAGGCGGATGTCGGGTCGTGAATGGTCTGACCAGTCTTTTGTGCCGGGCAAATAGGGGCCTGACTGGGTGACCACGTTGCCGTAGACGCTCATGAGGTTTGGCGAACCTGCCGGACCACCGCGAAAATACTTCTGTGAACCGTCTAGGTCTGTAGACACAAGGTATGCATGATATGCGCCGGTATTGAGGCCCAGAACCCGTACTCGCTTGAATCGAAGATCCAACTTACATAGTCCTGTAGGGTCCGCAATCGACAGGGGATTACCTGCAGCGTAGGCATAGGTCGAGAAGCTGCCGCCCGCCAGCCCTATCGGATCAGACTCATCGTACCGACCAATTGATGGATTGTATACTCGCGCACCATTGAAGTAGAGAACCTGCCCCGGAAACCGTAGGTTGTAGACGAACGTGCCGAGTCCAGATGGGTTTTCATTCGGTGGGATAAAGCCCCCGAATGGGTCCGAGTCCCATTGCCACACTAGACTGTTGTCGGCCGCACGCGTAACCGCACGCGGAGTATTCAGCTGATCCGTCTGAACGTAGTAGATGCTGATGCCGCCCGATCCATTTGGTCGCAGGGTGGCGACAGGGGTATCTGCCATCCATACGGTCTCTTGTATTAGGTTGCCTCTGGCATCGTATTCGCCAAGCACGTGGCCTGCTTTGTCGTAGACGAGGACTTCAGTCGTGACCGCGCCGTTCGCGAACACTAGTCGTCCAAACGCATCGTAGGTAAGGCTTTCGGTCGCGCCGTTAGAGAAGGTAAAGCTCGACATGCGTCCGCGGGCGTTGTAGCTCTCCGTCTCGGAGCTTGCGGTGTTGTAACCTGTGGCATTGCCGGCAGCATCGTAGGTAAACGTACCGGCCAGGGCTCCGGTGATGCCAGTGATTTGATTGCTGGTGGGGGAAATCGAATAAGTCGAGGGATATGTACCGCTCTCCGAGAGGCGATTCCCATTCGCATCGTAGGTCCAGCCTTCGCTAAGGGCGCTGCTCGCGGCGCTGGTCAAGCGATCGAGTTGGTCATAGCTGTATGTCCAGCTCAGAGTGCCTGGGGCGGTATTGCTGATGCTCGTGATTCGAGAGGCATCGTCGTAGCTCAGGGTCTTCTGTATTGCGGTACCGCTGATCCCAGCGATTAACCCGTCGCCGTTGAACGAGCGGCTGAAGCTCGTCCCGTTGCCCCATGCCCATCCTTTCACCGGACCGAAGGGCTCGTAGCTCACATTTGAGACCACCATGGCTCCATTCACGACAATGCTTGCGACCTGGTGATTGGCATTGTAGCGATAAGTGACGGTCTGCCCTGAGGGGGTAGTGATCGAGGTGAGGTTCCCACTAGTGTAGCCATACGAGACCGAACGGACTACGCCGCCTACCGTCTGGGTCATGCCGGTCATTTCACCCAAGGCATCAAAGCTGAAGTTCACCGAGTGATTAGCGTCCGAGGCCCCAGTAAGATGGCCGGTGCCATCCGTCCCCTGATCGTAGGTGAAGGAAATCGTCTGGTCGGTGCTGCCGTTCAGGGAATAAGCGATTGAGGTCACCCGATTGAGAGCATCGTAGCCATAGGTCGCGACCGCTCCGCGGGCATCGGTTGAGGTCGCGAGGTTCCCAGCGGAGTCGTAGGTATCCGTGGTGGTGCCAGTATCCGGACTCACCTGGGAGGTGATGTCTCCGAAGCCATCGTAGCCGTAGGAAGTAGTGAGGTTCCGGGGATCCTTGACCGAGCTGAGATTGTCCTCGGCATCGTAGCCAAAGGTGGTGACGCCCGTTCCGGGGTCTGTGATCGTGCTCACCCGGTTCAGGGCGTCATAACTTTCGGCGGTGTTCCGAGAGAGTGGAGCAGCAATCGAGGTGGCGTTGCCGTCGTTGTCGTAGCCAAAGGTGGTCGTGACCGCGGCAGTGCCGGCGGCATTCACCTCCTGGGAGACCTGGTTCAAGGTATTGATCACCCGGGTATGGGTACGGTGCAGGGTGCCTGAGGGATCGGAGGTGTTCTCTGCGGTCCGATTACCCATCGCATCCAAGGTGTAGGTGATTTTGTTCCCGAGCCCGTCGCTTAGCTGCGTCAGGCGGTGGGCCGCATCGTAGGTATACGAGAGGCTGCTGCCATCGGGGAGAGTGACCTGCTCGAGGAGCCCGGTGGGGTAGTACGCGAAGGAGGTGGTCAGCCCCGCCGCCAAGCGGGACTTAAGGTGGCCCCGGACATCGTAGGTGAGGGTGGTCACGGTGCCATTGGGATCGGTGATCGTGAGTGGCCGACCGTTCGCATCGTAGGTGTTATAGGTCATCACGTGCCCGAGCGCATCGGTCATGGTCTCGAGCTCGCCGCATTGGGAGCCGGTCGTGCAGGTGTAATAAGTGTACGTCGTGAGATCAGAGACGTCGGTCCTGGGGCCATCGGCTGTGAGCACCCGGCCGTAGCTGTCATAGGTATAGGTCCAGGTGCGGGTTGCTCCGGTCGCAGGATCCGTGATCGTCTTGGTGAGCAGATTCCCAGTGCCGTCGTAGTTGAAGGAGGTCGTGCGGATCGGCGTGCCCGAGGCAGTGGCTCCGGCGTATTCGGAGATCAGCGCCGGGAGGCGGAACGTCGAGTTCCACTGGGTTGTTATCGTGCGCGCCACAGTGCTGCCCGAGGCTTCCGTTCGGGAGATCTCGAGGCCGCGTGTGTCGTCGTAAGCGTACGTTGTGACGTTCCCATTGAAATCCGTCTGGCTCGCGGGGAAGCCTCCGCTGTCATAGCTCGTGGCCGCAACGTATCCACATTTGAAGCAAGGCGCGCCCGTCACAGCGCTAGTCAATTCGTGGTCGCCGACCTGCTGAAACTGGAATGTCCGAATTGCTCCCAGGGGGTCCGTTTCGGTCGTCGTTCCATCGGCGTTGTAGCTGAAACCCATGGACGAGGTAACACCGCCCAAGGTGGAGCTGATGACTCGCCCTTGAGAATCGTAAGTTAGGGTGAACTCCGTCTGATTGCCCTCGTCCACCACGCTCGAAATGCCCGTGGGCCAATTCGGGTCGGCGTAATTAAATTGCCGCGTGCTGGTGTCCGGATTTGTCACCTGCCAGAGATGGCCTGCGCCGTCATAGGAATAGTGAACGACGGAGCCATCCGGCCCTGTCACGCTTGCAAGGCGGTTCGAACCATCATAGGCGAGTGCCAGCGAGTGCCCGAAATTATCGGAGACCGACGACAGGAGTCCGGTTGACGGATCGTAGCTCAGGGTTTGCGTGTTGCCCGCACGGTCCGCAATACTGAGGAGCTTCCCGGTGCTGTCGTAGGTCTCTACATTGTCCTGCTCATCGATTAGTTGATAGCCTCCGCTTGCCGTGGTCACGAGGCGATATCCGGCCCCGGGCTCAGCGGTAAATCCCGAGCCGCTAGACGTAAAATTCACCACATGGCCGTCGTCACGGTAGGCGCTTACGACCGCGAGCGTTGAGATGGCCGAGTCGACAGTAATGTACTGTCCCCGGTTGTCGTATATCGGCGCGGTCGCCACAGTCGATCCGTTCAATGAAAGCGTGCACACGCCATTTGAGAACGACGCGGTTGCGAGCTGTAGTCCCTTTGCGTGGCTTTGTATCTGAGCCCACCCAGAGGTACAGGCGGCAGCCTGACTTGAGTAGAGCGATGAGGTGCCAATTGCGGGCGGCTGGGCCAAGGGGTAGGAAATGCCGAACGTGAGATGCCGACCGAAGCTGTGCCACCATGCAGGCCCCAGGTCATGTACGCCAGTATCCAGGCTATTGTAGTAACGCTCGAATGACAGGGGCCGCTCTGGAGTGATCGAGGGTATATCTGTCTCCGACAGAAACTCACCCCCGGACGAAGGATTCACAGGATCTGTGTCATTCTTGCAGGCAGGGCAGGGTTTGCCTGAATCAGCTATGGAAACCGCCGGAAGTAGAGGCGGCATAACAAAGTAGGCGGCAGTAGCACAGCCGGCGGCTCCGATCCCATAGGCCTGTTTCTGAGAGTTAGCGGGACCGCTGAGGTCAACAAATATGCCGAGGTAGGTGCCGGTTATTCCGGCTTGGTTCCCATAGTAACCGGCTGAATACCAACTGCTCCACGTCGCCGGTACGGTCCCGCCGGTGCTCGGGTCGTAATACTCAATGTTGTTATTCGCCCTGATACTCGCCTCGATTTCGGTGACTGATGTGCCGTAACATTGTGTACTAGTTGAGACGGACCACCATCCAAAGCCACACCCGAATTCCTTCGGCACATAACCGGCGGGACAGAAATCCTGTGCATGCGCGCACAGCGACAAGAGTGCTGCGGATAGGGCGATTGCGACCTGGGCAATGACAGGCAAATACTTGTGCGGGGGTGTCGCCCCGGTGCGGCTTCGAGACCTCATATCCAACGCTCCCACAGGCACTCAACCACTGCCATGTTGTTTAGACAAACGTAATCCGCGCCCCACGCATGCGCGCGGAGCAGCTCGCCATTAGGATTAGCGAGGGGGTGCTGCGGGCGCCGTCGCGAGAAACGCGCGGCGGGTCGTGGATGATGGAGATAGAGTTGAAGGTGATCTCGGTAAAAACCGAGCGGCCGGAGCGCCTACTGAATACCCCTTGATCATGATGATCCCCCTGTACTCTTGCTACATGTCCATCGGACGGAGGCCTACTTTATTCGTCTCCGTCGGACGAGTGCGATGTTGCGCCTGGATATGGTGAAAATCAAGCTTACGCTAGTGACCTCTTTGCCTCAGACGGTTTTGGTGTCAGCTCGAGGAGAGGAGTCGTATTGCTTCGAGATAGGAGGAAGCAGCCTACGGCAAGAGACAGCACACCCAGCAGCGGAAAATTGGGCCGAGCTGAGGCAAGTATCCAGAAGATCGCCGTCAAAGATCCGAGGAGGGCTGCGACGACAAGTATTGCATTGACAATCGGCTCCAGGATCATAAGCAGCGCCAGGGCGGGTAGACGGTCGCCTGCCAGAGAAGTTCGTTGGGTTGGAACTGTCTTGGCCCGGTTCCTACGATCGAAGCAGATGACAGGAGACGTTCATCATCTCGGCGCGCCTCTTCGCCGATGAGTAAGCGTCAGCCGGAGGCCGTGTTAGCTGACCTGTTATCGAAGGGGTATGGTGACCCATCTCTGTCTGCGCCGTGGCAAGCGTCTGTACAGCACCCCGGGGAACACCGGCGCCTCCACCGGCAACGCTCCGGTCATGTAGATCCATGGCCAGGTCGACCGGGCCGCCCAAGCGGCGGGCAACTGGGTGCGCGTCCGGCAGCCAACCGGAAACGGCACGAGAAGCGTACCATTGCCGCAGCCGGTGCAAATGCCTCACAGCTCTAACAAAACTAATGGGGGACATCCGTGTGTGGCAAAAGCTGCCGTGATTCGTAAGGCTTGCGATTGGCATAGTCGCCGCGATCATCTTGCTCGGCGCAGTCGCAATACCGGTATCGCGGAGCGAAGCGGGCGCGCGGGTATGACGAGTAATAAGCCCTGGCGTACCGCTGCGAGCGGTATGCGCTCGGTTCGTGCTAGGGATTGTTGGCGCTCTCATTGCCGCTGGGCTGCTAGCGAGCAGCGCTCATGCTCGAAGGGTGCTACATCCTTGGGACGCGTACCGTCCCTTTCTTGTTTTGAACTTCGCCGAGCCAGTCCCGTAGGAGCGTCAACTTTCGCCTTTGCTGTCTAACTAGCCTCTTTCGACGGATGCGGCCTTTGTCCGCGTCAACTTGAGTTCTGCCAAGAGTTCGGCGATCCCACTTGCGAGTTGAGCTTTCACGAACGTCCCCTTCGAGTCGCCCTCCATGTCGACCCTAGTGCCGTCGGGCCGTCGGGCCGTCGGCGAGCCGACGGTTTGTGGGGGCGAGTATTTCCGCAAATACACTTGTTTGAATTCGGCTTGCCCTGTGTTCTCAGTCGACGGCGGCCGGCTGGCGCTCGAACTTTCCGATTCGAGGCAAGGGCGCTTAATATTCCAACGAGCCAGCTGCCGATGCTGTTAAGCAATTCCTCGAGCGTCATTTTTGCGCCCCATAAAAGCAAAAAAATACACACCGAAACCGACTGGAGCGCGGGCGCAAGCGAGCTGAACTACATGGAGACTGATACAGCGCGGTGGCTCGCCGAGTTGGACTCGAACCAACGACCAACCGCCCCGCAAAACACACCCTGAGTGGCTACTTTGGCCGGTTGCGCTCATCCACTAGGATCACGACGGGCCGGTAGTCGATAAGGTCGGCCTCGGAGTACTGTGAATACGCGCAAATGATCAGCAAATCCCCGAGCATCGCTTTGCGTGCCGCCGCGCCATTGAGGCTGATCGTCCCGCTGCCCCCCGGGGCCCGGATGGCGTAGGTGGTGAAGCGCTCGCCGTTGGTGACGTTGTAGATCTCGACATATTGGAACTCCGCGATCCCTGCTGCCTTCAGCAGCAGTTCGTCGATGCCGCACGAGCCCTCGTAATCGAGGTCCGCCTCAGTAACGCGCACGCGGTGAAGCTTGGCCTGCAGCAAGGTCTTGAGCATCGGTCGTCTCGCAGAATGTGAGGGGCCGGCTGAATCCAGTGCCGTCCATCGCTAGCCATACGGAAATCTTGGCGCTAATTTCCGTACGAAGCCGTACGGAAATCTCTCAATTATCTCGACTTGTTGATATTACTGGCGCTCCCTACGGGATTCGAACCCGTGTTACAGCCTTGAGAGGGCTATGTCCTGGGCCTCTAGACGAAGGGAGCGCTGCGTGGCTTTGGGGGCCGGCTTCAGGAGCGCGGTATTATACGGGGGGATCCTCGGCTGGCAATGGTCCCTTGATTTCAAGGACATAGGCACGCCCGGGGCGGTGCCTGCTCAGGGACTGGGCTCGAGCTCCGCGACGTGGCCGCGCGATTCGCTGCCGCAGGACCCGAGGGTCTTCACGCGCTCGGCGCACTGGCGCACGTCCTCCGCGCTCTGTCCCGAGGCGAGCGCGAGCCACAGGATTACGAGGCTGAACGCCGCGATGATCCACATGCCGGTGAAGAAGCCGATGACCCCCTTGCCCCCCATGGCGCCAGCGGGCCCGAGATAGCTCACGATCCACATTCCCGCGAGATAGGGAATCACCCACCAGCCCTCTCGCCAGCCGATTTGCCGCAGGGACCGGCCGCGCAGCGCGCACCACACCAGATACACCACGATGTAGGCGAATACGGCGCTGAACATCCACTCCCCGATGTCATAACCCGTCCAGTAGATGATCCAGTTGGAGGCAACGAATGCGATGGGAGCGATGATCCCGGCTGCGCGCAGCCGGAATGGACGCTCGGCGTCAGGCATGGCCTTGCGCAGGTGCAGCAGAATTACCGGCCCGATGCTGTAAGAGAGCACGGTGATGAGGGACACGGCCGACACGAGCTTCTGCCAGGAGGGGAAGGGGAAGAAGAACACCACTCCAGCGATGTAGGTGACGACCAGTCCCGTCCACGGCACGCCATGGCGGTTGAGTTGCGTCATGCGTGCGGGCGCGTTCCCCATCTCGCCGGCGGCCATGATGATGCGGGGACTCCCGGTTACATAGATGAATGCGGTTCCGAGCGGCGAGATGATGGCATCGACGTAGAGCACGATGGCCCACCAGAGTGCGCCCACGCCGACCGCGATGGCGGCAAGCGGCCCGAACATGCCCGTGAAGTGCAGTTGCGCCCAGCCATTGCCGATGTCCGCCGGGTTGAGTGCCGTGATGAACGCGATCTGCAGACCCACGTAGATCAGCATGCCGATGAGCACTGAGCTGATCAGCGCGATGGGTACGTAGCGGTTCGGGTTGCGTGTCTCTCCCGCGAGAGCTATGGCTTGTTGAAAGCCGAGAAAGCTGAAGACGATTCCGGCCGTGGCCACGGCGGTGAAGATGCCGCTCTTCGGCGTGCTGGCGGCGTGCACCACCATGTTGTGCGGATGAAACGAGTACGCCAGCAGGATGGCTATGGTCAGGATCGGGATGATGAGCTTCCACCACGTCGTCGCGCTGTTGATGGCGAGCACCCAGCGCACTGCCAGGAAGTTGAGGGCCACCACCCCGGCAAAGAGCACCGCCGCCCAGCCCATGCCAACGGCGGTCATGAGCCCGGTCTGCGGGTCGATCAATCCGGGGATGTAATTGTTGGAATAGGTGAGGACGGCGCTCACTTCCACCGGAGGCACGGTCACGAACGCCAGAAACAGGATCCAGCTCCAGATCTTGCCGACGAGATCGCCGTGGCTGACATGCGTCATGTGCACCAGGGCGCCCGAGTTCGGAAACATGGTCGAGAGCTCGGCGAACACGAAGGCGAGAAGCAGGATGGCACCGGCGCCGATCACCCAGGAGCAGACGCTCCAAGGCCCGGCCTCGACCGCGGCGTGCAGCGGACCGAACAGCCAGCCCGAGCCGATGATGCTGCCGAGACTCGCGTACAGAAGCCCGATGACTCCTGCATCGCGCCTGAGCTTCGCCGGACCTGCCATTTGTCACCCCCGAGTTATTTCCCGCGGCCGCAGTGCGGGGTGCACCGAGCCTAGGTGAGATCAGTCGCAATGTCTAAGGCGGCCCCTTTGATTTGCGGTCGGTCGAGGTCGCGGGCGGGCCAGAATGCGGGGGCTGCTGCGTCTGATCGGGCGTCAATGGGTTGACCGGCCACGGGTCAGGGCGCCTGCCTGCGTATAATAGGGGGCTGTGTTCCAGACCTAAGCCGAAAGCCACGAATTGAATTCCCCTCCAGCGCACCTGGTGGCACCTGCGGCCACGCCCAGGATCATTCCGCGGGCGGAGCACACGGTCTCCCGTTCCCACATCTCCCAGAACGCCCTGCGGGTGCTGTACCGGTTGAAGGACGCCGGATTTCACGCCTTCCTGGTGGGGGGCTGCGTGCGGGATCTGCTGCTCGGCATGGAGCCCAAGGATTTCGACGTGGCGACCGATGCACTCCCGGAGCAGGTCAAGCGGCTCTTCCGCAACTGCCGGCTGGTGGGGCGGCGCTTTCGCCTGGCGCATGTCTTTTTCGGGCAGGAGATCATCGAAGTAGCCACCTTCCGGGCGGCGAGCGCCCCGTCGCAGGCGGAGGAGCCGCTGGCGGAGGTCGATCCCGAGGATGGCGAGCCGGCGGAGCTGGAAGCGACTTTGGGCGAGGAAGGGGGGGACGGCGAGGAGGGTGAGGAAGGCCAGGAAGGCGACGAAGGCGAGGAAGGCCAGGAGCGCGATGAGGGCGACGAGGCGGACCCCGCGCCGGCCGCGGCCTCCGGTAGAGGAGACCTCGCCGGCCCGGCAGTGTCGGAGGCATCCGCGGGAACGCCGGACGGTGGCCTCGAGCTCTTGCGCGAAACGCGTGCGGCGGCCGACAAATATGTGGCTCGCGGCCGGCCCGAGGAAAGCGATGACACCGAGCGGATGTTCGATGAGACCGGCCGCATCCTGCGAGACAACGTCTACGGCACCATCGATGAAGATGTCTGGCGCCGGGACTTCACGGCCAACTCGCTCTACTACAACATCGCCGACTTCTCCATCTGGGACTATGTGAATGGGGTGGAGGATATCGCCGCGCGGCGCCTGCGCCTCATCGGCGATCCGGAGACGCGCTTTCGCGAGGATCCGGTGCGGATGCTGCGGGCGGCGCGCTTCGAGGCGAAGCTGGGCTTCGGAATCGACCCGGAGACGGCCGAGCCCATCGAGCGTCTGCGGGAGCTTCTGGGCGGCGTGCCGCCCGCGCGTCTCTTCGACGAGATGCTCAAGCTCTTTCTCACCGGGCACGGGGCGAAGAGCCTGGAGGTGTTGCGCCGGCGAGGGCTTCTGGCGCAGCTCCTACCGAGCGTAGATGCCTATCTCGCGGCCCATTCCGGCGGCCTCGTCGAGAAGCTGCTCGTGAAAGGACTCGTCAATACGGATGCCAGGGCGTCGGCGGGTCGCGCAGTGACGCCCACATTTCTGCTGGCACTCCTTCTTTATGGCCCAATCGCACAGATCATCGAGGCGATGCCGCCGGAGAAATGGCACGAGCTGGCAGCGATCGGTGAGGCCTGTGACCGCGCGGTGCGACAGGCGCAGGCGCATCTCGCGATTCCCCGGCGTTTCTCGCTCGGGGTGAGCGAGATGTTCGCCCTGCAGCCGCGGCTCGAGCATCCGAGCGGGCGGCGGGCGCTGCGGCTCCTGACTCACCCACGATTCCGGGCCGCCTACGACCTGCTGCTGCTGCGGGCCGATCTCGGCCTCGCCTCGCCCGAGAGGGCGCGGTGGTGGACTCAGGTGCAGGAGGTCTCGCACGAGGAGCAGGGGCGCATGGCGGATGCCCTTTCGCAGACGGCCGGCCCGAGGTCCGATCGCCCCCGATCCGGCCGTCGGCGTCGCCGGGGGCGTCGCGGCCCCCGCGGCTCGTGAACAGCCGCCCGATGGGCGCCTGGCAGCCGGCGTACATCGGGATCGGCAGCAATCTCGAGGATCCGAAGGCCCAGGTGCGACGCGCGTATGAGGCCCTGAAGACTCTCGCCGCAACGCGCCTGGTGTGCATCTCCCCCCTTTACCGCTCCAAGCCTTTTGGACCCGTGCCGCAGCCGGATTTCGTCAATGCCGCCGCCGGCGTGCTCACGCAGCTCGACTCCCGCGCCCTGCTCGAGGCGCTGCGCGCGATCGAAAGGGCCTTCGGGCGGCGCGCGGAGCGCCAGCGCTGGGGACCGCGAATCATCGACCTCGACCTCCTGGTCTACGGCCGGGAGCGCCGGGACCAGCCGGATCTGAAGCTCCCCCATCCTGGGATAGTGGAGCGGAACTTCGTTCTGTATCCTCTTGCGGACCTTGCCCCGGACCTCGATGTGCCCGGGCTCGGCCGGGTGGCCGGGCTCCGGGAGCGGCTTGCGCCCGAGGGCCTCGAGCGCCTGGGCGAGCCCTGAATTCCGACTTCGAGATTGCGCGTGAAAGCATGAGCGGGGCTGAGCACCAGTTCGTCGTGGTGGAAGGACCGATCGGGGTCGGCAAGACGAGCCTCGCCCGACGCCTGGCCGAGAGCCTCTCGGCGCAGCCGGTGTTGGAGGATGCCTCGCAGAACCCGTTTCTCGAGCGCTTCTACCGCAACCCCAGGGCGGGTGCATTGCCGGCACAGCTTCATTTTCTCTTCCAGCGCTGCCAGCAGCTCGCGGCTCTGAACCAGCAGGATCTGTTCGCCCCGGTGCGGGTGGCGGACTACCTGTTGGAAAAAGACCGCCTGTTCGCGCGGGTCACGCTCGATGATGCGGAATTCGCCCTCTACGAGCAGATCTACGCCAAGCTCGACGTGCAGGCGCCAAAGCCGGACCTCGTCGTGTATCTGCAGGCACCGGTCGACGTGCTGCTCGAGCGCATCGCGAGGCGCGGCATCGGCTACGAGCAGCACATCGAGCGCGACTATCTGGTGCGCCTCAACGAGGCGTATGCGCGTTTCTTCCATGAGTTCGCGGCCGCCCCGCTTCTCATCGTCAACGCGGCCGCAATCGATCCTGTCAACAACCCGTCGGACTATGACGAGTTGCTGTCCGCCATCCGGCGCATGAAGCGGGGTCGTCTCTACTACAACCCCCTGCGCAACAGACCGCCCATTCAGTAAGGCTGCCGCCATGTATACCCAACTGCAGCTTCGGGATTCCGACCGCCCGCCCGTGACGCTGAGCACGCTCGCACGGATGAAAGCGGACGGCAAGAAGATTGCGAGTCTCACCTGCTACGACGCGAGCTTCGCGCTGCTGCTCGATGAGGCGGATGTCGATGTCGCGCTCGTCGGCGACTCGATGGGCATGGTCATCCAGGGACATGACACCACGGTGCCGGTCACGATGGACGACATCGTCTACCACACCCGCGCGGTGGCGCGCGGGCTGCACAGGCCCTTTCTCATCGCCGATCTTCCTTTCATGAGTTATCCCTCGAAGGACCGCGCGCTCGAGAACGCGGTCCGCCTCATGCAGGAAGGCGGCGCCGAGATGGTGAAGCTCGAGAGCGGCGGCAGCCAGGCTGACATCGTCGAGTTCCTGGCAGGTCACGACATCGCGGTATGCGCGCACCTCGGGCTTCGGCCGCAGTCCGTGCACAAGACAGGCGGCTTTCGCGTGCAGGGGCGGGAGCAGGACGCGGCCGCGCAGATGATCGAGAGTGCCAAGCGGCTCGAGTCTGCCGGCGCGGATATCGTGCTCCTCGAATGCATTCCCTCCGGTCTCGGCAAGGCGATCACGCAGGCGCTGCACGTGCCGGTGATCGGTATCGGCGCCGGCCCCGATACCGATGGCCAGATCCTCGTTCTCTACGACATTCTCGACATCACGACCGGCCGCAAGCCCCGCTTCGTGCAGAATTTCATGAAGGGCGCGGGCGATAACCGCGAGGCGTTGCGACGCTACGTCGAGGCAGTCCGCACCGGGACCTATCCCGCGCCGGAGCATTGCTTCTGATGATGGAGACTGCAACCACCATTGCGGCAGTGCGTGATCACGTGCGCCGCTGGCGCCACGAGGGACGGCGCATCGCCTTCGTGCCGACGATGGGAAATCTCCATGCAGGGCACGTCAGCCTCATCGAGGCCGCGCGCCGCCACGGCGACCGCTTCGTCGCCAGCATCTTCGTCAATCCCATGCAGTTCGGCCCCAACGAGGATTTCGCCCACTATCCCCGCACGCCCGCGCAGGATGCGCGCATGCTGACCGAGGCCGGGTGCGACCTCATGTTCATGCCCGATGTCGCCGAGATCTACCCGAACGGTGCGGAGCGCGCCACGCGCGTCGAGGTGCCCGGGCTTTCGAGCGTCCTCGACGGAGAGTTCCGGCCCGGACATTTCGAGGGCGTCGCAACCGTGGTCGCGAAGCTCTTTCATATCGTGGAGCCGGATGTCGCCGTGTTCGGCGAGAAGGATTTCCAACAGCTCACCATCATCCGGCGGATGGTGGCCGACCTCTGCCTGGCGGTCCGCATCATCGCCGCGCCGACGGTACGGGAGTCGGACGGACTCGCGATGAGCTCGCGCAACCAGTATCTCACGGAGGAGGAACGCCGCAAGGCGCCCTTCATTCACGAAACACTGCTGGCTGCAGCAGGGCGGCTGCGCGCTGGCGAGAAGGACTTTGCCGACATCGAGCGCGCCGGGACGGCAGCACTCGAGCGTGAGGCATTCAGGCCGGACTATTTCGCCGTCCGGCGTGCCGACGACCTCGGCAATCCAGATCCCGCCACGCGGCACCTCGTGATCCTGGTCGCCGCCCGCCTCGGCCGTGCCCGGCTGATAGATAACCTGCAGGTCCGAACGTAACTGAAGAGCGCCTCGCAAAATGATCCTGGCCAGAGGCTGATCGCCAGGACGGCGATCCGCTAGCCTACACGGGCGTATTCACGGCGTTCTGGCCAGGGTCATTTTGCGAGGCGTTCTAAAGATCGAGCGCGCGCATACGATGCCGTGAGAGCGCCCACTCGATATGCTCGCGCACCAGCGCAGATGCGCCTTCCCGGCGCCGATTCAGAGCCTGAAGCACCTCATCCGAAGTCGGCGCATTGCCGAGAGCCACAGCGATGTTCCGCGACCACTTCTCATAACCGATGCGATAGATCGCCGACCCCCGCATCCGCTCCTCGAACTGCGCTTCCGTCCAGGCGAAAAGCTCCGTGAGCCGCGCCGCATCGAGGCCATGCCGCACCTTGAAGTCCGGATGCGAGGCCGCATGCGCGAACTTGTTCCAAGGGCAGACGAGCTGGCAATCATCGCAGCCATAGATGCGATTGCCGATCGCGGGTCGCAGCTCCACCGGGATGGCGCTGTGATGCTCGATGGTGAGATAGGCGATGCAGCGACGCGCGTCCAGCCGGTACGGCGCCACGATCGCCTCGGTGGGGCACGCCGTGATGCAGGCACTGCAGGTGCCGCAATGAGCGCTCGCAGGCTCGTCCTCCGGCAGCGGCAGATCGGTGAGGATCTCTCCCAGAAAGAACCACGAGCCCGCCTCCCGCGAGATCAGGTTGGTGTGCTTGCCGATCCAACCGAGGCCGGCGTCACGGGCGAGCGCCTTTTCCAGCACCGGCGCGCTGTCGACACAAACCCGGTAGCCGAACGGTCCGATCTCCTCCGCCAGCTCCTTGGCGAGCCGTGCCAGCGCCCCGCGCAGCACCTTGTGGTAGTCGCGCCCGAGCGCATAGCGGGAGATGTAGCCGCTCTGCGCATCACTCAGCGCCACATCCGCATCGCGGGCGTCCGCCGGCCAGTAATCCATCCGCGCGCTGACCACGCGGATCGTACCGGGCGCGAGCTCCTGGGGCCGGCTGCGCATGAGGCCATGGCGATGCATGTAGTCCATTTCCCCGTGAAAGCCCGCATCGAGCCAGCGCAGCAGATGTTGCTCGTCAGCCGCGATCTCGACGCGGGCAACGCCGATGCGATCGAAGCCAAATTCGCGCGCGCGGGCCGCGAGCTGACGCTTGGCCGCTGCGGCATCAAGAGGCGGCGGCTGCGTCATAGCTTCCTCATCCTGCCATTATAATGAGCCGATGGCGCTCCCGATCTGCCTCTACTCCACGGCCCAGGTGCGTGCGCTCGATGCCCATGCCATCGAGACGCTCGGCATCCCAGGCTACACGCTCATGAAGCGCGCCGGCGAGGCGGCCCTGAGATATCTGCGGACGCGCTTTCCCGTTTCCCATCGCATCGTGATCGTCTGCGGTGCAGGTAACAATGGCGGTGATGGGTATGTGCTCGCTCGCTTTGCGCATGCTGCGGGCCTCACGGTCACCACCCTCGCCGCCACCTCGCCGCAGGCCCTCCACGGTGATGCGCGTCAGGCCTATGAGGATCTGCGCGCGAGCGGCGGACAGATCCAACCCTTTGCGCGGGAGCGGCTGACCGAGGGGGAAGTGATCGTCGATGCCTTGCTCGGCACGGGGTTGCGCGGAGCCGCGCGCGAGGAGATCGCGCAGGTCATCCGCGACATCAACGGATCCGGTCGTCCTGTCCTGGCAGTGGATGTACCGTCGGGCCTGGACAGTGACACCGGCGTGCCGCTCGGTGACACCGTGCGGGCGGACTGCACCGTGACCTTCGTCGGATTGAAGACGGGACTCTTCATTGGGGATGGGCCGGAGTTTGCCGGCACGGTCTTCTTCGATGACCTCGAGATCGTCCCCGATTCCCGAGGTGACCTCCGGCCACGGATCGAGCGCATTCTCGAGTCCTCGATCCAACAGGCGCTGCCCCGGCGGGCGCGCTCATCGCACAAGGGTGACTTCGGCCGCGTGTTGATCGTCGGGGGCGGGGCAGGCATGCCTGGCGCTGTCAGACTGGCGGGCGAAGCCTGTCTGCGCGTCGGTGCCGGACTCGTGACGGTGGCCGTCGTGCCGGAGAATGTGCCGGCGATCTGCGCGGGGCGGCCGGAGCTCATCTGCCTGCCGCTCGCGGACGCGTCGGCACTCGCTGAGCCAGCAGCAAAGGCCGACGTGATTGCCATCGGACCGGGTCTCGGGCGTACGCCCTGGGCACGCGACGCACTCGATACCGTGCTGCGCTCGGGCAAGCCGCTGGTGATCGATGCCGATGCCCTCAACATCATTGCGGAATCGCAGGTGTCTAGGCGCGAGGACTGGGTCCTGACCCCGCATCCGGGCGAGGCGGCACGGCTGCTCGACACCAAGACCGGCGAGATCCAACGCGACAGGCTTGCCGCCCTCGATGGCCTGGTCGCGCGTTACGGTGGGACTGTCGTACTGAAAGGCGCCGGAACGCTCGTGGGGGCGCCGGGCCGCACGCCCGCGCTTTGCGAGCGCGGCAATCCAGGCATGGCGACTGCCGGCATGGGCGATGTGCTGACCGGGACCATCGCCGGCATCTTTGCGCAGTGCCGCGATGCATGGCTCGCGGCCAGAGTGGGCGTGCTGGTGCATGCGCTGGCAGGCGATGCCGCGGCACGCAGTGGGGAGCGGGGACTTCTCGCCGGCGATGTCGCGCGGGAGCTGCACAACTGCGTCAATCTCTGAAAACCGCGGAGGAGACCGAAGCGCTGGGCGCGAAGCTCGCGGCTGCGCGCCCGTCCGATCTCGCTCAGCCGGCTGTCGTCTATCTGACAGGCGATCTCGGCGCGGGAAAGACGACGCTGGTGCGGGGGTTCGTGCGCGCCTGTGGCGTCGCGGGGCCTGTGCGAAGCCCAACATACACGCTGATGAGCGTCTATGAAGCGGGCGCGCTGACGCTGCTGCATCTCGATCTCTACCGCCTGCGCGATCCGGGCGAGCTCGAGCATCTGGGCCTGCGCGAATGGGCGCGCGCCGGGAATCTCTGGCTGATCGAGTGGCCTGAGCGTGCGGGAGGGCTGCTGCCTCCGGCAGATCTGACGGTCCATCTGGCCGCGGATGCCGATGTGCATCGAGCGGAACTCACCGCGGGAACGGATACCGGGACCGCCTGGATCGAGCGAAGTAGTTGAAACTTTGCGGCGCGACCCGTAGATTACGGGTCAAGTAGCGTCGCAAAGTGCATGATAAGAAAGGTCTTTCAGCTAGGGGTGATTGTTCTCTTCGGCGTTGGCTCGGCAGCTGTCGAGGCCACGGGTCACGCCGGCGCGCGTCTGAGTGCAGTGCACCTGGCTGCGTCAAGGGACAGTGCACGTCTTACCCTCGACCTGTCGCGCGTCACCGGCGAGAAATTCTTCGTCCTCGATCATCCCTTTCGCGCCGTCATCGATCTACCGCAGACGCGTGCGCGGACAGGCCTGCGGCTTCCCCCTGCGAGCGGCCCCATCGAGCGCATCAGGCTCGGTCATCGCCCCCACGGCGCGCTGCGGCTCGTACTCGTCCTGCATGCCAGGACCGGCGTGCACACCGACTGGACTTTCTCGCGGGCGCGCGGTCCTCAGCTCGTCATGACCTTCGGCGATGCACCGGCTGCCGTAGCACTGACGCGGGCTGCTGCGATTCCAACTCCCATTCGTGCACTGCATGCGCCCGTGGACACTGGCCGTGACATCGTCGTGGCAGTCGATGCGGGGCATGGGGGACAGGATCCTGGCGCGATCGGGCTTCGCCGTACGCAGGAAAAGAATGTGACGCTGGCGATCGCACGCCTGCTGGCGCAGCAGATCGATGAGCAGCGCGGCATGCGCGCCGTCCTGACACGCAGCAGCGACATCTTCATCCCCCTTAGAGACAGGATGCGGATCGCGAGGCGCGCGAAGGCTGATCTGTTCGTCTCCATCCATGCGGACTGCGTGACCGATCGGCAGATCGCCGGCGCCTCGGTGTACATTCTCTCCATGCGTGGCGCATCGAGCGAGGCCGCCCGCTGGCTGGCCGAGCGTGAGAACGACGCTGATCTCAAAGGCGGCGTGCAGCTCGAGGACAAATCGAGCACGCTCGCCTCCGTGCTCCTCAATCTCTCGCAGTCGGCGACCATCAGCGACAGCATGACGGCGGCGCGGCAGGTACTTGCCTCCCTCGATCACGCCGTTCCCGTACGCAAGTCCGAGGTGCAGCAGGCCGCCTTCGTCGTCCTCAAGTCACCGGACATCCCCTCGATGCTGGTCGAGACCGACTATATTTCCGATCCGGCCGAGGAGCGGCGTCTGCGCAGCCGTAGCGGCCAGCTCAAGATCGCGCATGCCGTTTTCCGCGGTATCCGCGGGTACTTTCGCCAGCACCCGCCTCCCGGCACGCTCTTCGCCGAACAGCCGAAAGCCCTCGAAGATCTAGTCGCCGGCAATTGAGGCACATTTTACGGCGCGCTCCGGAGCTATAGACTGCCGGGGTCATGCCCATCCGAATTCTACCCAGCGAGCTGATCGATCAAATCGCCGCCGGCGAAGTGATCGAGCGCCCCGCCTCGGTCATCAAGGAGCTGGTCGAGAACAGTCTCGATGCCGGCGCGCACCGGATCGAAGTCGACGTCGAGCGCGGCGGCGTCGGGCTGATGCGAGTGCGAGACGACGGCTGTGGCATCGGCGCCGAAGAGCTGCCGGTCGCGATCTGCCGCCACGCCACGAGCAAGATCGCCGTGCTCGACGATCTGGCCGCCATCAGCACCCTGGGCTTTCGGGGCGAAGCGCTGCCCTCCATCGGCTCCGTATCGCGGCTGCGGGTCACCTCCCGTCCGGCACACGCAGAGCGGGCCGCTGAGATCGGGATCGACGGCGGCGCGGCAACTGCCGTGCGCCCGGCGGCGCATCCGCCCGGCACCACGGTCGAGGTGCGCGATCTTTTCTTCAACATCCCGGCCCGCCGCAAGTTCGTCCGTAGCGCCGCGACGGAGACGGGCCATATCGTGCGCCTCATCGAGCGGCTGGCGCTCTCCCGTCCGGACGTGTCGTTCCGGCTGCGTAGCGGCGAGCGCGTGTTGCTCGATGCGCCGCTGCCTGCCCGCGAGCCGGGTGGCGAGGAGCGCCTGGCGCAGGTATTGGGGCGCGAGCTGCTCGCGAGCCTGATCCCCTGCAGCCTTTCCTCGGGCCCCGTCCAACTCGCCGGCTGGCTCAGCCTGCCAACGGCCTCCCGTGCCCAGCCGGATCAGCAGTTCTGGTTCGTCAACGGGCGCTGCGTGCGCGACAAGCTGCTCGCGAGCGCCGTTCGACTCGGCTATCGCGACGTGCTCTATCACGGCAGGCACGCGGCCTACGTGCTCCATCTGTCACTCGATCCGCAGCTCGTCGACGTCAATGCTCATCCGGCGAAGCTCGAAGTCCGCTTTCGCGACGCCCACCAGATCCACGAATTCATCTTCCGTGCAATCGAGCACGCGCTCGCGGCAACGCGGCCGGAAGCAGGCGCGATGCCGGCGGCGAATGTGCAGGCGGTGTTGCCGGATGCTCCGATCCGCACGAGCGGGCCGGCGCCGGTCTGGACGGGCGCTCGCGGGCAGTCGGGCGCGCTGCCGCTGTATGCACCACAATCCCATGAGATCTCCGGCAGTCCCTGGGCGCTGGCGCAGGCGGCCAGCGAGACGCAACTGCATGAGCCGGGCACGGGCGTGACGGAGCGCAGCGTCCGTGACAACGGCGCTGCAGGCTACCCGCCGCTCGGTGTCCCGCTGGCGCAGCTCCATGGCATCTACATCCTGGCGCAGAGCGAAGAGGGACTCATTCTGGTCGACATGCACGCCGCCCACGAGCGCGTGCTCTACGAGAAGCTCAAGGCTGATCGGGGCACCGGGCCGGCAGCCTCTCAGCTCCTTCTGGAGCCGCTCATCGTGAGTGTCAAGCCGCACGAGCTCGATGCAGTCCTCGAAAATCCGGCAGCCTGGGAGCAAGCGGGCTTCGAGATCGATTCGGTCGGGCCGACCTCGCTCGCGTTGCGGCGCATTCCGGCACTCCTTGCCGGAGAGCGTGTAACGGACATCGTCAAGTCGGTCATAGAGGATCTCGCGCGCGAGGACGGACTGCACCATCTCGATGCAGCTGCGGACCGGTTCCTGGGAACGCTCGCGTGCCGCACGTCCATCCATGCCCGTCGTCGCCTGACCCTGCCTGAGATGGACGCGCTGCTGCGGCAGATGGAGGTGACCGATCGCGCCAATCAGTGCAACCACGGACGTCCCACCTGGACGCGCCTCACTCTTGGGGAGCTCGATCAGCTTTTCCTGCGGGGACGGTGATGTCGTCACCCGCGCGCGGTGGAGCTGCCTCGCTGCAGCTTCCGGTCTACCTGCTCACCGGTCCCACCGGTGCCGGCAAGAGCGACTGGGCGATCCACCTGGCCGAGACAGCGCCGGTCGAAATCGTGAGCGTCGATTCGGCACTCGTCTATCGGTGCCTCGATATCGGCACGGCCAAGCCTGCCCGCAACCTGCTCGCACGGCTGCCGCATCATCTCATCGATATCTGTGATCCGACGGAGAGCTACTCCGTGGGACGATTCGTCTGCGATGCGATGACCGCGATCGGGGTGGTGCACGCACGTCGCCGGGTGCCGCTGCTCGTCGGCGGCACCATGCTCTATCTGCGTGCGCTGCTCAGAGGTTTGGCGCCGCTACCACAGGCGTCCGCGCCGCTGCGCCGCGAGATCGATGATCGCGCCGCGCGCTTCGGCTGGCCCGCGTTGCACGGTGAGCTCGCGCGCCTGGATCCCGAAGCGGCCGCTCGCATCAACCCCAACGACAGCCAGCGAATTCAACGGGCTCTGGAGGTTTGCCTCGCGACCGGCAGACGGCTCTCCGAGCTGCAGCGCGCGACCGTGAGCCCGCTCGCAGACATGATGCTCAAAGCCTGGGCGCTGGCCCCGCGCAGCCGCCCGATGTTGCATCAGCGCCTCGCCAGCCGTTTCCATGCAATGATGGCTGCCGGCTTCCTCGATGAGGTGAGGCAGCTCCATCGCAGAGGCGATCTCACCGCCCGCCATTCCTCGATGCGCGCCGTCGGGTATCGCCAGCTCTGGGCGCATCTCGAAGGTGAGTGCGGGCTCGCCGAGGCGGTCGAGCGGGGAATCGCCGCCACCCGCCAGCTCGCCAAGCGCCAGCTCACCTGGATGCGATCGGAAACAGCCCCGCGCTGGCTCGATCCGGAAGGCGATGAGCTGTCGTGGATTCGCGACGTAGGTCGGGAGTTGAGAGAGCTTGGGCTTTGATTCGGCGCGCATGTTAAGATCGTGCCACTGGTCCCTCTTGCCGGCGAGGTACATACCTTGCTGGATTTCCCCAGGGAAGCTCGCTTGCTGTCTCTACTGTCTTACGAACAATTAGAAGCCGCGAAAACAAGGAGAACCCGATGGCCAAAGGCCAATCGCTCCAAGATCCTTTTCTGAACGCTTTACGCAAGGAACGGGTGCCCGTATCCATCTACCTCGTCAATGGCATCAAGCTGCAGGGTCAGATCGACTCGTTCGACCAATTCGTGGTGCTGTTGAAGAACAGCGTCAGCCAGATGGTCTATAAGCACGCGATCTCCACCGTCGTGCCGGCGCGCAACGTGCGCCTGACAGCGGAGGAGGGCGCGGCCCCTGCGGAGTTACCTCCCGAGTGACCCTCCACCGCACGGAGGTGCTGCGTGTTCGAGCGCCCGCGTTCCGGTGAGCGCGCGCTGCTGGTGCGCATTGGTCTAGGCGCACAGGTCGACCCGGAGGACCTCGAGGAGTTCACTCAGCTTGCGCTGTCGGCGGGCGCGCGCCCCATTGCCACGGTGACCGGTCGTCGCGAGCGGCCCGATCCGCGGTTCTTCGTCGGCAGCGGCAAGGCTGAGGAGCTCAAGCAGGCGGCCGAAGCCGGTGAGGCGGAGGTGATCCTGGTGGATCACGCGCTCTCTCCGAGTCAGGAGCGCAACCTCGAGACGCTCACCGGTAAGAGGGTGCTCGACCGCAACGGCCTCATCCTCGATATCTTCGCGCAGCGCGCGCGCAGCTTCGAGGGCAAGCTCGAAGTGGAGCTCGCGCAGCTCAGGCACATCGGCAGCCGCCTGGTGCGCGGCTGGAGCCACCTCGAGCGCCAGAAGGGCGGCATCGGCATGCGCGGGCCCGGCGAGACACAGCTCGAGACCGACCGGCGCCTCATCGCACAGCGCGTGCGCGTGCTGACCCGGCGGCTCGAGAAGATCCAACAGCAACGCGAGACCGGGCGCCAGATGCGCGCCGAGATCCCCGTGCCCTCGCTCGCTCTGGTCGGCTATACCAACGCCGGCAAGTCGACGTTGTTTCGGGCGTTGACGGGTGCCGACGCTTACGTTGCCAACCAGCTCTTCGCGACGCTCGACCCGACGGTGCGCCGCATCACGCTCCCGGGCGGGACACCGGTCGTCGCGGCCGACACGGTTGGTTTCATTCGCGAGCTGCCGCACGAGCTGGTGGCCGCCTTTCAATCCACTCTGACGGAGGCACGCGAGGCGACGCTGCTGCTGCACGTCATCGATGCCAGCGATGCGCGGCGCGACGAGCACATCGCGCAGGTGGACGAGGTGCTGGCGGAGATCGGCGCGGCCTCGATTCCGCAGATCATCGTCTACAACAAGATCGATCGCCTGCAAAGGCCGGCAGCCATCGAGCGCGACGAAGCCGGCATGCCTTCGGCCGTGTGGATCTCGGCCGAGAAGCGGCTCGGCCTCGATCTGCTGACGACTGCCATCGCGGAGCGCCTGTCGCGCTTCGCCCGCCGCGCGCGGGTGCGCCTGCCGGCGAGTGCCGGCGCGCTGCGCTCGCGGCTCTACGCGGCCAAGGCGGTGCGCGAGGAGCGCGCCGCGGACGATGGCTCCATCGAGCTCGCGGTGGAGCTGCCCGATGTGGAAATCCACGCCTTGGCGCGCACCGAGGGGGTGCAGATCCTCGAGCAAGCCGATATTCCTTGTGCCTCCCGGGAGGCCTATCTAGAATCCCAGACCGCTTGAAGGGTGTCCCGGAGCACAGGTTCCTTGGGTAAATTCGCAGTCGTCATCGGCACCCAGTGGGGCGATGAGGGCAAGGGCAAGGTCGTCGATCTGCTGACCGAGCGCGCCTCTGCGGTGGCGCGTTTCCAGGGCGGGCACAACGCCGGCCATACGCTGGTCATCGGTGGCCGCAAAACCATTCTCTCCCTGATTCCCTCGGGAATCCTGCGCGAGGACGTCCGCTGTTTCATCGGCAATGGCGTGGTGCTGTCTCTGCAGGCGCTGCTTGCGGAGAGCCGCACGCTGATCGAGCAGGGCGTGCCGGTATTCGAGCGGCTGCGCATCTCGCCGTACTGCCCGCTCATCCTGCCCTCGCACATCCTGTTGGATAAAGCGCGCGAGCAGGCGCGCGGACCCAACGCCATCGGCACTACCGGCCGCGGCATCGGACCCGCGTACGAAGACAAGGTGGCGCGCCGCGCAGTGCGCGTGGCCGATCTTTTCCAGCGCGATCGCTTTGCAGCGAAGCTGGGCGAGGTGCTGGACTTCCACAATTTCGTCCTCCAGCACTATTTCCGCCAGCCGGCGGTGGATTTCCAGAAGACGCTCGATGATCTGCTCGCGCTGAGCGAGACGATCGCGCCTCTCGTAACGGATGTGACTCTGGCGCTGCACCGCCTGCGCAAGTCTGGCGCCAACGTCCTCTTCGAGGGCGCGCAGGGGGCGATGCTCGACGTCGATCTCGGCACCTATCCTTTCGTCACCTCATCCAATACCACGGCGGGATTCGCCGGTACCGGTACCGGTTTGGGACCCCGAGTCTTCGATTACGTCCTCGGCATCGTGAAGGCCTACACGACGCGCGTCGGCGCGGGCCCCTTCCCGACGGAGCTCTTCGATGGCTACGGCGAGCATCTCTCCCGTGTAGGACACGAATTCGGCTCGGTGACCGGCCGGCGCCGGCGCTGTGGCTGGTTCGATTCGGTGGCCCTCAGGCGCTCCATAGTGCACTCCAGCGTTTCGGGGCTCTGCATCACCAAGCTCGACGTGCTCGATGGTCTCGACACGATCAGGGTTGCCGTCGGCTATCGCGTTGGCGATCAGGTCGTGGCGGAGCCGCCGCTCAGCATCGAAGGCTACGCGGGCGTGGAGCCCGTGTATGAGGAGCTGCCCGGTTGGCGTGAGTCGACCGTGGGCATCACCGACTACGCTGCCCTGCCGACGAATGCGCGCAAATACCTGGAGCGGCTCCAGACTCTGGTTGACGTGCCGATCGATGTCATCTCGACGGGTCCGGATCGCGACCAGACGATAGTCCTGCGGCATCCATTCGATCCGAAGTGACGCCGCGCCTGGCGGCTGCCGCCCGGCGGCCCACCGGGCCGGGGATCACCCGCAGGAGCGCGCGCGCAATCGCCGGGACGAGGCGTGGGCGCTTCAGACGCAAGTCATACTCCGCCATGCGCCGCTCATTCTCGGTGAGGCACAGATCGAGCAGCCGACGCAGCGTGATCTCACCACCGAGCTCCTGGTGTGCAGTCAGCGTGAAGTTCTCACTCGTGAGGGCCCCACCCGGCTGCGGCTTGCCCATGCTGCGCGCCGTCCTGATGCGCGATGCCACCTGCTCGAGGATGATCCGGGCGCAGCGCAGACGAAATGCCGGGCGCTGCCACCAGGGCAACAGGGCGCGCCGGTACTGCACCCAGTTGACGAAGAAGAGGATGTGGCGCGCCTCCTCCTGCATCACCGGCTCGAACACCTTCACCAGCGCCGGAGGAAAGAAGCCGGAATCGCGGGCGAGCGCGAAGAGGCCGAAGGCGAAGAAGGAATCGAAGCACTCGCCGAAGCCGGCGAAGAGAAAGTCGCTTTCGAGCGAGCGCGGCACGAACCGCGGCGGCAGCTCGACCGCAATGCGGTAATGAGAGGTGAGCGCCACGAGCAGGCGCCCGTGACGCAACTCCTCGAAGCCCTGCAGCTCGATCGCCTCACGCAGCAGCGGGTCGCTCTCCAGCGCCGCGGCGGCGGCCACCGTGTTGGAAGTCATGTTCTCGGTGGAGACGGCCTCCTGCCAGAAAGGGAGGGCGCGCAGGCGCGCCAGCTCCTCCTCGGTCAGCGCCGGCCACTGCATCTGCTCAGGCACGTAGTCGACGTGCGTGTCGAGAAAAAACCTGCCGAGGAGGCGTCGGTGCTCGGCTGACCCTGCCGCGAGACTCTCCGAGTCAATATTTGCCGGGACCACGGACATGTTGTAGCTCCTTCCTTCCTTCTACCCAGTACCAGGACAGCAGCGCCGGCACGCCGAAGAGGATCTCCCGCATCCGCTTGGCCAGCGACAGTGCCAGGGCGAGCTCGCCGTTGATGCCGAGCAGTGCCCCGAATCCCACCAGACTCGCCTCCTGCACGCCGAGCCCGGCCGGCACGAAGAAGGCGAAATTGCGCACGGTCATGGTCAGGCTCTCGAGAGCGATCGCCGCGCCGAAATGCACCGGATGCCCGAGCCAGCGCAGCGCGAGCCAGGTCTCGAGCGAGCCTGCAACCATGCCCGTCACCTGCCAGGCGAGGGTCGTGGCGAGGCGGGGCCGATCGCTGCAGAGCTCGCGAATGGCCGCATCGAGGCTCGCGGACTGGCCCGCGAGGAAGCGCAATGCCTGCTCGCCGAGCAGGCGCACCGCGAGCCGCTCCATCCGCTCGAACACCGAGCCGTAACGCAGCAACACCGCCAGCACCACCACGACCGGAAGGCTCGCCGCGAGGCCGATGAGCACGTCGTCCGCAAACTGCACCGTGTCGGTGAGTCTGAGCAGGCACAGCACGCCAATCAGGACGAAGACGTACTGACTCACGACGGTGAGCACCACCTCGGTCGCAACGCTCGCCGCCGCCACCACGCCGTCCACGCCACGCTCGGCGAGCAGACGAATGCCGACGAGCTCGCCGCCGATGTTCGCCGCGGGCAGCAGGCGGTTGATGCCTTCGCGGACGGTGGCGATCCAGAAGAGGGTGCCCATGCGGCTCTCGCACCAGCGCGCGATGAGCACGCGCCAGCCGAGCGAGTCGAGAAAGATCGGCAGCGCATGCAGCGGCACGAGCCACAACAGCACCCGGCCGGCGCGCGCGAGCGGGACGAGGATGGCGCTGCCCTCCCGGATGATGAGCGCAACCAGCAGCGCGAGGCCGGCTGCGAGCGCGATGCGCACCGCGATCCTCATGCGGCGCGCCGTGCTTCCTGGCGCATGGCCGCAAGGCGCCGGAAGCCGCCGGTCGCCGCGCCACAGGCGGCGATCGCCGCGCGGACCCTGGGGCTCACCAGTGCGGCGAGCTCGTCCGCGTGACGATAGGCGCTCATGCTCGCTGCGATGGCGGCGCCCGACTCGACCGCCGGATGGAGGTAGATTTCCGTGACCCCCTCGGGAAGCCGGCCGAGAATCTCGAGCAGGCGCGCCTCGTGCATCGAGCCGCTGTCGGACAGGCCGCAGATATAGTCGTTGTGCGCGATACCCGCGGCCCGCAGCCGCCGCCGCATGATCGCGAGCCAGGGAGCGAGCAGTCCTGCCACGGCGGGTCCTGCGATCGCGCCTCCTGCGCGCCGCGCAATCCACTGCGGCTCGCGCGGCAGCCTCACCGCCGGGATGCCGAAATCGCTTCCGATCCGCAGCAGCATTTCGAGGAGCGTCGGATGGAGGTGGAAATGCTTGTGGGCATTCACGTGATCGAGCGGCAGGCCGGTCTCGGCGAATGCCTGGAACTGGGCCCGGATTTCCGCCTCGAGCTGACGGCGTACCGCCGGCAGCGCGAAGAACCGTACGCCGTCGCGCACCATGTTGTTGCCGAAGCGGCCCTGCGCATCGACGAGCGCCGGAATGCGATGCGGAGGCAACACCGACCAGCCATCTGCGAGCACGAGGTGCAGTCCTACCGAGAGGCCGGCAAGGCCCCGTGCGCGCCGCACGGCATCCGCGGCCGCCGGCGCGCCGACCATCAGGCTGGCAGCCGTCAGTGCCCCGTCACGCGCGGCGTGCTCCACCGCGCGATTGACCGCCTCGTGCAGTCCGAAATCATCCGCCGTGACGATGAGGAACTTCAACGAGTCGACCCGTGGGGCCGTCAGGCCTCGTGCGCGTGCAGGAAGCGGAAGAACTCGACACCTTCTCGCAGCCGGCGCTTGGTCATCTCCCAGCTGCGCAGCATCTCACCGGTGAGCTCGGCAATCTTGCTCGGCCGGAAATAGAATTTCTTGTAGAAGGTTTCCACGGCGTGATAGATCTCCTTCGCCGGCAGGTGCGGATAGCCGATCGGCGAGAGCTGCACCCCGCGGTCGTTGACGAGATTCAGATTGTCGTGGGCCGTGATCCAGCCGTTGCTCACCGCCTCGTCGTAGAGCTGAGTGCCGGGGTACGGGGCGGCGAGCGAGACCTGGATGGTGTGCGGATTGATGTCGACCGCGAACTGAATCGTCTCGCGGATGGTCTCGGCCGTCTCTCCGGGGAGGCCCAGGATGAAGGTGCCATGAATGGTGACGCCGAGCTTGCGGCAGTCGCTGGTGAAGCGACGCGCGATGTCGGTCCGCAGCCCCTTCCTGATGTTGTGCAGGATCTGGTCGTTGCCGGACTCGTAGCCGACGAGCAGGAGCCGCAGGCCATTGTCCTTCATGACCTTCAGAGTGTCGTACGGCACGTTCGCCTTGGCATTGCAGGACCAGGTGACGCCGAGCTTGCCCAGCCCGCGGGCGATCTCTTCCGCTCGCGGGCGAAAGTCGGTGAAGGTGTCATCGTCGAAGAAGATCTCCTTCACCTGCGGCATGTTCTGCTTGATCCAGCGCACTTCCTCGACGACGCTCTCGGCACTGCGCACGCGGTAGCGGTGGCCGCCAACGGTCTGCGGCCAGAGGCAGAAGGTGCACTTCGAGCGACATCCGCGCCCCGTGTAGAAGGACACGTACGGGTGCTGCAGATAGCCGATGAAGTAGTTCTCGATCGTGAGGTCACGCTCGTAGACCGGTGTCACCCACGGCAGATCGTCCATGTTCTCGATCATCGGCCGTGCCGGGTTGTGCTCGAGCTTGCCGTCGGGTCGCCGGAAGGAGAGCCCGGGGATGCTGCCGAGCTCGCGACCCTCGGCGACTTCCTTGCAGGTGTAGTCGAACTCCTCGCGGGCCACGAAGTCGATGGCGGGCGAGGCGCTGAGCGAGCCGGCGGGATCGACCGCGACCTTGGCGCCGACCATGCCGACCATGAGCCTCGGGTTCTCCTCCTTCAGCAGCTCTGCGACCTTCGCATCCGTCGGGAACGACGGTGAGCTCGTGTGCATCACCACGAGGTCGTATTGCTTTGCCAGCGGCAGCACTTGCGACATGGGAGTGCCGTCGGCAGGTGCATCGAGCAGCCGGCTTCCCGGTACCAGCGCCGCCGGCTGGGCGAGCCAGGTGGGGTACCAGAAGGAGCGGATCTCGCGCTTCGCCTGGTAGCGCGCGCCGGCGCCACCGTCGAATCCGTCGAATGAGGGGGGATGCAGGAAAAGCGTCTTCATCATGATCGAGTCCTCAGGAAATCGGCTGAACCGAGCCGTCGCGCGCTACGCGGTAGCGACCCTGCCGCCATTGCACCTCGCGCGTTGCGAACCCGCCGCACCAGAGCGCAAAACCGAGCAGGTCAGCGAGCGGAATGGCCCAGAGCTGAGATCGGGACCGCGCCGGGCCGAGCGCGGCGAAATGTAACATCAAGCGCAGCACGATGGTCCCTGCCAGAAGGGAGAGCGCGATGGGCTTGCCGTCGGCGAGCGCGCAGCCGAGAACCGCCACCGGCAGACTGAAGGTGACTGCGGAGAAGGCATATCCCCCCGGACGCACGATCCGGATCGTGCGCAGCCATCTCAGCCCATGCTGCGCGAGCTGGCGCAGGGACGATTCATCGACCCACGTGTCGACCACAACGTCCGAGAGGACGGTCCGCTGACCGCGGCGGCGTGTGAGCTCACCCAGCCGGTAATCATCGGCGAGCTGATCGGCGATCGCGGGAAAGCCGCCGATCCCATCGAGCGCATCGCGCCGCAGGGCGATGGTGGCGCCGAAGGCGAACGCGCGCGAGCCGAAGAGCGCTGCCACGCGCACCGACGGAATGAACCAGTCGTTGATGAAGAGCGCTCCGAGAAGCGACCAGAGCCCGGGTCGGGGCACGCCACGGTACGGACAGGTGACGATGCCAACCTGCGGGTCAGCCAGGGGCGCAGTGACTGCGTTGAGGTATCCGGGCGGTACCCGCACATCGCTGTCCGCCAGAACGAGCCAGTCGTGTCGGGCTGCGCGCATCATGTTGATGAGATTGCTCACCTTCGCACTGGCACCGTGCCGGCTGGAATCGATGACTACCGTCAGATCGAGGTGCGGGTAATCGGCCTTCAGCCTCTCGAGCACCGCGAGCGCCGGGTCTGACGGCTGCTGCACGCCGAAGACGATCTGCACGCCACCGGGATAGTCCTGCTCGCAGAAGGAGCGCAACGAATGGTCCAGCCCAGGCTCTGCACCGCAAAGTGGCTTCAGGACCGTCACTGCGCGCGGCAGCGCACCCGCGCCGCTCGCGGCTCCGAGCCGGAGGTGGCCGACGCTGTTGCGACGAAGCCGCACGGCGAGCCAGGCCATTATCGCATAGCCGAGCGCGGCCGCGGCCATGAGGGTGCCGAGCGACGTCATGACTGCCTGGGCAGTTACAGCGACCCTGGAGCCGGTTATCATGGGCGGAGGAATGCCTGATCCGCGGATAGCAATGCGCGACGAAGTCGGATGGTTTCAAGTCCTTGAATCATGCACATGGTACACGTTTGCTCACCGGCCAGGGGCGCTCGCATGAGCCCGCCAGGCCGTGCACAGCCTGGCCTGTGGGCTGGCCACGACACTTCGGCCGAGGCCGAGTCGCTCATCCTGGTGGACGAGGCGGACCGGGAGGTGGGCTACATGAGCAAGGCGCGCTGCCATGAAGGGCGCGGCGTGCTGCATCGTGCGTTCTCGTTGCTCATTTTCAACGAGCAGGGCGAGCTCCTGCTGCAGCGCCGCTCGGCGGCGAAGCGCCTGTGGCCGCACTACTGGTCGAACAGTTGCTGCAGTCACCCGCGGCGTACCGAGACCATGGAAGCAGCCATACACCGGCGGCTGCGCGAGGAGCTTGGACTCGAGTGCCCGCTGCACTTCCTGTTCAAGTTTCAGTACCAGGCGCAGTTCGATGAGATCGGAGCCGAGCATGAGCTGTGCTCGGTCTTCGTCGGGCGCAGCAGCGGCCGGGTGCTCATCGACCGCGAGGAGATCTCGGACTGGCGTTGGGTGGGCCCCGAGGAGCTCACGGCGCAGATGCGGGGCCCGGGCGCGCAGCGCTTCACGCCCTGGTTCACGATGGAATGGGAACGGATTTGGCGGGACCACCGGGCGGCGCTGTATGCGTTACAGTTGCACGGCGCAGGCTCTGCGGAGACCTTGAGCTGAGCTCGCCCGCTTAGGACCGAATCCGGCCGCAACGCAGCCGGGACAAACAACAGGAGCTGGATTTTGGGTATTCCACTGATTCAAAAGTACCGCGTGGCGCGCTACATCATCGGCAAGAAGCTGAGCGGACAGAAGCGCTATCCGCTGGTGCTCATGCTCGAGCCGCTGTTCCAGTGCAATCTCGCCTGCGCCGGCTGCGGCAAGATCGACTATCCGAAAGAGATCCTGCAGAAGCGGGTCTCGGTGGAGGCTGCGCTGCGCGCCGTCGATGAATGCGGGGCGCCGATGGTCTCGATTCCCGGGGGTGAGCCGCTCATCCACAAGGAGATGCCGCAGATCGTGGCCGGAATCGTCGCGCGCAAGCGCTTCGTCTATCTCTGCACCAATGCGATCCTGCTCGCGAGGCACATCGACGAGTACCGGCCCTCGCCCTATCTCACGTTCTCCGTGCACCTCGACGGCAACCGCGAGCGGCACGACGAGTCGGTCTGTCAGGAGGGCGTCTTCGACAAAGCGGTCGCGGCGATCAAGCTGGCGCGCTCCAAGGGGTTCCGCTGCACCGTCAACTGCACCCTGTTCCAGAACGAGAAGCCGGAGGAGGTCGCCGACTTCTTCGACATGGCTCAGTCACTCGGCGTCGAGGGGATCACGGTCTCTCCCGGATACAGCTATCAACACGCGCCGCGGCAGGATGTCTTCCTCGGCCGCAGCGCGAGCAAACAGCTCTTCCGCGAGATCTTCCGGCGTGGCCGCGAGCGCGGCGCGCGCTGGCCGTTCAATCAGTCCTCGCTGTTCCTCGATTTCCTGGCGGGTAACCAGACCTACCAGTGCACGCCGTGGAGCAATCCGACCTACAACGTCTTCGGTTGGCAGCGGCCGTGTTATCTGCTCACCGACGAGGGCTACGCCACCTCCTACCGCTCACTCATGGAGGAAACCGATTGGGAGCGCTACGGCGTCGGCCGCAACCGCAAGTGCGACAACTGCATGGCGCATTGCGGCTTCGAAGGCACCGCCGTCGACGACACTTTCGCCCATCCGATCAAGGCTCTGAAGGTGGCGCTGCGTGGACCGCGCATCACCGGCCCGATGGCGCCGGAGCTGCCGTTCCTCTATGACGATCAGCCGCCGCCACCGGTGGCGACGATCCCACTCGGCGACATCAAGCGTGCGAGCCGCAAGGAGGAAAGCCGGCGTGCCAGCCGTGCCTGACTCGTTCGCCACCCAGCTCGAGGCCTGGCGTGAGAGGATGGAAGGAGCGCTGGCGGCGCGGCTGCCGCGCACCGACCAGACGCCGGAGCGGTTGCACGCGGCGATGCGCTACAGCGTACTTGGCGGCGGCAAGCGGGTGCGGCCCATCCTGCTGCTGGCAACGGCGCACGCGCTGGGGCTTGCCGAGGAACAGGTGGAGGCTGCGGCCTGCGCGCTCGAGCTGGTGCACGTCTACTCGCTCGTTCACGACGATCTGCCTTCCATGGATGACGATGACCTGCGCCGCGGGCGGCCGACGTGCCACAAGGCTTACGATGAAGCGACGGCCTTGCTCGTGGGCGATGCGCTTCAGTCCCTTGCCTTCGAGCTGCTCGCCCATGATCCGGCGCTCCCGCCCGATCCGGTCATTCGCGTGCGCCTGGTGGCGCTGCTCGCGCGCGCCGTCGGCAGCCTCGGCATGGCCGGCGGCCAGGCGATCGACCTCGAGGCCGAGGGGCGCAAGCTCGGCATCGGCCAGGTTGAAGAGATGCACTCCATGAAGACCGGAGCGCTGATCCGGGCGAGTGTCATGATGGGCGCGGCCTGCGTGCCTGCGCTCGAGCCGGGGCTCGAGCAGGCGCTCGCCGGCTTCGCGGCCCCCATCGGGCTCGCATTTCAGATCCAGGACGATCTGCTCGATGTGCTCTCCGACACGGCAACTCTCGGCAAGGCGGCTGGCGCCGACCGCGAGCGAGGCAAGCCTACGTACCCCGCCATCCTCGGCGTCGGCCCGTCTCAGGAGCAGGTACGGCGCCTGCACGGCGAGGCCATGGAGTCCCTGGCGCCCTTCGGCAGCCGCGCGGACGCGCTTCGTGGCGTGACCGACTGGCTGTTGGCCAGGCGCAATTGAGCGGAGGGCCGAGGCGGTGGAACCCGATTCCGGCATGTCCGATGAGGCTTACCAGGACGAGATCCTGACGCACGTCTCGCGTACGTTTGCGCTTACGATCCCGCAGCTTCCCGCCGGGCTGAGCACCGCGGTGACGAGCGCATACCTTCTCTGCCGCATCGCCGACACCATCGAGGACGAGCCGGCCCTTTCCGCGGCCGACACCTACATCTTCCTCGAGCGCTTCACCGCCGTAGTCAAAGGGACGGAGGATGCGGGGCGGCTCGCGCGCGATGTCGTGCCGCGGCTCTCCGATCGCACGCTCCCCGCGGAACGCGATCTGGTCGCCAACATGGAGCGGGTCATCCGGGTGGTCAGCCGGTTCGATGAGCGCCAGCGAGCCGCGATCCGCCGCTGCATCGAGGTGATGAGCCGCGGCATGCACCAGTTCCAGCGCACCGCGAGCGTGCGCGGCCTCGCGCGCTCGACCGACATGGATGCCTACTGCTATTACGTGGCAGGTATCGTGGGCGAGACGCTGACCGAGCTCTTTTGCGCTTATTCGCCGATGATCATGCGCCACCACGCGGCGCTCTACGAGCTCGCGCCTTCCTTCGGCCAGGGGCTGCAGATGACCAACATCCTGAAGGATGTTTGGGAAGACCGCAGCCGTGGCGCCTGCTGGCTGCCGCAGGAGGTGTTCAGCCGGTATGGCGTGGACCTCGCGCAACTCTCCCCGGAGCGCAGCGACGCGCGCTTTCACGCCGGAATACTCGAGCTCATCGGGGTCGCGCACCGGCATCTGCGCAACGCGCTCGCCTTCACGCTCCTCATTCCGGGCGAGGAGACGGGCATCCGGCTCTTCTGCCTGTGGGCGCTCGGCCTGGCTGCCCTGACGCTGCGGAAAATCCAGACGACTCCAGGCTTCACGACTGGCGCGCAAGTGAAGGTATCACGATCGGCGGTAATGATGACCCGAAGCCTCACCAGTCTCGCGGTGCGCAACGACCGCATGCTCCGGCAGCTCTTCCAGCGCGCCGCGCGGGGCTTGCCTCTGGCTGCCGGGCCGGTGCCGATGAAGCCGCTGATGATGCACGCCCCGATTGCAGGGGAGGATGAGCTCCCGGCTCCAACGCGCTTAGGAGGCTCGCTCCCATGACGCCCGGGCTGCAGGTGGGGGCCGCCTCGCGGGAGCTCCTCAACTCTCAGGTCGCTGCGGCGGATGTCAGCCGGGTTCGGCCGATGCGCTCGCTGGAGCGCCTGAGTCAGGCTATTGCGGCCGCGCGCGAGGCGCTGATGGCTCTGCAGAAGCCCGACGGGCATTGGCTCTTCGAGCTCGAAGCCGATTGCACCATCCCGGCCGAATACATCCTGATGATGCACTATCTGGATGAGATCGACCCGGGCCTCGAGCGCAAGCTCACCGTCTATTTGCGTGAGCGCCAGGGTGCCGAGGGTGGTTGGCCGCTCTATCCCGGTGGCGAGCTCGATCTCAGCTGCACCGTCAAGGTCTATTACGCATTGAAGCTGGCCGGCGACGATCCGGACGCGCCTCACATGCAGCGCGCCCGCGAGGCGATACTCGCGCGCGGCGGTGCGGCGCACGTCAACGTCTTCACCCGGATAGCGCTCGCGCTCTTCGGCGAGATTCCCTGGCGGGCGGTACCCTACATCCCCGTCGAGATCATGTTGATGCCACGGTGGTTCCCGTTCCACATCGACAAAGTCTCGTACTGGTCGCGCACGGTGATGGTGCCGCTCTTCGTGCTGTGCACCGTCAAGCCCGTCGCGCGCAATCCGCGCAAAGTGCACGTTCGCGAGCTCTTCACGACGCCGCCTGAAGTGGAGCGCCATTACTTCCAACTGCCGCGGCAGGGAAGAGTCCTCGCCCGGCTCTTCTTCGCCCTCGACCGGCTCGCCCGGTGCATCGATCCGCTCATCCCCGGGGTGATGCGCCGCGCCGCGATGCGCCGCGCCGAAGCCTGGGTGCTGGAGCGCCTGAACGGCGAGGATGGCCTCGGCGCGATCTTTCCGGCGATGGTGAATGCGCTCGAGATGATGGTGCTCCTCGGCTATCCGGCCGATGATCCCCGACGGGTCACCGCCAGAGGCGCCATCGACAAACTCCTGGTCGTGAGCGCCGAGCGCGCCTACTGCCAGCCCTGCGTCTCCCCGGTGTGGGATACGGCCCTCGCGGCGCTTGCGATGCAGGAAGCCGGTGACGGCCATGCGATCCGCGCCTCCGTGCGTGCGCTCGACTGGCTGCTGCCGCGGCAGGTGCTGGATGAAGTCGGCGACTGGCGTGCCACACGCCCGGGGGTCCCGAGCGGCGGCTGGGCCTTCCAGTTCGGTAACCCGCACTATCCGGACCTCGATGACACGGCGGTGGTGGCGTGGGCCATGCATCAGGCGCATCTGCCCGAGCGGTACACCGCCTCGATCGACCGGGCACTCGATTGGCTGGTCGGCATGCAGAGCGAGAACGGCGGGTTCGCCTCGTTCGATGCCGACAATACGCATTACAACCTCAACTACATTCCTTTTGCGGATCACGGCGCGCTGCTCGATCCGCCGACGAGCGATGTGACGGCGCGTGTTGTGGCCGCTTTGTCGCTTGCGCGTCGTCCGCAGGACGCTGCTGCTTTGAAGCGCGCGATCGCCTATCTGCGGCAGGAGCAGGAGGCCGACGGCTCCTGGTTCGGCCGCTGGGGCACCAACTACATCTATGGCACCTGGTCGGTGCTCGTGGCTCTGGAGCTGGCCGGCATTCCTCCTGACGATGCTGCCGTGCGTCGCGGCGTAGCGTGGTTCCTCGCGCGTCAGAACGCAGACGGTGGATGGGGCGAGAGCAACGACAGCTACGATCCGAGCCGGCATCCGGATCACGCCTTCGGCAGCACGCCCTATCAGACTGCCTGGGCCGTGCTCGCCCTGATCGCCGCGGGCGAGAGTGGCTCGCCAGCCGTGAGGCGTGGAGTCGACTTTCTGCTGCGCATGCAGGAGGCTGATGGACTCTGGTCGCATCCGAGTTTCACCGCTCCGGGGTTCCCGCGGGTGTTCTATCTCAAGTACCACGGCTACTGCGCCTTCTTCCCACTCTGGGCGCTGGCCGCCTACCGCCGCCGGACGGAGTCTCATCCCCCTTGAGGCCCACAGGCATCGTCTCGGCGCTCCCGGCCGAGGCGCGCGCTCTCGGGCCCTCGGCTGCGCGCGGAGCCGACCTGCGACGGCTCGATGAGGGGGCTCTCCTGGCGGTGAGCGGCATGGGGCGGCCCGCCGCGGCTGCCGCCGCGCGCCGGCTCGTCCTTGCGGGGGCCGGCGCGCTCGTCAGCTTCGGGATGGCGGGCGGTCTCGATCCGGCCCTGATCTGCGGCACTGTGCTCCTGCCCGAGGAGATCGCGGCGGCCGACGACGCCGTGTCGGAGCTCCATCCAACCTCCAGGGAGTGGCGGCGGCGGCTGCGCGCCGCCATGCCCGCCTCCTGCCTCGTCTGCGGTGGAAGACTCCTCACGAGTGGGCAGCCGATCGCACATCCCGCTGTGAAGGCTGACATCTGGCGGCATACGGGTGCTGTTGCCGTGGACATGGAAAGCGCCGCCATTGCGCAGGTGGCAGCACAGGCCGGACTGCAGTTCCTCGCGCTGCGGGTCATCATCGATACGGCGTCGGATGAGCTGCCCGCGGCGGTGATCGCGGCGAGCGCGGGCGGGCGGCTGCGAGTCGGACGACTGATTGGCGGACTCTTGCGTACGCCTGCGGACGTCGGTGCGCTGATCCGTCTGTCGGCGCGGTACCGGATCGCAACCCGCGTGCTCGCCGCCGTAGCGGCTGCCGATTCGCCCGCTCGACGCGTGCTCATCGGCGGCCCGGAGGCTGAGGCGTCATGAAAAAATCGCCGGGGGCGATTTTTCACGCGGCGGAGCCGCGGCCCCGAAGGGGCGAGACTCAGGATGAGCCGAGCAAAGCGTTGGTGACCGGTGCGACCGGATTCGTCGGCGCCGCCGTCGCCAGGGCGCTTCTCGCAGAGGGTTGGCAGGTCCGTGTGCTGGTGCGCGCCGGCTCGGATCGGCGCAACGTCACTTCCCTGTCAGCCGAGCAGATCGTGGGGGATCTGACCGATACGCCTTCCCTCGAGCGAGCACTCGAGGGCTGCGAGGCGGTCTTTCACGTGGCTGCCGACTACAGGCTGTGGGCGCCGCGGCCGCAGGAGCTCTATCGTACGAACGTCGAGGGAACGGGTAGCCTCCTCGATGCGGCGCAGCGCGCGGGAGTCCGGCGCATCGTGTACACCAGCAGCGTTGCGACGGTCGGCATACGCGCGGACGGTCGCCCGGGTACGGAAGATACGCCGGTCGGACTCACCGACATGATCGGGCACTACAAGCGCTCGAAGTTCCTTGCCGAGGAGCGGGCGCGGGATGCCGCGGGCCGGGGCATACCGGTCGTAATCGTCAACCCCTCGACGCCCATCGGCCCGGGCGACGTGAAGCCGACGCCCACGGGCCAGATCGTGCTCGATGCCGCTCGCGGCCGCACACCCGCGTACGTCGATACTGGACTCAACATCGTGCACGTCGATGACGTCGCAGCCGGTCACCTGCTGGCATTCCATCGCGGCCGCATCGGGGAGCGTTACATCCTCGGCGGACAGGATATGACGCTGCGCGAGATCCTGGCGCTCATCGCGCTGCTCGTGGGACGAAGCCCGCCGCGTATCCGCCTGCCTCATGGCGCCGTCCTGCCCGTGGCCTACCTGGCGGAGCTCTATGCCAGGCTCACCGGCCGGCCGACCCGCGTCACGGTCGAAGGCGTGCGCATGGCGCGCAAGCGGATGTTCTTCTCGAGCGACAAGGCCGCGCGTGAGCTGGGCTATCGTTGGCGGCCGCCGTCGGAGGCGTTCACCGACGCCCTGCACTGGTTCGAGGAAAACGGATACCTGACTACAGGGCGCCGTCCGAAAGCAAATGCGTAAGCGGCCCCGGGCCGCTCCCGGGGCCGCGGGGTCGAATGGAGTCATTGGCTGGCCGCAAAAAGCGCCGGCCAGGCGACTCTTTGCCGGTCTAAAAAGGATAATTTATGCCGGTGAAGACGGCGATGCCCTCGTGGCCCTTGCCGATATCGACATAGCCGACCACGGAGGGCGGCGCGATCCCGCGAAACCCAACTCCGAACACGTTGTGCAGATGAGTCATCGGCCAGGTCGTGCTGTTGCGGAAGACCCGGCCGGTATCGAAGAACGGCGCGACCTGCAGGTCGATGTGCGTCGAGAAGGCATCGAGCGAGAGCACGTTCTCGCGCAGCTCGATGTTGGCGGAGAAGGAGTTGCGGTCGTAGAAGCGCGAGGTGCCGTAGCCCCGCAGGGTCTGTGAGCCGCCGGTCACACTCTCATCGCCGCCGATGCTGCTCAGGGCCCAGAAGGGGACGTGGTGCGTGGTGGGCTCGTACCTCAGGTCCACGTGCGTCGCCACTACGAGGGAGGGGAATGGAGACCAGTAGAAGCGGCCGTCTCCGCCCGCCTCGGTGAAGAGCGAATCGCTGATGTCGACGTTGCGGCTGGCGATACCGCCGTACACGACCACCTGCATGCCACGCGTCGGAGCGGTTATGTCATCGCGCGTGTCGTAGATCAGCGCGACGCGGTTCAGCAGCTCGTGAGTGGTGCCGATGCCGATGAGATCGGCGAACTTTTCGGTAATCGGCGGAATGCCCTTGAGGTCTCCGGCGAGGACCTTGACCTTCTTCGCGGAGAATGTGTAGGCGAGCTGCCAGGCATGGGTGATGTTCCAGCCGAGCGTGACGGTGCCGCCGAGCTGCTGGTTCGTGAAGACGGTCTGATTCACCTTGAAGGAGTTGTTGCCGATGCCGTAGAAGCGGGGCGTGCCGCTGCGGTCGTAGAGGCCCTCAACCGTCAGCGAGAAGGGCTTGTCGCGCAGGAGGCCTGTCTGGAAGATCGCATCGAGCGTGCTCTCGATGCGCTGCTCGCCGCCACCGACGATCGACCACTGCGTGTCTTGCGACGGGAAGGCCAGTATGCGGCCGTGCGCGCCCCAGCCGAAGTTGGGGTTGTGCATGAAGTCGGGCGCGATGATGTCCGTGATCTCGTCCCGGGAATTGGTCACCAGCATGGTTGGAATGATGCCGAGGGTGGTGCCGCTGTTGGGGTCGACCGCGGTCAGCGGAACCGGCAGGATCGGCCAGGTGGTGGGATTCAGCCAGTTGATCTTCCGCTGAGGCCTCGGCACCTTCGGTTTCGGCGCCGGGATCGGCCCCATGACCGCGGGCGTGCGCCCCGGGGGAGTGGCCGGCGCGGTGGCAGCAGGCGGCGGTGTCGCGGCATGAGCCGCGAGGCAAAGCGGAGCCGATGCGATCAGCCCGAGCGCTGCACGCCGCAAGCGCCTTGAGCTATGCTTGACAAACATCGGTCCGCTCATGTCTCTCGAGGCAATCAGTCCGCGCTCCGCGGCATTGGGCCGCGGCCTCAGTTTGGAAGAAGGAAGCCAGCATGGCGAAACAGGTCCGTGAATTATATCGGCCTCGCGCGCCGTGCCGCAGGGGCGCGCGGAGTTTTGCTGCAGGTGTCGGTCGGCAGTGACATTGGCGCATGCTGCTGCGGCGGCTCCATTGGCCATCTGGATCTATCTCCTGCTGGCGCGCGGGGGTTTCTGGCGTGTCGCTCGAGCCCTGGGGCCGCAATCCGCGGCTGCCGCGCAGCCGCCTGGCCCGGCGGGCGCAAGGGTGGTCGCAGTCGTGCCGGCGCGCAACGAAGCCGACGGCATCGGCAGAGCTGTGGGCTCTTTGCTTGCGCAGACTTTGGCGGTGCCGATCCATGTCATCGTCGTCGATGACGGCAGCACGGATGGGACCGCGGCAGAGGCGAAGAAGGCAGGCGAAGCCGCAGGTGCCGGCGCGCGCCTGACGGTGCTCTGCGGTACATCGCCCGAGGCGGGCTGGACCGGGAAGCTCTGGGCGATGGCGCAGGGCGTTGCCGCCGCGGCCGTCCGCAACCCCGATTTCCTGCTGCTCACCGATGCCGACATCGAGTACGCGCCGGGAGAGGTGGCATCGCTTGCCGGGAAAGCCGAGGCGGAACATCTCGATCTCGTCTCTCTCATGGTGCGGCTCTCGACGGCGACCTTCGCGGAGCGATGCCTGATCCCGGCGTTCGTTTTCTTTTTTCTCAAGCTCTATCCACCGGCGTGGATTGCCTCGCCCCGGGCGTCCATCGCAGGCGCTGCAGGCGGCTGCATGCTGATACGGCCCGAGGCGCTCGCGCGGGCCGGAGGGCTGGCCGCGATCCGTGGCTGCATCATCGATGACTGCGCGCTCGCGCAGTCAGTCAAGGCGGCCGGGGGACGGATCTGGCTCGGCCTCGCCCGAGGCACCCGCAGCCTGCGCGTGTACGGCTCGTTTGCCGAGATCGGCGCCATGATCTCCCGGACGGCCTTCAATCAACTGCGGCATTCCTACGCCCTGCTCCTGGCGACGATCGTCGGGCTGCTCATCGTCTATCTCGCACCGCCCCTTCTGTTGCTCACGCGTGAGCCGATCATGATGAGTCTCGGGGTCCTCGCCTGGCTGCTGATGACCGCGTGTTATCTGCCGATGGTGCGGTACTACGGGGTCCCCGCGACCTACGCGCTCCTTCTGCCGGTGGTGGCGCTCTTTTACGCGGCCGCCACGGTCCACTCCGCCGTTCGATATGCGACGGGACGGGGCGGGAAGTGGAAGGGAAGGGTGCAGGATGCCCGCTGATCTGACTCCCGATGCCGGAAGAATCGACCTTTGGTGCACGTACATCAGCGACCTCGGCAATGAGGCGCTGTGGCCGCGTTACGATGCGCTGATCAGCGCGGAGGAGCGCGCCACGCAGGCGCGCTTCCGGTTTGCAAAAGACCGGCGGCGCTATCTCATCACTCGCGCCCTCGTGCGGACGGTCCTGTCGCGCTACCGGGCGGTACCACCGCAGCGCTGGACATTCTCCATGGGACCGCACGGCCGTCCGGCGATCGCCATCACGCATTCCTGCCCGCTCGAATTCAACATCTCGCATTCAGCCGATCTCGTGATGTTGGGAATAACGTCGGATCGGACCCTCGGTATCGATGTCGAAAGCATGGAGGCTCGTGAAGTCGACGTCGATGGACTCGACCGCTACTTCGCCCCGCAGGAGCGCGCGGCGCTGCTCGCGCTTCCGCCACCCGCCCGGCGCCGGCGATTCTTCGAGCTCTGGACGCTCAAGGAGTCATACATCAAGGCGCGCGGCATGGGCCTCGCGATTCCGCTCGATGCCTTTCGCTTCGAGTTGACCGGTGAGCAGGGTCTCACGCTCCACATGCGGCCGGACCTCGGCGACGCGCCCGAGCGCTGGCGGCTGTGGCAGCTCACGCTCCGTGCCCACTATCTCGCGGCAGTCTGCGCCGCGCGCGGCGGGGAGACATCGCCCCGGCTGACGCTGCGCGAGGTCGTGCCTCTGGTGTCCGAGAAGATCGTCGAGATCACGCTCGCGCGCGCCACCGACTAGGTATCAGCAGGTTCAGGGGGCGCGGCCGCTGCGGCCGCCACCGGCCCGCGCCGGCTTGCCGGCAGGGGCCGGCTCTCGCGCCGTTGCCATCATCGCATCGCGTCGGGCGCGAAAATCGCTGTCTGCATACCATTCGGGCCACCGCTCGTCATCCGCCAGGCTGCGGCCGAGAAGATAGAGCGTCTGGATGTCTTCCAGCGTGCCGCTCAAGTCCCAATTGGGATCGAACACGTCATTGGGCGTGTGATAGCGGTGCGCGGTGTAGTCGGCGTTGGCAGCAAGTCCCGCGGGACGGCCGCCCTCGATCAGGTCGAACCCAGGGCCTGCCATGAGCGCCGGCACCCCCGCCCTCGCGAAGTTGAAGTGGTCGGAGCGGAAATAGAAGCCGTACTGCGGTGTCGGCTCCGGAGTCAACTGCCGCCCCTGCAGAGAGAGCGTCTGCTTGAGGTCATCCTCGAGCTGCGATTGTCCGGCGCCGATGACCGTCATGTCGCGTGCGCGGCCGATGATCGGCCAGGCGTCGATGTTGATATCCGCTACGGTCTTCTCGAGCGGGAATACCGGGTGGGCCACGTAGTATTGCGAGCCGAGCATCGCCGCCTCTTCCATCGTCGGCGTCAGGAAGACGACGCTGCGCTCCGGAGGGGTCTTCTGATGCGCAAAGGCGTCGGCGATCTCCAGAAGCGCCGACAGGCCGCTGCCGTTGTCGATGGCGCCATGAAACACCTGCCTGTGGCCGCGCTGACCGGTCGTGCCGAGGTGATCCCAGTGTGCGCTGTAGATCACCACCTGATCCGGGTGCTTGCTTCCCTTGACCATCGCCATGAGGTTGTAGGAGCGGCCGTGGACCACGGCGCTTCGCAGGACGAGCGAGGCTGTGGCCTTGAGCGGTACGGGCGTGAAGCCGCGCTGCGCGGCCTGCGCGGCCAGGCTGTCGAAGTCGAGGCCGGCGGAGCGGAACAGACGCTGCGCCGCGGCGCGCGTGAGCCAGCCCGCGATCGCGAGCCGCGGGCCGGGCGCGGCGCTCGCGGGCAGGCTTTGGAACGCGCCCCCGTAGCTGTTCCTCACCACCGTCCACGAGTAGCCTGTCGCATCATCGCTCGTGTCCACTATGAAACAGGCAGCCGCGCCCATGCGCGCCGCTTCCTCGTACTTGTAAACCCAGCGTCCGTACCAGGTCATCGCCTTGCCGTTGAAGAGCTGTGGGTCGCCGGTGGCGTAGCCAGGATCGTTGACCAGCACGATCACCGTCTTGCCCTTCACGTTGATGCCGCTGTAGTCGTTCCACTGCCATTTCGGCGCATCGATCCCGTAGCCCGCGAATACTACGGGCGAGCTCCTCAAGGTGACCAGGGACCGCGCGTCCTGTGTGAGTGCGACAATGTCGCTGCCGTAGGCAAAGCTCTGTATGCCGCCGCCTGTATGGACCTCGAGCTTCGTGCTCCTGTTGAGGACGGTCGTCGTGATCACTGGCACGCTTTGCAGCCAGTAGCCATGATTGCCGGGGCTGAGGTGCATGCGCCGGAACTGATCGACCAGGTAGCGCAGCGTCAGCGCCTCCCCCCGGGTGCCGGGCTTGCGGCCGCCGAACGCATCCGACGACAGAGTTTTGTCGAATTGTAAGAAGTCGGCATCGTTGATCTGAGGAGCCAGGGCGACGGCCATGGGTGGAGGCGTCTTGGACGTCGCAATGGCGGCGGGCGCGCGGAGCACGCGCGCTGCGGCCGGGACGGACTCGTCATGCGATTGGCAGGCGCAGAGCGCCAATGCAACCAAGCTGAGACACAAAGCGCGGCGCATGGAGAGACGATGATATCGCCGCCGCTAGCCGAGGTCGATGGTGAGGGCGTTCCGCGTCCCCTGCAGGCGCCCGATTATGGCCTGAGAGGCCACGCGGATCGCGCCGCGGCGGTGCGGATTGCTGTCGCGGGTGAACGGCAGCCGCTCGCCATTGAGCACGACGTCGCTCACGCCGCAGCCCGCGGGGCCGATGCGATATGTCACCTCGAGCGCGTGCTTCCTGAAGGACGTCATCACACGCATTCCATCGAGCGTTCCCGGCATTACGGGGTCGATGCAAAGGGCATCTGCCTCCGCGGTTAGCCCGAGAAAGTGCCTCAGGGTGAGGGCGAGCGCGATGCCGGCACCGCTGGAATACACTCGCCAGCCGCCATCGAGCGCAATGGTGCCGTCGCGAACACGAGAGTACTCTGCGCGGGCGTGGTACCGGTCGGCGAATGCCGCATCGGAGCTCGAGTAGTAGCAGTTCGCCTGGCGCAGCGTTGCCGTCGGCACGATCGCGCGGATGCCGACGGGGCTGGCCTGACAGAGCGCGCGCAACAGCTCTTCCGCCTTCCCAACGTGCGCCAGTGCTTGCGCGTAGCGCAGATGCGCATGCATGTACATGAGCCCGATCTCGCGGCCGAAGAAGGTCGCGCTCTCCGCGCGCTGGAAGATGCGCTGCGGACCGCCGTGGTAAGGCATGGGCAGATCGAAGAGGCGCACGCCGTCCGGGCCTGACAGGTGTCGCTCGATGATCTCGAGGTGCGCCCGCGTCTGATCGGGGGTCAGCAGGTCCTCCAGGATGGCGTGGATCATTGCAAGAGAGCTGTAGTGGACCCCGGTCGTCTCGTCGCGCGGATGCAGGAGATAGCGCACATGCGCGTTGCCGTCGAAAACCGCGTAGCCCGTGAGCACTCCATCGGGCAACAGCAGCCGCTGGAAGTCGCTGCGAACGGCCTCCGCTTGCCGCTCGAGCGGCTCTGCCTGCGATGCTCGCCCGATTGCCCGCAGCGCGCCCGCCAGCATCGTCAATGCCTGAAAGTGAAGAGTGACGGTCCACGCGCTGCACATGTGCTCACGCAGTGCGGGATCGGCTGGCTGCAGCGAGTCGTTCCAGTCACCGTGGCCGTAAGCGGCGAGTGCGGTGCCGGGAATGCGCCTTCTATCAATCAAGGTGAAGGCGCGCTCGACATGCGCCCAGACAGTGGCGCGCTCACCTGCATCCGGTCCGCGCGCATCGAAGAATGGCACCTGGGCATCCAGGATGGCGCCATCACCGGAGGCGAGGAGGTACTGGGCGAGCGCAACGAGCGGCCAGAAGACGATGTCACCGTGAGAGTCGCCCGCGCGGATATTTCGCTCACGCTCGAAGAACATGAACCATTGCGGCCAGTCACCGTCGGGATTCTGGTTGGCCATGACGCGCAGCACCACGTCGCGTAGCGGCTCCGTGCGTCCCATCGCCAGCAGCATCTCGACCGGTCCCTGACAGACATCGCGCGTGCCCCAGCCGCCGCCCGAGTACTGCTCGAGCCCGCGCGGGGAAAGATAGTGGACGAGCGCATTCTGCGAGTACCAGGGCACCATCTCGGCCAGATGCTGTGCGCGCTCGCCGGCCAGCCCGGGCACCGCCGGCTCGAGCGTCAAGGTCGGCACCAGCGGCTCCTCAGGCGCGAGCCGCCAGGGCTTCTCACTCTGCTCCGCCAGCAGATGTCCCTGGATGGTCACGCTCGCCCGCCGACTGCGCGAGGTCTCGATGCAGATATAGGGCTCCTGACGCGAGCGCCCGTCCAGGAACAACAGCTCATCTGTGCCGATGCGCTGCACCGCGGTCCCCGCAGCTAGAGTGATCGCGAAGTCGCCGCGTGGAAATCTGCGTCCGACGTCCGACGCGGGCGAGGGCTTCACGACCACGGCATCACCGTCACGCTGCCAATTGAGCGGTGCCGTTACATTGCCGTCCTCCCCATTCAGCGCGATGTGGTGGCAGAGAAGGAAAGTCGCGTCAGGTCCGGCAGTGACTTCGATGTCGAGCGTCAGTGCGTGGGGAGCGCTCTGCGCCGCCGATCGCAGCTGGATCTCGCCCTCCGCGTAGCGGTAGACCCAGCGGCAGCTTTCCGGCCTCATCTCGAAGGCGGACGGGGTCCCGAGCAGCTGCCACTCGCCGGCGAGCTTTACGAACACGCGCAGGCCCTGCGCGCGAAAGAAGCCGAGATAGCTGCGGTTGGCCGACAGGAAGCGGTTGATGCTGACGTGTCCTTGCGCCAGCATCGAATGGAACACGCCGCTCATCCATACCGTCGAAGTCAGCGCGCTCTCATCCGGGGTCAGATGTCGCCCGGTCCGCAGCAACTGGCCATGGGGCCGGAGCACCTGTAGCTCCTTGGCCCTCAGGGCGACGTGGGCATCGCTCGCGTGAAAGAATGACAGCCGTTGGCCGCGCTCGTCGACTTCCTCGTGCCGCCAAGGGGGTGGGAAGAGGTGCCGTAACGCATCGTCGTCGAGGTCGAGCGTCTGCAGAGGCGTTGTCGCGGAGAACAGCGACCGGGATTCCGGGCTGGCGGTCGCTGCGCTCGTGCCGGCGGCCGGAGCTGCCTCCGGGAGCTTCAGAAGCTCAGCCACCCGGGAAAGGTCCGCTTGGCTCGTGGCGTCGGGGTGATCGGCGACGAAGGCGCCAAAGAAGCCGGCGTGCGAGCTCTCCCCTGGGGCAAGACGTATCGGCGCATCGCGCAGCACCGCCATGGAATGTTCGTGTTGGAGCCGCCGACTGGGGAGATCGCCGAGGATGCCCGGAGGAGGGCTGCCCGCGCGGCTGGCGAGTCCGTAAAGATCGAGTGCGTCCGTGGCGAAGGAGACTGCTTTGCGCAGCGAGCCGATCAGAGACCAGGGATTGCGTCCGTCTGCCGCCTGGTTCTGACGCGAGGCGATGAGGATGCCGCGCTCTGGATGCGAAAGCGGTGTGTGGTCGATGTACTGACTGACGTAGTACTCATTCATGCGCACCGCGCCGTAGGGAGCGAGCGCGACATCCTGAGCACAGGTCAGGTCGAGCTCCTGTACTTCAGGCGAGGTGTTCCTCAGCAGCACGTGCCAGAACCAGACTGGGGCATCGTCCGCGAGCGTGAGGGCGATCTCGTATTCGATGCCCTGCCACGTGCCGCCTCCGGCGAGCCTGCCGCCGGCCTCCGCCGGGACAAATCGCGTCGGGCTCGAAGGGCCGAGAAGCGGGGTCCAGGCAGGCTCACGGGTCCGGCGCCGCAGGAAGAGATTGGCGGGGCCACACTCGAGCTCGCTACCGAGGAAGAGGCTGAGGGTCGTCGGGCCGCAGTCGAGGCGGCGCACGCTGCCGCTCCGTGTGATCTCGGCGCGAACGCCCGAGCGGCTGCTGATGATTCTGGCGGGCGCATCCATGATGGCTATCGTAGCCGCATACCCCGGCCGAGCGTCAGCCGCTGCGGTAATTTGTCAAGCACCGGATCGGGGCGGTACCCGCCCGCGCCTGGCCCTGCGAGGGCGATGCGCTGCGGACGCTGACGGCTTACACTGGCGCGCATGAACAGCATCCTGAAGCCTTCGCAAGAGCCGCGCCCGGCATTTGGAACGGTGCTGGCGCCCACGATGACCCTGGCCCGCTTCCAGAACGGACAATGGGGGCGCTTCGAGGCCCGGCCGTGCGCACCGATCGAGCTGCACCCGGCCGCGCACGTACTGCACTACGCCAGTACCTGCTTCGAGGGCTTCAAGGCTTACCGCTGGGCGGATGGCAGCATCAACGTGTTTCGGATGGACCGGCACATCGAGCGCATGCGCCAGAGCGCCCGCTCGCTCGTGCTGCCGGAGCCGGATGCCCGGCAACTCGAGGAGATGATCCGCACCACCATCGATCGCAACCGAGACTCCGTCCCGGAGGCGCCGGGGGCGCTCTACCTGCGGCCGATGCTCTTCGGCACGACACCCAACATCGGCGCCGCCGGCGCTGCGGCCAGCGAGGCGAGCCTCATCGTGCTGGCGAGCCCCGTGTGGGATTACTTCGCCGGCGGCATGAAGCCGCTGCGCATCTACATCGAGGACGTCAATGCGCGCACGGCCACGCAGACCGGCCGAGTGAAGACGGGCGGCAACTATGCCGCGGCTCTCGGTCCCACCCTCGAGGCGCGCCGCAAATACAACGCCGACCAGGTGCTGTTCGCCCCGGGCGGCTCCGTGCAGGAAACCGGTGCCTCCAACTTCCTCCTCATCCGCGACGGGCGGGTCCTCACTCGCAGCCTCGACTCGACATTCCTCCACGGGGTGACACGCGACTCGGTGCTGACTCTGGCGCGCGAGGCGGGCTACGAGGTCGAGGAGCGGGTCTTCGATGTCGCTGAGATGCTCGAGTGGGTCCGCGATGGTGAGGCGACGCTCTCCGGCACGGCAGCGGTGCTGACCGGTGTCGGTACCCTCATTTACCACGGTGAGGATCATCGCGTGGGCAGCGGCGATGTCGGGCCCCACACCAGGAAGCTGCGCGAGCGGCTGGTGTCCGTTCAGCGTGGTGAGACCCGCGACACGCACGGCTGGACACAGAAGGTGTGACTCAGGCCGGCCCCAGGGGGAGCGTGCCTTTCTACGGCCCCGAGGAAGTGCGGGCGCTGCTCGATTACGAGGGCTGCATCTGCGCAGTCCGCGATGCGATGGCCGAGTTCACTGCGGACGGCAAGCCGCAGCCGCTACGCAGCATCTTCGAGATCGCTCCGGCGAAGGCCTTCGGCATGATGCCGGGCACGCTCGTCGCGCCGCAAGGGTTCGGGGCCAAAGTGCTCTCGGTGTTTGCCGATCCGGCGCGCCCCGGCCGCTCCGCGCATCGCGGCGTCGTGGTGCTCTTCGACCGGGAGAGCGGCCAGCTCGCCTGCATTGCCGATGCAGGCGAGGTGACTGAGATCCGCACGGCCGCCGCCTCCGCGGTCGCGACCGATGCGCTGGCGCGGCGCGACGCGCGCACGCTCGCAATCTTTGGATGCGGAGCACAGGCCGCCTCGCACATTCGGGCCCTGGTACGCGTGCGGAAGCTGGAGGGGATTCTCGTGTGGGGACGCTCGATGGAGCGGGCCGCAGCGTTCGCAGGACAAATGGAGCGCGAGGTTGGGGTCACCGTGAGCGCAGTCGCAGACGGACGCGAGGCCGCCGCCGCGGACATCATCTGCACCGTTACTGGATCACGCACGCCTGTCCTGCTCGGCGAGTGGGTGCGCCCGGGAACGCATGTCAACGCCGTCGGCTCGAGCCACCCGGGACCGGTCGAGATCGATCACGCGTTGGTGAAGATGAGCCGCTACATCGCCGACAGTCGCCGCTCGGCGCTCGCCGCCGCCGCGGAGTTTCTGTTGGCGAAAGAGGCCGGACTCATCGATGACAGCCACATCGTGGCCGAGCTCGGCGAGGTGTTGCTCGGCCGGGTGGCGGGCCGCCGCTCGACGCAAGAGGTCACCCTCTACAAGTCGCTCGGCCACATCGTCCAGGATCTCGCCGCGGTGAGTTACCTGCACGCGCGGGCGGGCCGGGGCAATTGAGAGCGGCGCCGCCGCTGTGCTCGTGCGTCGATCGCCGCTCGGCAGCGCGCTCAATCCGGAAGCGGGATGAACTCCTGCTCGTCACCCGGAACTCTGGCGAAGCGGCCCTCCCGCCAGTCGCGCTTCGCCTGCTCGATCCGCGCCTGGGAGCTCGAGACGAAATTCCAGAAAATGTGCCGCTCGCCGTCGATGGGGGCACCGCCAACGAGGGCCACGCGGGCCTCACCGAGGGCGCGGAGAGTAGCCGGGACACCCGGTGAGAACACCAGCATGCGGCCGCTCCCGGCCCGCTCGTTGCCGCATTGCACGGTGCCGCTGACCACATAGGCAGCGCGCTCTTCGTGCTCATCCGGTAGCGGCAGCTCGCTGTCGGCAGGCATCGCCGCATCGGCGTAGAAGAGCGGCGAGAAGGTCCTGACGGGCGATCTCTCGCCGAAGGCATTGCCCGCAAGGACGCAGACGCGGATCCCGGCAACATCGATGGCAGGCAGGGTGCGCGCGGGGTGATGGTGAAACTCGGGCTCGGTCTCCTCGTGCCTTCGCGGCAGCGCAACCCAGAGTTGCAGGCCATCGAGATGAGAGCCCGTCTGCCGCAGCTCAGCGCCCGTTCGCTCCGAATGAGCGATGCCGCGGCCGGCCGTCATCCAGTTGACGTCGCCGGGCCGGATGGTCTGGTCCGATCCCAGACTGTCACGATGCACGATCTCACCCCGGAAGAGATAGGTGACGGTGGCGAGCCCTATGTGCGGATGCGGCCGTACATCGAGGCCGCGTCCCGATGGAAAATCGGCGGGGCCCATGTGATCGAAGAAAATGAACGGGCCAATGAGCTGGCGCGCGGTCGAAGGCAACACGCGGCCAACTTTGAAGCCACCGAGGTCGCGTGGCCGGGCATCGATCACGGCGGCAAGCTGCGGAGTCTCGGGGCAGGGGGCCCAGGTGGGCTCGGCATCGGGGAGTACGCTCATGCGAACATCCTACGCCGCGAGTCGAGTGCGAACTACCGGCGAGGGTGCCGGCGGCCAAGCCAACGGATTAGAATCCGACATTGCCACCGGAGAGATACTGAAATGAGAGACAGGGGAGTGGCGGCGAGCTCGCAGGCGACGCGCGCCATCACACGCCGGAGGTTCCTGGGGGCTGCCGCGAGCCTGGGGTGCATGGCTGCGGCGGCGACGCTCACAGCGCGTGAGCGGCGCCCTCCCTTCTTTGCCGGACATGATCTACCCCTGGGACTTCAGCTCTATACGCTCGGAGATGCGCCATACCACGACCTCGACGGAACGCTCGCGGCGCTGGCTCGTATCGGCTACCGGACGGTGGAGACGGTTGGGCTCATGCGGCGCACCGCCTCGGAGTTGCGCGCCGCCCTCGATCGGGCGGGGCTTTCATGCCCGAGCGCGCATGTAGCCTTGCAGACCGATGGCAGCGGCGGCCCGACCCTCGCGGGGGATACCGGCAGGCTTGCAGCCGACATGCATCGCCTCGGCGTCGAGTACGTGGTGGTGCCGATCTTCCCGATCCCGCCTCGCCTCGGCGGCCCGCGCCAGGGTGAGGCTGGCCCCGAGTTCCTGGGCCGCGCCGGGCGCGCAATGACGGCCGATGACTGGCGCCGGATTGCGGTTGAGCTCAACGGCAAGGCGGCGGCTCTCGCGCGGGAGGGCCTCAAGCTGGCCTATCACAATCACAACGCCGAATTCGATAGGCAAGGCTCGAAGAGCGGATATGACCTGCTGCTGGAGAGCACCGACCCGGCTACGGTGTGGTTCGAGATGGACGTCGGCTGGGTGGCGGCCGCCGGCATCGATCCGCTTCCGCTGCTGCAGGCTCATCCTGGCCGCTTCCGCCTCATGCACGTCAAGGACTTGAAGGCGAGCACGGTGCCCAACACGGCCTTCCGGATGGATCCCGCGGACGTCGGCTCGGGGAGCCTCGACTGGAACGCCATCCTGCCGGCGGCCTACCGGGCAGGGGTCCGGGACTTCTACGTCGAGCAGGAGCCGCCCTTTGCCGGCCCGCGGATGGAGGCCGCACGGGCGGATTATGTCTACCTGGCGGACTTGCGCTAGGGCTCGGCAGCTGCGGAAAAGGCGCGGGCTCCGTTAAACGCTCCGGCCTCCCGGTGAATCCAAGGAGATGCATGATCTCGGCAGCACAAAGCGTCGAATGGGAAACAGGGCTCATACAGCGCGCCCGCAGCGGCGACATGCGGGCGTTCGAGCGCCTCTACCGCGATCATATCGGCAAGGTGTACGGCCTGTGCCTGCGGCTGGTCCGTGATCCGGCCGCCGCGGAGGATTGCGCCCAGGAGGCTTTCCTCAACGCCTGGCGGGCTCTCAGTCGATTCGAGACCCGCAGCAGCTTCAAGACCTGGCTGCATCGCATTGCGGTGAACGTCGTGTTGAATCGGCGCCGCAAGGCCTCGACGCATGCGGAATTGACTTCCCTCACCGGGGATGCCGACGAGGATGTCGCAGCCCCGCCAGGGGAGTGGACGTTGGATACGCCAGTCGAGGTGAGCGAGATCGAGGACGCGATCGGTACGCTGCCCGAGGGCGCTCGGGACGTGCTCGTGATCTGCGGCATATACGGCTACTCGCATGGCGAGGCGGCGCGGATGCTCGGCGTCGCCGAGGGCACATGCAAGGCCCAATTGCACCGGGCTCGCGCACTCCTGCGCGAGCGGTTGGAACCGGAGGCTCATCCATGAGCGACCCCAGCAACTCCAAGATCAGGCGGCTGAGTGAGCTGCCGAGAGACATTGCACCACCACGTGACGGCTGGACATCACTCGAGGCGAAGCTGCGCGAGAGCGCGATGCGGCAACCCTCGAGTGAGGCGGAGCGGCGCGATACGCTCGAGCCGGCGGGACGCCGGCGGCCTCCGCTGATGCGCATCGCCGGCTTCTCGGCTGCCGTCGCGGCAGTTTTCGCCGCGGTCGTGATCGGCATATCCATCGATCGATGGGTTCTTTCGCCCAACGTCCGTCCGGCGCCGCACGTCGTTGCGAGCGGCGGCAAGAACGTGCAAGCCGGGGGCGGGGGAGTTCCCGTCGCCTATGTCACTGATCCGCGGTATCTGCGCGAGCGTGAGGCGTTGCTGCGCTCGCTCAACGCGCGACTCGCGCACCTGTCGCCGGCCACGCGGCAGAAGGTGCTCACGAGCCTCGCCGCCATTCACCAGTCGATGCAGGAGATCCAACAGGCGCTGGGCCGGGAGCCCGGGAATGCGCTGCTGCAGGAGCTGCTGATCGATTCCTATCAGAACGAGATGCAAGTGCTGTCGACCGTTCAGCAGGCGGGCGATGGCGGAGAGTCCGGAACATGAGCACATCCATATCCCGTATGGCAGTCCTGGCCGCATCGCTGCTGTTGGCGGCGCACGCGGCGCACGCCAACTACCAGCAACAGGTCGCTGCCGATCCGAGCGGTCAGGTCGATGTCAGCAACATCTCCGGGGAGATCGTGGTCACCGGGTGGGACAAGCCCACGGTGTCGGTCGTTGCCGATCTGCCGAGCAGCACCCGGCGAGTGAAGGTCAGGAGCGATCACGGCCGCACGAGCGTGTGCGTCACGTACAACTCACGGGGCTGCAATTCGCCGGGGTTGTCCGATGACGACTCTTTCGGCGAAGACTCGTCCGTGCGCCTGGAAATCTACGTGCCGCGCGGCAGCGAGGTCGACGTATCGGGAGTCAGCGCGGACATCAAGTCGCGCGGCGTCGCGGGCACCCAGCAGCTGCGCACCGTGAGCGGCGACGTCGACGCCGAGCTCGGCTCAGGAGACGATGAGGTGCAATCCGTCAGCGGTGAGGTGCATCTGCGCGGCAGTGGCCACGAAGGCAGGTTGCGCGTGACGAGCGTGAGCGGCGATGTGACCGTCACGAATGTCGCCGGTGAGTTGGAAGCCCGGACGGTCAATGGGACGCTCCAGGCGGGGCTTTCGACGGCTCGCATGGCGCGGCTCAACACCACCTCGGGCGACATCGTCCTGAGCGCGCGGCTCGATCAGGGCGGCACGGTGGAGTCCGAGACGGTCAGCGGCAGCCAGCGGATCCGCGTCGACGGCGGCTATGCCTATGAGGCCAAGACCTTCAGCGGTGACATCACCGATTGCTTCGGACAGAAGGCCGAGCGGACCAGCGAATACGGGCCCGGGCGGCACCTCGACGGAACACAAGGGGCGGGCGGCGGCCACATCCGGCTGCAGAGCCTGAGCGGTGACATCTCGCTCTGCAACCATTGAGCGGGAGCGAGCGGCAGGTCGCGGGCGGCAAAATCCGATGGCGGGACTTGATCGGGGGCTCGGCCCGGCGCCCGTAGGGGGCGCCAGGCCCGGCGGTGGCATCGACAGGCGGCACGCGATGGCGGACAATGGCCGCCGCTGCAGGAGGCGATGTCCAACTCCAACTCTTACAAGGGGAGACCGCCGACATGATCACCCAAGGCCTCACCCGGGGCGCTCTCGCGCTGCTGCTGTCCGCCGCGGCGGCTCTCACGGTCCTGCCGCCAGCGGCCCGCGCCGATGTCACGGTCGGACAGAAAACCTCGATGAGTCTCGCGGGGATGAATATCGATATCAGCTCGGTGGAGCGCACGACCGCGGACAAGCAGCGCACTGACACCGACGTCAAGTGCCATGGCTTTCTCGCGCTCTTCTGCCACAACGTCGAGGGCGGCAAGATCGTCCGCCTGGACAGGAAGGTGGAGTGGGAGCTGCAGCCCTCGAAGAAGAGCTACACGGAACGGCCGTTCCCGACACCCGAGGAGCGTGCGCGCGCGCAACAGGAGCTCGAGGCCGCAATGGAGGAGATGAAGAAGTGCCCGATGCCGCAGTCCCAAGCCGTCTCGCAGCGAAGCCCCGACACCTCGCACTGTCAGATGTCTCAACCGGTGATGAATGTCACTGCCACCGACGAGCACGCCACGATCCTGGGCCATGATGCGCGCAAGACGAGCGTGGTGATGTCGCAGACCTGCACGGACGCCCAGACCGGAGACGTGTGCGAGTTCGACTATGGCTTCGAGACCTGGCTCACCCGGGATGAGATCGCCGGCGCGGACGAGCGCGCTGCCTTCGTGAAGAAGTACCTCCAGGCGCAGGGGCTCGATCCCAACAATCCCCAGCTGCAGCACACGCTTCAGCAGCTCATGGCGCCGTATGCGGACGCCTTGAAGAAGCTGCAGGGCCGGGCAGGTGATCTCCAGGGCTATCCGCTGCGCACGACTTTCTACATGGCCTTCGGCGGGCCGCACTGCGGCAAGGCGAAGGAAGCTGCGCAGCAGCAGGCGAGCAACGGCGGCGGCGGGCTGAGCATGCAGTCGATCGCCTCCCACGCGCTCGCCGGCGGCTTCGCCGGGCTCTTCCACCGGGGCGCAGCGGCCATTCACACCGATTCAGCGGGCGGCGCGGCGGCAGCCGGCGCGGCAAACGAGGCAGCCGATCCGGCCGCCAACGCGGCGGCGAGCTCGGTGACGCCACAGTCGGCGTCCTCGGGCAGCCCTGCGGGCAGCTCAGCAGCGGCCGCTGCGGCCACTCCCGGAGCCCTCGTCCGGATGGTATCCCTGACTACCGAGACCACCTCGATAGATTCCTCGGGCATCCCCGCGGATCAGTTCGACATTCCAGCCGATTGGAAGCTGGAGCCGAGGCGGCAGGTGAAGAACGAGGCGCGCAAATGCCCGACTGCGGGTAGTTGAGCCGCGCAGTCGGGCAGTGGACGTGCTTACGGGCTGGTGCGGTCCTAGTCCGGTACTTTGATCTCGTTGTTGACCGACTTGACGCCCTTGATTTGCATGGCGTCGTGCTCGGCCCGGTCCTTTTCCGCCGACGATGAGGCAACACCGCTCAGCGTCACGACGCCGTTCACGGTTGTGACGTGGATGTCACGCGCCTTGGTGTCATGATCGGCGGCCAGCTCGGCTTTCACCTTGCTGGTGATGTAGGAATCCTTCACCGGATGATTGCTGCCATTATCAGCCCAGGCAGCTGCGCTGGTCAGCGCCAGGGCTGCTACTGCCACGAGATACTTGCGCATGAGGGCTCCTCAAAGGGAAGACTCCGCTTCTAACGGGTACGCCCACCCCCGAGTTCCCCCAACGGCGGACCCGAGCTTGGCAGTAGGGCTCAGGCCCCCGGTTTGACGAACCTGAGCGTCATGCGGTCCGATTCGCCGATCGCCTGCATCCGCGCGCGCTCCCCGGCAGGCCCGGAGAGGTCGGGCGGCAGGAGGTGTACGTTAACCGTCTCCGGATCCTTCGGGTTGGCGTTGACGTCCGACACTCCGTCCAGCCGAAAGCCGGCCTTCAGTCCGGCTTCTATCATGTAGTCCTCGGTGATGCGGTGCAGCGCCCGCGAGCTCTCGAGCGCGTTGGCATATGGCCGCGCGCGGTGCTCGGTGACACCCAACACGCCGCCCGGCTTGAGCACTTCGTAGGCGGCCTTGAATACCGCCGCGAGGGTCGCCGGGCTGTGGTTGAGCCAATCGTGGGTGTTGCGGAAGGTGAGGACCATGTCGGCCGAGGCGGGGGCTCCGAGCTTCAGCTCACTCGGCGGCGCGAAGGGAACCGTGGTGACGTTGCCGTACACGGCCGGATCGGATTTCAGTTTGTCGGCGAACCCCTGCGCCATGTGGCGCATGAACGGCTTGCCCTCGGTGGGCGGCGGCGTCGCCTCGATCAGATGACCATGATCGTGCAGCACCGGCGCCAGGATCTCGGTGTACCAGCCGCCGCCGGGCTCGAGCTCGATGACCGTCATTTCGGGTCGCAGGCCGAAGAACTCGAGCGTCTCGACCGGATGACGGTAGCGGTCACGCGCCTTGTTGGCGGCGGAGCGCCATGAGCCGTCGACCGCGTGCTGCAGAGCTGCATCGGCCCCGAGGGCAGGGGTGGCAACGACGCCGACAGCGCCGCAGGCCGTCAGGGCGAGGAGCAGCAACGCCCTCAACATCTTTGCGCCAAGCTCGCTTTGCATAGAGGGTATCCTCGGGATGCGCCGGATGACCGCGGAGCTGCGATTGTGGCACAGATCACCTGGCAAAGAGCCTCGTGATGTCGGAGAAGGCCTTGATCTCCAGTGCATTGCCCGACGGATCGAGAAAGAACATGGTGGCCTGCTCTCCCGGCTGCCCCTTGAATCGCACGTAGGGCTCGATGAGGAACCGCACGCCCATTGCCCGCAGCCGCCCTGCCAGCCTCTCCCATTCGGCCATCGGCAGCACGATACCGAAGTGCCGCACCGGCACCCCGTGCTCGTCCACCATATTTCGCTGCGCCTCGCGGGCCTCCCCCGGTGCCAGATGCGCGACGATCTGGTGGCCGTAGAAATTGAAATCGATCCACTCCTCCGAGCTTCGTCCCTCGGGGCAGCCGAGCGTCCCGCCGTAGAACGCCCGCGCCTGCGCCAGGTCGTGCACCGGAAAGGCCACGTGGAACGGGGAGAGCGGCCCGGGATTCGTATTCAAAGCTTGCATGGGAGACCTCGTGCGACAGTCGTTACACGGTGCAGCCGGTTGACTTCCGTACTGCCATTATCGGGGCAATGAGCACTCCGGCCCAAGCCTACTGTGACGCCGCGTCGGCCCGCTGTGTCGAGCGATCCGCGCCCGCACTGCACCCGCGGCTGGTGCTCGTCACCTCGGTGCTGGCCTCGAGCCTCGCATTCGTCGACGGCTCGGTGGTGAACGTGGCGCTGCCGGCGATCGGCAGCTCGCTCTCGGCCCGGGCGGACGAGTTGCAATGGACCGTCAACGCCTATCTGCTGCCGCTCAGTGCCGTGCTGTTGCTCGGCGGCGCCGCCGGTGATCGCTTCGGCCGACGCCGGCTGTTGGTGTGGGGAACCACGCTGTTCGCGCTGGCCTCCCTCGGGTGCGCGCTCGCGCCGCGGCTCGGGCCATTGCTCGCTGCGCGGTTCCTCCAGGGCATCGGTGGGGCGATGCTCATGCCGAACAGCCTGGCGATCCTCGGGCAAACCTTCACCCGGGAGCAGAAGGGACGGGCGGTCGGAATCTGGGCTGCGGCGAGCGGCATTGCCGGCGCACTCGGGCCGGTGCTCGGTGGCTGGCTCATCGAGCTCAGCAGCTGGCGCGCGATCTTTCTCATCAACCTGCCAATTGCAGGCGCAGCGGTCGTGATGGCGCTGCGGTACGTGCCGAAAGATCGCGACCGGCAGGCGGCCGCGCTGGACGTATGGGGCGCAGTCCTCGTTACGGCAGGACTCGGCGCGCTCACCTGGGCGCTCACGCTTGCAGGCGGCCCATCGGGCCTGACACGCCTCGCGGGCCTGCTCGGCCTCGGCGCGATCGTGCTGCTCTTCGCCTTCATCCTCATCGAGATGCGACGAGGGGATCGCGCTCTGGCGCCGATGATCCTCTTCACGACCCCGACCCTCGTCGGGTTGAATCTCCTCACGCTACTGCTTTACGGCGCTTTGAGCGCGCTGCTCGTGCTGGTGCCCTACGTGCTCATCGAGGCGCTGCACTATTCGGCCGCGCAGGCCGGCGCCGCACTCCTGCCGCTTCCATTCGTGATGGTTCTGATCTCACCTTTTGCCGGGTCGCTGGCCGAGCGGATCGGTGCACGGCTGCCCATCGCCATCGGCTCCGGCATGGTCGGGCTGGGTCTGCTGCTGACGCTTCGCATGGGTCCTGCCGGGAGCTACTGGAGCGGGCTGCTGCCGGCCATCACCGTAGTGGCTGTCGGACTGTCCGCCGCGGTTGCTCCCCTGACCGCGGCCGTGTTGAGCGGCGTCGGTGCGCGTTATACCGGTGTGGCATCGGGGCTCAACACCGCAATTGCCCGGACGGGTGGATTGTTGGCGACCGCGCTGGTCGGGTTCGTATTTGCATCGCACGCGCAGGGTCTGCTGCGCTCCTTTCACGCGACGATGGAGATCGGCTGCGCCATATGTTGGGGCGCGGCCCTGTGCGCTCTCCTGCTGGTGCAGAGGACCTCGCATCAAGCTGAAGGCGCGCTCCATCGCTGACGTTCCCGCAGTACGCCGAGCGAGGCGCGCCACCAGCCCGCGACCCGCTGCAGCGTGACGTGCTCGGGAAAGCCGTGCCGCGCCACATGCTGCTGCGGAATCGTGTCCCAGGCCCGATGCTCGATCGAGACCCGCGTCTCCTCGCCCACCTGCTCGAAGAGCACCTCGACCTCCGTCGCTTGCTCGGGTGAGAAGCTGGCCTGGCGCCAGCCGAAGACCAGGCGCCTGCCGGGCTCCCACACCGAGATGCGCCCGATCTCATAGGTCTCGCCGTTGGCAAGCCGAGTGATGAGGCGCCCGCCCTGGCCGGGCTCGAAGGCCAGCTCACCGTCGCCGTGAGGCGTGATCCGAAAGAGACGATCGGGCTGCCACCAGGAGGCGATCTCGCGGGTGAACGCCTCGAACGTGCGTGCCGGATCGGCGGGCACGCGCAGCGCTACAAAGACTCGCGATGTCATTTGCGGGTCTTCTGCAGGTGCGCCTTGAGCGCGGTGAGCTGGCGGGACCATAGGGCATCCGTTTCCGCCAGCCATGTCTTCAGCTCCAACATGGCTTCGGACCGAAGCCGATAGATGCGGACGCGGGAATCGAAGTCGTCACGATCTTCCTCGACGAGGCCGCTTTTGCGGAGCGTTCTCAGGTGTCGGCTCATGGCCGGGAAGGAGATGCGCACGGTACGCGCGAGCTCTCCTGCCCGATGGGGCCGCTCGCGGAGGAGGTCGACGACCCGCCGGCGGTGCGGATCGGCGAGCGCCGCGAGCGTCCGATCGAGACTCGGTAGGGTCACCGGAGCGGCTCGAACTTGAGGCCGGTGGCGCTCTCCATCTCGGTCTTGGAGACGTCGCGGACCGGTTGTGAGAAGGTCCAGTAGTGGCCTTCGAGGTCGGCGGCGATGTAGCTGCGCTCGCCATAGAACTGATCGGCGGGCTCCATCAGGATCTTGGCGCCGGCCTGCCGGGCGCGGGCACAATGCTCGTCGATGCCGCGCTCGATGCGCACGTGGACCCGCTGCGTGTTCTTGCCCCCGAGCGAAGCGGGGCTGCGGGTCCAGTCCGCCCATTCGTTGCCGATCATCACCACCCCATCGCCGTGAGTCATTTCGGCGTGAGCGATATTGCCCTGAGCGTCGGTCAGGACCTCGCTCGGCTCGAAGCCGAAGGCCTTCTGCAGCCACTTGAGCGCGGCGCGATTGTCTTTGTAGGCAAGTGACGGAATGAAGGCGGGGCGGGACGGTATGGCGCTGGTCATGGCAGGCTCCGATTAAATTTGTAAGACTTGATAATATTTAATCATAAACACAATTAATTGGTCAAGCCACGAGCGCCACTGTTAACATTCCCGCCGTTTTGCTCGTCCGAGTCACCGGAGATGCGCAATGAAATCGCACCGTAGTGTTGCCTTGGCGGGTACCGCGCTGTTCCTCCTGGGCGCCGGCATCATTCCCCGGTCTGCCATGGCGGCCCCCGCCGGCGCGCAGGGAGCGAGCGCAGCGCGCATTGCCGAGATCATGCATCGTTTGCGGGACGTACAGCGCTTCGGCGCCGTAGCCGTCGCCCCGAACGGCAATACCCTCGCGTGGACCATTGAGGAGAAGCGCAAGGAGAAGAGCGCGTCCAGCGCCGCAGCCAGCAAACACGGCACGGACGCGAAGCCCGCCCGCGACGCCACCGACGGCAAGCCCGGTCAGATCCTTCAGCTCGCCAACGCAGACGGTACGCAAGTGCGGACCGTGACGATCACCGATGCGGCGAAGTCCTGCAGCTACAGCGATCTCGCCTGGTCGCCCGACAGCCGGACGCTCGCCTTCCTGTCGAACTGCAATCACGGCAAGAAGTCCGACGAGCAGCTCGACATCTACGAAGTCGGCGCCCAGGCCGGCGCGGCACGACGCATGACCCACCTGCAGGGTTTCGTGCATGAGCTCACCTGGAAACCGGACGGGTCGCAGTTGAGCTTCCTCTTCGTCAAGGGCGATACCCACCCCATCAGCGCCGTGTCCGCCACGAAGCCGCGGATCGGGGTCATCGGCGAGACCGGAGTTGAACGCCAGGGTATCGCAATGGTGCCGGCGAGCGGTGGCGAGGCACGCCAGATCACACCCGCCTCGGTGTTCGTCTACGAATACGACTGGTCTGCAAGAGGGGACCGGCTGGCCTACGTAGGCGCCCCGCCGCCGGGGCGGGACAACTGGTGGGTGGCCAAGCTCTATACGCAGACTTTGGGCGGTGAGCCAAAGGTCACGCTCGACCCGTCATCGGTGAAAGGGCCGCTTCACGGCCTGCAGATCGCGCTGCCGAGGTGGTCACCGGATGGCTCGCAGATCGCCCTCATCGGCGGCCTGATGAGCGACCAGGGGTCCACGGGCGGTGACATCTATCTCGTTCCGGCCGCGGGTGGCCAGGCGGTGAACGTCACGCCCGGAATCACCCTCTCACCTTCCTGGCTGACCTGGACCGGAAATCAAACTCTGCTGGTCTCTTCCATCGCCGCGGGCGCCACGCGGGTGTCCGCGTTTGCGTTGCACGGCAATTCCCCGGCGACCGAGCACCCGCTCTTCACGGTGGACGCCGGGATCGAGGATGGCACCTTCGAATCGGCCGTTTCTCTCTCTTCCGGTCACGGCAGCCTCGCCTTCATCGAGAGCACTTTCGACAGCCCTCCCGAGGTGTACTCGGCCATGCTCGCGACGGGCGCCGCGGGTGAGCCGGTGGGCGTAACCGAGTCGCCGCATGCCATTACACACATCAACGATGCCGTAAAACCGATGTGGGGAAAGGCCGTCGCGGTACGCTGGAGCAACGAGGGCTTCCAGGTGCAGGGTTGGCTGTTGTTCCCGAGCAGCTTCAACCCGCTCGAGCGCTATCCCATGATCGTCTATGTGCATGGAGGGCCGAGCTCTGCCACGCGCCCCGGTTGGCCGCGTGATGGCTACGGTCCGGTGCCGCTCGCGGCGATGGGCTACTTCGTGCTGATGCCGAACCCGCGCGGCAGCTATGGCGAGGGCGAGCGCTTCACCCAGGCCGTGCGTCTCAACATGGGCTACGGCGATCTGCGCGACATCCTGGCCGGCGTCGATCGGGTGGAGGCGAGCTATCCGATCGATGACAACCGCCTCGGCCTCACCGGCTGGAGCTACGGCGGATTCATGTCCATGTTTGCCCCGACGCAGACTCATCGCTTCAAGGCTGCGGTCGTGGGTGCAGGCCTCTCGGATTGGGAGAGCTACTACGGGGAGAATTCCATCGATGAATGGATGATTCCGTTCTTCGGCGCATCCGTGTACCAGGCGCCGCAGGCTTACGCGAAGAGCTCGGCCATCAACTTCATCGACAAGGACAGGACGCCTTCGCTCATCGTGGTCGGCGAATACGACGGTGAGTGTCCGGCGCCGCAATCATTCGAGTACTGGCACGCGCTGCGTTCCATGGGCGTCGCGACCCAGCTCGTCGTTTACGCCGGAGAAGGCCACGGATTTCACATGCCGAAAGATACCCGTGACGTCATGCAGCGAGCACTGCACTGGTTCGCGCAGTACCTCGGCACGAGTCATGAGGGCGCGAGCTGAGCACGAGGCTCAGCGGCCGAAGGCCACCAGCACCTCGATGAGCCGGTGAACGGAGGAGTAGAGCGGCATGGCGAGCAGGGGCACCAGCAGCGCGTAGGTGAGCAGCCGCCGGCCGGGAAAGGCGTGATACATCGCGGGGGCCGGCGCGAGCAGTCGCCGTACGCGCCGCTCCAGCCCGCCTGACCCTGCGGCTGCGGGCCGGGCGGAGCCATTGCCCGGCCAGCTGCTCGCGAGCGACAGGCGCGCCACTTTGATCAGCGCGGATGCGAGGGCGACACGCTTGCGCGGATCCGACCCGCTGGCGCGCTCGTCAGCCTCGAGCTCCGTCGCGGCACGCCAGTGCTCCCGTAACGCGCTACCCGTGGGGAGCCAGGCGAGCGGATCGGGCATCGCGAGCAGCATGAGGAGCTTCAGGTTGTCGCGCGCGTCCATGTGTGCCGCCTCGTGTGCGAGCACCTGGCGAAACTCCTCGCGGTCGCAGGCGGCGGCCACGGATTGGGCGGCGACGATCCGTTGCCGCCAGCTTCCCACCACCCCGACCAGCGGCTGGGCGACGTTGACGACGGTCACTTCTGTGCCCTCGCTCGAAGGGCGGGTGGGCTGAGGGAGCGCAGTCGGCAGGAGGGCGCGCGTTGCCCGCCAGGCGCGCCAGCCACGGCGCAAGCCGTCAGCGATGAGCAGCAGCGAGAATAGAGCTGAGATCACGAGCAGTGGCCCGGGCTGATCGTGCGCGTGACGCGGCTCGTACAGCAGGAATGCCGGCAGGATGATCGTCAGGACGAGCGCGGCAGAGCCTGCTGCCGGTAAGAGCCGCACGCCGAGCACGGCGTCCGCGGCAGCCAAGCGAGCACGCAGGCCGGCGCGCCAGGCCACGACGACCGCTGCCGATAGCAGCAGATTGCAGATGCCATAGGCCGCGAGCATCACCAGCGGCAGGGTCGCATCGAAGGTCATGGCTCTTCCCATTTCAGCCGCTCGCGCTCGGCGCGTACCAGGGCCTCGAGCTCATCGAGCAGTTCCGCATCGGTATGACCCACGGCCTGCACGAGAGTCGACAGCAGCAGTGTGCTATCACCGCAGGCAGCCATGAGATCCGCGACCTGCCCGGATACCATCTGGCCGAAGAGCTCATCCCGCGAGCAGCGCGGCTCATAACCGAAGGCCCGGCCGAGCCGGAAGCGCCGCAGCACGCCTTTGCGGTAGAGCCGATCCAGGGTCGTCATCAGCGTGGTGTACGCGAGCCGCGGGAAGGACGGCTGAACGCTCCGCACCGTCGCGGCGCGCTTGCGCTCCCACAGCACCTCGAGCACCTGGCGCTCGAGCGGTCCGAGCTCCAGGCGCTCGCCCACTGATGATCTCCGGCTCATTCCGGCACCGCGGCATGCGGCAGGCGGTAGGTTCTCAAGTCGGGCGCGACTCTGCAACGGGGCGCAGGGCTGAGCTCTCCGGGAAGCGTTCGGCCGAGGGGCTGGCGCGTCGGCTCGATTTACGATCCCTGGTAGTAGCTTCCGGCCGACTCCTATATTGCCGCCCGCCCGAGGCACCCGGCTCCCCGCAGTGATGGGACCGGCGGCTGGGCACGGGAATCCTCCCGGTCGACGACAAGGGCCCCTGTGAAGTGCACCTCCGCCGCTCTCGCCTGCGCACTTGCGCTCTCCTCCCCGCTCGCGGGCGCGCACGACCTCTCTGGCGATTCGGCATCGGCGGAGAGCGCCACCCCCGAGGGCGCCATTCCCGAGAGTGCCACCCCCGAGGGCGCCAGGGTCGTGATCAAGGCGCCGTATCTGTTCAACCGCAAGACGCGTTACGCGCATTCGATGCCGGAAGTCCCGGGACCGGAGATTACGGTCACCAAGAAGACGACCGTCGTGCAGCTGACGGACCAGCCGCCCATCATCGACAATCACCAGCGTGAGCTGTTCGACCGCATGCCGGGAATCGTGCTCGCCGAGCAGCAGAACCCGACGCAGCTCAACCTCAGCTATCGCGGCCTCGGCAATCCGCAGGAAAGTGAATTCGTTCTGCTCATGCAGGATGGCATTCCGATGGAGATGGACTGGATCGGCTTTCCGACCCTTTACTACATCCCGGTGCCCGAGAGCATCGAGCAAGTGCAGATGATCCGCGGCGGCTCGGGCCTGCTCTACGGACCGGAGCCCGAGCCCGTCATCAACTTCATCTCCAAGGCCCCCACGGCGACCACTCAGGCCACGACCCAGCAGGTGGGCGGCAGCGACGGGCTCTACTCGACCTTCAACTCGATTTCCGGGCCCGCCGGCCCCGTGAGCTACCTCGCTGACTTCTCACACCGCAAGTCGAACGGGCAGCGGGCGAACGGCGACTATTCGCTCAACGCCGGCGATGTCGATCTCGACTATCGCATCGACTCGCAGCAGAAGGTGAGTCTCGCGCTGCATGCCTATTCTCTCGAGAGCGGGATGGCGGGCCTGATGAATTACGCGCAGTTCCAGGCCAACTCCAACCAGACGACGACGCCCGATGATCGCGACTGGGCGAGCCGCTACACCGCGGTCCTCACCTACACCAATCAATTCGACAGCGACAATCTCCTCGAGCAGAAGGTCTGGGCGGGGTACCAGGATCTGATCACGCGGGCCGGTACTTATACCGCCGGGCCGCCGCCGGTGGCGACCGGCACCACCGTTCAGGCCCAGCGCTTCCACTACACGGGGCTCGACGGCCGGTTCGTGCACCACTATGGCCGCGGCGCCGCGTTCACGGTGGGCTACACGGCTTATTATTCCACGAGCCCGTATCACCAGTTCAACAGCCCTGATTCCCTGGCCGAGCCGTACGATCCCACGGGTCCGCTCGTCTACGATGATGAGCGCCGCACGCGTTACGGGGCGATCTTCGCCGAGAACGTGTACCGCTTCAGGCGCTTCCACATCGTCACTTCCGCCCGCTTCAATCACGAGCAGATCGACACCCGCGAGACCGTGGCGCCGCATCCATTCCTGGTGAACAACAGCTACGCCAGGAACATTCCGCTCTTCGGGGTCGGCTTCGGCAACGACTTCGGCCGTGGCAACGAGACCTACGTCAACATATCGCAGGCTTTCAGGCCGGTGCGCTACTTCGACACGGCCAGTCCCTTCGGCAAGTTCGCGCCAAACAACAACCCGGACCCGACCAAATACCTCACTTACGAGGCGGGTGTGCACGGTTGGCCGGTGCTCGGGCTCTACTACGACCTCAGCGTGTTCCAGGTCAACGTGCGTAACCGAATCGAGTCCCAGCAGATCTCGCCGACCCAGTCCATCGACGTCAACACCGGCAACACACGCAGCCGTGGCGTCGAGGGGGAGGGCTCGTACGACCTGCTGAAGCTATGGCCGGGGGCGCCGGACAACGAGCATCTGACTCTGTTCCTCAACGCGAGCTACCTCAGCGCGACGTTCACCAGCAGCATCCTCGCGAATCAGACGGGCAAGACGCCGGCCTATTCGCCCAACTATGTGGTCAAGGGCGGGCTCACATGGACCGAGGCGCCGGGCCTCAAGCTGAGCCTCATCGTCGATGCCGTCGGCTCGCAGTTCTTTCAGGACAGCAACGCGGCGGTCGGGGCCAGTCCGACGGCTCCGCTCACTCCCGCCCGCATTCCCGCCTACACGATTGCCGACTTCTCCGCCGAGTACGGGTTTGGCGGACACTGGCGCGTGCTCGGGGGCATCTCCAATCTCACCGACAAGCGGTATTACTCGCGCGTCTTCATCTCCCGGGGAATGCTCGAGCCCGCACTGAGCCGTCAGTTCTACGCCGGAATCGCGTACGATCTGTGACGCGCTGCACGCGCAGGCCCGGTATTCCCAGCTGATCGGTGCCGACAGACGACGCGGCGGAATCGGGGTAGAATGCACGGGCTTACCGCGGGGGTATTTCCGGACAAGAGAATGCGTGAGACTACTGTAGCAGCCGGCCTCATTGCGCAGCGTCCTTGGGATGCGCGGTTGGCGCGAAAGCTCGTGGCGCCCTTCGTCGATACGCGGGTCACGCCCAACCACCTGACGACCGTCCGCCTGGCCATCGGTCTCGCGGCCGCCTTCGCCTTTACGCCCGGTACCTACGGCTGGTCGAACGTTGCTGCCTTACTCCTGGTCCTGTCCAACTTTCTCGACCATGCCGACGGGGAGCTCGCCCGGCTCAGTGGCAAGACCAGCCGCATCGGGCACTTCTACGACCTTGCGAGCGATGCCGGAGTGACGATCCTGCTGTTCGTCGCGATGGGGGTCGGGATCGGTGCGGGCACGCAAAACCTGCTCGGGTTACCAGCCACGTTCCTCGGGGCGGTGGCGGGCGGGGCGATTGCGCTGATCTTCTTCCTCCGTATGCGCATCGAGGAAATGGCCGGAAAGGCCGCCAGCCGGCAGGCCGCGCTCGGCGGCTTCGAGACGGAGGACGTTCTCTACCTGATACCCGTGGTGACGCTCTGCAACGGCATCGCGCCGTTTCTGCTTGCGGCCTCCATCGGCGCGCCCTTGTTCGCTGTTTGGGTGATCGTCGACCATCGCCGGGTGGCGCGCCGATCGAAGCCGATGGAGGCGAGTCCCTCATCGGGGACGGGATTAGCCTGACAGGCGCGGCTGCGAATGCGGCCGGCGCACAGGCGCGCCAGCCTGAGGCCGGGCAGGACACCCCTGCACGCCTGCTCCCCGGGACGCCGCTCGAGTCATTGCGCCGGGCTTTCGTGGGGCAGGGCTCGTTCATCTTCCTGCCGGAGTTCCTTTCTGCGGATGCCACGGCGCAGCTCGTCGCGGCCGCCGCCGCCTTGCAGTCCTCGGTCAACCGCAATTACCTGCCCGGCCACAAACAGGGAGGCAGCGTCGCTCGCCACGTGATCGATGAGCGCGCGCCGTTCATTGCGGAGCTCTACCGGTCGCGTCCGCTCATCGATCTGCTCGAGGGTGTCGCGGGCGAATCCCTGCAGCTTTCGCCGCCCGATGATCCGCATGCGTACGCCCTCTATTACTACACCCGCCTCGGTGACCACATCGGCTGGCACTACGACACCTCGTACTATGTGGGCCGCCGCTATACGCTGCTCCTGGGGGTCATCGATGAGTCCTCGTGCCGCCTCGATTATGAGCTGCACACGCGTGAGACGGGTGCCGCCGTGGTCCCGGGCTCGATTCGAATCCCGCCGGGAGGTCTGGTGTTTTTCGATGGCGACGCCCTGCGACATCGCATCACCCCGCTGGGCGAGGGCGAGCGGCGCGTCTCGCTCACGTTCGAGTATGTGACGGACCCGCGGATGCGCCGGGGCTGGGGAATGATCTCGAAGATGAAGGACGCGCTCGGCTATTTCGGCTTCCGGCAGGTCTTCGGGCGCCGGCCGCGTGCCGGGCAACAGCCGTGAGAAAGCCTGCCGCGTGGCTGTTCTCGGCCGGGTTGCTGCTCCTCATCGGGCTCGTGGCCTCCCAGGGCCTGACACCCGTGTTCGCAACGCTTGCCGTCGCCGGTTGGGGTCTGCTCCTCGTGGCGTTGTTTCATCTGCTGCCGCTCTGGGTCGATGCGTTGGCCATCCAGGTACTTTTCAATGAGCACGCGGGTCGCGGCAGATGGCGTGATGCACTGCTGGCGCGCTGGGTGGGGGAGTCTGCGAACAGTCTGATGCCGCTCGGCCAGGTCGCCGGACCCGTGGTGATGACGCGTCATCTCTCCCGCCGGGGGATGTCTACGCAGGGCGCGGCGGCCGCGGTCACCGTTTCCACTACGCTCCAGGCGCTGGCGCAGTTCGCATTCGCGCTGCTCGGGCTGGGGTTGCTCGCGTTGGGCGCGGGACCCGGAATGGCGGCCGCCCGGCACGAGCATCGCGCAGTGCTCATCGCGCTGCTGGCGGCGACTCTGGCGCTGGCGCTGATTCTGCTCTCGTTCTACCTGGTGCAGCGCCGTGGCCTTTTCGGCGGCGCGGTGCGGGCGTTCGCCCGACTCGCGCGCCGGCGAGAGTGGTCTGGCCTGATGAGCCGCGCCGATGCAATAGATCTGGCGGTCGAGAGTACTTATCGGCGTGGGCAGCATCCAGCGGCCAGCTTCGCACTGAGCCTCGCCGGCTGGGTGATCGGCGCGGGCGAGGTCTACATCGCGCTGCGGCTCCTCGGCTCGCCGGTGGGCTGGCTCGATGCGTTGATGCTCGAGAGCCTGGGGCAGGCGATCCGCGGAGCGGCGTTCGCGATCCCGGGCGCACTCGGTGTTCAAGAGGGCGGTTACCTGCTGCTCGCGCCCTTCGCCGGCCTCGCCCCGGGTGCGGCACTCGCACTGTCGTTTGCCAAGCGGGCACGCGAGATCCTGCTGGGCGTGCCTGGCCTCATCTACCTGCATCACTGCGAGCGGGTCTGGCGCCGCTCTCAATGTGCGGTCGCCGGCGCGGACTCCGGCGGCAGTTTTTTGTAAGATCCCGATTAGTACTATTTTTAGAAGCCTTACTCCGGAGGGGCTCCATTGCGCGCCATCATCCTGGCGGCGGGCCGCGGAACACGCCTGCAGCAGGCTGCGGACCGTCAGCTGCCCAAGTGCCTGCTGAAATTCGGCGGGCGGAGCCTCCTCGAGCGGCATCTGCGGCTACTGGAGGCGGCGGGGGTCACGGAAATCGTGCTCGCGCTCGGCTTTCGCCACCAGCTGATCGAGGCGGAGCTTGCCGGACTCAGGTTGCCGTCGCAGCCCGAGATCGTGCTCAATCCCCGCTACGAGCTCGGCAGCATGCTGACGGTACACACCGCCGCGGCGCCGCTCTCGAGGGGTGGTGACGTGCTGCTGATGGACGCCGACGTTCTTTATCACGCGCGCATCATGGCCGCCCTGACCGCCGGCGGCGAGCCGGTCAACCGGCTGCTGATCGATCGGGAGTTCGAGGCGGGCGAGGAGCCGGTGAAGCTGTGTGTGCGCGCAGGCGTACCCGTAGAGCTGCGCAAGCAGGTCGACCCCGGACTGCAATACGACCTCATCGGCGAGTCCCTCGGCTTCTTCCGCTTCGATGAGCGGGCCGCGCGGCGGCTGGCTGCGATCGTGGCGGATCATGTGGAGAGTGCGCGCGCGCATCTGCCGCACGAGGAGGCCGTGCGCGACCTGTTGCTCGAGCGCAGCCAACGCTTCGAGATCTGCGACCTGACGGGCGCACCCTGGATCGAGATCGATTTCCCCGCTGACGTGGAGCGCGCGACCCACGAAGTGCTGCCGCAATTGGAGTTGCAATCATGAGCGCTGATCCGAAAGTCCCACTCGAGCCGCCCGTGAGCCGCACCGCAGCGCTCAGGCGCATGCTGCTCAGCGACCGGCTGGAGTTCCTCATGGAGGCCCACAACGGCCTTTCGGCCCGCATCGTGCGCGAGGCCGGGTTTCGCGGCATCTGGGCCTCGGGGCTGTCGATTTCGGCGCAATTCGGCGTGCGCGACAACAACGAGGCGAGCTGGACGCAGGTCGTCGACATGCTCGAGTTCATGGCGGATGCCAGCAATCTGCCGATCCTGCTCGATGGTGACACCGGTTACGGCAATTTCAACAACGTGCGCCGCCTGGTGCGCAAGCTCGAGCAGCGCGGCATCGCCGGCGTCTGCATCGAGGACAAGCAGTTTCCGAAGACCAACAGCTTCCTCAACGGCGATCGCCAGCCGCTCGCCGACATCGGCGAGTTCTGCGGCAAGATCGCCGCCGGCAAAGCCACCCAGCTCGATCCCGACTTCTCGATCGTCGCGCGGGTCGAAGCGCTGATCGCCGGCTGGGGGATGGAGGAGGCGCTGCGTCGCGCGGAAGCGTACCGTCGCGCGGGGGCGGATGCGATCCTGATCCACAGCAAGCTGTCCAAGCCCGATGAGATCCTGACGTTCGCCCGTGAGTGGGCCGGGCGGGCGCCGCTGGTGATCGTTCCGACCCGCTACTACAGCACGCCGACGGATGTATTCCGCAAGGCCGGTATCAGTCTCATCATCTGGGCGAATCACGTGGTGCGCGCCGCTACCGCCGCCATGCAGAGCACCGCGCGGGAGATCTTCGAGAGTGAGACCCTGGTGAACGTCGAGGATCGCATCGCGCCGGTCGAGGAGATCTTCCGGCTGCAGGATGCCGCGGAATATACGGCGGCGGAGCGCCTGTACCTTGCGTCCTCGAGCGCCTCCCGCGCGGCGGTCGTGCTCGCAGCGAGCCGCGGCAAGGGCCTCGAGGCCGTAACGGTCGATCGTCCGAAGGTCATGCTGCCGATCGCCGGCAAGCCGTTGCTGCGCTGGCTGGTCGATGCCTTCAAGAAAGAGGGCGTCAACGATGTCACGGTCGTCGGTGGCTACCGCGCCGATGCAATAGATACGGCCGGCATCCGCCTGGTGGTCAACGAGCGCTACGAGCAGAGCGGCGAGCTCGCATCGCTCGCGTGCGCCATCGACTCGCTCGAGTCGGACACGGTGATCTCGTACGGTGATCTGCTGTTCCGCAGCCATGTGGTCCGTGACCTCGTCGAGAGCGAGGCGGATCTGAGCGTGGTCGTCGATTCCTCGCCGACCGGTGCATTCAACCGCACGGTACGGGATTTCGCCTACTGCTCGCGGCGCGACGATCGCGGCCTCTTCGGCAAGCCGGTGCTGCTCACTCGGGTCGCGAGCGCCGCCGATGCGGCCAACAGCGCGGGCAACGCGCAGGGTGCGGCATCTGCCGCTTCTCTCGGGGCGCGGCATGGACGTTGGATCGGGATCCTGAAGGTGAGCCGCGCAGGGCTCGTGCAGGTCAAGGAAACGCTGCGTGAGCTGCGCGGGCGGCCCGACTTCGATGCGCTCGACGTTCCGCATCTGCTGAATGCGCTCATCGCCAAGGGCGCAGCGATCGAGGTGCAGTACGTGCACGGGCATTGGCGCGGCGTCAACGACCTCGAGGACTTCCGCCGCGCGGGCGATTTCGCGCACGCTCAGCGGCCCTTCGGCAGCCCCGACGAGGCGGACACGGAGGAGCCGCCGGAATCATGATCGAGGCGCGCGATTTCATCGAGGCAGCGCGCGCGCGGGGCTTCGAGTGGTACGCCGGCGTACCCTGCTCCTATCTCACGCCGTTCATCAACTACGTCATCCAGGACTCCTCGCTCCACTATCTCTCCATGGCGAATGAGGGGGACGCGGTGGCGGCAATGGCGGGGATCGCGCTCGGCCGCGGTGGCGCGCCGCGCGGCATCGCCATGATGCAGAATTCGGGGCTCGGCAATGCGGTGAGTCCGCTCACCTCACTCACCTGGACGTTCCGTCTGCCACAGCTGCTCATCGTCACCTGGCGCGGGCAGCCGGGTGTTGCCGATGAGCCGCAGCATGCGCTGATGGGACCGATCACGCCAGCCATGCTGAGCACCATGGAGGTTCCCTGGGAGTTGTTTCCGACCGAGCGCGCCGCGCTGGGCGGCGCGCTCGGTCGCGCGATGGCGCACTTCAGCGCCACGGGGCGGCCTTACGCGCTGGTGATGCCGAAAGGTAGCGTGGCCCCTTGCCCTCTGACCGAAGAGGCGTTGGCCAGCCGCGGCACCTCACGCTCGCCCGCAGTCATGGAGTCACGGCACGCTCCGGAGGAGCGGCCCTCGCGGCGGGCCGCCCTGGAAGCAGTGATCGCCCACACGCCGGTTGCAGCGACCGTCGTACTCGCCGCAACTGGATTCTGCGGGCGTGAGCTCTGTGCGATCGCAGATCGCCCCAATCAGCTCTACATGGTCGGCTCGATGGGTTGCGTCGCTCCGCTCGCGCTCGGTCTCGCGCTCGCCCGTCCGGATCTGAAAGTAGTAGCGATCGACGGCGACGGCGCAGCGCTGATGCGGCTCGGCGCGCTGGCGACGCTCGGCGCCTACGGCCCACCGAACCTGCGACATCTGCTGCTCGACAACGGCGTGCACGATTCGACGGGGGGCCAGGCGACCGTCTCGCCGTCAGTCTCGTTCGCCGAAGTCGCAGCGGCTTGCGGGTACGCGGCCTCGCTCGAGGCGGACGACACGGCGCGCATCGCCGCGTGGCTCGAGGCACCGCCGGCCGGTGGACCGACTTTCGCGCGCCTCCTCATCCGACCCGGTGCCTCACAGGGCCTGCCGCGGCCATCGGTCGGGCCTGTCGAGGTCAAGCAGCGCTTGCTCGAGCACATCGGAGCGCGCTGATGCTGCTGCTCAATCCGGGGCCGGTCACCTTGAGTGAGCGAGTGCGCCGCAGCCTCCTCTCACCGGACCTCTGTCATCGCGAGAGCGAGTTCTTCGACCTGCAGGACGAAGCTCGCGCACGCCTGCTGGCCGTGTATGGGCTCGATCCGGCTGAATGGACCGCGGCGCTGGTGACGGCATCCGGCACCGGGGCCGTGGAAGCCATGGTGACCACACTCGTACCGCAGGGCGGACGGGTGTTGGTAGCCGAGAATGGTGTGTACGGAGAGCGCATCGCACGGATTTGCGCGCAATATCGGATTGCGCATGAGCGCCTCACGGGCGACTGGATGCAGCCGATCGATCTCGAGGTGATCGCCCAGCGGCTCGATTCGGCTCGCAACGCACGCTTCACTCACCTCGCCGTCGTGCACCACGAGACGACGACCGGCCGGCTCAACGATCTGCGGCCGCTCGGGCAGCTCTGCCGCGAGTATGGCGCCGAGATGTTGGTGGATGCCGTCAGCAGCTTCGGTGCCGAGTCGCTCGGTTTTGCCGATGAGGCACTCGCTGCGGCGGCAGCGACTGCGAACAAGTGTCTGCATGGCGTGCCGGGCGTCGCATTCGTCATCGTCAGGCGGCGTGCACTGCAGCAGGCGGTCAGCCGGGCTCATTACCTCGACCTCACACGCCTCGCGGCCGCGCAGGATCGGCGAGATACGCCTTTCACGCCAGCTGTGCACGCGCACTATGCGCTCGTCGAGGCGCTGCGGGAGCACGCGGAGCAGGGGGGATGGCCGCAGCGGCACGGGCGGTATGCGGCCCTCGCGGAGCACGCGCGCGCGGGGCTCGATGAGCTCGGAGTCGCTGCCGCGCTCGCGCCCGGGGAATCTTCCGTGGTGCTGCGCTCTTATCGGCTGCCCACGCGTTTATCCTACGCGACATTGCACGATTCGCTGAAGGCGAGGGGCTTCGTGATCTACGCCGGCCAGGGTGACCTGTCGAAGAAGCTGTTCCGCATCTCGACCATGGGCGAGATCACCGCGGCCGACATCGATCGGCTGCTGGGGTGCTGTGGCGAGCTGTTGAGGTGAGCGGCACGCCCTGGCGGGCCTTCCGTGGCCGGGCCGCGGCGGCGCTCGCACACGTGGCCTTGGCGCTGGCGCTCGCCACACTGATGCCGGGCCAGGCCACGGCACAGGTGCCGGCGGTGCCGCGCACTGCGCAGCCGCCGACGCCGCCACCTGCGGTGAAGGCTCCGCAAACGGTGCCGCGGCCACCCCCACGGGCCCCGGCCGCCAGAGTGCTCAGCTGGCTCAATCCCGCCACTGCGCCCTTCCTGCCGGTTCCGGAGATCGCGGTCGATCCTGACAGCGGCTCGACGCTCGGGATCATCCCCACGTGGCTGAAGACGGACGAGCACGAGCACATTCGTCAGATGATTGCGCCTGACATCATACACAACACGTATTTCGGCTGGGGCGCGCACGCCCGCGTCTACGATTATCCGAGCGCCGACGAGCAATGGGCCCTCACGGCGGAAGCCAAGCAACGGGTGGAGCGCGGCGTCAATGCGCAGTATCAGGAAGGCCGGCTGCGCGATCGGCGCTGGTCGGTCAATCTCAGCGTCATCTACGACCGTGACGGCACCCCGAGATTCTACGGAATCGGCAATCACACGCCCGCCGGCGACCAGACGAATTTCACCAACGAGCAGGAGCTCGTCCAGGGCGAGTTCGGCTTCAATCTGACCCGGGCCTGGCAGCTGCAGTACACGCTGCTCGCACGGAATGTCGACGTGCTGTCCGGAACGCTTCCCCATATCCCCTCGACTGAGGCGCTCTTCCCCAATGTGCGCGGCTTGCACTCGACCAGGGAGGTACTCAACCGCTTCGCCATCATCTACGACTCCCGTGACGACATCGTCGTGCCGACGCGCGGTGTGCAGTGGGTCGTCTACGGCGGACTGGCGAGCCGGAATGGGTTTCTCAACGACTCCCTGTTCAGTGAGGCAGGCATCGATGGGCGCGGCTTCTGGACGATCGCGCACAACACGATCCTGGCGGCTCATGCGGCCCTGCGCTACATGCCGCAGGCCGACCACGCGCCATTCTGGGCACTCAGCACGCTCGGTGGCGGGCAGAGCGTGATCGGCGGCGGGCAACCGCTGCGTGGCTATGGCGCCGGGCGTTTCTATGACCGCAACGCCTTCTCCGCTACGGTCGAGCTGCGCCGCAAAGTCGGCTCGGTGCGCATCGCCTCCAGCCGGCTGGATCTCGAGGTGGCGCCGTTCCTCGATGTCGGCCGGGTGTTCTCGCGGCTCGGCGCATGGCCGACTTCGGAGCTGCACAAGGTCTTCGGCGTCGGATTCCGCGGCGTCGCGCGGCCGTTCGTCGTCGGGTACGTCGACATCGGCTACGGCAATGAAGGGACCGCGGTGTTCACGGGGATCGGGTATCCGTTTTGATCCCATCGAGCGCGAGCCGGGCATCGCTCGGCAGATCCAGCTCCGCTGCGGCGAGGTTTTCCCGCAGATGAGCGAGCGAAGAGGTGCCCGGGATCAGCAGAATGTTGGGCGACCGGCGAAGGAGCCAGGCGAGGGCAACCTGCATCGGCGTCGCATCGAGGCGCTGCGCCACATCGGAGAGGATCGATGACTGCAGCGGGGTGAAGCCGCCCAGGGGAAAGAACGGCACATAGGCGATGCCGTCGCGCGCAAGCTCATCGAGCAGCGCATCGTCGGCCCGATGCGCCAGGTTGTAGTGATTCTGAACGCAGACGATTTCGCAGATCCGCCGTCCCTCCTCGATCTGGGCGCGTGTGACGTTGCTCAATCCGACATGGCGCACCAGCCCTTTGCGCTGCAGCTCAGCCAACGCGCTGAGCGGCGCTTCGATCGATCCTGCCGCCGGCCCGTGTGTGCGGCCCATGCTGCGCAGGTTGACCACCTCGAGGACATCGAGGCCCAGATTGCGCAGATTGTCGTACACCGCCTGGGTCACCTCTCCGGCGGACGAAGCGGGTAGCCACGACCCGTCGGCGCCGCGCCGGGCACCGATCTTGGTGACGATGACGAGGTCTTTCCGATAAGGATGCAGCGCCTCGCGAATGAGTTGATTGGTGATGTGGGGACCGTAGAAGTCGCTGGTGTCGAGGTGATTCACGCCGCTCGCCGCCGCTTCTCGCAGCACGGCCAAGGCCTGGTCCGGGTCCTTGGGCGGCCCGAACACGCCGGGCCCGGCGAGCTGCATGGCTCCGTAGCCGAGCCGCTTCACCGTGCGATTCGCGAGTCTGAATGTGCCGGACCTGTCGATGCTGGACATGAGCGATCTCCTCTCGACGATGCCGACAATCTATCCTCTGTTCGCTTGCGCGATAATCAGGCACAATCCACACAGGCTGTACGAAATCCCGAACAGTGACGACCGATCTGGGTGATTTGAATGCGTTCGTCGCCGTAGCCCGTGCGCAGGGCTTTCGTGATGCCGCGCGCGCGAGCGGCAAGAGCGCCTCCGGCCTCAGTGAGGCGGTCCGCAGGCTGGAAACGACACTCGGCGTACGGTTGTTCTATCGGACGACACGCAGTGTCGCCCCCACGGAAGCCGGCAAGCGCCTGCTCGAGCGACTCGGCTCCGCATTGAGTGAGGTCGAATCGGCGCTCGATGTCGTGAGCGGGTTTCGCGATAGACCTGCCGGTACGCTCAGGCTCAATGTCCCGGTGAGTGCCGCGCGCCTGGTATTACCGGGCATCGTGCCGCGCTTTCTGGCCGCTTACCCGGATATCCGCCTCGAGGTGGTCGCCGAGGACGGTCTCGTCGACGTGCTCGCGGCTGGTTTCGATGCGGGAATTCGTTATGACGAGCGCTTGCAGCAGGACATGATCGCGGTGCCGATCGGTCCGCGTAGCCAGCGTTTCGCGCTCGCCGCAGCGCCCGCATACCTCGATCGGTGCGGGCGGCCTCAGCATCCACGCGAGCTTCTCCGGCACGCGTGCCTTTGTGGCCGCTTCAACGGCCGGGCGATGCAGCCGTGGGAGTTCGAGCGCGATGGCGAGGTCGTGCGCATCGAGCCCACAGGACCCCTGCTCGTCAGTCTGGGGACGGCGACCGAGCTCGCCGTCGCGGCGGCGACAGCCGGAACCGGGATCATCTCCCTTTTCGATGACTGGTTGCGCCCGTACTTCGAGAGCGGCGCGCTCGAGCCCGTGCTCGAGCCGTGGTGGCAGCGCTTCTCAGGGCCCTTTCTCTACTACTCCGGACGGCGTCTCGTGCCTGCGCCGCTGCGAGCGTTCATCGATTTCGTGAGAGCTTCGGCTCTGCCGAAGGCGCCGCGAGCGTCGAAGCGCAGGCGCAACCCTGCATCCCGCAACCGTTAGGAGTTGGCATCGTGATCAAGCGTTTTGCCGCAGTGCTCCAGATCTGGTTGCTGTCGTTCGTGGCCTGCGCTGCGGCAGCCGCACTCTGCTTCAAGAAGGCCGATGTGCCGGTGGCGCTTCACGTCTGGGGCGCCGGCCGTCATTTCGGCGCCTTGAATGCGGCACTCGGCGCTACGGTGATCCTGACTCTGGAGTCGGCCGTGGTCCTGACACTGGTGCTCGCGCGCCTCACGCGCGGGCACCTGTCGCGGCTCGGGGAAGCCGTGGGTGTGGCCTGTCTCGCCTCGATATGCGCCTATGAAGTCAACGATCAGGTGTTGAAGCCTTTCTTCGGGGTCGCGACCCCGCTCGCGGTCGTGCACGGGGCAAGGCACGGCTTCAATCTCGCGATGGGTACCGCGGGCAGCAGCTTTCCGTCGGGTCACATGGTGCTGGCAGGGGCCTTCGCGGGAGCCTTCATGAGGCTCTACCCGGCCGGCACGCGGCTGCTGGCGGGTCTGCTGCTGCTCGCGGCGGCGCTCCTCGTGGTCGGGGACTGGCACTTCATCAGCGATGTCATCATGGGGACCTTCATCGGCGTGTCTGCCGGAATGCTGGCCGGAGAGGGGTGGCTCGTCCACATCAGTCTCCGCCCATAGTGGGGATCACCGCCTGGCAAGCTCGCCGGCATCCGCGACTTCCGCTACGCTCCACCCCGTGAAGCTCATCGTCATTGCATCCCTGCTTGCAGTCGGCCCGGCAATTGCAGCACAGGAGGCGGGCCCGCCGAATCCGCAAGCCACCGAAGCCTGGAGCCCGGTCCCTCCGGTCGTGACGCCGGGCGCGACCCTGGGTGCTCCGCCGTCGGATGCGATCATTCTGTTCGACGGCAGGAATCTCAACGAATGGGTTTCCGCGCAGGACCATACTCCGGCGCGCTGGCTGATCAGGGATGGAGCCATGGTGGTGAACAAGGCGCCCGGCGTGGGCAACATCGAGACCCGGCGCAGATTCAGGGACTATCAGCTGCACATAGAATGGAGGATTCCGGCCAATGTCACGGGCAGCGGTCAGGCGCGCGGCAATAGTGGAGTGTTTCTGGCGTCTACGGGGCCGGGTGACGGCGGTTATGAGCTCCAGGTCCTGGATTCCTGCAGCAACAGCACGTATGTGAACGGAATGGCCGGAAGCCTGTACAAGCAGAGCATTCCTTTGGCGAACGCGGCGCGCAGACCCGGTCGCTGGCAAGCGTATGACGTCGTGTGGACGGCCCCTCGATTCAATTCCGACGGCAGTCTGAAGCGGCCCGCCTATGCGACGGTCTTCTGGAATGGCGTACTCGTCGACGACCACTTCGAGCTGAAGGGTCAGACTCTTTACATCGGCAAGCCCTTCTACAAGGCCTATGACGAGGCGCCCATCAAGCTGCAGGCGCACGGCGACCCGAGCCAGCCGATCAGCTTCAGGAATATCTGGGTGCGCGAGCTGCCCTAGTGCCCTTCAAAGCGTCGGCTGAGCTCTGCTAGGATGTCCCGGCCCTCAGGGGACCCTCGATCCTCGCGTGCTGGTACGAGACCTGCGATTCAGCGCAGGGCATTCGCGCCACCGCGCCACTACGGAAGCATCTCTCCATGGCCAATGAAACGTTTCCCATCGACCTGCGCAAGCTCGAGCCGCTCGAGCTGGATCCCGCCGTCACCACGCTCACCGATGCGCAGAAGACGACGCTCAAGCACAATATCCAGGTCTGTCGCGACGCGATCGTGTTCTTCACGGCGCTCGCCGGCGCGAAGGGGCTCTCGGGTCATACGGGTGGGGCGTACGACACGGTTCCCGAGGTTACGATCCTCCGCGCCTTCATTGCCAACGGCGCACCGATCGTACCGATCTTCTACGATGAGGCCGGGCATCGCGTCGCGACGCAGTATCTGCTCAGTGTGCTCAACGGGGCATTGCCGGCAGAGAGACTCCTGCACTATCGGGAGTACGACAGCGGCTTGCCGGGACATCCCGAGAAGGGGCTCACGCCGGGCGTGGAGTTTGCCTCGGGCCGCCTCGGCCACATGTGGGCCTTCTGCAACGGCGTCGCCATGGCCAACCCCGGCAAGGCGGTCATTCTCCTCGGCTCCGATGGTAGTCAGATGGAAGGCGATAACGCCGAGGCAGCGCGCCTCGCGGTCGGCAAGCAGCTCAACATCAAGGTGCTGGTCGATGACAACAACGTGACCATCGCCGGGCATCCCCAGGAGTACATGGTCGGCTATGACCTGACGCGCACTCTCTCGGGGTATGGCCTGCAGACGGATACCACCATGGGCGAGGATCTCGATGCGCTCTACATCGACCTCTGCCGCGTGTTCTCGGACCAGCGGCCGCACGCGCTCGTGGTCAAGCGTCCCATGGCGCCCGGCATCGCCGGCGCAGAAGGCAGTCCCAAGTCGCACGAGGTGCTGGAGGCCGAGGTGGCCATCCGCTATCTCGAGGCGCGCGGCGGCTACGAGCAGGCGATCGCCATGCTGAAGGCGGCGAAACCTGCGAAGAGCCCACTCACGTTCAAAGGCTCGAGCGGTGCGGGCAAGAACCGCGATGATTTCGGTAAGCTCATCAATGAGCTCCTCGACGGAATGTCGGAAGCCGAGCGGCTGGCCGGCGTACGGGTGTTCGACAACGACCTCGAGGGCTCGCAGGGTCTGCACCACGTCCGCAAGAAGCACCCCGAGGTCTTCATTCGCGGCGGCATCATGGAGCGCGGCAACTACTCGGCGGCCGCAGGGTTCGGCGCCGTCCCGGGCAAGCAGGGCGTGTACGCGACCTTCAGCGCCTTTCTCGAGATGTGCGTGAGCGAGATCACCATGGCGCGGCTCAACTTCGCCAACGTGCTCGCCCATTTCAGCCATAGCGGCGTCGATGACATGGCCGACAATACCTGTCATTTCGGCATCAACAGCATGTATGCCGACGGTGGCCTGATGCCGGCGCACGGCGCCGACAACACACGGCTGTACTTTCCGGCCGACCAACATCAGTTCGGCGCGTGCGTCAGGCGTATCTTCAAGGATCCCGGATTGCGCTTCGTGTTCTCCACCCGGGCGGCGGTGCCCGACATCCTCGGGGAGGATGGCAAGCCCTTGTATCAGGGCAAGCCTTTCGAGCCCGGTAAAGACGACATCGTGCGCCAAGCCCCGGCCGGCGGCGGCTATGTCGTGGCGATGGGGGAGACGGTCTACCGCGCTCTCGATGCGGTCATTGGTCTACAGGCGCGGGGCGTCAAAATCGGGCTGATCAACAAGCCGACGGTCAATCTCGTCGACCCGCAGATGATGCGCACTCTGGCGGGCGTGCCTTTCGTGCTGGTCGTAGAAGGGTGGAATGTCAGGACCGGCCTCGGCAGCCGTTTCGGCAGCTATCTGCTGCAGGCCGGCTTCAAGGGGCGCTACGATCACATCGGCACCCACAAAGAGGGCTCCGGCGGCCTGTGGCAGCAGATGGGCTATCAGGGCCTCGATCCGGCAGGGATCACCAAGGCGATCGAGGCCCTGCTATAGCGGTTCGTCAGGAGTTACATCCCCGGCATGGCGCCCATGCGGGAGCTTGTCGTTGCCGAACGTCGGCACCAGGACGTAGAGATGTGCCGTGTGCTTGAGATCTCCTCCGGTAGGGTCCTGCGTCGGTTCGGTAACGGCCTGGCAGATGGGAGTCTGCATCTCCTTGGGGTCCGATTGGGCCATCCTCCCATCGAAGTCCAGATCGAGCAGCGGCTGATCGACACAGTCGAAGTTCTGCAGGTAGGTGCAAGTGATCAGCCTGCCGTTGCCGAACCCCTCGGTCTGATTTGGCGCGAGCTGAGCCCGGGCGTTTGCAGCGATGAGCCCCATCCCTGCGCACATCGCGGCAGCCAGCCACTGACGACCGGATGCAATTCTAGGGAGCCGTGACAGCCGAAATGACGAGTGTTTCATTTCACCCTCCACAGATTGGGAGTCGACGCGCCTTCTGGATTTTCTCCTCATTCCGCCTCGGCCAGAGCCTGAGCCTGAGCCTGGAGTGGCGGCGGGCTGTTGTTGAATCGGGTCAACGCACGCCCATGCGTGGTTATGTTCCCTGCAGCGCTGTTATGGTTCTTGCGATGTTAGGAACGCCGGAGAAGATGTAATCGAAAGCCCAGGGCGCAGCGCAGGCTCAAGCTTGGAGGATGTCCCGGCTGGCGGCGAGGACTTCCGGAACGATCCCGGCCACGTCCTCGTCGGTCGTGCGGTGGTTGACGAAACAGGCACGCAAGGCAAATTGCCCCGCAATGGATGCGTTCGAGAGATAGATGCGTCCGCGCTCGATGATCCGCTTCAGGATCGCCGCGTTGAGCCGGTCCAGGTCGCGGGCGGCGCCGGCGCGATAGCGGAAGCAGACCGCGCTCAGCCCGACGGGTGCCAGCAGCTCCAGTTCTGCGGTGGCGCGGACGTTGTCGGCCAGAGCGCTCGCGTGTCGCAAGTCCGCGCGTATGGCCGCGCGGAACGCTTCGGCGCCGTGATAGCGCAGGGACAGCCAGAGCTTCAGGGCGCGGAAGCGTCGTGACAGCTCCATCGACTCGTCGAAGAATGCGAATGACTCGAGGGGGTCGGACCCGAACGTGCGGGCGTACTCTCCTGTATGTGAGAACGCGGCTCGCGCTGCCGTCGGGCTCCTGTAGAGCAAGGCCCCGCAATCGACCGGCTGATAGAGCCACTTGTGCGAGTCGAGCGACAGAGAGTCGGCGAGCGCCAGCCCGCGAAACCGCTCCGGGCTCGCCATCGCCGCGAGCACCCCGTAGGCGCCATCAACGTGGAGCCAGAGGCCGTACTGCCGGCACACGCTGGCAATCGACTCGAGTGGATCGATGGCGCCCGTGTTGACCGTTCCGGCTGTGGCAACTACTGCAATGGGCTCGTCTCCGGTGGCAAGGTCCTTCGCGATGGCGGCCTGCAAGGCTCCGACGTCCATCCGCCAGGACTCATCCACGGGCACCAGGCGAAGGTTGTTGCGACCCAGGCCGAGCAGGGACATTGCCTTCGGGATGGACATATGCACTTCGCTCGATGCGTAAACGGTCGCGGCTCGAGCGCCACTCTCCGCTGCCGGCTGCTTCGCTTCGCGGGCCATGGCGAGTGCCATGAGGTTGGCGGCCGAGGCGCCGCCGCAGAGGCTCCCGCCGAAGCCGCTGCATCCGATCGCCGTGGCGAGCCATTCGATCACCTGCTTCTCGATGGCCACGGCAGCCGGCGATGAGCGCCAGGCCGTCACGTTCTGATTGAGAACGCTGGCGAGCAGATCCGCCAGCGCGGCCACGGGCTCTCCGGACCCGAGGACATAACCGTAGAAGCGTGGGGACGGGGGACGGCACAGGGCCACGACGTCCTCGAGCATCTCCAATGCGGCTCCTTTCATGCCGTTCTCCGGCAGAGGCTCGCCGAAGCGCTCACGGCTCTGCTGTCCGGATACGCCGGGGTATGACGGCAATGTCGGCAGCGCCGCGAGGAAGCGGGCTGCCAGGTCCGTGATCCGGGCAGCGAGAGATCGAAACTCTTCGGGGGATATATCGAGTGTGCTCATGGTCCGGTGGCGCGAAATCAGGGGCATCCCGATCGTCGCGCGTGACGGCCGTAGTTACAAGCGGTTGCGCGACGAACCTGGTGGGCGCCCGAGCATCGGCAGCGTTGTGGCCGGCGTTGCGCGGAACTACACTCGGCGCGGCGAGCGCCCAGCCCGCAGATGCGCCGAGACAGTCCGGAGCCGCAAGCAATGAAATCGCAGATCAAAGGCACCACGATGCCTGTCCTCGAGATCGGCCTCGAGCCGAACGATCGTATCGTCGCCGAGCCGGGCGAGTTCTCGTGGATGACCGAAGGGGTGCAGATGCGCACGACCGCGTACACGGCGGGAGCGCGCGGAATATGGGGCGCGATCGGGCGAGCCTTTTCGGGCGGCGGTCTCTTCATGACCGAGTATTCGGCGCCGGCCGGGCGAGGGGTCGTGGCCTTCGCTGCGAAGGTCCCGGGCGCGATCCTGCAGGTCGATGTTCCGCCCGGACACTCGTATTTGATCCATCGGCACGGCTTTCTCTGCGGCACCGAAGGGCTGCAGCTCGCGACCGGGTTTCAGCGCTCCCTCGGTGCGGGGATCTTCGGCGGCGACGGCTTTCTGCTGCAGCGCCTGAGTGGTCCCTGCACTGCATGGGTGGAGCTCGGCGGGGAGGTGGTGACCTACGACCTGGCTCCGGGCGAGACGCTGCAGGTCCATCCGGGTCACATCGGCATGTTCCAGGACAGCGTGAATTTCGACATCGCCTTCATGCGCGGATTTGCCAATGCGATCTTCGGCGGCGATGGTCTCTTTGTCGCGCGGCTCACCGGACCCGGCAGGGTCTGGCTGCAGACCCTGACGGTGCCGAATCTCGCGCATGCGATTGCACCCTATCTCGGCGGCGCGGGGCAGCGCGTCGAGAGCGCCACTGCCGGCGGAATCGCCGGCGCGGTGTTGCGCGATATGTTCGGCGGCAACCGGTAGGTCGCTGCCTCAGCCGGCCGGCGCGATGCGGATGCTGCCACCGGAGGTGTGCAGGTAGATCGCCGGACCGCCCCCGCCGATGGCGCCTACCAGGTGACTGTCGCCCGTGGTTTGAGTCGAGCTCAGGGGGAACTCGGAGGTCACGCGGCCCCCGCTGGTTGCCGCGTCGATCGATCCATGCGTCCCCTGCGGGAGGAGCAGGGTGATGGAGCCGCCGGAGCTACGCAGGCTGATGCCCTGATTCGAGCGCAACTGCGCTCGTATGCCGCCGCCGGAGGTGTCGGCATCGACTTTCCCGTCATCGTTCTCGATGTGGATGCTGCCGCCGGAGGTGTGGATGTCGAGATCACCGCTCGAATCCGTAACGTCGATGCCGCCTCCCGAAGAGTCCAGGTGCGCACCCGCCTTGAGGCTCTTCGCATCGATGCTGCCGCCGGAGGTGTGTACGTCCACCGCGCCCGCAATATTTTGGACGAGGACGCCGCCGCCGGAGGTGGCTGCGTGTAGCGAGGCGTTCAGATCCCGCAGGTCGAGACCGCCGCCCGCGGTACGCAGATCAACCGGATAATTTCGCGGCACTTCGATGGTGAACCGCACGCGGGTGAACCCGACATTGAACCAGTCGTGCCAGCCGTCGTGGTCCATACGGGCCGAAATCGTTACGCCCGTGGGAGTTTGCTCTGCGCTGATATGGAGGCGTGACAGAAAGGATTCCGAGCCCTCCAGGTCGGCGTGGACGACGACCTGGGACGCATCACGTCCGACGAGTGTTACCGAGCCTACATCGCTCCTGAACGTCAGGTGGCCACCCGGCGGAGCGTCGAGTCGCTTGTCATAAGTCCTCTCAGCTGCGAGCGCCACCGAGGTGCCGAGCATTGCGGTCAGAATCACGAGCAGTCGGGCTGTGGATAGGGTCATGGCATGGGTTCCAGGCGTAGCGTGTCCCTTAGAACCCCGATCTCTCGGAATGGTTGCAATGGGGTACCCCGCCTCGGCGCTTACGCTCCGGCCCGCTTCGGGCAGATCAGGGCCTCGACCGCCGCGGCCAGGGCGAGCAGGGGACGGTCCCCCCCGTGCGGGCCCATCAGCGTGAGTCCCACCGGGGCCGAGCCTGCTTCCTGGCAGGGTATCGAGATAGCGCAGCGGTCGAGGAGATTCACCACGGTCGAGTTGCGCACCGCCAGCAGATTGAGGCGGATGTACTCCTCGTCGGACTCCAGCTCTGCGAGCGTTGGAGCAATGAGGGAGGCAGTGGGAAAAACGACCGCATCGAACGGCGCCAGGTGCCCGGCGATGCGCTGCTGCAGATCGCTCCGGGCGCGAAAGAGATCGATGTAGTCCGCGGCGCTCTGCTCCCGGCCGCGCAGGATGCGCATCGCTACGCGCGGATCGATCTGTGCGCGTTGAGTATCCAGGCGCTGCCGGTGCAGGGCATAGGACTCGGCAGCGGGAAAGCCGCCCTTGGCATTCATGCGGGCGATCTCACCGAGCTCGGTCAGCGGTAGCTCGATGAGGTCGGCGCGGGCTCGGCTGAGCTCACCGAGTGCGCGCTCGAACGTGCGTGCCACGTGTGCATCGAGGTCGTCCAGCACGTAACGCTGCGGCACTGCAAGCCGCGCCCCGCGCACTTCTCTCCTATCGAGAGCAGGTGCGGGCTCCGCCGCCAGGAATGCATCGAGGATGGCGCAGCACTCCACGCTGGCCGCGAGCGGGCCGGCTGAATCGAGGGTCTGGGATAGCGGGAACACGCCCGTGAGCGGCACCCTGCGAGCCGTGGGCTTGAATCCGACGATGCCACAGAACGCAGCCGGGATTCTGCAGGAGCCGCCGGTGTCGGTTCCCAGCGCACCGTGGCACATCTGCTCCGTGATGGAGATGGCGGCGCCTGAGGACGATCCCCCGGGAATGCGGCGACGTGCTCTCTCGAAGGGATTGAGCGGGGTACCGTAGTGCGGGTTCACGCCGAGTCCCGAGTAAGCGAACTCCGTCATGTTCGTGCGCCCGATCGGAACGAAGCCTGCAGCGCGCAGCCGCGCTACGACGGGCGCATCCGCTTCGGCACGCGGTTGATCACGCAGGACCGTAGAGCCTGCAGTCGTGACGTCGCCGGCGAGATCGAACAGATCCTTGATCGACACGGGAATGCCGGCGTACTGCGAGGGCTGCGCTCCGTGAGCGCGCAGCCGATCGTAACAGTCGGCTGCAGCTCGTGCCGTGTCGGCATGTACTTTGACGAAGGTACGCTGCCCCTCGCCCGCGGTGTCGGCTATTCTGGCGAGGCATTCTTCCACCAGTGAGCGGCTGCTGGTCGCGCCTGCGCGAAGATCACGGGCGAGTTGGGCGAGAGTTCTCATGAGCGCTTTCCGGCAGAGTGCGAGGCACGATCATAACCCCTCGCGCTGCCAATGAGGCGCTGCGGCTAGATGACCCCGCGCGCCTGCAGGTCGCGGATCGTTTCGCTCGAGAAGCCATGCTCGCATAGAACCTCCACCGTCGAGCTGCCAAGCTCCGGCGGCGGCAATTGCGATACCGCCGGGCGGCCGTCGAATCGCATGGGATTCGCGACCGTCCTCACCGCTCCGTACCGGCGGCTCTCGAGCTCCCTGATGAGCTCGCGAGCATTGACCTGCGGGTCGTCGAACACACGATCGATCGTGTTGATCGGTCCACACGGGAAGCCGTGCCTCTTGCCGAGCAGCACCCATTCCGCGCAGGCCCTACCGGCGAGAAGCGGACTCAGCAGCGTCAGCAGGGCTTCCCGATGCACGACCCTGCCGGCGTTGGTGCGGAAGCGCGGATCGGAGGCGAGCTCCGGCCGGTCAGCCGCGCGACAGAGCGCGGCGAACTGACCATCATTTCCGATCGCAAGCATCACCTCACCGTCGGCGCACGTGAACGGTTGATACGGGACGATCGATGGGTGGCTGTTCCCCAGCCGCTGCGGCAGGCACCGTCCGATGAGCCAGGCAGTGGCCTGATTCGCCAACGCCGCGACCTGTACGTCGAGCAGGGAGATATCGATGTGGGCGCCCTGGCCGGTCGTCACGCGCGCGAGCAGTGCCGCCAGTATCGCGCTGGTGGCACAGGAGCCGGCCATGAGGTCCACCACAGCCACTCCAACCTTCTGTGGACCGCCACCAGGATTGCCGTCCGGCTCGCCCGTCACACTCATCAGTCCTCCCATCGCCTGAATGAGGGCATCGTAGCCGGGCCGGTCGGCATAGGGGCCGCTCTGGCCGAAGCCGGTGATCGAGCAGTAGACGAGTCGCGGATTCAGCGATCTCAGCGCGGCGGAGTCGAGTCCGTACCGCTCGAGGCTGCCGACCTTGTGATTCTCGACCAGCACATCGGCACGAGCCGCCAGCCGGCGGATGACTTCAGCCCCTTCCGGTCGCGTGAAGTCCACCGTCACGGAGCGCTTACCTCGATTGCAACAGAAAAAGTAGGTCGCATCCCCATCGGCTCCGTTCGCGTCATGCGCAAATGGAGGTCCCCAACGGCGTGTCTCATCTCCTTCTCCGGGCTTCTCGATCTTGACGACGTCGGCTCCGAGATCGGCCAGATTCTGTGTCGCCAACGGGCCGGCGAGAACCCGCGACAGATCGAGGATCATGATTCCAGCCAGCGGTTGGATTTGAGGCTGCATGCGGCACCAATACGGAGTCTCGTTAAGGTATTATCCTGTGAAACAAGCCGTAGGTGATCATGAACAGGCACATTCTGCTCGCCATCGCGCTCAGCCTTTGCTTCTGCGCCGCCCGCGCCGCCGATAAAGGCCGGACGGCGGATTTCCAGCCGACCGCAACGAGCTCTACGGGCTCGGTCACCGTGGGCGGATCGCACATCGATTATCGGGCAGTGGCCGGCACGCTCGTAGTCCACGCGCAAGGGTGGAACGAAAGCGCTGCATCCGATGACGACAAGAACCCGAGCGCCGAGGCTTCCATGTTCTACGCCGCCTACTTCAAGAGCGGTGTTGCGGCGGCCGACAGGCCGATCACCTTCCTCTTCAACGGCGGCCCCGGCTCGTCCTCGATCTGGCTGCACATGGGCGCTTTCGGCCCGATTCGGGTGCTGATCACCGATCACGGGCACATTCCGCCCGCGCCATACCGCACCGTGAGCAACGACGAGACTCTGCTCGATGTCAGCGATCTCGTTTTCGTGGATGCGCCCGGTACCGGCTTCAGCCGCATCCGCGGCAAGGATGCCGAGAAGTCCTTCTATGGAGTCGATCAGGACCTGCACGCGTTTGCAGTCTTCGTGCGCGAGTTCCTCTCCGCGTACGGCCGCTGGAACTCGCCCAAGTACATATTCGGCGAGAGCTACGGAACCATGCGCGGCGCCGGCCTGCCGCTCGCGTTGCAGAAGGAGGACATCGACCTCAACGGCGTGATGCTGCTGTCATGCATCCTCGACTGGGACCTGATGCCGGACGATCCGCAGGTCAATCCCTCGGTCGATCTGCCGTATGTCGTCGCTCTGCCCACCTACGCGGCCACTGCCTGGTATCACCACAGGCTGCCGAGCCAGCCGCAGGATCTGCTTGCGTTTCTCAGCGAGGTCGAGCATTTCGCCACGACCGATTACGCGTTGGCGCTGATGCGTGGCAACAGCCTGGCGCCCGCGCAGCGCCAGGCGATCGCGCAGAAGCTGCACGGCTACACCGGGTTGCCGCTCGCCTATCTGCTGAAGTCGAATCTGCGTATCGAGTACGGCGCCTTCCAGAAGGAGCTGCTGGCCGATCAGGACCTGACTACCGGCACGCCCGACACCCGGTTCACCGGCCCGACTCTCGATCCGCTCAGCAAGGTGAGCGAGTACGATCCGCTGATGGCCGCCATCGGCTCGGCATTTGTGTCGGCTTTCAACACCTACGCGCACGAGAAGCTGCATTACGGACAGGACCTGCACTACAAACCCGGTATCCCGATCTATACGAGCTGGGATTACCGGCACCAGCCGCCCGGAGCGGACAGGCCGATCATCGCCTTGCCCAACGTACTGCCTGACCTCGCCACCGCGATGAAACAGAACCCCGACATGAAGGTGATGATCAACGGGGGTTACTTCGACGTCTCGACGCCTTTCTATGAAGGCTGGTTCGAGATGCACCACCTGCCGATCCCGCAGAAGCTGCAGGACAACGTCGAGTACCGCTACTACCAGTCCGGGCACATGGTGTATCTGCACCTGCCGGCGCTGAAGCAACTGCACGATAACGTCGCCGCCTTCATCCGCAGCACCGACAATCTCAAGTGAGTTTGCCCGCGCCTCTCAAGCCGCACTGGCATCGCCGCCGACGGCCGAATCGCCGCGCCGCACGAGCATCGCGCCGAGCACCACGAGCGGCGCCAGTGTGATGAGAAAGGTGAGGTGATACCAGACCGGAAACCGGGTCCAGAGCTGGATGTGGTCGGGGACGAATAGAGCGAGCATCAGCAGACCCAGGATCCAGGGCGCCCAGCGGCTCGCAGGCGCGATGGCGCGGACCACTGCGCCTGCCGCGACGGACGTGAGCGCTGCGATCAGGAGACGCGCAGCTTTCATCGTGAGCGTAAAGACCATCGCATGCTCGACCTGCGCATATCCCGGAAGCCACAGGCGCAGGCCCCAGTTGAGAATCGTTACCACCACGACCCAAGCCACGAACCCGGCGGCAACGCCGGCGACCGTCCGCCACATGGGGCACCTCCGCAGTCGATTAGTTTAAATATGATAGTCTAATTAAACTATGAAGGCAAGCCTGTTGATACTCGGGGTGCTGCATCGGGGGAATTTCCACCCCTACGAGATCAAGCGCCGTCTCGAGAACGCCATGATCGAGTGTTACACCGATGTCGATGTGGGGACGCTCTACTACGCCATCCGCCAGCTCGAGAAGGAGAAGCTGATCGCGGCGGTGAGCCGGGAGCGAGTGGCGCGCGGCGGTGTGCGTACCGTCTACCGAGTCACGCCGGAGGGAAAAGCGGAATTCCTCCGGCAGCTCTACGCCCAGTTCGAGGACGATGGGCCAGCCTCACAGACGCTGTACGGACCGCTCCTGTTCCTGCATCTGTGCGACCCCGCGATCCTGGAGGATCTGGTCCGCCGCAAGATCACGCGCCTCGATGAGCTCATCGCCAAGCTCGGCCCGATCCGCAAGGAGATGAGCGCAGTGATCTCGACGGGCGGCGACTATCTGCTGCGGCACCTGGACAGGCAGCGCCGACTCGACCGCGCCTGGTTGAAGGATCTCCTTACCGACATCGAGGCTCGCCGCATTCACGACGTCGCGGATCCCCGCGGTCTCGGCAAGTCATCGGGCTAGCCCGCCATGGTCGAGGAATGGCGCCTGGCGATCGGCACAGTGCTCTCAGTCAATCTGGCTCTTGAAACTAGACCGCTCTTGTTTCAAGATCAGAATAGATCCCAAACGTGCCGTCCTCGAGGCGACGACGCCCGCCGCGGAGACTCTCATGAACAATAAGGTCATTCCCGTCACTACGATGGGTTTCATGTGTCTCGGCATGATGTCCGTGCTCGGGAGCCTGGGCGATCTCGGTTTCGCCACCGCGGGCGGCAGTCTGGCTGGCGCGACCGGCTTTGCTCTCGGCTGCCTGGTACTGGGCGTGTGTGCGATCCTGAACCTCTTCTACGGCCGTGTCATCGATACGCTCATCTTCTCGGGCGGGGTGGCCTTTGCGTTGACGGTGCACAACATCGCCGCCCGGGACACCCATTTGACTGCCGGCTGGTTCTTCCTCCTCTGGACCGTGTTCTTCTTTTACGTCTGGCTGAGCTCGTTCCGGTCCGGTTGGGCGCGATGGCTCAACCTGCTGTCGGTTTGGATAGCGATGCTGGGGTTTTGCCTTCTTTATTGGACACGACTCGAGTTGTTCGGCCTCATCAACGGTTACGCGGGGCTCATTGGCGGGATGACGGCTCTGTACATCTCCGCCGCGGAGACCCTGAATCACGGCTGGAGCACGATAGTACTCCCTACAGGGGCCGCTGATCTTTCCCACCGCGATGCTGAAGCCTGATAGCATTCGATCGCCGCCGCGATTTGTTTTACCTACTTCCGTGCATTCACGGAGCTCTCATGGTTACGCTCATGGACGGCCGCACGCGCCGTCTACGCTGTGGCAAGGGGTGTAAATGACCGACATCCTCGAAGCACACGCGAGCCTCGTCGCAAGAATTCTCGACGGCGAAGGGTGGGCTCCGCGCAGCCAGCGGAAGGCGGCGTACGATAACGCCGGCCTGAAGGAGCCGCTCGACGCATTCGTCGACAAAATCGCCACGCATTGCAGCGATATCACAGACGGCGATTTCAACGGCCTGCGCGCTGCCGGTCTCACCGAGGACCAGGTCTTCGAGATCGCGGTCTGCAGCGCCGTCGGCCAGGCGGCGCGTCAATATCAGCGAGCGCTAAGGGCGCTCGAAGCCGCAGCGCAGGAGGATCGCTGATGCGCCTGTCCGTCCTCGACAAGGCACACTCCCTGCGCACCAAGGCAGTGTTTGCCGCCATACGGATCTTTTCGGGTCACCCGGTCGTCGACGCCGTGAAGCTGGTGAGCTATCGCCCCGACTTCTACGGCGAGCCGATGAAGCGCCTCACGCACGAGGCGATGCGCGGGCCCTCGGCCTGGTCGGTTGGCGATCGGGAGCTCATGGCTGCGGTCATCTCCGCGGCCAATGGGACCGGCTTCTGCGTCAAAGCGCATTCGGCAGTGGCAGTCCGCGCCTATGGAGACAGCCACAAGGTTTCCGCGACCCTCGCCGACCTGGAGGCTGCCCCCCTCAGCTCCGCATTGCGAGCGACCCTGCGAATGCTGGATAAGCTGACTCGTGAGCACGAGGTATCGGTCGATGATATGCGCACTCTCCTTGCGGAGGGCGTGTCCCGGGAGCAGATCCAGGATGCATTGGCGGTGTGTCTGGCCTTCAACATCACCGATCGGCTGGCCGATGCCTTTTCATTTGCAATACCCGGACCTGCCGCATTCGAGGCGGGCGCAAAATTCCTGCTGACGCGCGGCTATAGGTAAGCAATTACACGCTGACCGTGGACGCGGATCTCTAGGTCGACGACCCCGACTCAAATCGCCTCGCGTATCCCATAAGGTAATTCCATGCAAGACGACGCACCTATCATGCCGGTAGAGGCGAAACCTTTCGTTTCGGTGTCCATCGGGCTTGCATGGATCGTGCTCTACATCGTTCTCATTGCGCCGGTATTCCTTTTCTCAGCGTTCGGAGGCGAGCGGCTCGGCCGGGTCACTTGGCCCGGCATATCGCCGCTCTTTCATGGCATCGTCTGGATTGCGGGCGTTCTCCTGATCACATGGCTGGTGCGCGTCAAACTCAATAAGCGCTCTTGGTCGGGAATGGCTCTGCCGCGGCTGCAGCTGTCGCGGTTGGCATTGGGGGGCTTCGCGGGGCTTTCTTTGATTCTGATCATCGCGGCGATTGAGTACGAGCTGGGATGGCTGCATTTCGTCAGGATCGATACGAGCATGCATCGTGGCGTGAGCAAGGTCCTGTGGGCGATCCTATGCCTGACGCCTTCCTTGGGGGTCGGCGTCTCGGAGGAATTGGGCTTTCGAGGATACGTCTTCCAGACGCTCGGCGAGCGGATGCCGGTCTGGGTTGCAGCCCTTTTGATGTCGATCATATTCGGCCTCTTGCATTTCACTCTGAGCGGCTTCAACGCAGCGTTCGTCATCTCCGTGATGACGATCTCGCTCATGTTCCTATCATTCCGCTTCGCCACCGGCACGCTGTGGTTCGCGATCGGGTTTCACGGCGCATGGGATTGGACGGAGACCTATCTGGTAGGCTTATCGACGACGGGAGGCGGGTACGATCCGGCCTTGATACAGATCACGCAAACAGGCCCTGCCTTTTGGGTCGGCAGTCAACAGGCAACGGAGAGCGGCGCGCTCTTCATCCTGATCGTACTCTGCGTGTTGGCAATTGCGATCACCTACGCCACCGCTGTCGGCAGATTGCCGCCGTTGACGCGACAGCTGGGTGCGCAAAGGGTGGCACCCATGCAAGCACCGCAGCTTACCGGCTAAGGTCTCTCGCGGCCAGCCATCGCCGAACGACATCGAGGCCCGCCGCATTCACGATGTCCGAATCCCAGCCGTCTCGGGAAAACCTCGGGGCAAGGGCGTTGATGCGCACGGATTGCGCCGGGCAATCGCCGCCTGCGATCAGTCACTTTCTTCGACGAGGCGTCCGTTAAGCGGCTGAGGCGGCCGCGCATCGTCCGGAAAAAGCTTGGCGAATGCCTGAATCTGCGCCTGTGAGACCTCGACCGGGGTCTTCATCACGATCCAGAGGACACCCTCCGTGCACGGCGGCGCCGACACCGAGCCCATGTATCGGTAGTAAGCCTTGTCACGCGGTAGCATTGCAGCCGGATTCACATCGAGCCCGGGGACCGCCACCTGCCCCTCGGTAGCCGGCCCATATTTCAGGATGCTCTGAAACAGCGGGTTGGCCCGGCCCTTCTTTAGCAGTACGGTGACCCCGACGACCTGTCCGTCGCTGCTCTTGTTCATGATGTGGAGGATCATCGGGTAGCGCTTGCCGTCGATGGTCTCTTCGGCCGGATGATGGAAGTGGAACTGGATGACCTGGTAACGCTTGTCGCCTATCACGAGGAAGCTGCCGGTACCGGGAGCGTCGTGGTAGTTCACCCGGAGCGTCCACCGGTTGTTGATCACGTATCTGGCAGGCTCGCTCTTGTATTCGAATCGCAGCGGCGGCAGGTGTGCCTTGCGGGCGTTGTGGATGTCGATCGGCGACTGCGCCTTGCCGGTATTGCAGATCTCGTATGCCGGGTCCAGGGAGCTCCAATGCGCCGCCCCACGCGGGCCTTGGTAACTCCAGGGCGTTTTCCACGGAGAGACGTAGTGCGAATAGTCGGCATCCAGCGCTTGCGAGCTCATCGGTACAGCCATTGCTGCGACGATCATCAGGGGTACGAGGGACGTCAAACGCATTCCCATCTCTCTTCCTCCGCGTTCGGATGCGTCACTGTAACCGCTGCTGGTGCCGGGATGATTCGCCCGCAATCGAATTATGCGCCCGGACACCGGGCCGGCCGCCAGCAGGCCTCACTTGTGTTTTGGAAGTGGTTGCAATTTGAGCCCAGGCGGCGGCATACTCGCGACCAGTAGCGGTTTCGAGGCGGAGTGTGCGCGAGGCTCTCAAGTCCGGCTGTCCCATCAATCTGACGTTGGAAGTCCTCGGCGATCGCTGGAGCCTGCTCATCATCCGCGACATGATGTTCGGCAACCGGCGCCACTACCGCGAGTTGCTTTCGCAGTCCGACGAGGGGATCTCCTCGAACATCCTGGCCGAGCGCCTGAAGATGCTTCTCGATCAGGGGATCATCACCAAAGCTGACGATCCGGCGCACAAGCAGAAGGCCATCTACAGCCTGACCGAGCAGGGCATCTCTCTGGTGCCGATCCTGGCGCAGATGGGAGCGTGGGGCGTCAGGTTTCTGCCGGTGCGGGAGGACCTTGCCATCCGTGCAGAGTTGCTTGCTGACGGCGGTCTTGAAATGTGGGAAGCGTTCATGGACGAATTGCGCGAGCGGCATCTGGGAGCCCGTGCCCGCACTCACAAGAAGGACACCCCATCCGTTTCGCAACAACTGCAGGCGGCATTCGAAGCGGTCCAGGCCGCGCGCAAGGGAGCGCGCAAAGCGAATAAGGCGGGACGGCCCGCCAGGGCTTGAGGCTCTGTGCCGGTTGGGGCACCGTACCGGGGGCGCCGCCCTTAATGCCCGCTGCCGGCCGCGTGCGGCCACGCCCATTTACCGTTCGACCACTTGGGTACGACCACGAAGAAGTACGTCATGGAATCGTGGCCGGTCAGGTCCGCTGCTATCGGCGATCCGGCTACGTTCGCTCCCCACTCGGTGTCCTGCATAGGAGGCATCATGAACATTATGTGCGGGTGCCACGGTCCGGGAGGAGAGTCGCTCAGGTAGCTGCCCTCCGACAGCATGTAGGCCATGGCGCCAGGCTCGGGTATGGGTAGTCTTCCGGCTGCCCAGGCCTTCTCCGTGAGGACGCGCATCTCGGCTACGGAATCGCCGGCTAGCACCCACCGAGTCCGCTCGAGATAGTTTGGCAGCACGGAGCGTGCGGCACGCGCGTTGTCACACTCGGGGCCTCTGATCTTTGGATTCCAGAATTCCGGGTGGTCGAAGCTCTGGTCCCAGGAGCGCTCCACGAGGCACACGAACCCGTTGGTGCCCTTGACCGCGGTCTCGTAGCCGCTCTTGCCGAGGACCAACACTTCCGCATGGCTCGCGATCGCCGCGGGGGCGGCGCTGCGAGCAAGCGCAATTTCCTGATCCCGGCTCATCTCATATTGCGCAATCGGGGCCATGCTCGGATACGGGGGTGTGCCGGCCTGAGCGAGCCTCGCGCCGGCGCTGAGGAAGAGAATGGCGCAAATCGGAAGCTTCATCTTGATCACCTCGGTCTGTGGATCGGCCGGACCGGAGAAGCACAGCGGGCCGAGTGGCCCGCTGTCGCAAGTCGCCTAAAGGGGGACGTCAACTAGAGGTCGATCTTTAGATTCGCGAAGACGAACCGCCCGAGCGTGTCATAGACCTGAGGGAAGGTATTGCCGTTAAAGAATGGAGGCGGGATCGAGCCTGTGGCGATAATCGGCGGGTCCTTGTCCAGCACATTGTTCACGCCCACCTGTAGGAACACATTGCCGAAGATCTGATCCGAGGCTACCACATCGAGGTATTCGCGGCTGCCCATCCACTGGATAGGTGCGCCGAAGGCACCCGAGAGCAGCGGCGAGGGATTGGCCAGGTCGACCTCGGTGCGGCCGATATGGCGCCACCGCGCCTGCAGGCCTACCCCGCGCCAAGGGGTCGCCCAGCTCGCGGTGAACGTGTGGCGCCACTTCGGCAGCGGGTTGCCGCAGGTGGCACCGAAGTAGCCCGCGCAGTTGTAATCGCCCGAGCCCGGATACGGCTCAGTGATGAAGGAGGCGGTATAGGTGCCGATCAGATTGAAGCGCACCGATCCGAACGCGCCCATGCCTTGGGTGTAGTTGAGGGAGACGTCGAGGCCAGCCTCCTTCTCAAATCCCAAGTTGGCCAACGGATCTTCTACATAACCCTGAGTAGAGAACCAGAGCGAGCCCGACGGGTCGCGGTGCACCATCGAGCAAAACTGCGGATTGTCGTCGAATACGCATTGCTTGACGATGAGGTTCGCACCGTAGCTCGAGATCAAGTCCTTGATCTTGATGTCGAACAGGTCAAACGTGGCGTTGAAGGTCTGCAATGCCGACGGTGTGAGCACGATGCCGAACGTGTAGGTGTCGGCGACCTCCGGCTTCAACTTCGGGTTACCCCCAACCCGGCCGTTGTACTGACCGGCAGGGTTGCCGGGCGTGCCAAACGCTCCGTATCCGGCCGGAGAGAGTCCGCTCCGCTGGCATTGCGCGATGGTTGCCGATGCCGCCGAGCTGGTAGATGAGCCGGCGCACGGATCGGCCGTGCCGTCCAAGGCGATAATTGTCTGACCAAACAGCTCCGCGATGTTGGGTGCACGCACCGCGCGGTTGTAACCGCCTCGAAAGCGCATGCTGGAGGTGGGTGAGTAGTCGATGCCGAGCTTGTAAGTGTTGGTGGTGAACCCGACGTCGTACTTAGAGTAACGGTACGCCGTATCGATCGAGACCTCCTTGATACCCGGCTTGTCCTCAATGAGCGGCAGACGCGCCTCGACGAAGGCCTCCTTCACCCCATATCCCGCATTTAACGACGGGGTGGGGCTTCCCGTGCCGGTGAGGTTGCCCAATAGGCTGACACTGTCGGGCACGACCTTCATGAATTCCTCACGGTATTCCGCTCCGTAGTTGAGCCCCAATCCCGTATTCGCGGACGGCAGCCTTACACCGGCGCTAGTGAGATCGGAAGTGAAGTCCGCATGAAAGACCCGCTCCTCTGCCGAGCCGGTGATGATACCCGGTGTCTGCATGTAGGCAACCGACGCGGGGTCCACGGGACCCGTACCCCAGATGTTCCACGGGACGCAGCCTGGTGCGCCGTTGCCGCCGTTAGCGTTGGCGGCGCACACGGTCTTGCCGGTCTTCGGATCCTGCACGGCAAGGAGCGCATTCTGTAGCGAGGACTTCAAGAGATCGTTGGTCGACAGGTCATCGCGCAGCGTGACGCCTTCCTGTGCATACACGTCATACGACATGTTCTCGCTGATCTGGCCCTTGCTGCCGAGCACGAAGCGATAGGAGGTGTGCCGTGTGTCCGTCAGGCGGTTTCCGCCCTCCACATTTCGACGGCCAAATTGTATCTGCACCGTCTGCGTGTTGCTCAAAGCAAGGCTGTGACTTTGGCATCCGAAGGTGGTGGCTTCCTGATCGGACAGGTCCGGATTGTTACAATTTATCGCCCACTGTCCGTCCGGTGTTCCGGTGACGGGATTGGTGCCAGTGCCGCTGCCGATGAAGGCGGCGCTAGGGGCGATCTGCGCCACCGAGTCATCGTCCATGAACATGATCTCGCTGTAGACCTGATGATTATCATCGATATTGTAATGTGCGAAGGCGCCAGCGTTCCAGCGCTCGTCCGGGCGCATGTAGTAGTTGAGCGCGCCGAAGTTGTATGCATCGACTGCGCTCGAGTACGGAATGAACGTACCCGTGGTCGGGTTCACGGTAAGAGACGAGGGAAAGCTGGCTGGCACCGCAGATAGCGGATTTGTAGGGTCATTCGACTGGAAGCCCGCGCTGAAGAAGCGTCCCGTCGCGCTGTTGCTCGAACCACTGCACTGAGGTGCGCCTGTACCCGGAACGGAGGTGTCGTGGGACGTTGCCAGGGTGCAACGACTGAAGTCGCGCGCCGCCTCGAGCACCGCAGTGGTCCGGCGATAGCCGACGTAGGCGACCGCGTTACCCTTGCCATCGGCGAAGTTGCCGCCGAGGATCATCGTTACGTCTTTGGTGACACCGTCCAGAGTGGAGCTCGGGGATGACCCGTAGTTGTGCGCGGGAGCGAACGCGCCCCAATAGTTTTCGTGTTGATCGTGCTCGTACCCCGAGGCGTTGCCGTAGATCTCGAATCCCTGAAAGTGATCGTTCATGACGAAGTTGACGACGCCCGCGACCGCATCCGCACCATATACCGCAGCCGCGCCGCCCGTCAGCACATCGACGCGCTCGACCAGCGCGATTGGAATGGTGTCAAGGTCGGCTGCGTTGGCTTCGGTTACGACGTTGGTCGGCTGGCCGGGCATCATCCGCTTGCCATCGACCAGCACGAGAGTGCGCTGCGCGCCCAAACCGCGCAGGTCGACCGACGCGGTGCCAGTGGCCGCGTTCGAGGACATGGCGCCCTGATCGGCCATTACCTGCGGCAAGTTATTGAGCACATCCTCGACCGACGTGACGCCCTGGCTGGCGATGTCCTTGGCGCTGATCGCCGTGACCGGGCTGATTGAGCTCAGTCCCGGCTGCACGATGCGCGAGCCTGTGACCACGACTTCCTGGAGAGCCGGCGCCGGCCCTGCCGGGCCGGCCACGGGGGTTGCTGCGGCGGCCTGCGGTGCGGGCGGATTAGCGGAAGGGGCGGGTGTCGCCTGATCCGCTGCAGTGGCGATGGCCGGCAGCGCCATGGAGGCCGCTGCGGCATTGGCGAGCGCCAGCCGGACGGCGCGACGCAGAATCGTGTTCTTCGACATCATATGCTCCCGAAAGCCTGTAGGTATATTTGTGCAGCGCAGAGCAGCGCCCCGAGTCATGCGGCCTGCGGACCAACCTTGCGGGGTGGAAAGCCCATTTGGCGGAAGATCCTCTGGCACTGACGCACCCCGAGCTCCACTCCGTAGTGGTAATTCAGGTGCTTCGAAAGCGTTGGACCGTCCCAGAGCGTCGCTCCCAGCCCAAGGTCCCGCGGACGCTTGCGGAGGTCCGCCTGCAGGTCGCGCCACTGCTCCGGGGTGAGCGCGCGCGGCCTCCCAGATCTCCTGCCTTCCCGTAGCGCCCACAGGCCACCCTGCTCGAAGCGGCGGACCCAGCGCTGCACGGTGGTGTCATCCTCGCCAAAAATTCCTGCCACTTGGCGGCAGGAGTGGCCCGCCGCCAGCAGCAGGAGTCCATGGAGCCGGTGGTCGTAGCGGGATTCTTCGCTGCGCGCGATCTCCTGTTGGATCGCAATCCGCATCACGTCGGCACTTTCAATCTTCAGCTTACGCATTGCGCCCCTCAATGCCCTTTTTTGCGAGCGACAGAAATCCTAGTGTAACTGATTGCAAAACGCAACTGCTCCTGATAGAAGAGCATAGTAATAGCGCCAGAATGTTGCGCGCGCGCATCACGGGAACGGGCCGGAGAGCGTGCCGCTATGCGCGAAGCTGGAATCCCCCTGCGGGACGGCGCCTCCTGAGTCGCCGCGCACGCGACCACGCAGTGGCGGCAGCGGCGATTCGTCGCTCCGGCCAGTCGGGCCGTCGAATAGGGCAGTTGCGGGGTAAACTGCTGTCTAGTGGCGAGGTCCTGACACGTATACGCTACCCCTCGCCATTGGGGCACCGCCGCTCATGGACACGCCATGAAAATCCCGAGTCTGTCTCTCGCCGCCTGTGCATTGGCATGCATCGCTCCGGCCGCCGTGGCCGAGCCGAGCAGTGCGTATCTGGCGCCCCATCTTAAAGTCGGGGAGAGCCTCTCGTCCGTGTTCTCGAAGGCCGTAGCCATTACCGGTCCCGGATTTCAGGATGTAGTCAAACGCATCAGCGGTACGGGCAATGAGGTCGTCACGGCCATCCGCGGAAGCGAAATCACTTTCAACGGCTCAGGCATTTACGACGGCCGGCCTCCCCAAAAGTGGATCCACAGGCGTCTGCAGGATGGCATCACCGACTGCTGGAACGACCGATGCACCGTCAACGATCAGACCAGCGGCACGATTTTCAACCATTACCTCTGGGGCAATGCACCGCAGGATGTTCGCGTCGGCACATCGTGGGCCGTGGCCATTGCGAAGCCGTGGGAAATCGGTCCGCAGGGAAGCGAGCGCGTGCGTGTCCTGCGCCTCGATCCGCTCAATCGCGTGATCACTCTGACCCGCGAAGGCGGCGGAATCGGTCCCTCATCCGACGATGCTTACAAGAACGAAATCACGATCACGACGACCGCCGGCAAGACGCTCGATGTACGAGTCGTGCCCGGCGAGTCGCATTGGACCGGCTACACGACGGTGCGCGAAGGGGTAATCATCGCGGACGAAATCCTGGTCGAACGGCACGTCACGTTGGTTGCCAGTACGGGACAGAGGTTCGAAGGTGAGGAGCGGTCCTACACACTCGAAAACCTGGCTTCCGATTCATGAGAAATTCACTCCCTCTTCTCACCTTGTCCGCAGTCCTCGTCGCAGGATCGGGACCGGTCGCCCACGCTCGACCCGGCGCCGAAGATGCCTCGCGGGAGCTGGCGGCCGCGTTTGTCGCGATGGGCGGTAAGGACGTGGTGAGCTCCGTGCACGCGCTGCGGCTGCAGGCCGTCGGCCACCGCAACATGCTCGAGCAGTCGCTGCGACCGGAGGGACCATGGTGGCAGGATTACATGGAGCTCGATGTGATCCGGGATTTCGACAGTGACAGCGAGCGCGTCACCCAGCAACATCGCGGGTATTCTTCGTCACAATGGTGGTTGCAGCACCCGCAATGGGATGGCGCGCCTGTCTATCCGACGTACATCGTCTCAGGCGGGGCGGTCGCACAGGTCGCGGACGGCAAATATTCGCGGGCATCGTTCAGGTATCTGCAGGAAGCCGAAGAGGATTTCGCCTTGGGCCCACTGCGCGTGCTTTCCACGGCGCTGGCGGCGTCCGATCTGCATTCGCTGCCTGATGCGCAGTTGCATGGGTATGGCCACCACGTGGTTGGTTTTACGTGGCACGGCTATCCGGTGCGACTGTACCTGAACGCGTATACCAGCCTTCCCGAGATGGTGGAATGGACCGCCCCGCGTCCATACGACGTGTTTTGGAGTGTCTGGGGTGACGTCACCACGCGTATCAGTTACGGTATGTGGTCGCTGGAGCCGAACGGATTGCGGTATCCGCGGCAATGGACGACAGAGCGGAACGGATTGCCTGAGTCCGACGTCAGCATTACTTCGGTGACGGTCAACCCGCCAGTCGAGCCCGGAGAGGTTGCGATCCCCGCGCAAGCCCGCGCGGAAATCCTGACGCACCGACGCACGATCGCAGACCTTCCCCTCGGTATTCCGGGGCAACCGGCAACCGAAGTCGATCCCGGTGTTCTTCATATCCCCGGCTCGTGGAACGTGAATCTCGTTCGCCAACGCGATGGCATCGTCGTGCTGGAAGGGCCGCTCTCATCGGATTACTCCATCAAGGTGATGGATGAGGCACGCCGGCGCTTCCCGCACCTGCCGATAAAGGCCGTGATCACGACTTCGGACTCGTGGCCCCACATCGGCGGCCTGCGCGAATACGTTGCGCGCGGCATCCCGATCTATGCCGTGGACCTCGACCGACCCGTACTGACCCGGCTGTTCAATGCGCCGCATACCTTCATGCCGGACGATCTGCAAAGAAACCGGCGAAGGCCGAGATGGCACCTGGTCGCCACCAGGATGAGCCTGGGTGATGGGGTCAACCGCCTCGAGCTGATCCCGTACCGCACGGAGACGGGCGAACGGCAGATGATGGTATATCTTCCCGGTTACAAGCTGTTGTACAGCAGCGATCTGTTCGCGCCCGATGAGAAGGACACGTGGTTCACGCCCGAGTATCTGCTGGAGCTGCGCAACGCCGTAGCCCGCGAACACCTCGACGTCGATACCATTTTCGGCATGCATTACGATCCAACGCCATATGAGACGGCCATGGCGGCGCTCGATACGTTCCTGAAGCCTCGTCCGCACGCGGCGGCCGCTGATGCGGCTCACCCGGTGTTGGCGGACGAGTTGCAGCCATTCGCATTCTTCCGGGGCAACTGGTCGTGTCACGGCCGGTTTCCGGGTAACGGCAGGGCCATCGCTTCGGCGGAGCGGTTCGCACCCGAGCTGCTCGGCCACTGGCTCACCATGAGGCACGTCGACCTGCCTCCCTTCGGCTACCAGGCCGTTGAGATGTGGCGCTATGATGCCGCGAGCAGGCGCTTCGACAATTACGTCTTCGATAACGCTTCAGGCATCCGCCGTTACACTTCCCCCGGCTGGGACGGCGCGCGACTGACGTGGACGCCGGACTCCAACGCAAAGCAATCGGATCGGTTCGTATTCGAGCGCAAGGGCGCCGGGCACTTTCAGGTCGACTACTCGCGGCCAGCCAGCACCGGCAACTGGGTCATCGTCGACACGCTGCAGTGCGACCAGCAGCCCAGCGCCTGATTCGAGCGGCGGCCGGGTTTCTGAGCCACCGTTTCAGACGCCGGCCGAATGCAAGTACCTTGCGAGGCTCTGCCACACGGCCGTGTGGCCGACGGCGACGGCAGTCAGCTCGATGAATACGACCCATAGGCCGCCCAGCGCCGTGGCGAGATGAAGTCGGCGCAGTGCCAACAGGTCGTAGAGCGCGAGCAGGAGCAAGAGGCCGAAGGTCGCCATCATCGCCGGGAGCGGCTTGTGCAGGAGGAAATGCACCGGCCATCTGCCAAAGCCCGCGGTCATCATCGCGATGGTGCCGATCAGAACCAGGCGCTTGTGGAATGCCGGATTCCGGCGTAATCGGAAAGCAAGGGTCACGGGAACGGCGAAGCCGAGGACCTCGCTGAGGGCCACGGCGTAAATTGCGCCGGCGTCGAACCCGGGAACTGCCCAGAGACGCCGCAGCATCTCATTCGCGACAAGGATGCCGAGAGTGACGATACCAGGCGCAAGGACGAGACCTGCGACACCGAGGCGTCGATGAATGTCGGCTCGGCCGCTCGCAGCGAGCGACGTCTGCAGGACGAGCAGCGCGATCCAACTGGTGAAGACCGCGGCGTGGATATGGACGATCGGGGACGGCAGCGGCCTCGCATGAAAGAGGCCCGCCAGGAAATAGGTGCGGGCGAAGCCGATGAGGACCACGAGCGCGAGCAGCACCGACATACCGCAGAAAAACCAGTGTTCACGGAGTCGGTCGGACCGTCCCGCGGTTGCGGACGCATCGAGGACAGCTGTGGCCATTGGGCGACCCCACGCAGTTTGCCTGCCCACGGATTTACCGTAGCGGCGGGAATGCGTCTTGGACGGTGCGGAAGCGCTCTTGGACAGGGAGGAAGCGATCGCGTTAGAGTAGCCGTCATTCAGCAGGGGTGACCGGTGGCCGGTACAACGCACGATCCTCAGGCGCCAAAGCCTCCTCGAGTCATTACCATCTGCACCGCTGAGTGGCCGGAGCGCGACCGCGTCGCGCGATTTCGCGAGACCTTCGGCCGAGGTGGTATCCGGGTAGTACCCTCTCCGGACGAGCCGCTCGAGATCGACGCCACGCTGACGAGAGTGCCGGGACTCGGGATGCTCTCGGGACACCGCTCCGCATTGCGCTCGGATTTCGCTGATGGGCATGACCGACTCATTTTCAGCCTCGGAAGCGCTGCCCTCGGAAAACAGTTTGGCCGCGAAGTGGTCCTGGAGCAGGGGGATGCGATCGCCTTGTCGGGCGCGGATGCGGGAAGCCTGACCACCTCTCGGGGCGGACCGGTCGCGACTCTCGAATTTCCGGGCGGCTCTCTCATACCGATGCTGAAAGAGGTCAGAACGGCCTGCGGCCGACGCATACCGGGCAACTCGCCGATCCTGCAGCTCCTTCGGCATTATCTGAATGCGCTGCATGCAAGTAACGGCCTGAGTGCGTCAGCACTCCAGCCGCTGGCTGTTGCGCACATCTACGATCTGGCTGCGTTGATGCTCGGGGCCAACTGTGAGGCCGAGGAGAGGGCGGCGGGCCGAGGCATGCGGGCAGCACGCCTTCAGGCAATCAAGTCCGACCTCCTGGGCGATCTCGACCGCGAAATCTCGCTCGGCGCTGTTGCGGCCCGGTACCGGCTGAGTCCGCGCTACATACGTATGCTGTTCGAAAGCGAAGGTACGAGCTTCACCGCGTTCGTCCGCGAGCAGCGGCTGCAGCGCGCGCTCTCGAAGCTGCTCAGCGTGCGCTTCGATCATCTTCGCATCAGCGAGATCGCGTATGGGGTCGGCTTCAACGACCTGTCCTATTTCAACCGGGCGTTCCGCCGTCGCTTCGGGCATTCGCCCGGCGAGGCTCGTGAGCGTCGCCGCTCTGGATTCTGACGCCGAGGATCTCATAGATGAACAGCCGCCATCTTCTGCCTGGATTCCTGCTGTTGCTCGCAACGTGTATGGCTACCGCGGCACCGGCGGAAGCCCCGTCCGCCGAGGGCGCCGCGCTCCACCAGCTCGAAGTATCAGCCGGCCGCTGGGTGTATCACGGGCATTCCCTTGGGGGGAAAGACGCGCGTCCGAGCGATTGGACCTGGCACGAGGACTGTCACTGGTCCGACAACCATGTGTTCATGCTGTGCAGCTTTTCCAATACCTGGGGCGGGCGACACGTCGACTCGGTGGTGATCGATACGTACGATCGCAAGGGCGGCACGTTCTGGCACTACGAAATATTCAACAGCGGAGAGTCCGCCGGCAAGCCATTCGCCTCGAGAATGGCGATCGACGGCAACACGCGGACCGAATCCTGGTCCGAGACGCGCGCGGGCAAGTCCGTTCATCAGCGGATCGTTTATAAATTCACATCCGCCGACAGGGTCGCGGTGATGTTCGAGGAATCAGCGGACGGAACACAGTGGAAGACTACAGCGAGCGGCACCGGCGAAAAGCAGGAGTCCTGATCTGCGCAGCGGCGCACCCCCCGGCAAGGGCAGATGCGCGCATCGGCGAGTGGCCCTCGGCCGGTGTCGCGCTCAGTGTGCCGTGTGACGCTGCATGTGGTTCACTCCCACCAGCCGCCATGTTTTGCCGTGGTCTTTCGACACCTCAAAGCGACCGATGAACGAGTTGCCGCGGAAGTCCTCATCCGACCAGCGTTGCATCACCCCTTTCTGATCCTCTCCTGTGAGCACGATGCGCCCGCCCATCTCACCGCCACTCACGGAGTAATACATGCCTTGCTCGGGATAGACCCAGACTGCGGTCCAACGCCCACGCTTGCCGTCGTAGAACTCGAGGGTCGTGCCGTAAGGTTGCGTACTGCGGCCGTGTGAGTCCGACCAGATCTCCTGGATGGCTGCGCCGTCAAGTATCCGCCGGTACACGGCTGTGCCCAGGTAGTGCCTGACGGAGCCGTTATCGTCGTAGATCGTGTAGTCGACATCCCATGTCCCGATGAGGCGATCGAGCAGCGCCTGATCCGGGCGGTGGCTCCCCTGCTCGGGGTTCGCGGCGGGCGCTGCCGAGGCGCCTGAGCCGGCCAGTATCAGCAGAGCCAGGGTGGGTAACAGAGTGCGCATGTTGAGTGTTCCTCTTCGCCGTAATGATCGGACTCTCTCGACCTGACCAACACAGTCATCCGCGGACGGCACGGACAATGCACTGGGTGATGGGATGCGCGTATCGCCGATCGGGATCCAACTCCGGGTCATAGATCGCGAAGTCGGCTCCTGCGATCCGCCCGGAGCGGTATAGCGCGCCAGCCAGAGCGGAAAGTTGCGCGAAGCTCAATCCAGGGCTTCCCGGCGAATCCACCGCAGGCATTACTTTCTGATCCAGCACGTCGAGGTCGACGTGCACCCAGGCGCGCCGGATGCCGGCGGCCTCGAGTTTCGTAATGGCACTCGAGGCGGCGGCGTGAATGCCGTTCGCAAGAGCGTGCTCTACCGTTATCTGCATAATGCCGGTCCCCGGAATCCGATCACGATCCTTCGGGGCATTGCGCTCGCCGATCTGAACGATATCTTCGTCGCGCGCAAGGGGCGTAGCCACTCCCGGTAGACTCGTCACCAGCGGATCCCCGCGGCCACTCGCCAGCGCGAGGTCCATCCCAGCCGCCGCGCCGGGGCTCGTTTCATGAGCGCCGAGCTGATAAAAGTCGCTATGGCCGTCGATGTGCACCAGACCCTGGCCGCCCGCAAGACGCAGCCCACAGAGGCCACCCAGCAGAATGCTGCAATCGCCACCAATGACCAGGGGAAAGCCCCCTTTTTCCAAAATGCCACGCACGGCGTTTGCCAACAGGAGCGAGAAGTCGCGGATCGAACGACCATTTCTGACGGGCGTCCCGGCCTGTGCTGCGAACGAGTACGTGGGACGCTCGAGCGGAAGCACTTGGCTTGCGCCTACCTCAGATGCCAGGCCGGCCGCCATCAGAGCCTGCGGGGCGCGCCAGGTACCGGGTTGATGTCCCGGCTTCGGAGGCCGCAATCCCAGGTTGCTGGGTGCAAGAATGAGGCTGAGAGGCTTCCTTTGCCGGGCAAACAGCTTCGTTGCAGGTGCAAGCGCCGCCAACGCCGCGAGTGGTGCCTGCACGACTGCGCGCCGTGTCGTTGTCATGGGGACGCCGCACCTCGGAAACCTGTAAAAAGTATTACACTGGTTGCAGAGGTTGTCAACCTGTGAAATCTATTTATCCGGTTATAGAGCCTCACGTCTTCGCGCCCAAGGATTTCGTGGGCGGCGATGCGGTGCTGGATTTCGTTAACACCGTGACCGGCCGTGACCAGGTCCCACGCGACTGGCTCGACGGCTATCCACGGCTGCTCGAGTGGGCAGGCCATGCGAAGGTGTTGCCGGACAAGGTTCTGCACGTCCTGCAGAGGAGGGTGCAGGCGGACCCCGCGGGAGCGAGCGAGGCGCTGCGGCGCACGAAGGAATTGCGCGAGGCGCTATTCGCCGTCATTACCGCGATGATTCTCGGCAAGGGACCTCCCAAGAGCGCCTTGGACGTCTTGAGCCGGTATTGGCAGGCGGGTGTCGCCGCCCACGAGTTGCGTTACGAGGCCCGCGGCGTGCGGTTGGAGATGCGCGCGGGTGCAGCAGACCTCGACCTCATTGCCGCGTTGATCGCCTACCGCTTCGTCGCAAGCGTATTGCTGGAGCCCCTGGATCGCTTACGCATCTGCGCAGGCGGCAACTGCTCGTGGCTGTTTCTCGATCGCTCGAAAGCAGGCCGCCGGCGCTGGTGCGACATGGCCGTCTGCGGCAACAACGCCAAGTCACGCCGCTTCCAGGCCCGCATGCGGGAGGAAAGGAGCGCGACCCCGGACCCAGAGTGAGTAAATAAATGTCCGTCTCGTAGAGAGGTCTATCCAAAGCCGGGCTGCTTACACGGCCCGCAGTACGTCATTTCTGCGGCGGTGGGACGCGAGCGCGCCCCACTAACGCTGCTTACGCCCCTCCGCGTGCGCCACGGTGGTCCAATGGACATGGTCCGTGGACTCTTCGATGCGAAGCGTTACTTTCGTCGCCGAGTCGTAGTGATAGATGATGTGCCAGTTCGTCTTTCCGGCATTGCCGTCGTAGGTCCAAGTGTTGTCTGAGACGGTCATGCGCGCAATGAAAGGTTTAGCGCCATCGTCTGTGAACGCTTCGTAGTGCCAATAGCTCTTGTCAACGTCGTTGTACGTGCTGATGGCGAGAGACTTCTGGAGGCCGTCGGGCCCGTTCATCGTGAAACTGCAGGCCATGAACGCGCTATTGGCTGACCATCCACAGCTCTCCAACCACGTCCAATTACCGGCCTTTTGATACGTTGTCGCTGCATTTACGCCGTGATACAACCAGGTACCGGCGGCAATGCCCAACGGTTCCAATTCCCGGGTAAGTGTCTGCGCATTGGCAGCTGATGCCCCTGCAACTGAGGCCAGAATGATGCACAGTGCAAAACGCGACACGTGACACATAGACTATCGTCCTAGGCAGGTGCGTTGGGGGCGACATGATAATTCTTCGCGTCTAGGCTGAACAAGGCCATACTAGCCTCCTTTTCTGCCAGTCTGGTCGCATGGCGCCCTGAAGCTCTTACGGCCGGCCAGTGACTTGCCCAGGGACGTCGCCCAGACCTGCCGACACTGCGGCCTTTCTCACAAACCCAGCGGCTGCAGCTCATGCCCGAGCCGACGAGGCCCCGGGGGCTCCACCGCCAATCATCTCTACATGTACGCCCGTGGCGGCGGCAAGGCTGGCGATCGTATGAGGACGCCGCATTACTTGACTTCGTACCTAGGTACGGAGCTTATCCTCGGCTCATGCTGGGCCGGAGGCGCCTTGGCTCGGGACCGAGGCTGCAGGTGAGTGAGAAATCGTGGATCGGGGGCGCGGCCAGCGGCGCGCTGGCGCTGGCACGACTTTCCTTCCTGCTGCCTTATGCTCTGCCGGGCGCGGCATTGATGTCCCAAACGCGGCGCGACTCATTCACAATCTCAACGTCCATGACTACTGGAACCCGAACGGCTCCTTCGGCACATCCAAGTTTGCGGTGAGCGAGTCGACATGCCCGCAGCGGGCACCGCAGCATGAAGACCATCACGAAAGCGAGACTCGAAATGCGCCCCTTACGATCCGCGGTTTTGTTCGGGCTGTTCGCATTTGCCGCTGTCGCGGCGCACGCGCAGACTGGGCCACATCCCATTCATGTGCCCTTGACCGTGTCGGAAACCGCCGTGGGCACGTACAAGGCGAGCCTAGCAGTCCGCATAGGCAATTTGGCACTGATTCCCTTCGAATTCGATACCGGCTCGACCGGACTGCACGTATTTGCCGACGTCAGCTTCACGGGCAGCAATACCGGGATCCGATGCACCCGGACTGCAACCAGCGTGACTTACGGCAATCCGGCGCGGATGATCTTCCACGGAGTCATGTGCCATGCCACGCTGCAGATCGGCCCGCTCGCCACGGCCAGACCTGTCCCGATCGCGTATCTGACATCGGCGCAGTGCGCCCCTTCGGCGCCCTCTGGCTGCAAGCCCCCCGATGTGAGCAGCTTCAAGGACATGCACAGCTACGGCGTTTTCGGCGCGGGGCTCGCGGGCGTGATACACGGACAGGGGGTCGCGCCGCCGCCGCTTCTGAGCTTGCCGGGACGCTATGGTCAGGTCTATAGCATCGCGCTCACCCCGAGCAGCGGGGAATTGATCCTCGGGGGTCATGCGCCACAAGGCGCTGCCGTGTTCCACCTGATCAAGACAAACGGATCTTCACGCGCAGAGTGGAAACAGGGCAAAGCCTGCCTGTTCGTCAACGAGGAGCCGATAGATGCCTGCCTCATCATCTCGTTCGATACGGGAAATGGCGTGCCATGGCTTCACAATGTGACGAGTTCTCTTCTCCCGCTGCACGGCAATCGAATCAAGCTGGTCAGGTCCGGCACGCACATTGGCTTCGCCCCCCCGAACGCCGATCTGCCCGCCACTTCGGTCATCGCCGGCGGTGAGTTCTGGAACCGGATCCAGGATGCTTCAGTCGCTAACGGCAGAATCATGACCAACACCAGCATCCAGGTGTTCTTCGATCACTTCGTCACCTACGATGCCGAGTATGGAATCATCTCCTTTGCGCCGGCTGGCTTTTCGGAGTGAGGCTCGAGAATTACATCGGAGGTGGGTCAATCGCAGTACTCCAGCAGGACCCCCCCAATTCAGCACGAGGCGACGTTACTTGCGGCCCACGTAAATGACGCCACCCTTCATCACGAGCACCGGGTGCTCGGTGGCGTGGATGTCCTGCAACGGATTACCCGGAAGCGCCACGATGTCGGCGTACTTGCCCACCTGTAGGGTTCCCACCGGCGGCTTGTAGCTCTCGTCCTCACGCTTGCCGAAGAGGAGATTGGCAGCGTGCGCCGTGGCTGACATGAGCGCCTGAGCCGGGGTCATGCCGTTCTTCACCATCAGCCAGAACTCCTGCGCATCGGTGCCATGGGGTTCCACCGCCGAGTCGGTGCCGAAAGCGACGGGCACCCCGATCTTCACGGCGTGCTGAAACATGATCTGCGCTTGGGCAGCGGCGGCCAGCGCCTTGGCGCGGATCGCGGGGGGATAGCTCGAGGCCCTCTGGCCCACCCAGTAGCCGGCGTAGAGCGTCGGCACCAGATAGACGCCCTTCTCCTTCATGAGCCTGAGCGTATCGTCCCGGAGGAAGGTGCCATGCTCGATGGAATCCACTCCCGCGCGGATTGCCATCTTGGCGGCCAGATCGCCGTGGCAATGGGCGGCGACCTTGCGGTGCCAGGCGTGGGCCTCGGAGACGATGGCATCCATCTCAGCCTGGCTGAGCTCCGGCACATCCACCGGATCGGTCAGCGAGAGCACGCCGCCCGAGGGCATGAACTTGATGACCGTGGCGCCATACTTCATCTGGTAGCGCACCGCGGCACGGCATTCGTCCGGCCCGTTGCACACGCCGCGATCGGGGCCGAAGGGCTTGGTTACGTTCGGCGGCAGCGGGTCGCTATCGGCGTGGCCGCCGGTGGATCCGATGGCGTAGTTGGCGACGATCATCCGCGGACCGTCGATCACACCGGCATCAATCGCGTTGCGCAGCGCTGCGGCAATATAGTACGTCGAGCCCAGGTCGCGCACGCTAGTGAATCCCGCATCCAGGGTCTCCTTTGCGTATCGCGAGGCATAGAGCGCCTGTTCGGCCGGCACCCGGATCAGGCTCTGATAGAAGCCTTTGTACCAGTTGTCCTCGAACTCGTCGCTGAGGTGCACATGCGAGTCGATCATGCCGGGCATGAGAGTGGCGTCACCAAGATTGATGACGCGTGCACCGGCGGGGATCTGCGCGTCGGCGCCGACGCCGACGATCTTGCCGTCCTGTACCACGACGACGCCATTGTCGGCTAGCTTGCCGGAAACGGAATCGAAGATATGGGCGGCCTTGAGCACCACGGGGCCAGGCGCCGGTGGCGGCTCGGCGTTCGCCAGGGAGGCGGCCGCGAGCAGACCGCAGAACAGGGAAATCGAGAGGGCAGGGAATCTCACGACGGCTCCTCCTTACGAAAGGGTTTTCCGCTTGATGTATTGGAATGGCGCGGGTCCTGCATGTTTGATCGGAATGCCGGTGCTGTCAATGACGCGCCGGTCGCATCCGGCCCGCATTGCACCCGGTCATCCTCGTGGCGCTTGCAGGGGCCAGCCCGCACGGGCCTGCGCCGGCTGCGAGTCGATGAGTCGTGCGCTCCGCGCGGTGAGTGAAGTTGCCTGCCGTCGTCTCTGTCAAGTAACGATGGGCATGACGTAAACTCAGTACCGCTCAGTTCATGCACGTGGCCGGGCCAAAGGGGCGCGGGCCAGGAGGAAGCTCAGTTGCAAGCCGTGAAGAGATCGCCCGTCATCGCCGTACTCCTCCTCGTCGCCGCGGGTAGCTGCGCGCTGCCGTCGGCCGCGCGCACGGCTGGCGCCACCGACCTCGGCCGCTGGCGGCAGGAGGCGAGGAACGTCACCATTTACCGGGACAACTGGGGTATCGCCCATGTGTACGGCAAGACCGATGCGGACGCGGTCTTCGGCATGGAATACGCTCAGGCCGAGGACGACTTCAATCGGGTGGAGGCCAACTACATCGATGCGCTCGGATGGCGGGCGCAGGCGGACGGCGAGTCGGCGATCTACACTGATCTGCGCAGTCAGCTGTTCATGGATCCTGAGGCGCTCCGTGTCGAGTACGCGGCATGCCCGCCCTGGCTGAAGAAGCTGATGAATGCGTTCGCCGACGGGCTCAATTACTACCTCTACACTCATACGGAGGTGAAGCCACGGGTCATCAGTCATTTCGAGCCCTGGATGGCGCTCGCATTCACCGAGGGCAGCATCGGAGGCGACATCGAGGTTGGGGTAGACATCCCGCAGCTCGCGGCCTTCTACGGCAGCGCGCCCGTCGCGCGCGCGCGTGTCGCCAGCGTGCCGATGCCGCCGCCGGAGCCGCAGGGCTCCAACGGCATCGCCTTCTCTCCCTCCATCACGCTCGATCATCACGCGATCCTCTGGATCAACCCGCATACTTCCTTCTACTTTCGTTCCGAGCTGCAGATGGCGAGCGACGAGGGACTCGATGCATACGGCGCGGTGACCTGGGGACAGTTCTTCATCTACCAGGGATTCAATGCCACCGCCGGCTGGATGCATACCTCGAGCGGGGTGCGCAATATATCCTGGTACCTCGAGGCGGTGACCTCGAAGCAGGGGCGTTTCTACTACCGCTCCGGCAACGAGGAGCTGCCGGTCAGGACCCGCCGCATCGTGGTGCGTTACAAGGCGCCGACCGGCATGGCGCAGAAGGTCTTCACCGCCTACTACACTCAGCACGGACCGGTGATCGGGCGGGTCGGCGGCAAATGGGAGAGCATCAACCTGATGCAGGCGCCCACCCGCGCGCTGGTCCAGGATTTTACCCGCACCAAGGCGAAGGACTACGCGCAGTTTCGCAAGTCGATGCTTCTGCACACCGACTCATCCAACAACACGATCTTCGCGGACGCCGAGGGCAACATCGCCTATTGGCACTCCGATTGGATTCCGCGGCGCAGCGATGCCTTCGACTGGGGCAAGCCTGTCGACGGCAGCAACCCGGCGACGGCCAGCCACGGCGTCCTGACTCTCGCCGAGACGCCGCATCTGCTCAATCCGCCCAACGGCTGGCTCTACAACTCGAACAATTGGCCCTGGTCAGCGGCCGGACCGTACAGCCCGAAACGCCAGGAGTTTCCCAAATACGTGGAGCGCAACTTCGAGGAGACGCCGCGGGGCTACCACGCCCTCAAAGTGCTGACGGGCGGCAGGGACTGGACCATGGCCTCCGTGACCGCGGCCGCCTTCGACAGCTACCTCCCGGCGTTCGCCACCATGATTCCGGTCCTGCTGAAGGCATATGACGCCATGCCCGGCTCCGATCCGCTGAAGGGGCGGCTGGCCGGCCAGGTCGCTCTGCTGCGCGCCTGGAATTACCGCTGGGGCGTCAACTCCGTCGCCACCTCCCTCGCCGTATTCTGGGGCACGGACCTCTTCGCTGAGGTGCAGCAGCGCGCTCAGGCTGCCGGCATCTCGCCCGAGGACTACGTGGTGCAGCGGGCAACGCCTGAGGAGCTGCTGAAGTCCCTCGCGGCGGCGTCCGACCGGCTGGCCGCCGGCTTTGGCACCTGGGAAACCCCCTGGGGCCGCATCAACCGCTTCCAGCGCATCAACGACAACATCGATCCGAGCTTCGATGACTCGAAGCCGAGCATCCCCGTGCCCTTTACTTCCTCGGCATGGGGCTCACTGGCCTCTTTTGGCGCGCGGCCATACCCCAACACCAGCAAGTGGTACGGCAGCAGCGGCAACAGTTTCGTTGCCGTGGTGGAATTCGGCCCCAAGGTGAGCGCCTGGGCGATCACCGCCGGCGGGGAGAGCGGCAATCCGGCTTCGCCGCACTTCGATGACGAAGCGTCCCAGTACGCGATGGGCGATCTGCGGCCGGTGTACTACTACAAGTCGCAGCTTCAGGGCCACATCGAGCGGCAGTATCACCCGGGTCAGGGCGCGGTGCACGAGTAGCCACAGGCAGCGGGGTGCTTCATGGGTGGCGTACGCTCTCGAGTAGCAATCCTGTTGCTGGCATCGACAGCCTTGAGCGCGTGCGGCGGCTCCGGTGGAGGCGCTTCGCCGTCGAGCACCGGGGCACCGCCGCCACCGCAGTTACCGGCGCCCGGACCGCCACTGGTGCGTGTGTCGGCATCGACGCCGTTCACCGCCAATTGCGGCGGCCCGCTGATGGGCGACACGGTTTATCTCGACGCGGAGGTCGAGTCGTATGCGGCCACCAATCCCACCAATCCTGCCAACCTGGTAGGTATCTGGCAGCAGGATCGATGGGCGAGCGGGGGCGCTCAAGGTCTCATGGTCGCAGCCTCCTTTGACGGGGGCCATTCGTGGACACGGCAAGCGCTGCCGGTGTCGCAATGCGGCGGCGACAGCGCCTTCGCCCGCGCTTCCGACCCCTGGCTGACGTTCTCGCCGAACGGAGTGGTGTACGCCCTATCGCTGTCGTTCACCGGTGGCTCACTGCAGCCGAACTCGAAGAACGGCATTCTCGTGGTGCGCTCGGCTGATGGCGGGATGACGTGGGGTGCGGCGGTGCCGCTGATCGTGGACGGCAGTGCGGCCTTTGACGACAAGTGCTCGATGACTGCGGATCCGCGCGATGCCAGTTTCGTCTACGCGGTGTGGGACCGGCTCGTGTCCCAGTCTTCCGGGCCGAGCTACTTTGCCCGCACCATCGACGGCGGGCAGAGCTGGGAGCCTGCACGTGCGATCTACGATCCTGGCAGCACATCGCAAACCATTGGCAACGAGGTCGTGGTCCTGCCGGATGGCACGGTCGTCGATTTCTTCACGCAGATCGACACTGCGGCCAACGGCACGATGAGCTCGTCCCTCGGAGTGGTCCGCTCGAGCGATCATGGCGCCACGTGGTCCGGGCCCATCCTCATCGCGGCCGACCTTGCGATCGGAACCACCGATCCCAAAACCGGACAGCCGGTGCGGGATGGCGCCGGCCTCGGCCAGATCGGCCTCGGGCCGGGTGGCGAATTGTTCGCGGTCTGGCAGGACGCGCGCTTCAGCGGCGGGCAACGCGACGGTATCGCCATCGCCGGCTCCACGGACGGCGGTCTCACCTGGTCGGCCCCCGCGCAACTGAACGGAGACCCCACTACTCAGGCTTTCACACCAAGCGTGCAGATACAGCCGGATGGCACCATCGGTGTCAGCTACTATGATTTTCGGGATGATAGCGCCGACGCGAGCATGCTGCTGACGAGCTATTGGCTGGCGCAATCGGCGGATGGGGTGCACTGGCGCGAGAGCCGCATCGCGCAGCCGTTCGATCTCGAGCTCGCGCCGGATTCCTCGGGTCTCTTTCTGGGCGATTACCAGGCGTTGGTAAGCACCGGCGGCGCCTTCGTGCCCTTCTACGCCCAGACCAACAATGAGGGCACGGCCAATCGCACGGACGTGTACACACTGCCGCCGCAGACGGGTGCGGCTTTGGCCCTCAGATCGGCCACGGCGCAACCCCGCCCCGCCTCGCCGGCGCCTGCTTTCCGGCGCAACGTCAGCTCAAATCTGCAGCGCCTCCTGCGGCGCGAGGTTCCGGGCTGGGACAGGATGCGCCGGCCGCCGTGACGAGCCTGGGGGAGATCCCGGCGGGCGGCACCTCGATGCTCGAGCCCGTACCTCGCGCTGCAGAATTGCCTCACTTTTCCGGAAGTGATTTCAGGTACTCGGTCAGGTCGTGCTTCTCCTGGTCCGTGAGTCCAAGGTGAAGCAGCGTGTCGTAGTGATCCACCACATCCATCAGCGTCGCGAAGCGGCCATCGTGATAGTAACGACCTCTGTTGGCGGGCTGCATGAACAGCCCTTCCTCGCGGACGAAGATGCCATTGAGGTTCATGGTCTTGTACTGGCCGTCCGGCGCCCGATTGGCCTCGAAGTCGTCGATGCCGATCTCCTGCGGCGTGTGCAGATTCCAGCCGGGCTCGGTCCACAGCGGGTCGACATGACATGAGTTGCATCGTGCCTTGCCGCTGAAGAGGTCATCGCCGCGTTTCGCCGCGGCCGGGTCGAAGTCGCGGCCTGCCACCGGCTTGGGCGCGGGCAGCGCGAGCTGATAGAACTGTAGATCGGGAAGCTTGCTCGTGACCTGGTCGTCATCGGGCGATAGGTCCTTGTTGGCATCGGCGAACCCGTTCGCGGCGGCTATCGGGAACTTGGCTGAGTCATTCAGCCGGGGATCGTGGAACCGACCCTTACCGTGCATCTCCAGCACGGCCACGAACGCGTTCCAGTAGGTAACCGTCCCCCAAGCTCCGGTCCAGGTGTGCTGGTTGTAGCCGGCGAGGTCATACGCATCAGGAATGAGCACCGCACCGGGAACATGCGTGCCCGTGAGGACGCCATCGGTCATCTGGTGATCGTTGAAGGCTTTGCCATCGAGAAAGATCTCGGCATCGAATTTGCCGGGGCCCCAGCTGCTCAATACCGTCTCCAAAGTCGGGCGGTCCACGTTCAGCAGGCTGGTGACGGCGCTCAGATCAGGCGCGGCTCCGATGATCTTTCCCACGTTGAGGTCGCGATTCGCCCACCCGTCGAGCCGATGACCGACCCCGAATGTCAGTGAGTTGTCCACGGTGGAGTGACACAAGGCACAGGTAATTCCCATCGATGTCAGCTGACCGCCCGTGAAGAATCCCTTGACGCCCACGACGGCATTGAGCTTGAGGAGAAGCAGCGTGGTCGCCGGATCGTTGAGGTTGACTCGTCCGGCCCGCAGCCCGGCGACTACCGATCCCGGCAGTGCATCCACATCCACCTTCAGCCCGAGGCTGAGGGCGGTGGCCGGGCTGATTCCCGGTCCCACGCCGCCGAACTTCGCGCCTGCGATCGCGCGGTGCAGCTGCAGTTTTCCACCCCAGAAGTCCTCATCGCCGAAGGTATCGAAGCGGAAGGTGTGGCGGCCCTGTTTGAATGCGTCGATCGCGTTGTCGCGGACGCGCTGGTCGAATATCTGTCCTCTCGCACGGTCATGCGAATCGTCAGCACCCTCCGCACGCAGGTGCGCAGACCAGCCGGTTGCAAGCGCCAGTGTGCTCACCACCGCGATGGTAAGAGCCTTGCGGGGCCGGATGCCTCGCGGGAACGATTTGGCTGGCATGGGACGAACCTCTTCTTGGCGGGGAACTCGAAGTGAGCTTTCGAAGATGACCGTTGCTGTTGCGCGGCGCGCAAGCGGATGTGCGCGTCAGTTCCCCTGGATAGATGTATCGGTTCTGCCATTTATTCTGGCGATTTAAATAGCCTGCTCCTGGGCACGAGCCGGATGTTGGTGACATCTACCCTGCTGTTGGTGTGGTAGCACGGTAAGGTCGAGCTCCAGTCCGGTCGCATCACCGGCGACGGATCCGGCAGCAGAGCCGGAGCGCTGAAGACCAACGCGGGGCGCCGAAGTGTCTTGAACCCGGACTCGGTCTGCCGGGTACCCATACGGTCCGGTGTTACCTCTCGGGCGCGTCGGGCTTGCCGGCGCGCCAGCGCAAGAAGATGAGTTGCGCCGGAGACCGCCCGCGACTGCGGAGGGTCAGGAGTCGCCGAAGTCCGGGGAAGAGGAGGATGGTATCTCGCGTCTGCGCGTGGCGGGTGCGGGCACGGGTGGACTCGGTGATCGTGACCGACCCCTCGAGAACAAACAGAGCGCCGTAAAGATTGCTCGGCACCAACACCTGCCGGGTTGCCTCGAGACGCAGAACCCTGGGCGGGTGAACGGCGGTTGCGGGCCGGCCGACCGGGCCCCGGCGGACGATCAGGCTCAGATCCGTGCAACGGCCCTTCGGAATTGCACAGCGCGTCTTCCAGTCCCCCTCGAAGCGAGTGCCGCGCCGCGCCGGGTCGAGGAAGCAGTGTCCGTGGCCCCGGTACCAAAGCTGCAGGCTCTCGCCGGCGACGAGGGCGAGGGCCCGGCTATAACCCGGATAGGCCGAGAAGTCGCCGTTTTCATCGATGTCGGCGAGGCTCAGACGCCAGGAGAATTCCTCGCCCGTGGCTGGCTCGCGGGCGATCTCGAGAGTCGTCCCGCGACCATTGCGCCACGGCATGGAGCGATAGCGCTCGTATCTGAGGACCTGAATGGCCACTCAGGCGGCCGTCAGAGGTCGAACAGTGGGAGAGACAGCTCCGTGCAAAGCAGTAACTTTCTGATTTTATATTGAAGTCTTCGGTGGCCTCGGCCTACGCTTGGGCCAGGACCATCGAATTGTGCCCCAGGCGATACCGACGCATGGAACAATTGTCGCTTGGGGACCCGGGGTGAGCCGCACCAGGAGGCACATCGCTTGAGCACCGAGCTTCTGTTCCGGGATGACGCCTATCTCAGGAGCGCCACGGCGCGTGTCCTCGAGGTCCACGAGCGTGGCATCGAGCTCGATCGTACAATCTTCTATCCGCTCGGAGGAGGGCAGCCTGGCGACAGCGGCGTGCTCGTGCGGCAGAGCGGCGAGCGGATCACGATCGCCGATACCCGTAAAGGCGAGAAGCCCGGCACCGTCGTGCACATTCCGGCTCCGGGCCTCCCCCATCCCGAGGCGGGTGAGACCGTTTCCCTGCACCTCGACTGGGAGCGCCGCTACCCGCTCATGCGCCTGCACACGGCGCTGCATCTGCTGTCCTGCGTCGTGGTCGCGCCCGTCTCCGGTGGCAACATTTCTCCGGACAAGGCCCGCCTCGACTTCGACATCGACATCGCTCTGCTCGATGCCGATCGCATCACGCGCGCGACCAACGCGCTGATTGCTTCAGGTGTTGCGACCGAGACCGTGTGGATCACCGATGAGGAGCTCGATACACAGCCGGAGCTCGTGAAGACCATGAGCGTGCAGCCGCCGCGCGGGGTCGGCCGGGTGCGGCTTCTCAAGATCCCAGGCATCGATCTGCAGCCGTGCGGCGGTACGCACGTGCGCAATATTGCGGAGATTGGCGGCATCCGTGTAACACGCATCCGTAATGAAGGGAAGCACAACAAGCGCGTGGAGATCGCGCTCGCTTCCTGAGGTGCCCGCATGAGCGTTTCCCTGCAGAAGCCTCTGGTGGAGGCTCAGCCCCTGATCGCGGTGCGCGATGTCAGGGCCAGCAGCCGCTGGTACGCCGAGTTGCTCGCCGCCGACTCCCTCCCGGATCACAGTCATCGCGACGTATACGACCGGATCTTTTGCTCGGGTCGAATGATTCTGCAGCTGCATGCATGGGACGAGGAGGAGCACCCCAACCTCATCAATGCGGATGCGGCGCCTGCCGGACACGGTGTCCTGCTGTGGTTTCAGGTGGCCGACTTCGACTCAGCCGTGGAGCGGGCGCGGCGCCTGCATGTCGCGATCATCCGGGAGCCCCATGTCAACCCGGCTCCTCAGCACCGGGAGATGTGGCTACGCGATCCCGACGGTTACGTGGTTGTGATTGCCAGCCCCGACGGTGATGCAGCTCCGGGCTAGGTGTCGAGCTTCACCGTCCAGCTCACCGACGCCTCTGCAAGCAGTGAGGATCGAACACTGCAGTACTTCGTGACGGAGAGCTCGATGGCGCGTGTGGCCTTCTCGACCGTTGTCCCCGGAGCTGAGATGCTGAAGTGGAGAATGGCCGACGCGAGGCGCCGGGGGACAGATTCCACCCTAGTTGCCTCAACGCGAACGCTGAGCGCCCGCGCGGGCGTGCGCTGCTTCTCCAGTATAGTTACAACGTCCACTGAAGCGCACGTGGCGATCGAGGCCAGGAGGACATCGAATGGACTCGGCGCGGCCTGCGCGTCTCCATCGATGCGGATCTTGGGTCCGTCGGTACGTCCGGCCTCGAAGTTCGCGCCGCCGATCCATTGCACGTCGATCGGGGTATGACCGATGATTTCCCGGGACGACTTGGACATTTTCGGTTCCGGCAATTCGAATTGGGGCATTTTACGCAGAAAGGACCTGTAGCGGGTGCCGCCGGGTGTGACGCCGCGGCCGCGCTCCCCGATGAGCGCGGCCGTGCTACTCTGCCGAGTGACCGGCCCGTATCCGGGTGTTCCCCAGGGGCGATCTACCGTGCAGCTCTCTCTTTTGAACACGACGCAGCCGAGGAGTTATCTGTTTCGTAACGCGAGGCTGCTCGACCCGCGGTTCGAGGAAGCTCGCGAGGGCTACGAGGTTCTGGTCGAGGACGGCGAGTTCAAGGACGTTTCAGACCGACCGATCACCGCCCGATCCGCCCATGTCATCGATTGTGGCGGGCGTACCCTCATGCCGGGCCTGATCGATTCTCACGTCCACGTTTATCTGAGCGAAGTCAACGTATCGTTGCTCGAGCACATTCCAGTGTCGCTCCTCACCGCCCGCGCTGCGCCGCTGATGTTGGGGATGCTGAATCGCGGCTTCACCACGGTGCGGGATACGGGCGGCGCTGACTGGGGAATCAAGGAGGCGGTCGAAAAGGGCTATCTGCCGGGGCCGCGCCTGTTCATTTCCGGCCGGGCCATTGGCCCGACGGGCGGTCACTCGGACATGCGGCGGCGCACGGACACGGAAGAGCATTGCCGCTGTTGTGATGGCATGCGCTTCACCATGGCGATTGCAGACGGCGTCGATGGAGTCCGTGCCGCGGTCCGCGAGGAGCTTCGCCAGGGAGCGGATGCCATCAAGATCATGGTCTCAGGGGGAGTCGCCTCGCCGTACGATCCGCTCGACTCCCGGCAGTTCTCCATCCCTGAGATCGCGGTGGCCGTGGAAGAAGCCGAGGCATTCAAGCGCTACGTGCTGGCCCACGCGTACACACCGGAGGCGATCACACGAGCGGTGGGGCAGGGGGTGCGTACGATCGAGCACGGCAATCTCATCGATCAGCCCACGGCGGAGCTCCTCGCCAGCAGGCAGGGGTACCTCGTCGCCAATCTCGTCGCGTACGTCACGATGAAGGAGCGTGCAGCGCAGTTCGGCATGAGCGCGGAGAAGCTCGAGAAGAACGAGCTGGTGCTCAAAGGAGGATTCGAATCTTTGGAGATCTGCCGCAAGGCGGGCATCAAGGTCGGATTCGGCAGTGACCTCCTCGGGCAGCTTCAGGAAGAGCAGTCGCGGGAGTTCCTGCTTCGCGCGGAGGTGGTGAGTCCGCTCGAAGCCATCCGTTCAGCGACGCTCATAGGCGCCGAGATCGTGCGCATGCCCGGCCGCCTTGGCGTCATCGAGCCAGGCGCCATCGCGGATCTGCTGCTCGTGGACGGCGATCCGGTGGCCAATCTGGAGCTGCTGCAGCATCAGGGGCGGTCCCTCGCAGCGATCATGAAGACCGGACGCTTTCACAAGAAGCTGCTGTGAGGACGAGCGAAGAATGGGCGGCGCCCCTTACGAGCGCCGCCCCAATACCGCAGGATGTCCCCGGTCTTGATTTCGTTGGGCTTGCCTGCCTCGATCTTGCTCTTCGGAACACGGACAGTGCTCGCGCCGTGCCTTAAGACCCCCCGTCTCTACGGGGCGATAACTTAATCGGGCCGCGCTTCTGAATCGATCCGTATAAATGCGGATGCGCCGTTCCCATTCACCGCAGCTGCCGCGCCGCCCTCTGCAGCTCCCTCGAGGAGATGCGGTGCCCGATGGCTTCGCCTGCCCCTGCTGAAGGGACGGAGGACTCGCTCTCGCTCTTGCCGCTCACGATCTCGATCGAGAGCGTCCGCGCGCCGCGAAGAGAGTTTGCAATGAGGCAGCCGTGCTCGGCTTTGCCCAGAAGAAGACGGGCTCTGGCTTGATCGGCACCCGGTGGCAGCGTGAGTCGCGCGGTCGTTGCGAAGCGTGTGAACTGCGTCGCATTCCCGACGTGCTCCAGCACGCCCTCGACGCGACAGTCAAGGGCCGTCCAATTGAAGTGCGCCGCGCGAGCGACGCCGCGGAAGGTGAGGACGAAGCAGTCGGCCACGGCTGCGCAGAGAAGCATTTCCGGCGACCACGTCCCTCCGGGACCGTCGAATTCCGGCCGCGGTGCCATATCGATGGGCGGCATCGCCGGAGCGCAGATCACGACCCTGCCGATGGCTCGGGCTCGGGCGGATGCCGCGTAATGGTGTGGAAACGGTTTCATTATGTAACGCTCCCTCGATGTGGCCCTGACGTGCTGTTGATTTCGCCTCGCTCCATGGTGGTAGGCGCAGGCCGCACGCGTCTCGATCAGCATGTTGGCATGGGGCGACACTTTCTCCGCTAGGGACATGTACCTATCAAGTCCGCAGACGCGCGGTTCGCGGTGTTGAATACGCGCGCGTAATGTGATTTTGAGACCTGTGCACGCAGACATAATCCTCGAATGTCGGAAGGCAGTGACTCTGGCCTATGAGTAACCGCCAATTCTGCGTACATGCGACTGCCGTCGAGGAGAAATGTCGTCGTCCCTGCGACCGAGGCCGCCTCTGCGCGACAGAGAGATAATGTCAGCGGCGAGCTGATCGCGCATAACAGCATCCCTGCGCGTCAGGGAATCGAGCAGCCAGGTGGCATGGCAGCCTCGCACGGGGCGAGAGTCGAGACGACAGCCTCACGACTGCAGCCGAGTCTATGAGCGCTTGCCCTGCAGCGCCTGAAAGCGTCCCGTGGCCGAAAGCTGCTCCCGAAGGGCGTGCGCGGTCCAGATCTCGTTGCGCCGGGCCACGAAGGGACTGTCCGCCAGCTGCGCGAGTGAGCGGGGCGGGGCGAACAGGAATCCCTGGCCGGCGACACAGCCGAGCGCCAGGAGAGCCTCGACCTGCGGCTCGAGCTCGATGCCTTCGGCCACGGTGTCGAGTCCCAGAGTCTCCCCGAGGGTGATGACCGCGCGCGCAAGGTCGGGATCCTGATCGGAGCTGGTGAGGCCGTGGACGAATGAGCGATCGATCTTCAGGATGTCGATCGGAAAGCGATGCAAGTACGATAGGGACGAGTAGCCGGTGCCGAAGTCATCGATCGCGACCTTCACGCCGAGTGCCTTGAGGCGGTGGAAGCGTTCGAGATTGACCTCGGTGTTGTACATCAGGGTGCTTTCGGTCAGCTCGATGACGAGATTACCGGCCTCGAACCCGGTGGACTCGAGCGCCTCGCGCACATCGCGCGCCAGCTCGCCATGCTGGAGGTGACGGGCCGAGATGTTCACCGCGAGCCGCAGGCCAGTGCCCCCGGCGATCGAATGGCGCCAGGCGCAGACGTCGCGGCACGCCTGCCTCAGCACCCAACGTCCGAGGGCCGTGATCTGACCGCATTCCTCGAGCACATGAATGAAGCTCGCGGGCATGAGCACGCCTACCTCGGGATGGCGCCAGCGAACCAGCGCTTCGACACCGAGGAGGACCCGGGTACCGAGGTCCACGATCGGCTGGTACTCGAGAAAGAACTCCTCGTTGGCGAGGGCGCGGCCGATGTCGGCCTCCAACCGCAGCCGTTCGTGCAGCAGTGTCTGCATCTGGGGCTGAAAGGTCACGTGGCGGTTCTTACCGGCTGCCTTGGCATGGTACATGGCCAGATCGGCGTTGCTGAGCAGCGCCTTGGCGGTCGTATCGATGGCGGAGAACGCCAAACCGATGCTGGCGGTGACGCGAACCTCGCGGCCATCGAGCAGGAAGGGTGCGCCGAGCGACTCGATCAGAGCGTCGGCCACTCTTTTAACGTCCGCAGGCGTCCCGATGCCTTCCAGGAGGACTCCGAACTCATCGCCCCCCAGTCGCGCAACCGTATCCGAGGACCGGCTCGTTTGGATGATGCGCTGGGCAACGGCCTGCAGCAGCCGGTCGCCGGCATCGTGCCCCAGGGAATCATTGATGTTCTTGAAGTTGTCGACGTCGAGGAACATCACCGCAGCGTACTCATCGCCGCGCTGGGCCCGGGTGAGCGCATGCTGCACGCGGTCGCGGAAGAGATTACGGTTCGCGAGCAGCGTCAGCGGATCGTGGAAGGCAAGCTGGCGCAGCTTCTCCTCGAGCACCTTGCGCTCGCTGATGTCGCGGAAGTTGAGTGCCAAGCCCCGCACCGCCGGATCGTTGCTGAGGTTGCTGCCCACCCCTTCGATGATTCGGGCCGCCCGCTCGATGCGGAACTCGACGGGACCTACGGGCCCGGAAGGCGTGCGCGCGATTTCATCGAGGAAGCTCCGCAACCGCTCGCCATCCTCCCCGCCCCAAAGCTGAGTGAGGCTCCTACCGGTAATTTCCTCTGGCTTCAGGCCCAGCGTTCGCGTAGCTGCGGGCGAGGCGAAGCGCACGACTCCGTCCGCGCCGATGATCATGATCACGTCCGAAGCGTTCGCGACCAGCGAGGCGTAGTGCTCCTCTGCCATGCGCAGCACCACCGCCTGCCGAAACATGAGCAGCAGGGTGAGGGCGAACACAACGCCGATCATCAGAGTCGCCTGGCCGCCGAGGCCTCCACGGCTGAGATATATGAGCACCAGAAACGCCACCGCCATCGCCGCGTAGGGCATCGAGCGGGCGAGCGCACCCGAAGCACGTGAGGTCTCGCGGGCGGATGTCCCGATAGCATTTATCTGTGCGCGTCCGGCGACCGCTATTGGCAGGTAGCTGGCAAGGTACAAAACGTCCTGGACACCGCCCGGCAGGTAGTAACCACGCACCTTTGCGAGAGACCAGAGGATGTCACCGAGAAACATGGTGGCGAAACCGGTGAGCAGCAACGATGGAATACGCCACCCGCCATTGCCCGAGCCGGTGAGGAGCAGCACGCCGAGAATCAGCAGGCAGAAGCTGTCGAGTGCCAGATAGGCCTCACTCAAGGCCTCCTTCATGATGCCGAGCTGCGCGTGTATCGCCGCGGGTTGGACCACGAAGAACCAGAAGAAGGCGCCGAAGCCGACGACGAAAATTGTGGTATCCAGGGACAGCTGCACCCAGGGCACCCGCACCGCTGCCGCCCGGATCAGCCAGAGCGCAGCGGCCGCGAGCGGCACATAGAACGCGCAGTAGAGGATGTCAGACGGGCCGGGGAAGGGATCGACACGCATCAGCCAGGAGGCAAGGCCGATGCAGTCGCCGATGAGGTACAGCGTGAGGGCGGCAACGAGGCACCACCATGCCGAACGCAAAGGCCCGGGAACCATGCGGCGAGCCGTGGCCAACACGACTACGGTGGCAACGACCTCGGCCGGCATCTTGTAGAGGAGTCCGAGCCAGAGCGAGACCTTCGGTCCGCCTGCACCACTGAGCATCCACACCGCGCCGACGGCGACGTAGGCGGCAAAAGCGATAATCAGGCGGTCCACCCACCCCGGCTCGGCCACCAGGCGGGGCGAGCGGGCGGATACTACTGCGGTGTCCATGTCTGCTGTCTGTGTGCGTGACTCGAGCACAGGGGCAGGCGCGGTTTCGGCCGATGGGCCGGCTGCCGGGGAGAATGTACGGCAATACCGTGGTATCCGCGTGCGGCAACTCTGCCGACGTGACGTAGTTCTCGGCGCGCGGGGCGAAGAAGTGCGGGCGCTCACACTGAGGGGTGTCATGCGAGCCTGCCCCGAGGCGGACGGGGGACACTGCCGCAGTACTGTCCCGGGGTTCCTGGGGCGCTGCGGCAGTGTCTGCTTCACGCTACCTGAGGGTAACCCGCGTTGCCGTAAAGGTGCCAGTGATGCTGGCGAGGACGGTATTCTGGTCGAACTCGTGTCCTGTCACGGGTGCCGCCAGGTATACGATGGTAGCGAACATGCCGCTGTAGCGGTTGCCGCTGCTATCAACGGTGACTTCGGCGCGAATGCTGACCGGACCCGTGTAGGTACCGTTGGTCCAGGCGAGGGCTACGTGGTTGAGAACGAAAGTCGAATCGCCAACCCGCTGCCACACGCCCTGGCACACATCCCCATCACGCGGATCACGAATGCCGGAGGTCTGGATCTCGGTGCCATCCGCATGCCACGCGGCAGTGCCAAAGTCGATCAGTGTCCCATCGGGCATGGGATTGGTGTGGGTCGGTGTGCTCTTCGATATCATCTCGAACTTCCACAGCCCGACGATCGTCCGCCCGGAATCGCGGTCCGAGACGCGCACGAAGTCGCCCGCGTTGGTGCTCATTGCCGCGAACGGCGCGGCCTTGAGCGCTTCGGACAACCTGGTGGGGACGCAACCCGCGTAGCTCGTGGCGGATAACCCAAGGGCGGTGATGCCGGTAATCAGGAGGGTGGCAACGGCAGTCCGGGATCTCCCCGCTGGCTTTGTTTTCATGGTCTGGACCTCGATCGGTTGGTGGCGGCCCGGCACGCTGCCGAGGCCATTGGCGAACGATATGCGCAACCTCCCTTCCGTGGGGCGAGGCGGATGTGAGGGTTTCGTGAGGGGACGGCCCGTCATGAGACAGACGCTGTACAGTACCTGCCATGCAGGGGGCGCAGTACCCCGCACTGTGCGGTAGCATGCGTGCTCCAGACTCCATGTCCAATCGGTGGGGGACTGCCATGACGCGGGATCCGACTCCGCCTCGGCCTGAGGTCTTGAAAGCGCTGCGGAGCCACGTGCGGGGGGAGATCCTCCTGCCGGGCGAGGTGAATTATGCAATCGCGCGGCGATGCTGGAACGCATCCATCGACCGCAGGCCGGCGGGAATCGTGCGATGCAAGGATGCGGAGGACGTCACCCAGACGTTGCGCATCGCTACCGAATACGACCTGCCCGTCACGGTCCGGGGCGGCGGGCACAACGTTGCCGGTCGGGGGATTGCCGATGAGGCGCTGCTGATCGACCTGTCACGAATGCGCGGCGTATCGGTACGCGGCGACAGCTGTGTGGCCGAGGCGCAGGGAGGCGCGCTTTGGCACGATGTCGATGTCGCGGCGGCGCGCTGCGGGCTCGCAACGACCGGCGGGCTCGTCTCGAGCACCGGAGTCGGCGGATTCACCCTTGGTGGCGGTGCTGGCTGGCTGATGCGCAGGTTCGGACTGGCCATCGACAACCTGCGGGCAGCCGCGGTCGTTCTCGCTGACGGCCGGTTCGTTCGGGCGAGCGCGGAAGAGCATCCTGACTTGTTCTGGGGACTGCGGGGCGGCGGCGGCGGCCTGGGCGTCGTCACCGGCTTCGAGTTTGCATTGCATCCCGTACGTCAGGTGTATGCGGGTGTGGTCGTGCGGCCGGCAGAGGAGGCGGAGCTCCTACTGCGGACATTTCGTGAGTTCACCGCACGAGCACCGGACGCCTTCTGTGGGTTGGTCGCACTCATGCACGCGCCAACCTTGCCTTTTCTCGATGCCGCCTGGTACGGGCGCCCCGTCGCAGTCACTGCACTCTGTTGGTCCGGCGAGCTGGCAATGGCCGAAGAAGTCCTGGCTCCCTTGCGGCGCGTGGGCTCGCCGATTGTCGACCATCTCGGTCCCATGCCATATGTGCAGTGGCAGCATCTGCAGGACGTCGGCGCACCCTCGGGCCGATATCATTACTGGAAGACGGCAAGCTACCGTTCACTGCCTGATGCCGCCATAAAAACGCTTGCTGATGCGGCGCTATCACTCCCGACTGCGCTCACGGAGATCCACGTACAACATCTCGGCGGAGCCGTGGCGCGCGTTTCGGGTGAAGAAACGCCCTTCGCGCAACGTGACGCCGGCATTTTCGTCAATCTCATCGGGGCTACCCAGTGGCCTGAGGAATTTCCGCTGATGCGGGAGCGGGTGCGCGCACTCCACGGGAGCATCGCGGACGGCTCCCTGCCAGGATTATTTCCGAATTTCACCGATCGCGACGACGGGCGCGTCTCCGATCAGCTGGGTCCGACAACCGCCGAGCGGCTGCAGGCGCTGCGCCGTCGCTATGACCCCGCGGGGCGATTCGCGCCCGCGTGACCCCCGGGCGGCATCGCCGCGGCCGAGTACGAGCGCAGGAGAGCAGCCGCTTCGTTGGTTGCATCCTCGTGGCGTAGCGCCGCCCCCGCCTGCCAGCTTGCTTCGAGCTCGGCAGGACTCAGGTGGGAGCGCAGCCCGCGCATCGTTGTCTCGAGGTGCGGGCACCAGAAGCTGAACAGGGGCAGCTGCGTGCGCTCGCGAATGACGCGAGCAGCCGCGAGCAACCGCGCAGCCGTGCGCCATTCACCGACGACGGCCGCCAGGTAACCGCAGCCCTCGATGGAACCGGCCATGCCGCGCGCGTTGCCGACCAGGATGCTGAGGTTCATGCTCGTCAACCACACCTGCGCCGCCTCGGGGTAGTGGCCGAGCGCAAAGTGCGCAAGCCCGAGATACATTCCGATGAAGTGGCGCTGATGCGGGTCGCAGCCCAGGTCCCGGGCGGCGCAAAGCTCCGTGACCGCGCGCTCGGGTTGTCCGCGCGCCAGCCAGACCCAACCGTGCGCGAGAGCGGCAAGGCCACGCAGCAGGTCATCGTTGTGCCGCTCGGCGGCTTCCCGGGTGCGATTTGCGTACGGCTCGGCTTCGTCGGGCCGGCCGGTGTTGGCGCAACCGAGTGCCCAGTGTCCGAGTGCGTATGCCTCCGTCCACCAGTCATCGTGCTCGGCGGCGATCCGCGCTGCCTCGGTGAGCGCATGCGGCATCCACGGCTCATCGAATTGCAGATACACCTGCACCACGCCGAGTGTCAGAAGAGCGCGGGCACGCGCCGGGGCCCGAGACTCGGATGCAGGGTCGAGCACCAGCTGGCACCAGCGGAACATGGCCAGATAGTCGCCGTGGGCCTTCGCGTAGAGCAGCAGCGAGCCGACGATGCAGAGCGCCTGCGGGTGGTCGCTTCCGGCGGCCGCGGCGGTCTCGAGCGCTGCTGCGATGTTGCCTCGATCGAGCACGAGTTGCTCGATGCGCTCGGTGGCGCGTCCAGCCAGCATCTCCTCTCGGGAATTGGCGCATACGTGCGCCATGGCATCGAGGTGGGCAGTCCGCGCGCTCCGTCGCTCGCTGCCGCTTTGCAGCTGCAGCAACGCATACTCACGCACGCTCTCGAGCAGCCGGTATCTCGGCGGTGTTACATCCGTCAGCACGCTCACCAACGAGTGGCTCACGAGTCCGGACAGCAGGTCGATCGCCGTTTCGGGCTCGTGTCCGAGCGCTGCGGCCAGTGCCACGAACGCCTCGGTGGACCACGATTGCACGAATATCGCGGTCCAATTGAGCAGCCGCTGCTCCTCCGCCGACAGCAGGCCGTAACTCCATTCGAGCAGCCTGCTGAGATTGCGGTGACGATGATCGCGGCCCGCCGAATCGCTCTCGAGGAAGCGAAAACGCTGGACCAACCGCTCGAGGACTTGCTGAGGGGAGAGCAGCGTGAAACGAGCTGCCGCGAGCTCGAGTGCGAGCGGCATGCCGTCGAGTCGCAACGAGATCTCGGACAGCACCGCCGCATTGCCGTCGTCGATGTCGAAGTCCGGACGCGTGGCGTGAATGCGCATCAGCAGCAATTGAACGGCCGCATACGTGCGGGCCTCATCGGGCGTCATGTCGGCCCACGTTTCGGAGGCGGGCACGCGTAAGGGTGGCAATCGCAGCGTCTGCTCCCCGGTGAGGTTGAGTGGGCGCTGCGAAGTCATGAGGAACCTCAGTCCATGGGTCGCACGCAGCAGTTGGAACACTAGCGAGCCCAGCTCCGGCGCGACTCGCTCACAGTTGTCGAGCACGATCAGGGCGGTGCGATCCTGCAAGAGCAGTGCGAGCTGCGGAATCAGCGCCTCCGGGGGGGCAGCGGGCACGACCAGCGCCGCGCCGAGCATATTGAGCCACTCGGCGGCATGGTCGATCGGGGAAAGGTCGAAAAACCAGACGCCGTCGGCGTACGCCGGTGCGGCACGCCGGGCGGCCTCGAGCGCGCAGCGAGTCTTGCCCATGCCGCCCGCGCCCAGGACCGTGACTGCACGGTGCTTCTCGAGAAGCCCGATCAGCTTCGTGAGCTCGGCTTCGCGGCCGATGAGTGCTTCGATCCGCGCCGGCAGGCGTGCCGCGAACGGTGGCTCGAAACGTGCCCGGACGGTCAGCGTCTCAGGATCTGAGTGGGTTACCGGCCCGACATAGCGGTACCCAGCCCCATGTACGGTCAGTATGTACCGGGGCTCGGATACGTCGTCGCCAAACGCACGCCGAGCCAGTGCGATGAGGCGGTTCAACGTCGAGGGCGTGACGTAGCGGTGGCCCCAGACCGCATCCAACAGCTCATTGCGCGTCACGAGCTCATTCGATCGCTTGAGCAGCTGCGCGATCACCGCGAAGACACGCGGCTCGAGCGCCACTTCCCGCCCTTGGTGCAGGAAGCGCCGATTGCTCAGGTCGACCAGGAAATCGCCGCAGCGATACTGGGGGGCACTCATCGTGGCGAACAGACCCAGGCCGGCATCGGCAGTATTCGATCGAGAGTCAGCGATGCGGCGATTGGTAATACCGAGTTTTGCCCGGCCATTCTATCGGTTCCGGGGCCGCACCCAGGATGGAAGGTCATGAGGGCGCCTGTCTCTCGCGCGCCCCGATGGAACCTATATTATCGAGCCTGCGTGGCCGTGCGGGCGGGGCGGGGCGGCTCGAGTGCTCGCTCCCCGTCGCAAGGCTTTGATTGTAAAAGGAAGCTGCTTTGCCGCGTCAACTGGGCGCGGCACTCCGACTGGTCATGCCGAGTTCAAGCTTACTGGTCGCCCTGCCGAGCGGACCGCAGCTGCACTTCGTGTCGCGCAGCACGGATGAGCCGGGCGCCCCGCGTGTCCCCGATTCCCGCTGGCCTGCACTCATGGGGCTCCTCATCGCTTTGCTGCTCGTGCTCGGCGGAATGTTCCTGGTCCGCCAGCTCGGCCGCATGTCGCGCCTACAGGACTGTGTGATGTCCGGTCGGACGAACTGCGCGCCAATCGAGCCGAATATCGCGGACAGACGATAGCACGGCGGACACTGCGGCCCGGCGGGATATCGCGCCGGCGCGAAAGCCGAGTTGTCATCGGTCCGTCATACAACCGTGGTTAACTCCGCGCTGTCACAGGAGCGAGCCACGCGACGGTGTCCGCGGCAGACGACCACTACCATTTTCGGACGATCTGGATCTCCGACATCCACTTGGGCACCCCGGGCTGCCAGGCGTACTATCTTCTCGATTTCCTGCGCACGCACCAAGCCAACACACTCTATCTGGTCGGAGACATCCTCGACGGCTGGCAGCTGAAGAAGAGCTGGTACTGGCCGCAGGCGCACAACGATGTCGTGCAGAAAATCCTGCGCAGCGCGCGCAAGGGCACGAAAGTCGTCTACGTCCCGGGCAATCACGATGAGCTGGTGCGTCAATTCATCGGGTTGCACCTGGGCGAGATCGCCCTCATCGAAGATGCGATCCACACGACTGCAGACGGCAAACGGCTCTGGGTCGTGCACGGTGATCTGTTCGACAGCGTGATGCAGCACGCGCGCTGGCTCGCGCACCTCGGCGACTGGATGTACACGATTCTGCTCGAGCTCAATCGCTGGCTCAACGCGATCCGTCAGCTCCTGGGGCTTCAGTACTGGTCCATGTCCCAGTACCTGAAGCACAGAGTGAAGAACGCGGTCAACTTCATCTCCGACTTCGAGCACGTGATGACCGAAGAAGCCCGTAGGCGCGGTTGCGATGGAGTGGTTTGCGGGCACATCCACAAGGCTGAGGTGCGCGAGATCAACGGGATTCTCTACTGCAACGACGGCAACTGGGTGGAGAGCCTGACCGCGCTGGCCGAGGATTTCGAGGGCAGGCTCCACCTGATCCACTGGCGTGGCCGCCTGACCGAGCCGATGCACCTGGGTCGCATCGTGGACGAGCGGCCTGCGGGCAACTCGGTTACCGCCTGATCCGCCGCAGATTGCTCATTAAATCGAGCGCAACATGAAAATCATGATCGTCACCGATGCCTGGAATCCGCAAGTCAACGGCGTCGTGCGGACGCTGCAGACCACCGCGCGCGAGCTTCAGGCGATGGGCCACCTCGTCGATTTCCTGACGCCGTTGGAATTCGCCACGTTGCCGTGCCCCACCTACCCCGACATCCGGCTGTCGCTGTTCCCAGGCGGCAAGGTGGTACGGCGGCTTTCCGCGTTCGACCCGGACGCCTTGCACATAGCGACCGAAGGCCCGCTCGGCATGGCCGCGCGGCGATTTGCCTTGAGGCACGAGGTACCGTTTACCACTGCGTATCACACACGATTTCCCGAATACGTCCGCGCGCGCACCGGGATTCCGCTGTCATGGACGTATTCTTTCTTACGCTGGTTCCATGGCCCGTCGGCGTCGGTGATGGCTCCGACCGAAGTGGTAAAGCGCGACCTCGAGTCGTATGGATTCAAGAACGTCGTGACCTGGTCGCGCGGTGTCGATCTCGACATCTTCAGGCCTCAGCACAGCAAACGGCTGAAGAGCGAACCGCCGATCTACCTCTATGTCGGCCGGGTCGCGCTCGAGAAGAACATCGAGGCCTTCCTCGAGTTGAATCTACCAGGCTCGAAGTGGGTTGCCGGCGTGGGGCCCGCATTGCAGGGTATGCGGGCACGGTTTCCGAAGGTGAACTACCTCGGCGTGCTCGGCCAGCGCGAGCTGGCGCAGGTGTACGCCTCGGCTGATGTCTTCGTGTTCCCCAGCAAGACTGACACGTTTGGACTGGTGTTGCTGGAGGCCATGGCCTGCGGCCTGCCCGTCGCGGCCTATCCGGTGACCGGTCCGCTCGATGTCATCGGCAATTCCAGGACTGCGGGCGTCATGCATGAGGACCTGCGCACCGCCTGTCTCGAAGCGCTGAAGCTGCGGCGTGAGGACGCCGCGGCGCATGCGCAGAAGTTCTCCTGGCGGGCCGCGACCGAGCAATTCGTCACCCACTTGCACCCGCGCATACGAGCTGCCCCGCTGCCGGCCCCTTTGGCCAACGTGAGTCGGGCTTGATGAAAGGTGACGACGCCGAATACTCGAGCGGGGACAACCCACACAAAGGCAATCGCGGGCTCACCCGTGCCTGGCAGGCCGGCAAGAATTCCTGGAGCGGGTTGGTGTTCGCCGTGCGCGAGGAGAGCGCGTTTCGCCAGGAGCTGACGCTGACGGCCTGTCTGGTCCCCCTGGCGCTGCTGCTGCCCTTCGGGGCCGTCGCTCGCCTGATGCTGATCGGATCGGTGATACAGGTCCTGATCGTCGAGCTGTTGAACTCCAGCATTGAAGCGGCCGTCGACCGCATTTCGTTCGAGCACCATGGCTTGTCAAAGCGAGCCAAGGACTATGGCAGCGCTGCTGTGATGCTGGCGCTGCTCATCTGCGCCATGGTGTGGGTCACACTCACGTGCCGTCTGTTCGGCCGCTGAGCTGATTCGCCTGGCAGCGACCTCTTCCGGCAGCGGGTGGCGCGCCGGCGGGATCTACTCGTTCGGTTCCGGGGCTGAGATCCACGCCACGTTCTGCTTCGAGCGGTGCTCCGCGCCCAGAATGTCCCGGTACAGGTCCGGCTTTCGCGCCTCGCGATAACGGTGGCCGCCGGAGAGCGCAATCTTCCGATGACTGCAGGTCGCAATCGCAATGTCGTCATCGAGGCGTCTGCACTCGGCGATCACATCGCCGAAGGGGTCGATGACCATCGAGCAGCCATTCTTGAGTTGGTCATCATCCATGCCGATCGGATTCGAGAACACTGCGAAAATGCCGTTGTCGTAGGCGCGTGCCGGCAGCCACTTCATCAGCCAGGCGCGGCCTTTGAGGCCATCGAACTCGGCACGCAGCGAGGTCGGATCACGCTCGCGGTTGGTCCATAGCGCAGGGTCGACGAAGCCGGCTCCGGGCCGCGTCGATGGCGTGCACATCGTCACATGCGGCATGAAGATGATCTCCGCCCCGAGGAGCGCCGTGGCGCGGACATTCTCCACGACGTTGTTGTCGTAGCAGATCAGCATTCCACATTTCCAGCCGCTCAGCTCGAAGATCGTATAGGCGTTGCCGGGCCTGATGTGCGGATTGATGAACGGGTGGATTTTCCGATGCTTCGCGACGATACCGCCTGCATCGACACAAACGTGGGCCTTGTACGATTCACCATCATCACCACGCTCGAAGAGCCCCGCCAGGACGGTGATCCCGTGGCGGCGGGCAATGCCGGTCAGCGCTTCGATGCTTGCTCCATCGGGAATGGCTTCGGCCAGGCTCCAGAGCTGCTCCTTCGACAGGCGCCGTGCGAAGCTGTATCCGGTGATCGCGCACTCATGAAAGGCGACTACATTCGCGCCCGAGCGCGCGGCCTGCGCCGAAAGCTCCTCGATCGTTGCGAGGTTGTATGCTTTGTCGCCGCTACGGTTTTCGAATTGTGCGGTGGCGATTCTCAGATCATTCGGCACGTTTGCTACCGCCTCGGGCCATTGGCCACGCGAACCGCTCGTAGAGGCGCGACAGCACCTCTACGGCATCCTCGCGCTGCACCCCAAATCGTTGGGCGAGCCGTAGGGAGCGAGTGTTCTGCGGATGAATGAGGGAAACCATGCGCGGGAGCCGCAAGACATCCCGGGCATAGTCGAAGACGCAGCGCGCAGCCTCGCTCGCGTAGCCCTGCCCCCAGCTGTTGCGATGAAAGGTGTATCCGAGCTCCTGCTCGAAGACGATGTCGGCAGTCACCGGTGCCGTGGCGCGCTGATACCACCCCCGCGGGACGGCGCCTGCGGTTGCGTTGGCTTCCACCGCAAGGTCGGTCAATCCACAGCGCCCGATCAGCGTGCCGTCGGACTTGCGCAGCACGGCCAACTGCCCCAGCCCGAGGTCCGCGTAAGATCTGAGAAGCGACTGCAGCCAGGCGCTCGACTCCTCGCGTGATCGGGGCTTCCCATGCGGCAGATATTGCGTCACCTCGGGATCGGCGTTCAGCTGCGCGAAGAACTCGAAATCGTCCGGCTCGACCCGGCGCAGTATGAGCCGCTCGGATTCGATCCGCTCGGTGCCGCGCGCGAGAGTCATAGAGGGAGCCTTCGATCCATGGGGTCTTTCGCACGAGTCTAACAGATTCAGCAGTCATTGCGATGCGGGTAGAATTGCCCGCTCAGGGCACAGGAGCAATGAAATGATCACGCGCATCAAACCCGGCTCGCGCATGTCGCAGGCTGTCGTACACGGGAATACGGTTTATCTGGCCGGTCAGGTCGCGTCCAACCGCTCGGCCGACGTTGCGGGGCAGACGCGAGAGATTCTGGCGACCATCGATGGCTTGCTTGCGGAGGCAGGCACGGACAAGAAGCATGTGCTCGCTGCGACGATCTATCTGACCGACATGAGCACGTTCAACGAAATGAATGCCGTGTGGGACGCGTGGGTCGCACCGGGGTGCGCGCCTGCGCGCGCGACCGTCGGGGCGCCGCTCGCCTCATCGGCGTACCGGGTCGAGATCGTCATTACCGCCGCGCGTGACTGAGCCTCATCGAGTCAAAGATGTTGGAATCAACATGTGGCGTGTAGCTCGGACACTGCGTGTGCGCATCCGGAGGGTATGACCGATGGCCAAAGCATATTGGATCACGTTCTATCGCGAGGTGAGGCGGCCCGACGCTCTTGCTGCGTACGCGAAGCTCGCAGGTCCGGCGCTCGAGGCGGCGGGCGGGCGCATGGTGGCAAGGGGCATGCCTGCCGAGGTGCACGAGGCAGGCCTCGCCCAGCGAACGGTGCTCATAGAATTCGACAGTCTCGCGAAGGCGAGAGCGGCTTATGAGAGTCCCGCGTACCAGGCTGCGCTGGCCCTGCTCGGGGATGCAGTCGATCGGGATATCAGATTCATCGAGGGGGTGAGCTGATCGGGGATCGAGGGTGGGCGCGAGCCCATCCCGCCGACTGTGTGAGTCCCATATTACCGGCCCTGGGTTCTCGAAGGTCCCCCTTCGGGGTACGCACCAACCGGCAGATCCGCTAACCCGTGGCGCTCCTATACAATGTGCGCCGCTCCCGGTCGCATCAAACGGCCGTCGTGAGTAATCTGGCGGCTTCACTCAAGGGTGCTCGACATGAAACGTTTGCTGTTCGGTACGCTTCTGATGAGCGTCATGGCTTTCCCGGCGATGGCGGCCCTGCAGGAGGGGGATTCCGCTCCCCCGTTCACGGCGCAGGCCTCGCTTGCAGGCAAGACCTTTACGTTCTCGCTCAAGAAGGCCCTGAGCAAGGGTCCCGTGGTCGTTTATTTCTACCCCTCCGCCTATACGGGAGGCTGTGATCTCGAAGCGCATACCTTTGCGCAGGACAGCCAGAAGTTCGCAAACGCTGGCGCCACGATCATCGGTGTCTCGCTGGATAGCATCCAGCGGCTCAACGATTTCTCGGCCGACCCCAAGTACTGCGCGGGTAAGTTCCCCACCGCATCGGACAAGGGCGGCGCGATTTCCAAGTCCTACGCAGTGGATGTTCATCAGGGACCGGCGGGTCTGAAGGACGTGCGCGGCGTCGAGATCGGTCACGGATTCGCGGACCGGACGACTTTCGTCATCTCCCGGGACGGCAAGATCGTGAGCATCATCAGCAAAGTGACGCCGCCTGAGCACGTCGCCAAGGCGCTTCAGGTGGTGCAGCAGCTGCAGGCGAAATCGCAGGGGGCATGAACGATCGATGGCTGCCGGCTGGGTCCCCTCTCCTCGGACGAGCGAGAGGGGGCCCGGTCCTTCGTACCCTATCTCCGCTGCGGTGACCGGCCGGTCTCCATCAGGAGCCGGGTGAAGAGGTAGAGCCGGGGCGTGATACTCCCGACATCGATCCACTCGTGATCGGTGTGAAATCCCGCGCCAACGAAGCCCAGACCATCGAGCGCCGGCGTGCCGACCGAATTGGCCACCGCCGATTCCGAAGCGCCACCGTTCCCGGAGAGGGCGATGCTCTTGCCGAGCTCGGCGTAAATGGCCTGGGCGCGATGACCCAGAGCTGCCACCTGCTCATTGTCGATGAGCGGCGGGAAGGCTGAGCCTCGGGATGAGATCGCCACTGTCGTGTCCGGTACGCTCGTGGGTGCGAGCGAAGCCTTCATGCGACTCAGGATGGAGTCGAACTCACCAGGCTTCCTGAAGCGGACGTCGAAAGTCGCCTCGGCCGAATCGGGGATGATGTTGGTACGGTCACCCGCGCGGATCACGGTCAGATTCACGGTCGTCGCATCCCCACTCTGGGGAAACTTCCCCTGCAGCGCCTCGAGCTGATGGACCAGCTCCATGGCGGCGTTGCGGCCGTTCTGCGGCACCATGCCTGCGTGCGCTGCACGCCCGCGGACCTGCACGACGATGTCCCCTGCACCCTTACGCCAGACGGTGAGCGCGTCGGGCGGATCTCCCGGCTCCATGTTGAATTCGACGTCATTCTGGCGCGCCAGCGTTTGGATGAGCCTGGTGGACCCTGGTGAGCCCAGCTCTTCGCTGCCATCCAGCAGCAGCGTGATCGTGGCGTAATCCTTGAACCCGAGACGGTGCAGGATCTGGAGAGCGGTCACGGCACTGACGACACCGCCTTTTTCATCGCCTACGCCGGGTCCGTACGCGCGATCACCCTCGATGCGGAAGGACCGCTTCGCCACCGTGCCGGGACCGAACACGGTGTCGACATGAGCGATGATGAGCATTCTCGCCTTGCCGCTGCCGTGAAATACGGCGATCAGGTTCGGCGCTACCCCCTTCACCTCGGCAGGAGCGGTGCGCACTGTTGCGCCGGCGGCTCGAAGGGGCGCGGAGAGAATCGTCTCGACGCGCTCGCCGCCCGTGATATCACCCGTTCCCGAATCGACGTCGACGATGCGCTCGAGGAGCTCGATGACGCCCGGACGACTCGCCTCGACCGCTCGATACACAGCATTGTCGCGCTGGCCAGCGGCCTGAGCGGCGCCGGCAAAGAAAATCAACGCCGCACTTGCGGCGAGCGTCACCGTGTCGTGAATGCGCACCGGATCGCCCCTCATTTAATTGGATGCAGGTCGCATCCGTTTCGGAGCATCATACCTTGCATCGCCGCATGCAAACAGCATTGATTGGCGGCAGCAGCGGGGGGTTCGGGATGTCATCGACGAACGCGGGCACGGTGCACCACGAGAGATTTGCGTTGGTGGCCGTCGCGATCGCGACAGTTTGGTCGTTTGCGGCGTGCGCCGGCGAAACAGCGAGCGGCTCGCACAGGCCGATCGAGGAGCTCGAGCCGACGGCAACGATTCGTGTCGGCAAGACTGCCGACTGGGTGGCGATCTCCGACGAGGCTGTATGGGTCGGGTCGAGCGGGCCAGATGCCGTCAGCGAAATCGATCCGCATACGGACAGGCTGGTCGCGACCATCCCGTTGCCCGGAAATCCGTGTGCTGGACTTGCGGTCGGACATGGGGGTGTCTGGGTCCCGCTTTGTGCCAAGCCGAACGTGCTCGCGCGCGTGGATCTGAATACTCGCAAGGTGATGCTCGTGGCCGGGGTTGGCCCGGCGGATCGGGAAGGCGGCATCACCACCAGCCCTGACAGCGTCTGGTTGATAATCGATCGGAAGGGGACGCTGGCCCGCATCGACCCGAGCTCCGGGCGGCTCCGGCAGGACATTCACGTGCCCGGCGGGTCTTACAATCCGCTCTACAGCGCGGGTCGCATCTGGGTAACGCGCGCCGATGGCGCGGAAGTCACTGTCGTGCATGCCGCGACGGGGATCGTATCAGCCAGCGTGCGCACGGGTCCCAACCCTCGATTTCTGACTTCCGGCGCTGGAGCCGTGTGGACGCTCAACCAGGGTGATGGCTCAGTCACTCGCATCGACATGAAAACCCAAAGGGTAGTCCAGACAACCGGCCTGGGCACACCGGGGCATGGAGGAGATATCAAGTTCGGCGGGGGCATGATCTGGACCAGCATGTCCAAGGTTCCGTTGACGGTCGTGGATGGCAAAACGGGACTCGTACTCTGTCAGTGGATCGGGCCTGGAGGAGACGCGCTCGGTATCGGTCACGGTGCAATTTGGCTCACGAACTACCATGCCGGCACGATTTCGCGGATCGAGATGGCCGCTGCGCTCCGTGATTGCAGGGGCCTGCGCCGAGCAAGGTAAATCCCTTTGAGAACAGCCGCTTGGCGCCGCCCGTGACGGTCCGCAGGGTCGGCGGCGTGTGGCCGGGCGCTGCCGGTCGTTCGATTGACGTCCCGGCATCGCCGGTTCAATGTTGATGCTCATGCAAGCAGCACAGCAGTCAGGGCAGAGGGGGCGGGCGCGCTTGCCCGATTGGGCGGCCGATCTCTCGGTCGCACTGGAGAGCGGTGCCTGCGGGCAATTCGTGCTGTACGGAAACATCCATGATCGCTTCGCGATCGGAGAGCGGTTGGTCGGCATCGATCGGTTCATCGAGGATGAGATGCTCGGCACGACCGATGTCATCCTGTCGTATGACCTCGGTAACGGGCTGATCGTCGAGCGGGGAGAGAAGCGCCTCGCGCAGTGGGCACCGCCGGTCATGCGCACACTGCCGCAGCAGCCGCTCGAAGCGGTGCGCTTCATCGGCCGGTACATGCGGTATCTCGGGAACCTGCAGGCAGTCGGTAACGGCGACATTCCGCGCGTCGCCGTGATCATGCGCGGAATCGATCAGCTCCTGCCCGCTGATGGCCGGGGATTCGAGCACGAGAGTCTCACATACCTCGTGCGCGATTGGGCGCTCGGCAGCCCCTTCGTGCAGCTCCCGTTTGCAAGCCTCCTCACCGCGGACAATCTCACCGACGTGGAGCCCCTGATCGTGTTCTCGCCGCAGGTCAAATTGGTGCGCATTCCACTGCCCTCGGTGAATGAGCTCGAGGGCGCGCTCAGATTGCTTCAGCAGGAGCATCCGGAGACGATCCCCCGCGCCACGGACGTGTCGGCGCTCGCCGCGGCGGTGAGCGGCGTATCGGTGAATACGCTGCAACAGATCACCAAGCTGCGCGCCCACAATGGGCGAAAGCTACAGGCGGAGGACTTTGCAGCTCTCAAGAAGGAGATGGTCGAGCGCGATGCGCCGGGCCTCATCGAGTTCGTGGAGTCCGCCCGCACTCTGGAGGAGTACCACGGTCAGGACTCGCTCAAGAGCTGGCTCCGTCAGGACATCGCGCTCTGGCGCCTCAACGACGTGCGCGCACTGCCCATGGGCTACCTGCTCTGCGGGCCCATTGGCACCGGCAAGACGTTCCTCGTCGAGTGCCTCGCGGGCGAGGCGGGCGTCCCGGTCCTGAAGTTGAAAAATTTCCGCGACAAGTGGATCGGATCGAGCGAGGCGAATCTCGAGAAAATCTTCCGGCTCATCCGGGCGCTGGGGCGCTGCATCGTCTTCATAGACGAAGCAGACCAGACCCTCGGCCGGCGGGAGTCCGGCCCCGGAGATGGCGGACTCTCCGGACGGCTCTACTCGATGATCGCGCAGGAGATGTCGAATACCGCAAATCGAGGCAAGGTCATCTGGGTGTTTGCCTCCTCGAGACCTGATCTGATCGAGGCAGACCTCAAACGCCCGGGCCGGATCGACGTGAAGATTCCCATTCTGCCTGCCGGAACGAGCGCACAGGCCTGCGAGCTCATCGTGGCACTTGCCAGGCGGTTCGGACTCGAGCTCTCACAGACGGAGCTCGAAGAGCTTCGGATGCCACTGCCACAGCTGCTGACGCCCGGGGCGGCGGAAGCGCTGGTCGTCAAAGCCTATCGTCTGGCACGCACGGAGAAGATCTCCGCGACGCAGGCGCTCGCGCGCAGCTTGGCGGGATACCAGAGCGCCGTCCCGCAGGACGTGCTCGAGCTGCAGATCCGCCTTGCCATACGTGAAGCGACGGATCTGGCGTTCGTGCCAACGGACCTGCAACACTTTGCGGGCGAGGCTGCGCCGGAACGCTGAGCTCAAATGCCTCTGTGCCACGCGAGCTGCAGGCGCATGTCCTCTTGCGTGAGCGCGCGTCCGAACTCCTGGTCCGCCTCGATCACCAGCATCTGCAACGGCTCGAGAAGAATCGGTTTGCCAAAGCCGCCAGGCCGAGGCCGTGGAAGCGCCGTGACCGATCCTCTGAGCACCGTGAGACTCAATCTTTGCGGCGCGCTCAGGCGAACGTCGAAGGTGGCCGCCCTGGTCTCGAAGTTTCGGCCCGCTGCATGAATGTAGAAGGGGCGGTCCGGCTCGCTCGTCACCTTGAAAAGCGCCTCGCCGCGCGCGAGCAGCACGCTGCGTGCGTGCGCCGCGTAGACGACATTGATCTGTGTTCCACGATTCAACGCGACGCCGGTTCCGTCCTCGAGGGTGAGTTGCCGGGTGGCCGCAGGCGCAGTCGTATACACGGTGCGATGGATTGCCGCCCGCAAGAGAATGGCGATAGGCGCCCCCAGGGTGATGCACGCGCCGGCGAATGCCGCGACGGTGAGCAGGGCAGAACGGGGCCTGCGCGGAGGCTCGAGGATGGCCGGAGGAATGGGAAAGATTTCCGCGAGGACCGCCAGCACCTCCGGCCCGTGCCATTCGACGGCGGCCTTCGCGATGGCGGTGCGGTGAGAGCGCCGCTCGAGCCATGCCACGAGCTCCGCTCCTTCCCGCGGGCGAAGCCCACGCTTGAGCCTGGCCAGCCACACCAAGGCATCCTCGCGGGCACGGCTTCGGCGCTTACCGGAAAGAGGTCGCATGATGCGGGCCACTACGACATCGGAATGGGCTGAGCACATTCAGCTTAAACTCGGGTCGGCCGCTGATCCAGCGAAATCGCCGGGTCGAAATTGGCGCCAAGCTCCTCGCGGCGCGGCGGCAGGGTCCAGGCAGACGGTCTTTCCGATGTCTCAGGCGCAATACATAAGTTGCAATCTGTGCGCAAGCCATGACTACCGGGTCCTCTTTCCCGCCGGAAAGGCACAGTCGCAGCAGATTGTGCAGTGCCTGCGCTGCGGGCTGATGTATGTCAATCCTCGAACGGCCGCGCTCGATTTCGTAAGAGTCGCGCGCAGCGATCCGACGTTTCTCAAGGAGATGCTGCGGCGACGATACGACTCCCGCATGGAGAAGGAACGCTGCCAGATTGGAGACTATCTGTCGACGCGGCGGGTTCTTGCAGGCCTATTCCCGAAGCGCGGCAACCTCTTGGAGGTGGGCTCGGGGCTTGGATTTCTGCTGAGCGCGTTCAGGGAGGATGGCTGGATCACCACGGGTGTGGATCCGGACCCTCTGTGCTGCGAGCATGCCAGGGTCATGTTGGGACTGGATGTCATTGCAGGCACCTTGGCGAGCGCGAAATGTCAGGCAGGCTCGTACGACGCCGCGCTGATGATCCACGTCATCGAGCATGTCCCCGATCCATGCGAGACGCTGCGTGAGCTGTTCCGAGTACTTCGGCCAGGTGGTGTTTTGGTCGTCGAGACACCGCGATACGACACTCTGATATTCCGCTTGTTGCGTCACCGGGAGCGCAGCATCTTGTGCGAAGGGCACGTGTATTTCTTCACGACGAGGACGCTCGAAGGAATTGCGGAGAAAGCCGGGTTTTCGGTGCTCAGGCGCGCTTACGTGGGACGATCGCTCACCCTGGATCGGCTGCTTTGGAACGTGGGAAGGATAACCAAGAGCAGGATGATTCAAGCCGGGCTGCAGTCGCTGTCACGCTCGCTGCGCCTGACGGAGCCGAGGATCACGATAAACCTTCGCGACATGGAGCGTGTTTATCTCAGAAAGCCCGTATGAGGCCGATCCGGCAGGTCTCCCGACGACCGGTCTCGGGAGCGCGCTTCGCGTGGGAGAACAATTGACACCGGGCAGTCCGGCTGAAATACTGCGGTGTCGATTGCGTGGCCCTTTTCGGCTGTTGACTCCAAGATGCCGGCCCGCTCAACTTCGGCCTCGGCTTTCTCTGTGAGTGGACGGCGCACCTCACTACAGCCCCCGAAGAGACTGCAATGTCCCAAACTACCCTCAACGTAAACGGCATGGATCGTGTCGTTGACGCGCAACCTGACAGTGTACTGTTATACGCGTTGCGGGACGATCTCGAGCTGCGCGGCCCGAAATTCGGGTGCGGGCTGGGGCAGTGCGGCGCCTGCACCGTCCTCATGGACGGCACCGCGATCCGATCCTGTGTGACTCCGGTTGCGGCCGTGGGCAAGGCCAGGATCGTCACGCTGGAGGGGCTCGGCACGCCCGAGAAACCTCATCCGTTGCAGGCCGCGTTCATCGCGGAACAAGCCGCGCAATGCGGGTACTGCATCAACGGCATGATCATGCAGGCGGCGTCCCTGCTCAAGCACAGCCCGCGTCCGAGTCGCGAGGACATCAAGCAGGCCCTGAACGACAATCTTTGCCGCTGCGGCACCCACATGCGGATCGTGCGCGCCATCGAGCGGGCCGCCGGGAGCATGCACGAATGAGCTCGCCCGACATCAGCGGTCTCGATCCGGCGCTCAGCCGGCGCGGCTTCCTCCAATCGATGGGCGGCCTCGTCGTCGCCTTCAATTTGTTTGGCCACGCTGCTCCGGCGGCGGCAGTGGAGCAGTCATCGGCATCCCCCGCGGCGGGAAATCTCGATGCATGGCTGGCAGTGCGTCCGGACAATACGGTGACGCTTTTCACCGGAAAGATCGAGACCGGGACGGGTGTGGAGACGGCGCTTGCGCAGTTTGCGGCGGAGGAGCTCGATTTTCCTTTCGAGCGCCTGGACGTCGTCATGGGAACGACTTCGTTGACGGTCGATCAGGGTCCGACGTATGGAAGCATGACCATCCGCTATGCCGGCCCGCAGATCCGCCAGGCGGCCGCCGCTGGCCGGCAGGCACTGCTCGATCTCGCCTCACGGCATTTCGGAGTTCCGGTCGGCCAACTCGTCGCCGCGCAGGGCACGATCTGCGTTGCGGGCTCCCCTGATCGCGCCATCACCTATGGAAGGCTGGTTGATGGGAAGCCCATCAATGTCGAGATCGGTAGCAGCGGGGAGGGCTTCGAGCTGAAGGTTGCACCTCGAGCGCACACCAAGGACCCGGCGGTGTATCGGGTCGTGGGCCGCTCCCTACCTCGCAAGGACATTCCCGGCAAGGTCATGGCCCAATTCACCTACGTGCAGGATGTGCGCGTGGAAGGTATGTTGCACGGCCGGGTCGTACGCCCCTATGGGGTGGGGGCTACCCTGCAGCGGGTCGATGAGAAGGGCCTCGAGGAGATTCCGGGGTTCGTGCAGTTGGTACGGCGCGAGAATTTCCTGGGAGTGGTTGCAAAGACCGAGTGGGCTGCGATCCAGGCGGCCGCGAGGCTCGGATCCAGGCTCAACCCCGAGGGCCCCGAAGCCGGCCAGGCCAAGTGGTCGCAGTGGAACGGCCTCCCCAAGATGAATGACCTCTGGAACACGGTGCGCAACGCTCCCGTGGCCCACGAGTATCCGGTTGCCAGCCAGGGATCGCCCGCGACGGCGTTCACCCGCGCCCGCCGGACGCTCAGGGCCACTTATCAGACACCCTTCCAAATGCACGGATCGATTGGTCCTTCCTGTGCCATTGCCGATGTAAGCGGCAATCGTGCGACCTTCTGGTCGGGCACGCAGATGCCGCACGACGTCCGACGGGACATGGCGAAGCTCCTCCGCATTCCTGTCGACAATGTCGAAGTGCGCTGGGCCGAAGGGTCGGGCGCCTATGGTCGCAATGGCCTGGAGCAAGTGGTCGCGGATGCCGCGATCATGTCCCAGGCGGTGCGCCGGCCGGTGCGCGTTCAGTGGATGCGCTGGGATGAGCATGGTTGGGAGCCCAAGGGTCCGCCCCTGGTCCAGGACCTGCAGGGCGCTCTGGATGATCAGGGTCGCGTGGTGGCCTGGCAGCATCACGCCTGGGTTCCCACCGTCGAAGACACACATCTGATCGCCGCAGCGCTGATTGGAAGGCCGGACGTCACCGGGACGACCGGCACGGGGGAGCCTGCCGTCGCGTATGCCTACACCTTCGAGAACGCCGACGTCGCCTTCCACGCGCAAGGTCGGGTCGGACTGATGACTTCGTGGCTGCGCTCGCCGGCGCAGTTCGAGGCGACCTTTGCAATGGAGTCGTTCATCGATGAGCTGGCCGCGGCCGCGCACCAGGACCCGCTGCAATTCCGGCTCTCATACTTGAAGGATGCGCGGGCGATCGCCGTATTGAAGGCTGCCGCAGAGGCCTATGGCTGGGACAGCCGGCCGGCCCGCGGCGCGGCTGGCAGCGACCAGAGGCCCGCTCATGGCCGTGGCATCGCCTGGGTCAATCGCGACGACACCCGCGTGGCGACGATCGCAGACGTTACTGTTGACCCCAACAGCGGGCGGATCAGGGTGGGTCGCGTCGTGGTGGCTCATGACTGCGGCCTGGTGATCAACCCCGACGGTCTGAAGAATCAGATCGAAGGTAACGTGATTCAATCGCTCAGCCGTACGCTTCATGAGGAAGTCACTTTCGATACCGCTCACGTGACCAGCCGGGACTGGGTCGGCTATCCGATTCTGCGCTTCGAGGAGATCCCCGACCGCATCGACATCGTGCTCGTCAACAACAGACCCGATCAGCCGTCCACCGGCGGAGGCGAGCCTTCGACGTGTCCAACTGCGGCGGTCATCGGCAACGCCGTCTATGATGCGATCGGCGTGCGCCTGCGCCAGACACCTTTCCGTCCAGAGCGAGTGAAGGTGGCGATGACCTGAAGGCAGCGGGTCTGCGGCCGGCTTCCGAGCGCGCCGGCCCGGGTGCCTCACTTCACCATCACCCAGGAGGGGTGCAGCAGCGGGAATGCGATGAGGCCCACTGCGGCGGTGACCGCTATGAGCAGCGGATTACTCACCTTCCAACGAAACAGAGCCGCCAACGCCGTCAGCCCGATCAGAATCGTCAGCCAGTCTCCTATGGCAATGCGGCCGAGGAGTACGCACGCTCCGAGGATAGTGCCGATCGCGGCGGCGTAGGCGCCCTTGACGAACCCCTGTACGTTGCGGTTGGCGCGATGGCGCGCCAGAGCAGGCGCGGCTATCAGCACCAGGAGGAACGACGGCAGGAAGATCCCTACGGTTGCCGCCAATGAGCCCCAGAAACCCGCCACCAGGAAGCCGACGAAGGTTGCGGTGATCACCACCGGGCCGGGACTGATCATTCCCACTGCGACCGCAACCAGAAAGTCGCGCTCACCGAGCCAGCCATACTCATGGACCACCCCCTGCTGGAGAAATGGGACGATGACCAGGCCGCTTCCAAAGGTGAGGGCTCCGGCCTTGAGGAAGAACAGCAGGAGCTTGGTGACGGTCGAGGCGGTCGCAACGGGCGCGATGGGGGCAACTGGTGCCAGAGGAGCCGCAACCATCAACATCGTCGCAGACGGACGGCGGCCGACACTGCCATAATAGAGAATACCGATGACCCCGGCTCCAATGAAGAGCATTGCGACCTCGGCGTGGACGATCACCGTCACACCGAAGCACACCACCGCGAGCGCCCACTGCACCCAGTCTTCCATCCCGAGCCTGGCGAGCCGATAGCAGGAGTGGAGGATGAGTGCAATGACTGCCGGACTCACGCCATAGAAGATGGCGGTGACCGGCTGCAGCCCGCCGAAGTGCACGTAAAGAGCGCCGAGCGTGGCGACGACCAAGAAGTTGGGAAGGATGAATGACCAGCCGCCTGCCCATGCCCCGCGGAAGCCGCCTCGCAGGTATGACAGGTAGATCCCAACCTGGATCGCCAGCGGCCCGGGGAGCGATTGACAGACGGCGATCGCCTCGCGCATCTGCTCCTTGCTCACCCACCCCCGCTCGGTGACGAGCTCTCGCTCCATCTGACCCACGAGCGCGACCGGCCCGCCGAAGCCGAGTAGTCCCAACCGCAGAAAATACAGGATGATTTCGCGCAGGGGAGGGGACTTGGCCACGGATCACTCCCCGTGTTTCTGGCTCGCGAGGTCGAGCGCGTCAGCCAGGCGGTCCAATTCACTCGTTTCGGTGTAGATGTAGCAGGAGGCCCGCACCGCCTCAGCGACACCGAGACGTTTCAGCAGCGGCAGCGCGGCCAGATCTCCGGCACGAACGGCTATGCCCCTCGTATCCAGGTGCGTGAGGATCTCACCCGGTGTGCGCCCGGCGATTGCGAAGGAGAACACCGGCAGGCGGCGCTGCGGCGAGCGCGGCCCAAGCAAGCGCAGGCCCTTGATGCGGCTCAGACGGTCGAGTCCGTGTTCGGTGAGTTGCGCCTCGTGCCGCTCGCGCGCACCCCACAGAACTCCAGCCCCCATGGGACCCAGCATCTTGTGGCTGGACAACACCAGGAAGTCGCAGCTCAGGGCTTGCACATCGAGGGGCACATGCGGCGCGGATTGCGCCGCATCGATCAATACTCGGGCGCCGGCCCGGCGAGCCAGGGAACAGATCTCGGCTGCGGGATTGATGTAGCCCGCGACGTTGGAAACGTGACTGAAGCTTGCGATACGTGTGCGCGCCGACAGCTGCCGTTCAAAATCCTCAACGCGCACCCGACCTTCGTCGTCGACGTCCGCATAGCGGATGATGGCGCCGGTCTGTTCCGCCACCAGCCGCCAGGGCAGCAGGTTCGAGGCGTGCTCCGCCACGGTGAGTAGGATCTCATCACCTGGCCGGAGCCGCGGGCGCGCCCACGCACTGGCGACGAGGTTGATGCCCTCAGTGGTTCCGCGCACCCAGACTACTTCGTCGGGCGACTGTGCGTGGATGAAGTCGGCCAGGACACGACGCGCACCCTCGTAGCGTTCGTACGCTCGGCGTGCCAGGGCATGGAGGGCGCCCCCGGGATTGGCGTTGTCGTGCCGATGGTAGTGCTCCAACGCTGTGAGCACCGAGGCCGGGCGCTGCGTCGTGGCGGCACTATCGAGATAAGCAAGCGGAAAACCGTTCACCGACTGATCAAGAGCGGGGAAATCGGCGCGCCAGGGGGTGGCTACGCCTGTTGCAGCAGGTTCCTGCGCGGCCCTCATGGGTCCATCTCCTCCCCGATGGTCTGTGGTCACCCACTGCATACGACTCTCCCGTCGGGCTCACGATGCGGTCGATTGTCAATAGTATAACGTTATCGTAGTATATACAACAAATGCGAACCCCGGCTCCAGCCTGGCTGCTTCTGATCACCAACCTTCCCGGGCGTAACCCGACGCTCCGCATGCGCCTGTGGCGGGCCCTCAAGGGGGCGGGCGCCGGACTCTTGCGCGACGGCGCCTATCTGCTGCCCAACGGCGATCGCGCGCGCGAAGTTCTCGAAGAGCAGGGCAGTGAGATCAAGGCCGCAGGCGGGCTGGTCCAGGTCTTGTCCTTCGATGCAGAGTCGGATGAGCAGAACACCGAGCTCATGGCGCTGTTTGACCGGACGGAGGAGTATGCGCAGGCGATCAGGAAGCTCGATGGGCTCAAGGACGAGATGGCGAGCCTGGCGGAGCCCGAGGCGCGGCAGCGCCTGGCGGCCATGGTGCGCGAAGTCGCTGCGATTGCAGGTCGGGACTTTTTCCCGGGCGAGCCGCGCAGGCAGATGGAAGGGGCACTCGCAGATGCGGAAGCGGCACTCAATGCTCGGTTTGCGCCCGATGAGCCGCATGCGGCTCACCGCAAGATCCGCTCGCGCGATCGGAAGGACTTTCGCGCGCGCACGTGGGCAACTCGTGAATGCCTGTGGATCGACCGGGTGGCCTCAGCGTGGCTCATCCGCCGCTTTATCGATCCGAAGGCGAAGTTCCTGTGGCTGAAGCGGGTGAAGGATTGTCCCAAGAGCGTGGTCGGCTTCGATTTTGACGGTGCAGAGTTCACGCACGTGGACTCCAAAGTCACCTTCGAGGTGCTCCTGAGCAGCTTCAATCTCGAGCGTGACCCGGGACTCGTTCGGCTGGGTGCCCTGGTACATCATCTTGACGTCGGCGGCATTCCCATCGCGGAAGGTCCGGGGTTCGCCACCATCATGGCGGGGGCGCGAGCTCTTCAACGGGACGATGACGAGTTGCTGCGGGCGATGACTCCCGTGCTGGACAGCCTTTACGCGGGTTACTCGGGCGCGACACGCGAGAGATGACGTTCCGAGGGGCGCAAGTCGCGCTTGCTCGCCGCACGATGCCCGAATTGGCCTTCACATTACTTCACTTGACCGGCTGTAGCGCAGCTCCGAGCATCCACTACTATCGGAGTGAGCCGCGATAACATAAAGTGCCATGACCACCCGCCCGGGCGTGCGCCGCACCGGGAGCTGAGACGCGGATGGATCTTCTGCCCACGTATAGGGAGGGGCATGCAGTGTCGAACTCGGAATCGGAAAGGCAGTCGCTGTCTCGAGCGGGTGCTCTGCCGGTCCACGACGCTGAAGCTGCCTTGAGCCCCGTGCAGCTCGGGTTTACAGCAGGGCCCATCGATCGATCCGGCCCATTGAACCTCGAAACGGTGACGAGCATGCAGGCGCTCGAGTCACTCAGGGAAGAGTACGACCGTCTGAATCGGGTCACGGGCAACGGCCTGCCGTTCGCATTGCACGATTGGCACCTGAGCTGGTGCAGGCAATGGCTCAACTGCAACCCGCGGGTGCAGGACGATCTCGCGATTCACGTGATGCGGGATCATGCGGGAATCTGCGTCGCCATCATTCCCATGCTCCGCTCGGTGCGCACGCTGGGGCCGCTGCGGGCGTGTTCCTTCAACATGTTGGGTCCCGATCCGTCTCTCAGCGAGATCCATTCCTCACTCGTCGAGCCTGGCTTCGAGACTGCAGCCGCCGCGGCGATCCAGCAGCATCTTGCGGCGACGCCCGACTGGGACTGGGTGAACTGGAGTGGTCTCTCGCCGGGATTTGCGGCGGCATTGGAACAGCACTCCGAGCTCGCGTGGTTTGAGCCTCAGCGAGGTTACCTCATAGACCTGCCGCCGAGCTGGGAGCAGCTGCGTGGGCGGCTCAAGCGCAACATTCGCGAGTCGTTACGCCGCTGCTACAACTCCTTGAAGCGCGAGGGCCTCGAATTTCGGTTGGCCGTCCATACGGAGGGCATGGAGGTCGCAGGCGCGCTCGAGCGATTCTTCGAGCTGCATGCGCTGCGTGCGCAGCTCGGCGGCGTCTCCTTGCATCCCGATCACTTCAAGTCCGAGGGCGCGCGTGAGTTCCTGCGCGACGTCTGCGCCAGGCTCGCTCCACGCAAGATCGCCCGAGTGTTCGAGCTCAGCATCGGCGGGGAAGTCGTGGCGAGCAGGATCGGGTTCGTGGTCGGGCACACCCTCTACATGTACTACAGCGGCTTCAAGCCCTCGTGGGCCAGATACAGCGTGACGACGACCATCCTGGCCGAGGCGATCAAGTATGCGATCGCGTGTGGACTCGAGACCGTGGATCTCTCCCCGGGACGGATCGTCTCAAAGACGCGGTGGAGTCCGCGGGAAGTTCTCTACGGACATGCCGTGCAGTTTTGCGGCGGACGCAGAAGCCACTGGGCCCGGCTCCTCTATCAGCTCGCATGCGGAGAGCGGCTGACACTGCTGGCTCCGCTCCTCAGCCGCTTCGAGCGGCAGGGACACTGAGTGCGTCCCCCGGGCCGCGGGAGTCGCTGCTTCACCCACCCCTCACTGACGGCTTGATGCGCAGGCGCCGCAAGCGCCGTCAGCGACCCCGCGCCCATACTTGGGATCATCCCCGGAATCAGGTACTGTTGCGCAAATACCAGCGCCGCAACCGGCAGCGTGAAGACGCTGCGGTGAGGCGATAGGTGGATACGTGCGCGTATGAGATATATCGAAGCAAGCCTCGTTTCCGGAGAGACCGTCATCTACCAGACGCGTCTGCATTGGATCGTCATGCTTCGCCACCTTCTCCTCGGCTTGCTTCTACTTGCCGGCGCAGGTGCACTGCTGAATCATCTGCTCCATCAGCCACGATCAGACCATGCGAGCGAACACCTCATGGAGGGGGGCGCGGCCGCTCTGCTGGTATGCGCCATCGCGGCGATCCTCGCGGGCGTAATACGCCGCAATGCGACCGAGATAGCCGTTACCACTCGTCGTGTGGTGGTCAAGCAGGGTCTAGTGAGCCGCAAGACGATCGAAATGCTGCTGAACAAGATCGAGACGATCGAGGTCAGTGAGCCCATGGTCGGCAGAATGTTGGGCTATGGAAGCATTACGATAGTTGGAACGGGGGGTACCTCCGAGCCATTCCATAAAATTGCGCATCCGCTGCAATTTCGCAACGAAGTGCTGCAGCAGCTCGAGAAAAGACCCGCAGGTCCATCGTAATCCAAAGAGCGAAGTCGGGCCGACTTCGCGAGAATTGGAAAGTCACGAGGTTCGTGGCACGAGGCCACATCACCATACGACTCGCCCGCAGGCCGGGCAATGACCATACCGACCGCGAACGAATCGGACTCCGGCCACCAGCTCAGGCGGCAGATGCGGCTGCGCGATCTGGTGCTCGCGCAGATCCTCACCGTCGTCGGCAGTTCGTGGGTCGGCATCGCCGCCGGGGTCGGCTCGGCGCAGTTCCTCGTGTGGTTGCTCGCGTTCACGGCCTTTTACACGCCGATGGCGGTTGCCGTGTACTACCTCAATCGCGAAATGCCGCTCGAAGGCGGGCTATATTCCTGGGCGCGCCGGTCGTTCGGCGATGCGATCGGATTCATGACCGCATGGAACCTCTGGGCTTTCGCGCTCAGCTCGATCGCAACGATACTCTTTCAGCTGCCGAGCGAGATGTCATACATGATCGGGCCGGCTGCAGCGCGATTGCCCGAGAATCATCTGTTTGTTTATCCGGTGCTCACGGCGATCGTGGCGCTGCTCACCCTGAGTGCAGTGCGCGGATTGGGGCTCAGCAAGTGGATTCATAACGTCAGCGGCGCAGCGGTGCTGTTGGTGTTCGTGTTGTTGATCGTGACGCCGCTTTGGGCATGGCTGCATGGCGCGGGATTACGCTATGCGCCGTTCGCGCTGCACTTTCCTCGCAACGATGCCACCTCGCTGTCGCTGATCGGCCAGGTCCTTTTCGCCGCGGCGGGTCTCGAGTACATCGCGATCATGGCCGGCGAGACGCACTCCCCCGGCCGCGCCATCGGACGGTCGGTGGTAATAGCCTCACCGATCATCCTGCTGATGTTCGTGCTCGGCACTGCAGCGGTGGTCAGCATTCACGGCTCGCATCCGGGAACCGCGATCAACTACGTTGCACCGATCCCGCAGACGCTGTCCCTGGCGCTCGGGTCGGCCGGTCCGGCCGCGGCCGTCGGCAAGCTCGCGATCCTGCTGCTGCAGATCCGCATCCTCGGCGCGGCCAGTTTCCTTTTCACCGGCGCCACTCGTCTGCCCATGGCGGCAGGCTGGGATCACCTCATTCCCGCGTGGTTCAACGAGCTCCATCCGGTGTACAGAACACCGGTGAACTCGATTTGCATGACGAGCGGAATCATCCTGGCGATGCTGGTGCTCGGCAGCGCGGGGGTTCGTGCGGCGGAGGCGTTCGGTGTACTGAACGATGCCAGCAACGAGTTCTACGCGCTCGCATATCTGGCGATGTTCCTGATTCCGGTGTGTGGCGCCCGCAGTGTTCGTTCGCGACTGCCGCGAGGCGTCGCCGTCGTCTGCGCAATCGGCGTGGTCACGATTCTCTTCATCCTGGCCTTGAATGCGTATCCGTTCATGAGCGAGGTGCAGCCCGGCAGGTTCGCGGCAAAGGTCGCCGGCACAACGCTGCTCGTGAACGCAATCGGATGGGTGTTCTATCGCGCACGAAGACCACCCGCCGCGGCGGCCGCGCGTCTGCGAGGCGAGGGCACACGCTGCGACGGGTGAGACGCGCTGGCAGCGTCGAGGCAAGCTCACACGGTGCCAACGACGATCGTGCGGCCGGCGGGCGACGCGAGGGGGCCGATCTGTGAAGCACGCAAGGGCACCGCCGTTCAGGCCAGGTGTAATAGGGGAGGCGCTATCCTGGCGCGCGTATCACGCGAGATTGAACGATGTGGCGAGCCTTACGAACTGGCTTCCTTGTGCTGGTCCTTGTGGTCGTGGCCGGTCAGGCATGGATCGATCGGTTCAGCACTACTCGCTGGCAGCGCACGGTCTACATCGGTGCGTTCCCTGTCAGTGCCGATGCGAGTCCTGCGACTGCGGACTATCTCGCTCACCTCGATCAGGGCAGGATCGACGAAGTCGGCAGCTTCGTGAAGGCCGAGGCCAGCCGTTACGGAGTAGCCGTCGATGAGCCGGTTGCAGTGCAGCTCTACCCGACCCTGGCGTCCGCACCCCCGGCCCTCGATCCTGGCGCGGGCGTTCTCACGCGCATCGTCTGGAGCCTGAGGTTGCGCTACTACCGCTACCGCATGCTCGCTGCGGTTTCTCCCCGCCCTCAGATTGCGATGTTTCTCCTTTACCACGACCCGGCGCTGCTCTCCCGCCTCCCGCACTCGGCAGGGCTGCAGCGCGGACTGACTGCCGTGGTGCATGTGTTTGCGAGCCGCTCGCAGGAGGCGCAGAACCGCATCGTAATGGTCCACGAGCTGCTGCATACCTTCGGCGCCACGGACAAATACGACCTGACCACCGGTCTGCCCAAGTACCCGGATGGCTTCGCCGACCCGCAGCGCTTGCCGCTCTATCCGCAGCAGCTCGCCGAGATCATGGCCGTAAAAACGCCACTCAGCGCTACGGAAGCCCGCATGCCCGAAGGTCTCGAGGATGAGCGCGTCGGGCCGGCGACTGCCCGCGAGATCGGGTGGGTGAGCCGCTGAGAGGACGAGCGCATCGGGCGCGCGCCCTTACCGAGGTAAAGAGTTGGGTTCGGTTCTTGCTCGGGTAACGTTGGTGTAGCTGCGGATAGCGCTCGGTGCCAGGTTCCCAAACTCCCGTCCGGCAGAGTCCGCAAAAGCGCGGGTCCATCGGTTCACGTGGACCGGCGTTCTGGCGCAGCCTGGGTCCCGGACTCATTACCGGTGCGGCCGACGATGATCCGAGCGGAATTGCCACCTATGCTCAGGCGGGCGCGCAGTACGGATTCGCACTGGCGTGGACGCTGGTGCTGGCTTATCCGCTCATGGTGGCGATCCAGGCGATCTGCGCCCGTATCGGGCGCACGACCGGCCGCGGCATTGCCGGCAATTTGCGCGAGCATTATCCGACTTGGACGCTATCGGTCATCGTGGGACTGCTCTTTGCCGCCAACGTGCTCAACATCGGAGCCGATCTCGGTGCCATGACCGAATCGCTCCGGTTGCTGGTTCCCGTCCCGGTATGGCTCGGTGTGCTCCTGTTTGGCGTGATCACCGCGAGCGGCCAGATCCTTCTCGAACATACCCGTTACGTGGGCATCCTCAAGTGGCTGACGCTCTCGCTCCTTGCCTACTTTGGGGCGTTGGCGAGCGTTCGGGTCCCCTGGACCGAACTGATCCACGGCCTGGTTTGGCCCGGCTTGCACCTCGATCAGAGTTTCTGGCTCATCGTGGTGGCCATATTCGGCACGACCATCAGTCCCTATCTCTTTTTCTGGCAGGCGGGTCAGGAAGTAGAGGACACCAAATCAATGGCCTCCCGGCAGCCCCTGCTCAGACAGCCGGGTCAGGCAACTCGAGCATTCGCCCGTATCCGGCTGGATACGCTCGTGGGCATGGGGTTTTCCAATCTGGTGGCGCTCGCCATCCTGATCACGTCGGCCGTCACTCTCAAGTCGGGCAGGTCCGTGCCCATCGAGACTGCCGCCGAGGCGGCCGTGGCCCTGCGACCGATCGCCGGCGCCTCCGCATCGCTGCTCTTTGCCCTTGGAATCATCGGAACCGGCCTGCTTTCAGTTCCGGTGTTGGCGGGCTCCGCTGCCTATGCGTTGGGTGAAGCGCGCCGGTGGCCGGTGGGCCTCTCGCGAGCGCCGCTACGGGCAAAGGCCTTTTACGCGTCGATCGCACTCGCGATCACGCTCGGGGCGGTGGCCAATCTTCTGCGGATCGGCCCCATGAAGGCGCTCGTGTGGGCCGCGCTACTCAACGGTATCGTATCGGTCCCGGTCATGGCGATGGTGATGCTGCTCGGTGCTCGCACGGATGTCATGGGAAGGTTCTGCATTTCAAGGCGCCTGAAGCTGACGGGATGGACGGCAACGGCGCTCATGGCAGTGGCATCGGTCGTGTTTCTATACTCTTCGCTGTGAGATACGGGTGTCGCGTTCCACCGGGGAGCGTACAGTGGCCGCGGCCCGTGCTTGAAAAGTGTCGTCTACATGTGTAGATTGTGGCCGTCGGCAGCCGCAGTCGCTTGGACGACCTAGGTTTTCCCATGAAATGTACTCGCATACTCGCCGCCGTCGCATTGCTCATCCTTGCCTGCGTGGCGCGAGCGTCGCCGGCGCCGCCGTCATCCACGCTTGCCGAAGTCATCGCCGGACCACAGCGCACTGCGGCGTTCGAGGCCCGCGACCGTTACCGGCACCCGCTGGAAGGCCTGGAATTCTTCGGCCTGAAGCCGGACATGAATGTGGTCGAGATCTGGCCCGCTGGCGGCTGGTGGACCGAGATTCTGGCGCCTTACCTGCGGGCGCACGGGAAGTACTACGCGGCTCTCCAGCCGCCGTTTCGCGATGCCGAATTCCACGACAAGCTTGCTGCGGCGCCGCAGTACTACGATCGCGTGATCGTGACCAAGGTCGGGCCGCCTGATCACTGGCAGATCGCTCCCCCCGGCAGCGTGGATCTGGTACTCACCTTCCGCAACGTCCACAACTGGTTGGAGGCCGGTGACGCGAGCAAGATGTTTGCGGCGATGTATCGCGCGCTCAAGCCTGGCGGAGTGCTCGGCCTGGTCGAACACCGTGCGGCGCCCGGCACTACGCGTGCGGATTGGGTCAAGACCGGCTACGTCTCCGAGGACTTCGTGATCAGGCTCGCCCGCAAGGCTGGGTTCCGGCTGGTTGCCAGGTCCGAAATCAACGCTAACCCGAACGACACCAAGGACTATCCGAAGGGTGTTTGGACGCTGCCGCCGACGCTGGCCCTGGGCCAGAAGGACCGGGCCAAGTACCTGGCGATCGGTGAATCCGACCGGATGACGTTGAAGTTCGTCAAGCCTTAGAGAGTCACTTCGCTGGCCGGTAACGGTCGTCTCATCATGCGAGGCCACGCACTGTCCGCAGCTGTGTCCTTTCAACGTGCCCGCGATACGGTCCCATCCGACCATCGGCCGAGTGGAATCAGAAACACCGTCATATGCTCTTCCCGGTTGACGACTGCGAGAATGGGCGAGCGTGCGAGCCCGGCGCCCCAGGATCTCGGATCCGTTTCGGGAACGAAGAACATGAGGTGTGGACGCCAGTGAGTGGTGCGATGATTGAAATAGGTCCCCTTGGACATCATGTAGGCCAGTGATCCGGCCCTGGCCACTGGCAGCTCGCCGCTCTTTATGCCTGCTTCGAGGGCTTGCAGAATTCGGGATTCCGATCCGCTGGCGAGCGCAACCCGTGTTCGTTTGATTGCCTCCGGCACCTGCGAAAGCGCCGCGACAGCGTTATAGCAGATTGGCGCGCGCACCCGCGGGCTCCAAAAGTCTGGATCACCGAAAGCGGCGAACCAGGAACGTGAGACCATGCAGACGAAGCCATTCTTACCTCTTACCGCCCTGCGATATCCGGTCCTGGTAAAGACGAGGATCTCGGCATCCTTGGAGATCGACTCGGGCGCAGCGCTTCGCGCGAGGGAAATCTCCTCATCGAGGGGCAGGAGATATAGCGAAACCGGCGACATGCCGGGTTGGTTGGCTTGGCCGTTTCGTGCGATACCTTGCGAGGCCAGGAGGAGCAACGTGACAGCAACACCATAGGCGGGAGCTTTCATTTCTGCCTCGTTCGTCTGCTCTGCCTCGAGGAGGCGTGACCGGCTTCTGTGCCACTCTCCTGAGCCAGATCACGCAGTCTTTCGAGCGCGGTGGACCAGTACCGCTCGTATTTGGAAAGCCACGGCTTCAGTGTGGCCGCCAGAGCGGCGGGCTCCAACTGATAGATCTGCTGTCGCCCCCGACGTGTTGCGGATACCAAACTCGCTTCTCTCAAGCTCATCAGATGCTTGGAAATCCCTGAAGTGACCAGTCGAGGGAACTCGGCAGCCAATTCACCAACGGTGAGGGGGCCCTGTTCGGCCAGCAGATCGAGGATTTGTCGGCGCGTCGGGTCTGCAAGAATACGGAACAGGGCGTCGCTATCGCTCGGCATGTGCAGCGCTCACCAGGCAGGCCAGCTTTTCGAGAATTCGGTGAGCATCGGCGCCGCGCTCATAATCGCGCACCCACTCGGCCACGTTCGAGGCTCCAATTCCCTCGAATCCGTCGTGAATGAGGGTAACTCGCGTGCCTGAGGCCGTCGGGGCGAGCCTGATGACGAGCCGCGCAGGGTTGAGCCAGCCACTTCCTTCCTCCAGCCAGGACAAGATGAGGCTCCTCTCCGGCTCGAGCTCCAGCACCTTACCGCTGACCCACGTTCTGTCATCGGGTCCGAGAAAGCGGTAAACGCCACCCAGGCGCATGTCGATCTGCAGGCTGGGGCTGATCCAGCGACGCAGCGTCTCTTCGGTGGCCAGCCAGTGCCAGACGGCGCTCGGCAGGGCCTCGATTTCGATGGAGCGGGTGACCTGCGGCATGCTGGCTCTCCTATACATTACCATTTAGTAATGCTTACTATAGGGTAATGTGTTAGCCTGAGTCAACGTGCTGAGCCGGCCGAACGGGACGCCTACGCCGGCCTGTGAGGCGGCAACGCGGCAGCAGAGCCAGTGGACTTTCCGGCCGCGCACTTTCGGCGTGACGGGTATCCACCGCTACTGAGCCACACAACGGCTGCCACGAGAGCAGCGGCTATGCCCCGTGACAGGGGTGGTCGACGCTGTCGAGGCAGTCACCGCATTCGATCTGAATCGTCGCATGTGCGCCCGTATGGTGGCCGTGCAGGCGCTGCAATATTCCCTGCAAGGCAGCCTGCTGGTCGGCATCGGGGTCGATGGTGGCGTGTAAGGTGACCACGGGCGCCTCGCCCGTCAGCGACCAGACGTGAAGGTGGTGCACGTCCTGCACGCCTGAGACCTGAGCCAGGTCGCGGGCGAGGGTATCGGGATCCAGCGCTGGCGGCGTGCCCTGGAGTAGAACGTGTCCGGCTTCGCGCGTCAGCCGCCAACCGGAGCGCAGAATCAGCAGCGACACCAGCAACGAGAGGATCGGGTCTGCCACTCGCCACCCGAACTCGAGGATCAGGAGTGCGGCACCGGCGGCTGCCGCCGAGCCCAGCAGGTCGCTCAATACGTGAGCGCGAGCGCCACGCTCGTTGAGCGAGCTGGCGCCGGCGAGCGTGGTGAGGGCGGCGAGATTGGCTGCACCGCCGATCAAGGCAATGACCAACATCAATGGGCCGTCGACGGCAGGAGGCGCCGCGAGGCGACGGAATGCCGCGACCAGCACCCATACCGTCAGCGCGAGAAGCAACAGGCCATTGGTGTAGGCGGCGAGGGTCTGGTATCGGGCGGAGCCGTAGGTATGTCGAGCGTTCGCCGGTCGCCGGCTGGCGCGAACGGCAAAGATGGCCAGCAGGAGTGAGCCCGAGTCCGCCAGCATGTGACCGGCTTCCGCGAGAAGCGCGATCGAATTGGCAAACCATCCCCCGAGAGCCTCGGTGGCCGTGAAGGTGAACAGAATGCAGAGCGCGACCAGGAGGCGGCGCTCGCTCGCACCGTGGCTGTGATCGTGGTGGTGGACGTGGTCATGGCTCTCGCCATGGTCACCAGAATGCGAATGATCATGGGCCATGACGGTCGCGACATCCCCCGCAGGCAAGCTGACTTGAATTGGCTGGTACCGGCGCCTATCGTAAAAGCTCTAGCGGCTGGAGCTTCAAGTATGACCGATGTCCTGATGCCAATCGGCAGGCTGGCCCGCAGCGTCGGCTGCAAGGTCCAGACGATCCGCTACTACGAGCAGATCCGGCTGCTCCCGGCGCCGATGCGTACCGCTGGCGACCAGCGCCGCTACGGCGAGGCGCACCGGCAGAAACTGAGCTTCATCCGCCATGCGCGCGAGCTGGGGTTCCCCCTGCCCGCGATCAGGGAGCTGCTCGCTCTTTCGGACCAACAGGAGTCCGACTGTGCGGGGGCCGATCGGATCGCGCGGCGACAGCTCGAGGCGGTAAACCGCCGCATTGCGATGCTGACGAGCCTGCGCTCAGAGCTCAAACGAATGCTGGCGCACCGTCATGGGAATCGCGTTCGCGATTGCCGTGTGATTGCGACTCTGGCCGACCACGGGCTTTGCAGCCAGGACCATCACGCAGCGGCTGATTCCGAGTAAATTCGATTCTTCCCGCGACCGCGCGCCGAGTCCGTCAGGGACTCAATGCTCGTGGCGATGGTGAGCGTCCGGGAAGTGGGGATGAGTGTGAGTCAGAGCCTCGTGGCGGTGCCGGTGATTGTGCCGCGCTGCGGCCGGCAGCCATCGGTCATGCGAGTGCTGGTGATGCTCGTCGTGCTCGTGCTCGTGCTCGTGCTCGTGTTCCAACGGCTCGTGCGTATGTAGATGATCATGCTGTTCCGTCACGTGCAGCCACACCCCGAGGGCCATCAGCGCCCCGGCGATCAGCAATCGTACCGTCATGGGCTCGCCCAAAGCTGCCACGGCGAGGACTGCACCGCAAAATGGTGCCACGGAGAAGTAGGCGCCGGTCCGCGCGGCACCGAGATGCCGTAGGGCAACAACAAACAGTGCAAGACTCACGCCGTACGACACGCAGCCTATCAACAGCACCTCAAGAGCTCGTGCCGGCGCCGGTATCGCCGATCCGATCGTGAACGCGAGCAGGAGATTCACGCATCCTGCACCCAGCCCCTTCACCGACGCTATCCATGTAGCATCGCTCAAGGACACCCGGCGAGTCAGGTTGTTGTCAATTGCCCACGCGAGGCACGCGCCGAGTATTGCCAAGGCCGGCCAGAGCTTTCCAAAGGTCGGCGCGCCGGGCCAACTCACGACTATGGCGCCCGCTGTGATGGCTGCCATGCCGAGGACGATGCGGCGGTCAAAGTTCTCTCGGAACGCAAACCACGCGAGCAGCGCCGTGAATACCCCCTCAGCATTGAGCAGGAGCGATGCGCCTGAGGCAGGCATGCCGGTCAGACCGTATAGCAGCAACACGGGTGCGATGAGTCCCCCCGCGGCGACTGCACCAGCGAGCCAAGGTACCTCGCTCTTCTCCAGGCGCACGCGAGGGCTGCGGCGAATCCTGCGATATGCAGTCAGTGCGAGTCCGGAACCGAGATAGAGCAGTGCCGCCATCAGCCACGGGTCGACGCTCGCGAGCAGTGCCTTGGCGAGTGGAGTGCCGCTACCAAAGAGCAGTGCTGCCCCGAGTGCCGCGAGGATCCCCGGTCGAGTGAGGGCGGAGGTGAGCGCCATGCCGGGATATCAGCGAACCGCAGCAGAGTAGTCAATGACGAAGGAGGGCGGGCTGCTTGCCCGATTGCCCGCAGGCGGGGTGGCTCCGGTTGGGCCATGCACGACATCCTCACCGGATGCAGCTATACTGAAGGAATGAGAACGAGTCGCATTTGCAGCGCCAAGGTTGGGCTTTTTCTCGCTGCCGGCGTGATCGGACTTCTCTCGAGCGTTGCGGCATCTGCTCAGGACGCCGCCGCCACGGTCCCTCAGACCTGGCAGATGATCGATTACCTCTCGACCGATTACGCCGGGGCAATCAAGGACGGCTCGGTAATCAGCGCTTCTGAATACTCGGAAATGCGCGAGTTCTCGCGTACCGCGAAAAGCCGGATTCAGGCTCTGCCGCCGAGCGCGTCTAGTGCGTCGCTGCTCGCTCAAGCAAATACGCTGATTGCTCAGATCGATGCCAAAGCGTCGCCTGCGGATGTTGCTCGTAGCGCCCACACGCTGGCTGACGCGTTGCTGGCGGCTTATCCGATCGCCACCGGGCCGCAGCGGGCGCCCGATCTCGGGCGGGGCGCCGCGCTCTATCAGCAGCAGTGCGCTGCCTGCCACGGACCTACCGGCAAGGGCGATGGCCCGGTGGGTGTGCGCCTGTCGCCCCCGCCGGTGAATTTCACGGCCCAAGCGCGTGCCGATGAGCGCAGCGCTTTGTCTCTCTATGAGGTCATCACCCAAGGTGTCCAGGGCACGCCGATGGCGAGCTACGGCAAGAAGCTTTCGGCGCAGAGCCGCTGGGATCTCGCGTACTACGTCGGCACGCTCGCCTATCCCGAGGGGCAGTCGGATAGTGCGGCGCGCTTCTGGCAGCGAGATACCAGGGCCCGTGCCCGGATCACCGACCTGAATGACCTGTCTCAGGCGCGGGTGACTCAGTTGGCACCTGAGCTTGGCTTGCCGAAATCCCGGCTGGTAGTCGGCTACCTGCGTGCGCACCCGGACGCCCTGCAAGAGGCCTTGCACGGCATTCCCCTGGCGCGAGCGCGCCTGCAAGCGAGTCTCGCCGCGTACCGCGCCGGTTCTGTCGAGGAATCCACAGGGATGGCCTTGTCGGCATACCTCGATGGTATCGAGCCCATCGAGCCCGAGCTCAATGCCCGGGATGGTGCGTTGCGCATGCGGCTGGAAACGGCAATGGGCGCGTACCGGACGGCCTTGTCGCGCCACGCGCCAGTCGCCAGCGTCGCTGCGCAAGCGACTCGGGTGAATTCGCTGCTGGATCAGGCGGAGGGAGTCACCTCCGAGGCCGGCAACGATCCGGTGACCACCTTCCTCGGCGCATTCACGATCCTGGTGCGCGAAGGACTCGAGGCGCTGCTCGTGGTAGTGGCCTTGCTGGCTTTCCTGCGCAAAGCGGAACGGTTGACGGCGCTCCGCTACGTGCACGCCGGCTGGAGCTCTGCTCTCCTCGCGGGCGCCATCACGTGGGCGCTGGCACGCTACGCGATATCCATCAGCGGCGCCAACCGGGAGCTGACCGAAGGATTCTCATCCGTATTTGCAGCCGCAGTCCTGGTCAGCGTCGGGCTCTGGATGCACGGCAAGAGCATTGGCGGCCGCTGGCAGGCCTACCTGAAAGGCAAGATGACCTTCGCGGTCAATCAGAGATCCGCCTGGTTCCTGTTCGGACTCGCTTTCATTTCCGTTTATCGCGAGGTCTTTGAGACGATTCTTTTCTACGTGGCACTGTGGAACCCGGGCGAGAGATTCTGGCTCCTCGCAGGGATCGGAGCGGGCGCAGTGACTCTGGGCCTCATCGCTTGGATTCTCCTGCGCACGAGCCGCCGCCTGCCCATCGGCAAGTTCTTCTCGGCGAGCTCGGTGCTCATCGCCGTGCTGGCCATCGTGCTCACCGGCAAGGGCGTTTCGGCCCTGCAGGAGGCCGGCTGGGCGCCCGTGACCGTTGCGCCGGTTCCACACATTGAGCTGTTGGGCGTGTATCCCACGTGGCAGTCCTCGATTGCGCAGCTCATCGTCCTGCTGGTGCTGGTCTGCGGGTTCGCGATCAACAGCCTGCGCGGCCGCAGCACAACGGCAGCAGCCGTTCCTACCAAATAACGTCGCACGAATTCCGAGTCACCCGCCCTTTTGCACGGCGGCGACATTCGGGCCGCGAATCGGCCCGGGAGCGGCCTCAGCGTCCAGATTTAACTACCGGCAGTTGCCCGCCGTCCCCTGGGGCCCTAGGCCGGGCTCGAACATCGGCCGTACTTCGGCTTCGCCTTCGAACTCCGGCCAGTGTGTCAGATGCAGCTTCATGAATTCCCGCGCGATGCGCAGCGCGTCGGACTTCGAGTCCGCTTCGAGGATGGCCCAGCCGCCGATCACTTCCTTGGTCTCGATGAAGGGGCCGTCGGTCATCGAAATGACACCTTTGGTGAGGCGGATGCGAAAGCCGTCTTTACTCGGCAGCAAGCCTCCGGTGTCGACGAGCGAACCGTCCTGCATGCACTTCTGCACGAATTGGCCCATGGCCTCCATGAGGGCGGGCGGTGGCCCAGCCTCTCGATACGATTCGGGATGGCGAATGAAAGTAAGGTATTTCATGACGGTCCTGCGGCAGGGGAACGGGCATCTCTCACCCAATAGCCGAACGCCAGCCGCCGCTATCGACGTCATCGTGAAAATAATTCCGGGCACGGAAGGTGAGGTGAAAGCCCTTAGGAGACAGGTACTTGGGCGGCCCGTGCCGGCGGAATACCCCGATCAAAGAGCCCAGCCGAGCCCAAGCATGACCACGTCGGTATCCCGGCCGTTGGTGGTGAGGGTGCGGTACCAATAGGCGCGCAGGCGAAAGCCTGCCGCCATGCGGTAGGTGGCGGTCATGGTGAGGAGCCCGAGCACCTGGGTTCGCGTGGTGATGAGTCCCAGCACCTGCGTCTCGGGACTGGTGTAATCCCTGTCGTGCGCGAAGTAGAACCCGCCGGCCACGCCGACATCGGCGTGGTGGTTGAGGAATTCGCGTTTGAGCCCGAGCTGGCCCGCGGCGCCTTTGCGCCGCACGACACGCGCATCGCCTTCGTCGAGGTACGTTCCGATTGCGTCGATGTAGGGCGTGAGGCGATAGCGCAGCTCGGTTCCCCAGGCGACCCCGCGCGGCGAGTTGAAGTTATTGACCACAGTGCCGCCGGCCATCACGGCCAGCTCGAAGCGCTGATCCGGCGGCAGGAAGCCATAGCGCTGCGTGTTCCACACCGGTCCGGCGGCGCTCGAATGCTCGAACTGGTAGCCGAAGCCGACGAGCGCCGTGTGCGTCGTTATACTGTTGGTCGTGTGGGCGTAGTTGTAGCGCAGCTCCATCATCCACGGATTGTGGAAGTACCATTGCGCCGCGACGCTGCCGAGCACCCCCCAGCCATGCGCATCGGTGACACCCACGGCCGCAAGAGAGGTCGTGTCGTAGTAGCGGTAGGGACCGACACCTGCTGACAGCGTGAAGCGGCGCGATGCGCTGGGCAATCGCAGCCAGAGCTGCGGGCTATAGCCGTCACGATGATGGTTCGTGACATGCCCCTCGTTGAGCCAGGTGAACGTCCCGTACACGTAGTCATTGAAATTCTCGAGATACTCGATGGAGTACGAGTACGTCTTTTCGTGCAGGCTCGCGGTGTATTGTCCCCCGACGAGCATGTGGATCTCCTGAGCGAGGGCGGGCGGGCACAGGCCTGACAGGAATGCCAGCAGCGCCAGGTGACGCGCACGTGGGGTTACACTGCTCATGGTCCTCAATCGCTCTTCTCCCATGAGTCTGCGCCGGGGCGGCGCGTCGGATCAGCTGCGAACGCAAAAGCGGTTGCGTTCGACACGGACCGGGCCGGTTCCGTGCTTACGTATTGCAAGCCTGGGCAGCAATTTGTGTTCCGGATTCGTGGCCCAGAAGCCAGATTCTGACATTCGAGGCGTTTGTCGGCTGCGTGGCCGATGGGCTCGGGGCGAGGCATAATGTCTGGTATGCCATCGCCTACACAGGTTGCCGTCACCCCGGTCGGTGGCCCGCACGCGCCGCACGCACCACTGCGCGGCTACTACGGTCAGGACCAGCAGCGCTGCGCGTGGGTGGTGGATCTGTTCGACCGCACCGCCCTGGACTATGAGCGCACCGTGGGCCTCATGGCGATGGGCTCGGGCTCCTGGTATCGGCGGCGCGCGCTGAGGTCGGCCGGCCTGCAATCGGGCATGCAGGTCATTGACGTCGGGACGGGCACCGGCCTGGTGGCGCGGGAGGCCGCGCGCCTGGCAGGTCCGGGGGGCTCCGTGCTCGGGGTGGATCCCAGCGTGGCTATGTTGTCGAACGCCCGCGCCCTACCGCCGGGGGTGCGGCTTGCCGTGGGACGCGCCGAGTCGATACCTGCGCCCGACGCCGCGGCTGATTTCCTGTGCTTGGGTTACGCACTGCGCCACATCAGTGATCTATCGGTTGCGTTCCGCGAGTTCGCGCGGGTACTGCGGCCCGGAGGCCGGCTCTGTCTGCTCGAGATCACGTGCCCCGATCAGCGCTGGAAGCGTGAGCTGCTGAAGACTTACATGCGCACGCTGGTGCCCTGGGCTGCGCGCGTGCTGGCTCGCGAGCGCGACACCCCGCTGCTCATGCGCTATTACTGGGACACCATCGAGACCTGTATCGCCCCGCCGAGGATCATCGCGGCGCTCCACGCCGCGGGCTTCGTGGGGGTCACGAGGCGCGTGGAGTTAGGAATCTTCTCGCAGTACTGCGCCTGCCGGCCGCAGTGAGTACCTCATGTCTCACGAAATTACCTGGTACTTCGATCCCATCTCCCCGTACGTTTATTTGCAGCTGCCGGATCTCGATCGGCTGCCCGCGGGTATCCGCGTACGGCCGGTGCCGGTGCTCCTTGCGGGGCTCCTCAAGCACTGGGGAACGAAGGGGCCTGCGGAACTTCCGACGAAGCGCATCCACACCTATCGGCAGTGCGCGTGGCTCGCCCGGTCCCGTAAGCTCGAGTTTCGCATGCCGTCACGGCACCCGTTCAATCCGCTTGCGGCACTCCGACTCCTGTGTGCTTTGGGACCGACGGTGGAGCAGGCGCGGCTCACCAGCCGCTTCGTCTTCGGGCGCGGCGAGGATCCGTCAACTCCGGAGGGCTTGAGAGCGCTGGGGAAGGAGTTCGGAGTGGCAGAGCCGGAAGCGCTTGCCGGCGATTCGGCGGTCAAGGACAAGTTGCGGGGAAACACGGAGGAGGCGCTGGCCCATGGAGTCTGGGGTGTTCCTACGTTTCTCATCGGCGAGGAGCTGTTCTGGGGTGCCGACAGCTTCCCGATGATGCTTGATTACCTGAGAGATCCCGGCATTTTTTCGACATCCGAGATGAAGCGAATCATGACGCTTCCGGTTGGAGCGTCCCGCCAATAGGTGTCATTCGGGGGAGGCGTGGATCGGCTGCAGGCGCCTGTCGGGGTCTGGCGGATTTGACATGCAGGCAAATACCTGCCTATACTATATGCAAGTAATCACTTGCATGTATGGGACATGGCAAAGGCCCAAGACACCGATCTTTTGTTCAAGGCTCTGGCGGACCCCAGCCGGCGCAAGCTGCTGGATTTGTTGCACGCCGACGACGGCCGCACCTTGGGCGAGCTCTGCAGCCACCTGGATATGACGCGTCAGGCCGTGACCCAGCACCTGGAGGTGCTGGAAGCGGCGAACCTCGTGGCTACGCTGCGCCGTGGGCGGGAAAAGCTGCACTTCCTCAATCCGGTGCCGCTGCAGGAGATCTACGAGCGGTGGATTGCCAAGTTCGAGAAGCCGCGACTCAAAGCGCTGGCGGAACTGAAACAGCGGCTGGAGAAGACTGATGGATAGGTCCGGCCTCCTGCAAGCGCGTGTACCCGTCGATCTCACCATGCAGCTCCCGAGACAAAGTAACCCTACCGATTTGGAGGACTCTGTGGCCCGGTCAACCTGCGTTTACGTTACCTACATCCGTACCACGCCGGAGAAGCTCTGGTCGGCCCTGACCGACCCGGAATTCACTGCGCAATACTGGTTTGGCATGCGCAGTGAAAGCCCGTGGAAAGCCGGCTCGCCGTGGAAGCTCGTCACCGGCGAGGGCGATGTGCTCGACTCCGGCGAGATCGTGGAATCCGATCCGCCCCGGCGCCTGGTGATCCGCTGGGAAAACCAATGGAACCCCGAGCTCAAGGCCGAGGGCGTGTCCCTCTGCACGATGGAGCTGGAGCCCCACGGCACGGCCGTCAAGCTCACCATCACTCACACCATCGAGCGCGACGGGTCGAAGCTCATCGTAGCGGTATCCGGCGGCTGGCCGAAGGTTGTTTCCAACCTCAAGTCCCTGTTGGAGACGGGCTCCGTCGTCCTGCAGGATTACGAAAGAAAGCACTGAGCAGGCTGGAAGGAAAAGATCATGGCTAAAGTCGTTCTGGGAAATCATGCCTCTGTCCTGGTTCCCAAGCAGCTTCGTGACAGCATCCGTAAGTTCTATTGCGACGTGCTCGGCGGCAAGATCACGAGAGCGGATGCTGAAAGGGACTTCGTTTGTGTGGGCGACAGCTTCTTTATCGGATTCGTCTACGGGGATGTCACCGATGAAAGCGAGTTCTTGCGCAGCTCCAGGGCCATATGGCTCGAGCTCAAGTCTGACGACGTTGCCGCCATGAGCCGGAAGATCCTCGAATCCGGATTGGTCCGCAAGCTGGACATACCCGATCCCCACCTCTATTTCCAGGCTCCGGGGGGCCAGTGTCTGCGCCTCGTCGGCATCGAAGAAGACATGTCCTTCTACGAGGGGGCCGGAGAGGGCCCGAACGCGACGAAGGTGAAAGAAGCCATTCGGAAAATGGCTTCCCGATCCTTGCCAAGAGAATTTTGAAGCACGCTAGACGGCAACACGAGAAAATCAATGGCTACATCAACTTTTGACTACGTTACCTACATTCGCGCCACGCCGGAGAGGCTCTGGCAGGCGCTGACGGACGCGAGCGCCACGCAGCAGTACTGGTTCGGCATGCGCTCCGAGAGCCGCTGGACCGTGGGATCTCCCTGGCAGCTCCTGTTCCCGGACGGCCGCACCTGCGACAGCGGCGAAATCGTCGATGCCGAGCCGTTCCGACGTCTGGTGATCCGTTGGCAGAACGTCGTCAATCCGGAATTCAAGGCCGAAGGGACGGGGCAGTGCACGATGGAGCTCGAAGCGAGCGGGCCGGCGGTGAAGCTGACCCTCAGCCATTCTCTCGATTGCGACCGCTCGAAATACATCGCGGCAGCCTCCGGCGTGTGGCCGAAGGTTCTGGCCAACCTCAAATCCCTGCTGGAGACCGGCTCCGTCGTTCTGGAGAGCTACTGACCGAGTCGCGGCCTTCCCGCTTGCAGGGCCGACCAGCCTGAGCGGGTGCGAAGCCTGGACCACCATGCGAGCGGGCGAGGGTACCCGTCGAGCGGGATGGCCGCGGGAACTGCATATGCCAGGTCTTCATGCGACTTTTTTTGCCATCGCGGCTGCCTGCGGAGGGCGGCGCGATCGGTCACGGAGCCGCTATCTTTAGATCCCTCGGCCCTGCGGGAGGACCGCTTGGGTACTCTGATGGCGCGCGTGCAGCATATGTGGGGCGCTGGCTCTCTGACGATTGTATTCGCGCCCGGCATACGAGCGCGAAGCCGCATATATACAAACACAAACCTGCCGAGCGTCAATCCGATGTTCGACAGAACGAATGCAGACGATCGCTTTCTGGTGAAGGGAAGCATCAACCTGGGTGACAACGCGAGCCCTGAGTTCCTGCTGTACCGGGAAGGGGGGCAATTGCACCTGGGAACCAATCTGTCAGTGGGCTTGGGGCAGAGCACCGTAGCCTATCTCGAGTGGGCCGGCGCCCGGCGCCCAAATCTCATCACCGAGGCTTTCAATTACGGGCGGGAGACCGGCACCTTGCCGGTGAACCCCGAGAATCCGCTGTCCGCCGGTTCCCGCAGGACGTTCAGAAGCGAGCTTGCGATCGGTGCGTCCTATACGACGAAAGCCGATTTGACGGTCAACTTTGAATACCTGCTGAATCAAGCGGGCTTTTCACGCAGAGATTGGCATAGATGGTTCGCAGCGGGGACGCATGCGGAGCCACAATCACCGCTCATCGATGAGCTTTGGTACTTCCGGGCCTATGCTCGGGATCAGCAGCAACAGAGCACCGGGCAGGCGTATTTTGCCCGCGCCGACTGGGTCAATGCCTTCAATGCGCAGCTCGAGCTGACCGGTTTTGCGCTGGTGGACGCGTATGATCAATCCGGCATCGCGCAGATTTCGGCGAACTATTATCTATCCGACTCGTGGACCATCGGCGGACTCGGAGTCAGGTATTTCGGATCGCGAAGGTCCGACTTCGGGAGCTTGGGCACGTCCTTCAGCCTGCTTTTCAGTGTGGTGCACTACTTTTAGGTGGTGCACTAAGTTTAGGCAGTCTTCAAGCCTTCAGGCCGGCGAGCTTGCTGTGGGTCCGCGCCGCATCCTCGTCGGTCAGGACGGGATCCTCCCGCAGTAGCTCCTCGAACCTCGCGGGGAGGAGGGCGGGACTGAAATAGAAGCCCTGGTACTGGTCGCAGCCGAGCTTGGCGAGCAGTTGCAACTGCTCGGGCGTCTCCACGCCCTCCGCAATCACCTTCAAGGACAGGCTATGGGCCAGTGAGATGATCGCGCCTACGATGGAAGCGTCTTCCCGGCGCGCAGTCATCTGCTCGACGAAGCAGCGGTCGATCTTGAGTTTGTCGATCGGAAAGCGGCGCAGGTAGCTCATGCTGGAATAGCCGGTGCCGAAGTCATCGACCGAGACGAGTACACCCATGCGGCTGATGGCTTCGAGAATATGCACCGATTCTTCGGCATCGCTCATGACCGCGGTCTCGGTCAGCTCGATCTCGAGGAGTGTAGGGTCCAGGTCGGAGGCATTGAGAGCGCGGCGAATCTGCCCGACCAGCTCCGCGAGACGGAACTGAGACGGTGCAAGGTTGACGGCGATGCGCAGTGCACGCGGACCGCGCTGCTGCCAGGACCTGCCTTGGCGACACGCCTCAAACAGCACCCACTCGCCGATGGCATCGAGCAGGCCGCACTCCTCGGCGACCGGAATGAACTCGGCCGGCAGCAGCAGGCCGCGCTGCGGATGGCGCCAGCGGATCAGCGCCTCGGCGCTGTTGATCCGGCCCGTGGCGGTGTCGACCTTTGGTTGGTAATGCAGCTCGAATTGCCCGCGACGCAGCGCCTCGTGCAGCTCACTCTCGAGCTTCACGCGCTCCTGTGTCACGCTGCCCATGCTCTCGGTATAGCACTCTGCGCCGTTGCGGCCGCGCTCCTTGGCGTAGTACATGGCAGCGTCCGCGTGCGCCAGCAGGGTATCGATGTTCGCGCCATCGCGCGGGTAGAACGCGATGCCGATGCTGGGCGAGACGTGCACGTCGATGCCAAGGAGCCGCATGGGCTGCTCCATCACCTTCAACAGGCGCTTGCCCATCTCCAGCGTCTCCGACCGTGTCATCGGGCCGTCGAAGATGATCACGAACTCGTCTCCCCCGAGCCGCGCGATGCAATCGACGCTGCGGATGGCTCCCTTGAGCCGGCCCGCCACCTCGCACAGGAGCTCATCGCCCGCGCGATGGCCGAGGGAGTCGTTGATCAGCTTGAAGCGATCGAGATCCAGCACCGCCACGGCAAACTCGTGCCCTTGACGATTCGCCTGGGCAATCGCCTGTGTGATGCGGTCATCGAGCAGCAGGCGGTTGGGGAGCCCGGTGAGCGAGTCGTGCGAGGCGAGGTGCCGCAGTTGTCGGTTCGCCGCTTCGAGTCCGCGTGTGCGGTCGGTGACCACCCGCTCGAGGCCCTCGACGTGGCGCTTGAGCGTGCGTGCGTTCTGCCACTTGTGGCTCAGCGCGCTCGCGGACTGCAGGATCTCTATGGGCTCGAAGGGCTTCTTGATGACGATGAGCTTGTCGGAGTGCCCGAGCCGCGCCAGGAGCTCCATCCAATCGTAGTCGCTGTAGGCCGAGCAGACCACGACTTGGATTTCGGGGTCGACCTTCCAGAGGTTTTCGATCGTTTCCAGCCCATCCCAGCCGGGTGGCATTCGCATATCCACGAAGGCGACTGAGTAAGGGCGTCCCTCGGCAAGGGCGCGGCGCGCCAACTCGACGCCGTCCCGTCCCTGCATCGCCGAGTCCACATCGAATGTCGGCCGCGACACCGCCGGCTGCGGCTCGCCGAACAACGCCGCTTCCGCCGCCGAGGTCTGCGTGTCATCGCAGCCAGTGAGGATCTTGCGATAGTCCTCGTGGATGCCCGGATTGTCATCGATCATCAGCAGGCGGTGGGTCAGCAACTCGGATTCATCGGCCACGGGGTTGCTCCGGCTGGGTGAGGGGCAGCGTCAGGGTGAAGGTAGCCCCCTGGCCAGCTCCGGCGCTCTCGCCCTGCAGCGAGCCGCCGAGATCCTTGGCCGCCAGCGCGCAGCTGTGCAAACCAAAGCCGTGGCCGTCTTTGCGCGTAGTGAAGCCGTGACTGAAGATGCGCTCGAGATTCTCCGGCGGGATGCCTACGCCGGTATCGCTGACAGCGATCAGCATCGTGCCATTGACCGCGCGCACGCGGACAGTCACGCGCTTCTCGCCGCTCCTGGACTCATCGCAAGCATATTTGGCGTTGCGGATCACGTTCACCAGGATCTGCAGCACTTTATGCTTGTCGACCGTGATCAGCGGCACGTCCTGGAAATCGCGCACGAGCGTGACCCCATGGCGGCTGAACGCCCCCTCGTTCATCCGCAGGCTGTCCTCGACCAGAGTGCGAATGTCGACCATGTCGGTCACGCCGCCCCGGCGCGCGTAGCTCTGTTGCATCGCCACGATCTCCTTGATGTGCTCGACGTTGCCGCGCAACACCGCCAGCTCCGCGCTGGCCGCATCACGCTCCGCAATGAGCTTGGCGGCGAGCTCCTCCAGGTGCACCGGCAGGTGCTTGCCTTGAGAACCCGTCAGGAACGTCGCCAGGTCGGACGCATGTTCGCTGAGGAGTGCAGCGACGCGGGCCAGCCCGGCGCACTTCGATTTCCTGATGCGCTCGGAGACGATACTCGCCGAGACATTGACGCTGTTGAGTACGTTGCCGACGTTGTGCAAGACATTCGTAGCCACTTCGGCCATGCCCGCCTGCCGGGAGGCGACTAGCAGCTGCTTGTGTACGCGCTCGAGCTCCTCTTCGGCGAGCCGCCGCTGGGTGATGTCCTCGATCACCGCGAGCGCACCGAGTGGCTGGCCGGAGTGGCCGATCAGGCGCTGGGCGCTCGACAACACGGTGCGGCGTGAGCCATCCGGCCGGACGATGACGAACTCGGCGTCACGCACCTTGTCACCGAGCAGGGTTCGCGCGAGCGGCCGATCCTCGCGCGGCACTGGCGTGGTGCCATCTGCCAGATACACTCGAGAAGTGAGGGGGTAGGGGTTGCGCGGGGTCGCCGGGAGAGACTCTTCCGGCGGAATTCCAAGCAGCTCGGCTGCTGCGCGATTGTGATGCGTCACCTGACCTCTGACGTCACAGGCAACCAATGCAATAGGCAGTTCAGCGATTACGGTAGCCAGCAGTGTCTGGTTCTGCAGCAGGGTGGCTGCCATCTGCTTGCCCGCGGAGATATCGAGCAGAAACTCAACTGAACATTCCGGCTCCGGGCCGCCGCCGCTGACGAGCGTGGTGGTTGCATGAACCCACAGCGGGCCGCCGCTTTTGCGCAGGTAACGCTTCTCGACCTCCAAGTGAGCAATTTCTCCGCTCCATAGCCGCTGCAGGCCTTCCGCGGTGGACTCGAGATCCGCTGCGTGCGTGAGGCTCTCCATCGACTCGCCCTCGAGCTCCGCGGGATCGAAGCCGAGCATGGCGCAGAAGGCCCGATTGCAGTGGCGGTAGCGGCCCTCACGGTCCGCGAAAGCGATGCCGACCGGCGCACCCTCTACCGTATTGCGGAACAACGTCTCTACGTGTGGGAGAGGCGCTTCCCGCAACAGAGCTTCCACACCTTCCTCCGTGAGGCTTCTACCGGCGCTTTTCATCGCCTCCGACCCACGCAGATTCAAACGGCACTCCACAGCCGCCCAACCCGCAGTAGCCGCTGGGATTCTTCGCCAGATACTGCTGGTGATAGTCCTCGGCGTAAAAGAACTGAGGCGCGTCGCGGACTTCCGTCGTGATGGTGCCGTGTCCCGCGGCGGCAAGCCGGGCCTGATAAGCACGCCTGGAGACCTCGGCCGCGTCCCGCTGGGCCCTGTCGCTCACGTAGATTGTGGAGCGATATTGTGTGCCGACATCCCCTCCCTGCCGCATGCCCTGCGTGGGATCGTGCGACTCCCAGAACACCTTGAGCAGATCCTCGTAGCGGACCTTCGTGGGATCGTAAATCACGCGCACCACCTCCGCGTGTCCTGTCTGGCCGGTACAAACTTCCTCGTAGGTGGGGTTTGGAGTGAACCCACCTGCATACCCGACTGCGGTCGAGTACACCCCCGGCAGCTGCCAGAAGAGCCGCTCCACGCCCCAGAAGCAACCCATGCCGAACACCACCTCGCGCAGGCCGGCGGGAAACGGGGGTGCGATGCGATGACCGTTGACGAAATGCGTCTGCGGAACGCTGAGGGGTGCAGCGCGGCCGGGCAATGCCTCGCGCTCGTTCGGCATTACCGATTTGTTTCTCATATGCGGGTCTTCCTGCAGATACCGAGGGGTAGCCTCACCTGGGGCTCTGAGCGCTGGATATGAAACGCTCGGCACGACATAACTGCCGTGACCGCCGTCACGTCGGCCCTTGCGTCAATGTGACGGATCGCGCGGTGCGGAGGTCCATGTCAGGCACTGGATTCGACGCGCGCGGGCATTTTCCCCGGATGCGGCCGGTCGGGTATTCGCGTCGGCGAGCCGGCCGCTGGCCCGGCATCGTGGCGCTATCGAAGAAGCGCGATGGCGCGGCCAGCCTCAGTGGGAGGTGAATGCCTCGCGAAACTGCCGAAACTGCTCCTTTACGTGATTTGCGTTGGCTGCCAATTGGCGTTTGGTGATCGGGGTTTCGGCCGCCGCCGCCTTGACGAGAGCGAGATCAGCCCTCGGCTTATCGCCGGCGATCAGGTAGCACTGGCCAGCCTCCCGGTATTGCCCCTTGCGGAACGCGAGCTCCGCGCGTTCATGGGCCTGCGTCGAATCCATGCCCCGGCAGCCGGTCTGCCCGGCCTTCTCAGCCGTGCCGGGGACGGGACTGTTCGCAGCAGCGGTATATCGAACCGCGGGACTCGAAGAGAGACAGATCTGGGACTCGACAAGGAGCGGCTCCTCTCCCGAAGGAGATAGGGTATCTGCGTCCATGCGAGGTGGACGCGTCCCCATCCGAGTCACAGGCCCTGCTGCAGTCGGGGCGCCATTCGCTCCAGCTCCTGCCCATCCTTCCCCGAAGCCAGATCGCCTCACGACGGGTCGCGGCCGTCTATATCATTCGGACTTGCCCCTACTACGACCCACCGGACAGCCGGGTGACCAAGTGAGCACGAAAGTCTGCGTCAATACGACGCCAACACGTTACGTCGAGGAAATCGCTGTTGGGCGCCACAGGTCCCTCGCAGACGAGCCGAGTGAAGCCGGCGGCACCGACGCAGGCCCGGGACCCTACGACCTTCTTCTGTCCGCCCTCGGGACCTGCACCTGCATCACGGTGCGAATGTATGCGGAGCGCAAGCATTGGCCGCTCGAGGCGGTGCGCGTGACCCTGACGCACGCCAAGGTCCATGCCGACGACTGTGTCGCGTGCGAGACTGAGGTCAGGTTGCTCGATCAGATCGAAATGGAGATCAGCCTCACGGGAGATCTATCCAGCGATCAGCGGCAAAGACTGCTGGCGATGGCCGACAAATGCCCGGTGCACCGCACGCTGACCTCCCAGGTCAGGATCAAGACGCAGGCTGTATAACCTCGCGACTTGACGCCTATCCCTGCGGATACTCCGTAGAAGCGAAGTCGCGGCTGGCACGTCGATTCGGAGCGCGGAGTACGCGGCCCAATTGGCCGCCTTCTCTGACCCACGCATCGCGGGAAAGCACAATGGAGGCCGGTCCTTCGATTTCAAATTTTCGCACCCGTATGGTATCCTTACCGGCAAGTAAGGAAATGTGGAGAAATGTAATGGCAGCCGCTACGCTTACCGGCAAGGGTCAGATCACGATTCCGATCGAAGTGCGCCAGGCTCTTCGCCTCGATGCCGGCGACCGAGTGGAATTCGTCGAGGTCGAGCCGGGACGCTTCGAGATCGTGCCTGTGACGCGATCCGTGACGAGGTTGAAAGGAATGTTCGGCAAGCCGAGGCGAGCCGTTTCCATTGACGAGATGAACGCCGCAATCGCCAGGCGCGGCTCCGCGGCGCGGTAACCCGATCGATGATCGGGCTCGATACCAACGTCATCGTCCGATACGTAATGCAGGACGATCCCAAGCAGTCTCAGAAGGCATCGAAATTCATCGAATCGCTGACACCTGAGATTCCCGGTTTCGTACCTTTGGTTGCGGTCGTGGAACTGGTGTGGGTGCTGACCTCCTGTTACGACCTCACTCGCGAACAGGTCGCTCAGGTGCTGGATGCGCTTCTGCGGGCCAAAGAGATCGTCCTTGAACGCGCCGAGCAGGTCTCGCAGGCACTGCGTACATTCAGTGCGGGCGGCGCGGATTTCGCCGATTGTCTTATCGAGCGGACAGCTGCAACGGCGGGTTGCGAACAAACGATGACCTTCGATACTGGCGCAGCGAAATTCGCCGGGATGGCGCTGATAGGCTGAGCGGTGGCGGAGCCGATTTTTCGCCGGGCAGTAAAATGCCTGCTGCTAGGCGCACTCGACCGAAGAGATCGACGACATCCGATGGGGCGTGTTGGCCCGCAAGGGCGGCCTGCCCAAAGAACGCGTCCTCAACGCGCTCAGCCTTGCGCAAGTCGCGGCGCATCTGAAGGCGCACAAGGAAAGGCGAAAGGCCAGGCCTTCGCGCCGATAAAACCATCCATTGAATTCCCCCGCCCCGCCCCGACCAAGATCTCGAGCATAGGCTCGGCCGTTAATGTACCAGAACCGAAAGTTACCCAGCGGCCCAGCCGACGGCTTGGTCATGGGCGAGTCGGCCTCGGTCAGGCGGTCGAGGTTATCGTAGGTCATATTGCGATTGCCGACATTGCCCGCGGTGTAGTCGGTGATGGCTGAGACATCGCCATCAGCGTCGTACCCGTAGCCGTCGTCGTGGACCGCAGCACCGCCGTAGGCATCGGTGACGCGCCCAGGCAGTAGCCTGGCGTTCCCGTGCTGCCGTGGAGCGGGTCTTGGAGATTTGCGGCGAAGCCATGAACGGACTCTATAAGGTGGCTCCCGCAATCGCGGCGAAGATTCCGCATTCGCGGGATATGATCGGCTTAAGAAATATACTGGCTCACGGTTAGGCGGACATTGACCACAACAAGGTTTATGACATTGCGGTCAAGCACGCCCCTGACCTTCTGGCTGCGGTTAAAGATGCATTGAAGGAATTTCCCGAGCCAAGATCTTAGCGCGGCACGGAAGCTCGCTCTTGCAATGACTGGGCGTTCCAACCCAAAAATAAAATCAGCCGCAGGAGTAAAGGACGCGTGTATCCTTCTGACCACGACGATTCGATCGCGCTTTGGGTCGCTGCTCATAGTTCGCAGCCTTTATCATCCTTGCCAGAGCGGTGACGGGCGGACGGGCGCGCAGGGAGAGGGCTATGGACTTTTTAAGGGTGATTGATAAGCCGGTGTTGTTTCACTACACGCGGCCAGAAAGCCTAATCTCTATTCTAACCAGTGGATCGCTGTGGGCATCTCCAACTTGGGATTTTCCGGATATCCGCGAATACGTCCTCGGGTTGGAATTAATACTGCGCAGGCTTGAAATGATTTACGAGAGGAGATTGGAGAACCAGGAGCTTCCGCGCTCATTCCTTTTGCTGGTAGAGCGGTATCGTATCAAACCGAGTCGAATTCTGGGGCAAATCATTTACCACATAGGACATGAGATTGCGAACCGGGCAGATCCTCGGGTGAGAGTGTACGTGGCATGCGTGACAGACAATAACAAGTCGTATGAGATGGCAGAGGCATACGGTCAATGCATTCTGCAATTTAATTGGATGTTGCCTATGTTTGCATATGCCGTTCCAAAGCCGTTTATCTCATCCATGCTTAGCTGGGTTTGTTATGAAGAACGGCGCTTCGAGAATTGGATCATGCGAATGGGCTTTGAGTTTCCATTGCACTTGAACGAATCTCTGCACAAAGCCTTTTCTCGACGAATTGCCAATGGCGCAGCGCGAAAGTTCGATCGCAGTAACGGCGGTCATCATGCTGTGCTCTTTCGCTGCAAATATTAAGCAGCCCAAGTACGCGTTTGAAAGAGAGTGGCGGTTGAAAACAATTCAGTCATTGCGTACCACTCCGACGCCATTTGCTCCAATGGCTTCCATAATGCGGAAGGCATTTGGCGTCGGCGAAGAGGCCTCATTCACTGAGCACAAGGAAAGGCGATACAAGCAGGAGTTTCGGTTTCATGGTGTTTGATAGTTGAAGACGTTGGCGTGCTGATTCCGCCACCCGTATCTTTGGAAGCTGCCAGGCAGGCGCAGGAATTACTCGCTCAAATGCGCGATTTCCCGCTTTGGACCCACCCGATTTCCTGATTTAGGACCCACCTTCCCTGAGTTTCCGGCGGAGCCGTCGGAGCGATGTTTACGCGTCTTTCTTCTTGGCCGCAAGCTTGCGGGCTTTGACCCCGCGGTAGCTCTCTCCGGTGATGTTGATGGTGAGCGCTGCGTGCTCGAGGCGGTCGCGGATGGCATCGGCGATGACAGGGTCTCCGATGACCTCTGCCCAGTGATCGATTGGCAGCTGCGTGGTGAACACCGTGGATCTGTCGATCGAGCGCTCCTCGAGGAGCTCGCAGAGGTCCTGCGCCTCGGTGGCCGTGAGCTTGCGCATGCCGAAGTCGTCCAATATGACCGCGTCGGGCTTGGCCATCTTGTCGCGGAACTTCAGGTACGTGCCGGCGGAGCGCGCGAGCGCCAGGTTCTCGAGCCAGGTGGTGAAGGTCATATACAGCACCGACTTGCCGCTGGCGCAGGCCTGTAGGCCCAGAGCCTGAGCGATGAAGGTCTTGCCGACACCAGTCTGGCCGATCAGGAGCACGGGCCGGGCGTCCGTAAGCCATTGCAGACTGTAGAGGTCCTTGATCTGCGCTCTGCTGATCGAGCGGTTGGCGGTGAAGTCGAAGTCCTGGAACGTGGGGCGGATGGCGAACTTTGCCGCCTTGATGCGCCGCTTGGTTTTGCGCTCGGTGCGGTAGTCGCTCTCCGCCTGCAGCATCGCATCGAAGAAGGCGCCACAGCTCCATTGGTCGCGGGTGGCCTCGGTGAGGAGGCGGTCGAAGGACTCGAACATGCCGAGCAGCTTCATCTCGGCCATCAGATTGCGGACAACTGCGGTACTCATAACTCGAGGTTCTCCTGGTTGGTGTGGACAAGATCCGCTGCAGCACTGCCGCGGACGTAACGAAGCATCGGATTGCCGGGCACGCGCACGATCTGCCGGGACGGATCGGCGGCGCCGGGCTTCTGGTGACGGGACTGAGCCAGCAGCCCCTTGAAGTAGGGAACACGGGCCTTCTCGAAGTGGCGCATCTGGGCGATCGCCGCCGCGATGCGCACGCTCGGAGGCTCGGTCCCCTCGATCTGCAGCTCCTTGGCCGCCGCTCGGATCAGTCCCTGGACGCGGCGGATGTTGCCGTAGACATCGGCGTTGAAGAGATCGAGCACCAGCCGATGCAGATCGGCGTGCAGGTAGCGCGCCTGGGAGAGGAGCTTCTGCGGGGTGGCCTCGTAATAGGCCTGGGAGGCCGGCGGGAAGTGCGCATCGATCTTGATGCGCCGGCCGTCCTTGTGTCGGCAGCGCGGATGCACCGCGAGCCGCTCGAGTTCGAGGAAGATCTCCACGTGATGCTCGGTGAGCTTCACCCGCAGCAGCTTGCCGCGGTGAATGTGCGGGGCGCTGTAGTAGACGCTCTCGATCTGGATATAGCAGTCGGGATGGAGCTTGGCGTTCTTCCACTCGCCGATGTCGAACTCGATCGCCGGCAGCGGCTTCAGTGCCGCCTTCTCAATCGTCTCGAACCGCTCGCGCCGCGAGACACCAAAGCGCGAGTGTGGCCGCGCGTTGATCCGCTCGGCGCACTCGCCGATCGCCTGGTTGATCTGAGCGATGGAGGTGAAGTGTTGGCGACGATGCCGGAAGCGCACGTAGCGCATCAGGATCTTCACCAATCCCTCGACGACCGCCTTGTCCTTCGCATGACCAGGGCGCGCGGGTACCACTGCGGTGGCATAGTGGTTGGCGAGCTCGGCGTATCCGGGGTTGAGATCCGGATCGTACAGGTGGCACTTGAGCACGCCGGTCTTCAGACAATCCGGCACCGTCACGTGCGCCACGCCGCCGTAGAAGGCGAACATCCGGCGGTGACAGCCGAGCCAGTTGGCGCTCTTGGTGTCCGCGGCTGCCCACGCGAAGAACAGCTGGCTGAAGCCAAGTCCGGCGACAAACACGTAGGCCTTGCGGATCTCGCCGGTGGAAAGCTCCACCCACTCGAGCGTATCGCCGGCGTAATCAACCTCGACGCGCTCGCCGGGCTCGAAGTCCCGCGCGGTCACCGCCGCCTGCCGGTACTCGGGGAATTTGCGGTAGAACTGCTTCCAGAAGTTCGAGTACGTGGTCAGGCTCTGCGCCTTCTCCTCCCGCAGGAACTTCAGCGGGTGCCCGAGCCCCAGGTCGTGGACGACCTCCGGCCAGCTCACCTGCACCATCCACGGCGGATCGGCCGTGCTCCTCGGCTGATCCGGCGGTCCGTGCAATCCATCCCGGATCTGGCGCACCAAGCGCCGCGAGCACTTCAGCGCCCGCGTGATCTCCCGCACGCCCCTACCGGCCGCCAGCAGCCGCTCGATCTCTTTGTACCGATCCACCGTGAGCACCCTCCGCGACATCGCGCCCTCCCGTTCGTGTTCTTGGCACGAACGGTACCGGGCAAACCGACTTCGGGCGGCTGCCGCCGGGGGTGGGTCCAATCCGAGGAAATCTCTACGGAGTTGCCCTGATTAGCAAGCTGTGTTTGTCCGATCTCTCCCTTTGAGAGGGTGACCTAGGCGAGGTCGATAGACGACCCGAGGAAAAGACTGCATCTCTCTACACGGCCTTTCTTGGATGCCCCCGGCTTACGCCTCGTCGACATCCGGGCCAAAATAAAAGCCGCGCGCTGTGTCCTCATTCGGGTGAAGGCGACACCATGAAGCGACGATCAATCGCTTGCATGTGCATGTGCGCCAGATTTCCTCTCAGGTTCCCACAGCGCTCGGTCCAACCTCTTGGTCTATCTCGTTGCACAGTCACGTCGCGAAGAGCAAATCGGTTCAGTGGCACGCTCAGGCAACCTGCGGCACGTACCGTTTCCAAGCGTCCGGGTCGTAGGCTTCCCCCTTGGCAAGGATGGCCCATATCATGCGTGCGTGCTTGTTGGCGATGGCCACCAGAGCCTTGTAAAACCCGAGCCGCAGGCGCGCCTCTATCATCCAATGCTGCAGTCGGGTGCGCTCCGCCGGTGGTCTTCTCATGGCCGCGATGAGCGCCGATCGGGCGCCGCCTGTGAGCAGTCCCCGGAGATACGGGTCCCCACGTTTGGTAATCTTGCCCAATGAGGTTTTGCCACCGGAGCTGAACTGCTTCGGCACCAGGCCGAGCCATGCCGCCATTTGACGACCGTTCTTGAAGTCGCTGGCATTAGTAACCGTGGCCGCGACTGCACTTGCGGTCATCGGCCCCACGCCGACGATAGCCTCGAGACGTTGCGCCTCCTCACTCTGCTGAGCGTGAGCACGGATTTCCATGTCGCAGAGTTCGATCCGCCCCTCGAGCTCGCGCAGCTCTTCACGCGCTACCGCCAGAAGGGTGCGCATGCGGGATGGCAGAGCCTCGTTTTCCAGCAAGCCTGGCAGGCTGCGCTTTAGCGCCTCCGGCGACTGAGCCAACCAGACGCCGAACTCGGCGAGCAATCCGCGCATTCGATTGATCAGGGAGGTACGGTCGTCGTTCCACCCTCTACGCATGCAATGCCACGCAAGCACTGCTTGCTGATCGACGGATTTCACGCTGACAAAACGCATGTCAGGCTGCCGCACGGCCGTGAGGACGGCCTGGGCATCATTCCGATCGTTCTTCGCCCCCTGGCTTTTCCGAAAGGGTTTCACGAACTCAGCCGCCATCAGCCGCGCGGTATGGCCGTAAACCGCAAGCCGTCGCCCCCAGTGGTGTGCCGAGCCGCAGGCCTCCATGCCAAACGTGCACGGGGGTATCGTCGCCGCCCATTGGGCAAAGCCGTTGAAGCTAAGCTGCTTGTAGAATAGCACGCGCCCTTCGCAATCGGCAGCGCATACCACAATAACAGCCTTCGCAAGGTCTACACCGACGGTGGCAATCTGGTTCATGAACTTCCCCCTGGGCTATGGACGGGACCGAGACCCCTGCAATCTTGACAGAGGCCGGGCAACTCCCTTCCATTCGGGTGGGCCCAATATCAGGAAATCTCTACGGAGTTGCCCTCATTAGCAAGTAGTGTTTGTGGGATCTCTTCTTCACAGCGCGTGACCAAGGCGAGCTCGACAGACAACCCGAGGAACAGACTGCATCTCTCTACACGGCCTGTCTTGGATGCCTC
>DASRDO010000040.1:0-28327 GCA_035652555.1 Steroidobacteraceae bacterium | reverse complement strand
AGATCGAACACGCGTCCGCCGTTGTACGTGAAATACAGCTTACTCTGGCTGTAGGCTACGTAGATGTGATGTGCGAGGAAGAAATCTGCGCCGAGCAGCATGTCGGCATCGTGAAGCTCCATGTCGCCGATCAGGACGTGCGTGTGCTGGATGGTCTCACCGCCGACCTCGAATTTGTCTATGGGCGCGATCCAGACTCTGACGGTGTTCCTGCCGATGCCTCGAGTGAATCCTGCGGTCACCACTCCCGGGCTGTCGGGCGTGACGCCAGCCCGTTTTGCGGCGCGCAGCGACAGAATCGTACGCGACGATCCGGTATCGAAGAGAGCCTCGAGCTCGCGTCCGTTCACCCGGACTTTGCCGATGAGACGCGTCTGCTGCTGCGACGTCCAGTGCAGATCGAGGGTACTGACGGGTTGGGTCGTGGCCCAATAGGCCAGCACTTGTCCGCCGCAATGCTGTGGTTTCACGAAGCGCAGCACGCCGTCCGCGAAGTCGAAGTCCATGTCCGCAATGTGGAACAGGTTCTGCCCCAATACGCCGACCGAATCGCCGCCCAAGTCATTGTTGTCGACGAGGAACTGCGCGTCGTGGAGGGTGAGGCCAGCCACCATGAAGGTATGGGCAGTCGCCAGCTGCGGAATCTCCGAACCACCGACGCCGGTGACAAACAGGCCGAACGGCGCATTGCCCACCGGCAGCTTGAATTCGGCCGCGGCGCCGGGAGAGATGAAGCCGAAGAAGCTGCCGGTGTCCACGACGAATGGCGCGTCGACCCCGTTGATGTTGGCGGTGATGACCGGCTGCATGTCATCCATCCTGACTGGAATCGGCGGAGTCATCATCAGCCTGCAGCGATCGGCTGCGCCGGCCGCATTCCTCGCGAGGCAAATGGCCAGGAGAATCGAAAACCAACCGGGTCTGCGCGCTCGCATGATTCTTCTCAGGGCATCAGAGGGTGGCAACCCACTAGTATCAGCGCCGACAGGAGCTTAGCCTGGACCGGGCCCGCAGGCCAGTGACTGTTGATTCCCGATCGCCCGGGTCACGCCGGTGAGTATGGTCGTTGTACACTGGCCGCATGTCGCGTGTACCAAGCGCCATCAGTGATGCCCAGCTCTATGCTCTGGCCGAGGCGGTTGGGCATGAGTTACGGATCGCGGGCCGGCACGTTGTGACGGCGGAGTCCTGCACGGCAGGCTGGATCGCCAAGGCGCTCACCGATGTGCCCGGAAGCTCCCAGTGGTTTCATGCCGGATACGTTACTTACTCCAACACCGCCAAGATACGTGATGTCGGGGTGTCGGCGCTGACGCTTGCGGAGCATGGAGCGGTCAGCGAGCAGACGGTGCGCGAGATGGCCGAAGGTGCGCTGCGCGTCACCGACGCTCAGGTGGCAATAGCGGTCAGCGGCATCGCGGGCCCGGATGGCGGCACGGCCGAGAAACCGGTGGGCACCGTTTGGTTCGGCATCGCTACCCCGGAGGCACGCGGGTCGGCTGCTATTTGCGAGCTGCAGCACTTCGCCGGCGACAGGGACCAGGTGCGCCGCCAATCGGTCGACTACGCGTTACGGCTCGTCCTGCGGCTGCTGCGGGCCGACCGTGGCCGCTGAGACACCGCCGGCCAAAGCGGCGCCGCGAGAGCCCACCCGGAGGCTCTTTTTCGCTCTCTGGCCGGACGAGGCCATGCGCGGGGCCATGGCCGAGGCGACCGGCAACGCGGCGCGCGCGAGCGGCGGCCGGCCGGTACCGGCCGTCAACCTGCACGTCACGCTGGCTTTTCTGGGCTCGGTCCCGGAGCGGCAGGTGTCGCAGCTCGGCGCGATCGCGCGGCGGGCCGCGACCCTCTGTGGTGAAGCCGCCCCGCCGGCTGACCGGACGACCATCGAGCTGGCCTTCGAGCACCTCGAGTACTGGCGGGCTGCGCACCTCCTGTGCGCCGTGCCGGCCGAGCCGCCAGCGCCCGCGGCAGCTCTCGCCCGCAGGCTGCAGGCGTTGCTGAGCGAGGGCGGATTTGCTCCTGATCTCAAGCCTTTCCGCCCGCATGTGACTGTAGTGCGCAAGGTTTCGCGCGCAGGTCCGGCAGGCATGATGCGTCCGGTCGTCTGGCGATTCGCCGAGCTGGCACTCATCGAGAGTCGCCCGCTTGCCGCGGGTGCGCTGTACAGCGTTGTCGAATCATATTCACTGTGCAGCGGCACAAACGCAGAAAATAACAGCGAAACACCCTGATTGATGGGCTTCTGCCGCCGGCTCTTTGTGGGATAATTCTCGATAGAGAATTCCTCTCGCCGTGCAACCTCCTCAGGTGTCGAAAGATGGAAGAGAACCGCAAGAAGGCGCTTGCCGCCGCATTGGGCCAGATCGAGAAGCAGTTCGGCAAAGGCTCGGTGATGCGCCTCGGCGATGGCGCGGCAAGCTTCGACATCGAATCCGTGTCGACCGGGTCCCTCGGTCTGGACATTGCCCTTGGCATTGGGGGCTTGCCACGCGGCCGCGTCGTCGAGATCTATGGGCCCGAGTCCTCCGGCAAGACCACCCTCACGCTGCAGGTCATAGCGGAGGTGCAGCGCAGCGGCGGCACGGCGGCTTTCGTCGACGCCGAGCACGCCCTCGATCCGAGCTATGCCGAGAAGCTCGGCGTGAACATCGGCGATCTGCTGGTCTCGCAGCCGGATACCGGCGAGCAGGCGCTCGAGATCACCGACATGCTGGTCCGCTCGAACGCCGTGGACATCGTCGTGGTCGACTCCGTCGCGGCGCTCACGCCAAAGGCGGAGATCGAGGGCGAGATGGGTGAGATGCAGGTCGGCCTGCAGGCGCGCCTGATGTCGCAGGCGCTGCGCAAGCTCACGGGCAACATAAAGCGATCCAACACCATCGTCATCTTCATCAACCAGATCCGCATGAAGATCGGCGTGATGTTCGGCAACCCGGAGACGACGACGGGCGGTAACGCGCTGAAGTTCTACTCCTCCGTCCGCCTCGACATCCGCCGTATCGGTGCCATCAAAAACGGCGATGAGGTCGTCGGCAACATGACGCGCGTCAAGGTAGTGAAGAACAAGGTGGCCCCGCCTTTCCGCGAGGCAGAGTTCGAGATCATGTACGGGCAGGGGATCTCCCGCGAGGGCGAGATCATCGAGCTCGGCGCCGCGCAGGGCATCATCGAGAAGTCGGGCTCCTGGTACGCCTACAAGGGCAATCGCATAGGGCAGGGCAAGGACAATACGCGCACCTATCTGCAGGGCAACCGCGAGGTGGCACGCGAGATCGAGGAGCAGATCCGCGCGAAACTCATGCCCGTGAGGCAGCAGCGCAACGGTGGCGGCGAAGCGGCGAATTCGGCCTGAGGGGGCTGCCGACCCGGAAGCGATCCGTACCGCCGCGCTCGCCCTGCTGGCGCGGCGGGACTGGCTCACCGGGGAGCTGAGCACCCAGCTGCAGTCGAGCGGCTGCGACCCGCAGGTCACGGCGACGGTGATCGCTGACTTGGTGCAGGAGCGGCTGCTGAATGATGTCCGCTTTGCGGAGGGTTACGTCACCTCCCGGGCGGAACGCGGCCAGGGGCCGCTACGGATCGCCGCGGACCTCGCCTCCCTCGGAGCGCCGCGGGAGCTGATCGAGGCGGCGGTCCAGTCCGGCCCTGACTGGCGCGCACTGGCCAGTGCCGTCCGGCAGCGTAAATTCGGCGCCGCGCCCCCCGATTCCCCGGCTGAGCAAGCCCGCCAAGCGCGCTTTTTGCAGTACCGGGGGTTTTCAGCGGATCATATCCGAGCGGCCACTGGCGCCGATCTCGAACCGGACTGAAGAACTTGAAGCAGCCTCCTCATATGAGCGCGGCGGATGCGCGCCGCGCCTTCCTGGAATTTTTCCGCGAGCGCGGCCATGCGGTCGTGCCCTCGAGCCCGCTCGTGCCTGGCACCGACCCGACGCTGCTCTTCACCAATGCCGGCATGGTGCAGTTCAAGGACGTCTTCCTCGGCAAGGACCGGCGCGACTATGTGCGCGCCACTTCGAGCCAGCGCTGCGTCCGCGCGGGCGGCAAGCACAACGACCTCGAGAACGTCGGCTATACCGCCCGGCACCATACGTTCTTCGAGATGCTGGGCAATTTCTCTTTCGGCGATTACTTCAAGCGCGAGGCGATCCGCTTCGCCTGGGACTTCCTCACGCGAACCCTGCAGCTCGACCCGGCACGCCTGTGGGTCACCGTCTTTCGCGACGATGATGAGGCGGCGGATATCTGGCTGAAGGAGATCGGTGTCCCCGCGTCGCGTTTCGCGCGCCTGGGCGAGGCGTCGAACTTTTGGGCGATGGGCGACACGGGGCCCTGCGGCCCGTGCAGCGAGATCTTCTACGACCATGGGGCACAGATTCCCGGTGGCCCCCCAGGCTCATCCGACGAGGACGGCGATCGCTTCGTCGAGATCTGGAATCTGGTATTCATGCAGTTCGATCGAGCGGCCGACGGCACGATGACCCGGCTGCCCAAGCCCTCCGTCGATACGGGAATGGGTCTGGAGCGCATCGCCGCCGTGCTGCAGGGCGTGCACTCGAACTACGACATCGATCTCTTCAAGAGCCTCATCCGCGCGGCGGCGGGGCTGGCGGGGACGAAGGATCTGCAGTCGAGCTCCCTGCGGGTCATTGCCGATCACATCCGCGCCTGCACCTTCCTGATCGTCGATGGCGTATTGCCGTCGAACGAGGGACGCGGATACGTTCTGCGGCGCATCATCCGCCGCGCTGTCCGTCACGGCTACAAGCTCGGTATCGGAGAGCCGTTCTTCTACAAACTGGTACCGGTCCTCGAGCGGGAGATGAGCGCGGCCTACCCCGAGCTCACCCGCGGCCGTGAGCTCGCCGAGCGGGTCCTGAAGCAGGAGGAGGAGCGTTTCGCCGAGACGCTGGCGAATGGCATGGACCTTCTCGAGAGTGCGATCGCGAAGATCCAGACGCGCGGTCCACGGGAAGGGGGGAGCGCCGTCATCCCGGGCGAGACTGTTTTCAAGCTCTACGACACCTACGGCTTTCCTGCGGATCTGACTGCTGACATTGCCCGCGAGCGTGGGCTCACCATCGATCAGGCCGGGTTCGATGCAGCGATGGAGGAGCAACGGCGGCGCTCGCAGGAGGCGAGCAAGTTCGGCGTGGACCTGCGTGGCGGCGCCAGTGTCGATGCGCGCACAGCCTTTCAGGGCTATGAAGGACTCGAGTCGGAAGGCAGCGTGGTCACGCTGCTCAAGGGCGGCAGGCCGGTCGCCGAGCTGCGTGCGGGCGAGGACGGCGAGGTAGTGCTCGATCGTACGCCCTTCTATGCGGAGTCGGGCGGTCAGGTTGGCGACACCGGGACTCTGACCGGCATCGGATCAGTCTTTGTCGTGCATGACACCATCAAACGTGGCGCAGCCCACTCACACACAGGTCGAGTCTCCGAGGGGACAGTTCGCGTCGGTGATGTCGTCCGCGCCAAGGTGGACGGCGAGCGTCGCCGCGCCGTCGCGCTGAATCACACCGCAACACACTTGCTGCATGCGGCGCTTCGCAAGACGCTGGGTACACACGTCCAACAGAAGGGCTCGCTGGTCGCGCCCGACCGTCTGCGGTTCGACTTCTCGCATTTCCAACCCGTCACAGCGGGGGAGCTGACCGACATCGAGCGATCAGTGAATGCGCAGATCCGTCTCAACGCGCCAGCGGAGACGCAGCTCATGGGATACGAGAGCGCAGTCGCCGCCGGCGCGATGGCGCTGTTCGGTGAGAAATACGACAAGGACGTTCGCGTGCTGCGCATCGGAGATTTCTCGATGGAGCTCTGCGGCGGCACTCACGTGCGGCGGGCCGGAGACATCGGTCTTTTCAAGATCCTAAGTGAGGGTGGCGTTGCCTCCGGTGTACGCCGCATCGAGGCGATCACGGGCGAGGCCGCGATTGAATACGTGGAGCAGAACGACACGTTGCTGCGCGACCTCGCCCAACTCGTACGTGGCTCGCGCGAGGACGTAAAGGACAAGGTGCAGGATGCGCTCGAGCGCATCCGTCAGATGGAGAAGGAGGTCCGCACTCTCAAGGACCGCCTCGCATCCGGCCAGGGCGCCGACCTCGCTTCGGGCGCGGTCGATATCCAGGGCGTGAAGATCGTCGCGACCAAAGTCGAGGGCGCCGACGCCGGCGCGCTGCGCAATGCCGTGGATCGGCTGAAGGATCGCCTGAAGTCGGCGGTTGTCGTGCTCGCCTCAGTCGAGTCTCCGGAGAAGGTCGTGCTCGTGGCCGGTGTCACGGCGGACCAGACCGCGCGCATCAAGGCAGGGGATCTCGCCGCTGCGATTGCTGCCAAGGTTGGCGGCAAAGGCGGCGGCAGGCCGGATTTCGCGCAGGCGGGCGGCAACAACCCGGCGGCGCTCGATGCCGCGCTGGCCTCCGTTCCGGATCTCGTGCGGGCGCGGCTCGGCGGCTGAGCGCTCCGCGTTCACGCTCGCGTGCTAGACTCCTCGGGCGGTCGCTGCGAGCGAATGCCCCATAGGCGGTCACAGCCATGCTGATCTTGACTCGAAGAGTGGGCGAAGCGTTGATGATCGGAGATGACGTCAGCATCACCGTGCTCGGCGTCAAAGGCAATCAGGTGCGCCTCGGGATCGCGGCTCCGAGAAGCATCGCGGTGCACCGTGAGGAGATCTACCGCCGCATCCAGCGCGAGCAGGCCGGCGGTGGTACCCAGCATGAAGAAGCTCCTCCTGAAGAGCCTCACGAGCACTCCGGCCCTTCTGGACGGTACGGCGCATTCTGAGCCCTCGCAGCGCCCTCGAGGCGCCTGCTCCTCGTTTTTCCAACAACTCGCCCGGAACAGAATCTCGATCCGGACCGTTTGAGCCGGTGAGGCGGGCCCGCAGTTGCCCGGCTTGCACTACGGCAGCTTCGGGCCGGTGAGCTCGAGCCGTTCCAGACGAGGCGGGTGGCTCAACCAGTGTTGCGGATTTGCGTCGGGGTACCTGAAGCTGCAGGTTCCGCTCAGAGAGCGCGTTGCCTGCTCATCCTGTTGGTGGGCGCCGTGCTCTGCATGGATTCGGCGCATGCGGCCAACCCTCAGCCCTACAAAGTAGATTGGGTCTCCTCCGGCGACAAGGCGATCGATTCGACCATGAAGCTGACATCGCAGCTCGAGTCGCTGCGCAAGACCGCACCGGTTGATCCCTTCGGCCTGATCGCGCGCGCCCGTGGTGACGTGACCCGTCTGCAGACCGTCCTTCAGAGCTTCGGCTACTATGACGGTGCGGTCACCATCACGATCAACGGGATGGGGCTCGACAGCGCGGGATTGGCGGACAGCTTGTCCGCCCTGCCCAAGGACAGCGATGCGCACCTCAAAGTCGAGCCCACACTGGGGCCGCTCTTCCACATCGGCCGCATCGACATCAAGGGCAGTCTCCCGCCGGGGATGCGTCAAAAGATGTATCTTTCTTCAGGTGCGCCGGCTGTGGCCAGCGATGTCCTGGCCGCGGGCTCCAATCTGCAGGCTGCGCTGCAGGACGCCGGCTATGCGTTCGCCGCGGTAGCCAAGCCCGTTGCCTACGAAGTGCCGGCGCAGCACGTCCTCAATCTGACTTTCAGCGTGAAGACCGGACCGCGAGTCAGGATCGGCGCGATCGACATCAAGGGCCTGAAGAGCGTGCACGAGTCCCGCCTGCGGCGCCGGCTCCTGGTGCATACGGGAGACCTCTACGACGCAGCGGCCATCGAGAAGGCGCGGCAGGACCTGCTCTCGATAGGGCTCTTTCAGACCGTCAGTGTGAGTCTGGGGAGTGCCGGCAGCGAGCAGCGTGTTCCGCTCACCTTCGTAGTGCGGGAGGCGAAGAAGTTCACGGTCGGTGTCAGCGCCGCCTATTCGAGCGACCTCGGCGGCAGCCTCGGTGTCAACTGGAGCGACCGCAATGTCTTCGGCAACGGAGAGCAGCTCACCGCCTCGGCGACGGCCATCAATCTGGGCGGCTCGGCGACCACCGGGCTGGGCTACGATGCCACGGTGGGTTATCTCATTCCCGATTTCCGTCGCCGCGACCAGACACTCGGCTTTCAGGTCCGCGGCCTGCGGCAGGCGCTGCAAGCCTACACACAGACGGGGGAGACGCTGGGGGCTTCGGTGACCCGGAAGCTATCCTCCGTGTGGAGCCTCACGGCCGGTCTCTCGTACGAGCACGAGGTCATCCATCAGGAGAGCCTCCTGACCTGTCCACTTCTAGTGCCGGGCATGAATCCCAGCAGCCAGTGCACGCGAGTCCGCTACAAATACAACCTGGCGCTGCTGCCGGTCAGCACCTATTACGATTCGACGAATCTCTCCTCACCGCTGATCGACCCGACGCACGGTTACAGGATCTCGATGAACGTGACGCCGACTTTCTCCTACGGAAGCTCGGGCAAGACCTTCATCGTGTTGCAGGGGAGCATCGCGACCTACTACGACCTGCACGAGCTCTTCCCCGGTGCCGCGCCCGGCCGTAGTGTGATAGCCGCGAGGATACTGAGCGGTGCCGCCTTGGGTGCGACGCAGTTCAGCCTGCCGCCCGATCAGCGCTTTTACGCAGGCGGCAGCGGCACCGTGCGCGGCTATCGCTACCAATCGGTAGGCCCGCAGTTCGGCGATGGCAATCCCGTCGGCGGCACCAATATGCAGGCACTGAATCTGGAGCTGCGCCAGCGGCTGGGCACGAATTTTGGTTTCGTAGTCTTCGCCGACAGCGGCGGTGTCTCGAGCTCTTCGGGGAGCGTCTATCGTGTCGGCGTCGGAGCCGGCGTGCGTTACTACACCTCCATCGGTCCAATTCGTTTCGATGTCGCCGTACCGGCCCAGAAGCGGCCGAACGATGACAATTTCGAGATCTATATCGGCCTCGGGCAGGCGTTCTGATGTCCAGAGGAGCCCGCATCGCGGCCTGGAGCGTGGGCGGACTGCTGCTGCTGCTGATCCTGATCGTGATCGCGGCGGTGGTGATCATCGGCAACACCGCGGGCGGGCGCCGGCTCCTCGAGAGCGAGACGGCCAAGCTCACCTCCGGACGCGTGCGCATCGCAGGGCTCGGAGGAACGTTCCCGGCAGAAATCGACATTGCGAGCCTACAGCTGAGCGACCCAAAAGGCGTATGGCTCACCGCGCAGCGCGTTGCGGTGCATTGGTCGCCGCTTGCGCTCCTCGCCTGGAACATGCACATCGAGCGCATCGAGATCGGTGCCGCGGATGTCGCCCGGCGGCCGGTCAGCAGCCCCTCGGCGGCCAGCCGCTCGAGCAGCAGCAGCTCCGGCACGCCGGCCATCAACATCGATAGGATGTCAGTTGACACCCTCGTGCTCGAGCCGGCAGCTGCCGGCATGAGCGCGCGCCTCAACATGGAGGGGAACCTGCATTACCGGTCGCTACAGAACGCGCAGGCGCACCTGGTGGCACGGCGCACGAACGGCATGGGCGACTACGAGGTGGCACTGGCGCTCTCCCGCGCCAGCATGAATGCGCGCCTCGAGTTGCGAGAGCCGGCGGGCGGTCCTCTCGAGCATCTGCTGAATCTTCCAGGCCTCGGCGCCCTCTCGGTCGCCGCCAGTCTGGATGGCCCCCGTCACGCCGAGGAGCTGCGCCTGAACGCGCATGCCGGGCAGTTGAGCGCCAACGCCAATGGAACCGTGGACCTCGTGCAACGCGCGGCCAACCTCACCTACTCCCTCGCCTCGCCCGCAATGACGCCCAAGCCCGGTCTCGCGTGGCGCCGAATAGCGCTCAACGGCCGCTGGGTCGGGCCCGTCGCCGCGCCCCGCGCCACCGGCGTGTTGGATCTCGAGGGTCTGGAGCTATCCGATGGCGCGCGGCTCGATTCGCTCACCGCCAACCTGGCCGCCGACGGCCGGGTCCTGAGGCTGCGCGCCACGGCGTCCGGGATCATTTTGGCCGGATCACAGCCACAGCTCCTTGCCGGCTCTCCGCTAGCGCTGGGCGCGACGCTGCACCTCGATTCGGCGGGCCGGCCGCTGCAACTGACCCTCGATCATCGCCTGGTGAGGCTCAGCGCTCATGCCGTGACATCCGGCGACCGGAGTGTCACGTTCGATCTGACGCTCCCAGACGTCGGCTCTCTCGCGTCCCTCTATCACGAGGACATCAGCGGAACGATGCACCTCTCGGGTAAAGTGGCCGAGCAGCGCGGCTCCACGCTTCTCGACGTGAGCGGCAATGGTGATCTGGCCGGCTCCAGTGTCGCCGCGAAACTGCTGGGCGCTGATACGACATTGCATCTTGCCGGGTCGATGACCACAGCGATGGTCGATGTCGATACGCTGGAGCTCTCAGGGCGGGGACTGACTGCCTCCGCGTGGGGCAGTGCAGAACGCTCCGGGCCCGGCGCCTCTACTCCTGGCGTACAGTCCCTGCGAGTGCATTGGCGTGTCTCCCTGCCGAAGCTCCAGTTGATCTCGCCGTCCGTAGCAGGCTCGCTCGACACCTCTGGCACAGTCGACGGACCCATGCGCTCGCTGACGGCAGACGTGGGTGCGCGATCGAAGCTGACGATTCCCGGAGCGCCGCCCGGTACGGTGGAAGCTACTCTGCGGGCCCGCAATCTACCGTCCGCGCCGAGCGCGGAGGTGCATGCGAATGGCATGTTGGCGGGTGCACCGCTGCGGCTCGATGGCTCCCTGGAGCAGGTGGCAGCCAACACCTTCCGGGTCGTCATTCCGCATTTGACGTGGAAAAGCCTGGCAATCAACGGTGATCTGACCGCGGGCCGAAGCCTCGCGACGGCCCGCGGAACCATGCGCGTGCGCCTCGAGCACTTGGCTGATCTGCAGCCCTTCGTCGGCAAGGGACTCGAGGGCAGTATCGCGGGCAACATTGCGCTGACGCCGGCAGCTTGCGGAGCACGCACACAACTCGACGTCCTCGCGCGCAACATCCGGGCGGGCGGCGTCTCGGGCAATGGCCACCTCACGGCCGCGGGGCCGCTCGATGCGCTGCGCATCCAACTTATCGCCCAGTCACCTGATATTCACGGCTCGCCGGCGAGCCTTGCGACCGAAGCTCGCCTCGATGAGACCCGCCACGTGCTCGACCTGGATCGATTCGAGGCCCGCTATCGCGAGCAGACGGCACACCTCATGTCGCCATCGCGCGTGATGTTCGCCCGCGGGCTCACCGTACGGAATCTCCGGCTCGGCATGCAGAAAGCCGTGGTTGCCGTCGATGGGCAGCTTTCGCCGGCCCTGAATTTTCGCGCGTCCATTGAGCACGTCGATGCCGCGCTGGTCAATGCGTTCGTCCCGCACCTGCTTACGCAAGGCACCTTCAACGCCCACGCTCGTCTCAAGGGTACCCGGTCCGCGCCTGTCGGGCAGGCGTCGCTGCGGATCGCGGGCCTGAAGCTGGCCAACACGGCCACGCAGGGACTTCCCGCGGTTGGCGCTCGTGGCTCCGCTCGATTCCTCGGCAAGACGGCCAATATCTTCGCGGAGCTCGATGCGGGCTCGGACTCGCGGCTGCGAATGAGCGGCCGCGCGCCGCTCGCCAGCACGGGTACGGTCGCGCTCCGCGTGGCCGGCAAGTTGGATGCCGCCCTGATCAACTCGATCCTCGAGGCGCGCGGTGAGCGCGCCGCAGGAAAGATCACGATCGATGCCACGGTGGCCGGTACCGCGCATGAGCCGCAGATCCACGGTGTGATGCAACTGGCGAACGGAGATCTGCGGGATTACGCCCAAGGGATACACCTCGGTGATATCAATGCGCGGCTGGTCGGTGGCCGTGGAATCCTGCGGATTGCGAGCATGACGGCGCGCGCCGGGCCCGGCAAGCTCTCCGCAACGGGCACGGTTGGAGTGCTGCAGCCCGGGATGCCCATCGATGTCACGCTGTCCGCGAAGAACATCCAACCCGTCACCAACGACATCATGACTGCGAACCTCGATACGAACATGCATGTCGCGGGCTCGCTCAAGCAGCGCCTCGACGTCACTGGCCTCATCCATGTCAACCGTGCGTCGATCAGCATTCCCAACGGCTTGCCGCCGAGCGTCGCCACGCTGGACGTGATTCGCCCCGGCGAGGCCCCGCAGCCCACGGCGGCCGCTACCCAGAAACTCGTGATCGGGCTCGGCATTAGTCTCGATGCGCCCGATGCCATCTTCGTGCAGGGGCGGGGGCTCGATGCCCAGCTCGGCGGCAGGCTGCAGATCAAGGGAACCTCCGACAACCCCCAGGTGAGCGGCGGGTTCAGGATGATTCGCGGAACGTTCGCGCTGGCGGGGACGAGCCTCAAGTTCACGAGTGGCAAGGTGAGCTTCAACGGCGAGGGACTCAAGGGCAGGATCGATCCCACACTCGATTTCATCGCGCAATCGAGCGTGATATACAACGGCCCGACGACGGTCACACTACACGTCACCGGCTTCGCGGATTCCCCGAAGATTGCCCTGTCGAGCAACCCATCACTCCCGCAGGACGACCTGCTTGGCCTCCTTCTCTTCGGCAAACCCGCTGCTCAACTGTCTGCCCTGCAGCTCGCGGAGACCGGCGCCGCGCTCGCGAGCCTGAGCGGCATCGGCCCCGGCGGGGGAGGTGGGGGCGGCAGCAAGTGGAATCCGCTCACCTGGATCAAGAAAGGGCTGGGCCTCAATACTCTCTCGGTCGGGAGTGCGGGCTCATCCGGGGGTGGCTCGTCAGGCGGCGGCACTCAGTCGAGGGGGGCGAGCGTCACGGCCGGAAAGTACATCTCGAAGAGGGTCTACCTGGCCGCAACGCAGACCACGAACGGCACGAGCCAGGTGCAGGTCGACATCGATCTGAGCCAGTATTTGAAGCTGCAGACGCGCTTGGGCAACGGCACGGCGACGGCGCAAGGAACTACGCCGGAGAACGACCCCGGCAGCAGCATCGGGCTTGCCTGGCAGATGCCTTACTGAGGTCCCCAGGAAATCGCTGCTCGCTTGCAGTATCATGGCAGCCCTTCTTGGCGGGTAGCAGCGACCCACGCCTAAGCGTCTGGGCCGCAAGCATTTTCCCGAGGTCGGAGAGATGGCCGAGTGGTCGAAGGCGCACCCCTGCTAAGGGTGTAAGGGTCAAAAGCCCTTCGAGGGTTCGAATCCCTCTCTCTCCGCCAGTATTTTCCTTTTCGGGTCCGGCACTTGGTATCCCGGTGCTGGGGCGTACTGCCAAATCCACTGCCAAACGAGGTCGGTCCGACCGCGTCGGGTTTGGACGTGGCGATTCCCGATGCTGTGGCGGCGCTCGTGGCGTCCGCGACACCACCGAGCAGCGTCTCCGCGGTGCTCCTGGCGGACTGCATCGCGCGCTCTATGGCTTTGATGTCCGCCTCGATCGCACCTTCGGTCCATGCGGAGTACACCTGCAACATTGTCGTGATGCTGTGGCCGTGCTGCTTGGCGACCCATAGTGGTTTGTGGCCGATCATGAGATCCCAGCTGACGGACGAATGGCGTGCGCAATATGGCTTTCGATAGCGAATGGTACCCAGTCGGTCCAGCGTGCGACGCCAGCGGACATACGGATACTCGAGATTGCGGATCGGAGCGCCGCTTGCCTTGAAGAACAAGTGGTCGTGGTCAATTCTGCCAGCACGCTCGAGTCGCGAGCGCAGCACCAACTGACGGCGCAGAACGTTCAATGCTCGCGGACAGAGCGCTATGCGTCGATCCTCAGCGGTCTTCGTCGAGTCTTTGTCGATTCCGGCGACGCGCGCCTTGTTGATTGCCAGTGTTCCTGCGGTGGGGTCAAAATCGCCTACCACCAGTGCGATCTGCTCAGAGGGCCGCAGTCCGGTAAAGAACCGAAATTCGTCGTAGTTCCCCTGCACCTCGCCCCAATCACAATGGATGGCTGCGATCAGCGCTTCGGCTTCCTGTATGGTGAACGGATCGATGATGGGGCGATCCTTCTTGCGAATCCGAACGCTCTTGAGTCCCAGGGTCGGGTCGAGTTTCTCAGGGTGGTCACGGTAGCCGAATTTGAATGCGCGCCGAAGGATGCTGATCGCGCTGTTGTAGGATTTCTTGCTCCAGGTTGCATTATCGGCAATCCTGACGAGAGTCGAGTATCGGACATCGAGAAATCTCTGGGCGCCGATCCGCGGACGCCAGAATCCGTCCAGGACCCGTCGGTACGAGGCGAGCGTGATGCTTGCCATGTCATGCATGGTCACCCGCGAGGCACAGTGGGCGAGGAAGGCATCGAAAACCTGGGCGCACGTTTTCGGTGAGCCTTGATCGGGGACTCTCCTCAGATGGCGAAAGTCGGGAAACTCCTCGGCGAACGAGAACGTGCCGTTCACAATGCGACGTTTGATTCCGTCGAGGTGCTGCCGCGCCCAGCGCAGGTTGCTTTCGCTTGGCGTTCTCAGCAAGGTGGGGCGGTACCGCACACCCTCGAATTTGAAGTCGAACTGAATTCGATCGGCGCCTGCCGGGATGATCCCTCCGGTGCTTGATGTTCTGCTCATGATCGTACCCCAGTAGGTCCGGCCCGCAGCCGCCGCAAAAATCTGCGGAACTCGAGCCCCAGCGTATCTTCCAGTTCAGTAGCGCGCTCGTCCAGCATCTGGGGGACTTCCGTGAGGGTCGGTCTCTTGAATGCAAAGAGCAGTACGTTATCTTCCTCTTGCACAGGTACGAGGATCACGGCCCCTTCGAATGCCTCGCACAAGCCCTGGACGTGAATCGGATAGCGAGTCTTCTCGCCCGAGAGATTCACTATCAGCACACCGTCCGGGGTCAGCGACTGACTTGCTTGGCGATAGAAATCGAGCGAGGCCAGCGAGGGGGCGGCGCCGCGTTCATCGAACGCGTCGATCAGGATGACATCGAGCCTTAGCGGTACTCGCGCGAGATACGTGGCCCCGTCATCGTAGATCACCTCAAACCGCTCATCGTCAGGGGGGATTGAGAAATGCTCGCGCAGCGAGATTACACTGGCATTGATCTCCACGACACTGATGCGTGTCCGCGGCAGGTGACGATAACAAAACTTGGCGAGAGAGCCGCCGCCGAGCCCGATCATCAAGATATGTTGGGGTTCGGGCAGGAACAGCAGGAATGCCATCATCTTGCGCGTGTACGCGATCACCAATGCGTAAGGATCGTCAAATCGCATGGAGCTCTGTACGTTGGCGCTGGAAAAGAGGAGGTGTCGCTCGCCGGCACTGTCGACGATGAACGGCCGAGGAAGCGTGCCTGTCACTTGCCAGTCTCCGGTGCCACCATGAGGTGGGCATGCGCGACCTCTTCGTCGCCCACCCGCGCGAGCGCCGAAAAGCGCCAGATACCCTTGAAGGAGCGCTCGACTTGCGAAGTCAGCAACAATTGATCGCCCGGCGCGACCGGTTTGCGGAAGCGCGCCTTATCTATCCCGACGAAATAGAAGCGGGTCTGCTCGTCCGGGATGACGTTCGCGCTCATGAAGCATAGGATGCCTGTTGCCTGCGCCAGAGCCTCGATGATCATGACCCCGGGCATGAGCGGCCAACCCGGAAAGTGCCCCTCGAAGAACGGCTCGTTATAGGTGACATTCTTGAGCGCGCGAATGCTCTTGCCGGCGCGGAGCTCGAGCACGCGATCGACGAGCAGGAATGGAAAGCGATGGGGCAATCGCTGGAGGATCGAATGGATGTCGAGCTGAGTGGAATCAGCCTGCGCTGTCATCTCATTCACCGGTTGCCGCCCCACGGGCGTTCGTAATGGCAGTCAGGATGCCCGCGAGGATTCGTATCGGGCTCGGCGGGCAGCCGGGAACCGTAACGTCCACGGGGATGATATTCGCTATCCTGCCGCGACTCGCCCCACTCTCCCCGAAGATGCCTCCCGTGCATCCGCAGTCACCGATGGCTACGACGAGCTTGGGGTCCGGCGTGGCGTCGTAGACGCGTCGCAATACCGCCTCCATGTTGACGGAAACCGGACCCGTCACGAGCAGTAGGTCTGCGTGTCGTGGGCTCGCGACGAAGCGGATACCGAGCCCCTCGAGGTTGTAGAGGGGATTGTTGACCGCTTGGATTTCGAGCTCGCATCCATTGCAGGAGCCCGCATCGACATGACGGATGCAAAGAGCGCGGCCGAGCACGGCACGGATCCGCTCATCGAGCGCGCTGCGGATGCGCAACAGCGGATCCGCCGGCGGCGCGGGCTCGCTGACCAGGCCGACGGAGGCGATCTTGCGAAGGGTCTTGAGCATACGGTGGCCGCGCCTAGAGATCTGCCCCGCTGTAGGACAGATTGAATGACTTGTTGATGAGCGGGAAGTCGGGAACGATGTTGCCGAGGATGGCATGCTCGATCGCCGGCCAGTTCTGCCAGGATGGATCATGCGGATGACAGCGGCGGATCGATCCGCCGGGGCCTGCCTCCAGCGCGACGAACACCGGGCCGCGCCAACCCTCGATGAATCCCACGCCAAACGCGCCGCTTTCCGGAGTGCGCGTTGCTGCGACGTGGGGGCCGGCCGGCAGTGCGGCCAGTATCGACCGCACGAGGCGGCACGACTCCACGAGCTCGTCGAATCGCACGGCAACCCGTGCGGCAACGTCGCCTTCGGTCCGAACGACTTTGACCGGGGGGAGCTCGTCGTACGGCTTGCACGGCAGATCCACTCGCGCATCGAGTGACTGGCCGCTTGCTCGTGCCGCGAGCCCCAGGGCGCCGAGTCGCGTGGCGAGCGTCGGAGACAATATTCCCGCGCCGGTGAAGCGATCCCGCAGTCCCGAGTGATCGTCGAAAATGCCCCGAAGCTCGGAGACCTCCCCCATGACCCAGGCGACACGTCCGGCGAGAGCGTCTGCAGCCTGTGGAGACACGTCCACTCGAGTGCCCCCCGGAACGATCGCAGCGAGAAGGTAGCGCTGGCCTAGCGCGTTCTCGGTCTCGCGCAGCAGTTCCTCCTTGATCCGCGAGAACTGGGCGAGCGCAAAGGCGAATCCAGCATCGTTTCCGAGCGCGCCAAGGTCCCCCAAATGATTGGCGATGCGCTCGAGCTCGAGGCAGAGCGCGCGCAGCCAGAGGGCACGGTACGGCACGAGGCATCCGGCCATGCCTTCGAGTGCCTGGCAGTAGGCCCACGAGAACGCGACGGCGGAATCGCCCGAGACGCGCGCGGCGAGCCGATTACCTTCGAGAATCGGGAGCTCCGTGAAGCGCTTCTCGATCCCCTTGTGAGCGTAGCCGAATCGTTCCTCGAGCCGCAGCACCTTCTCGCCCACGACGGAGAACCGGAAGTGTCCCGGCTCGATCGTGCCGGCATGCACCGGGCCGACGGCGATCTCGTGGACACCTTCTCCCTCCACACGCACGAAGTCATAGTCGGCGCGCGCGTGATGAAGCCACGGCCGCTGGTCCGGATCCGTCGAGCGCACTCTGTAGAGCTCGAATGCCGCACGCTGCATTCTCGATGCGGACGGAAACAAGGTTTCCAGGCCCGGATAAGGCGCATCCGCTTCTTCAGGCGCCATCGCAAGCTCGGTGAGAAGAAGGCCCGCCTCGATCCAGTAGGCCGCATAGACCGCCGCGCTCGAGGGGTCGTCCGCACCTCGAGCGGTCCACAGCGAGATGAGGCGCCCACCGGCTGCGGCCACATCCTCGGCAGCCTGAGTCCATTCCTCCCGCGTGACAGCGAACCCGCGGGCTCTCGGTGCGCCGGGTACTTCGTGCGTTCGCGCCCACCATTTACTCGCCGGCACGATCAGGGCCCTCCGATGAAGCTCGCGGCTGCCTGATACCAGTGGGCAAGGTACGGCGGCACGTACAGCCCCAGCAGCAATACGATGGCGAGGTGCGCAAATACCGGCAGCAACGCGGGTGGATGCGGCAGTCGCAGCGCGTCGGTCTCGCCGAAGACCATCGGCTGGACACGGCCAAAGATCGCGGCGAACGCAACGCCGAGCGCGATGAGGAGGATCGGCGTCGCCCACGGCTGCTCGCGCATCGCAGTCGTGATGATCAGAAACTCGCTCGCGAACACGCCGAAGGGCGGCAGCCCGAGGATCGCAAGGGCTCCCAGCATGAGCCCCCAGCCGACGGTCGGCGAGAGCGTGATGAGCCCACGGATGTTATCCATAAGCTGGGACCCCGCCTTCTGCGCGGCGTGTCCGACGGTGAAGAAGATCGAGGACTTGGTGAGTGAGTGCACCGTCATGTGCAGGAGCGCGGCAAAGGTCGCGACCGGGCCGCCCATCCCGAACGCAAAAGTGATGATTCCCATGTGCTCGATCGACGAGTAAGCGAAGAGGCGCTTGATGTCGCGTTGCCGGAAGAGAAAGAACGCGCCGAGAACGACGGACAGGAGCCCAAAGCCCATCAGCATCCTCGAGGGAAGCGGGGAGTGGAATGCGCCCTCGACGAGCACCTTGCAGCGCACGACCGCGTAGATCGCGACGTTGAGGAGGAGCCCCGAAAGCACGGCGGAGATCGGCGTCGGACCTTCGGCATGCGCATCCGGCAGCCAGCTGTGGAGCGGCGCGAGTCCGACCTTGGTGCCGTAGCCGACCAGCAAGAAGACGAACGCGAGAGCCAGCACCGCGGGTTCGAGCTGCGATCTCACCGCATCGAGATGCGTCCAAAGGAGCGCTGTGACGCCCTCCGCTCCGAGCACCCGTTCCGCGGCGAAGTAGAGGAGGATCGTGCCAAAGAGCGCCTGGGCGATGCCGACGCCGCACAGGATGAAGTACTTCCAGCCGGCCTCCAGGCTCGCCGGCGTGCGGTACAGCGTCACGAGGAGCACCGTCGAGAGCGTCGCCGCCTCCATTGCGACCCACAAGAGACCCATGTTGTTGGTCGTGAGCGCGAGCAGCATCGTAAACATGAACATCTGGTACATGCTGTGATAGAGGCGCAGGCGCCCCGCCGTGACGCGCCCGTGCGCCATCTCGACGCGCATGTAGGGACGCGAGAAGAGCGAGGTCGTGAGACCGACGAATGCCGTGAGCGTCACGAGGAACACATTGAAGGGATCGACGAAGAACTGCTCGTGCGCGACGAGCTGATTTCCATGGTTGATGACGCGCACCGTGAGGGCACAGGCGGCGAGAAAGGTGCCGAGGCTGAACGCCACATTGATCTCCGCTGCCTCGCGCCGGGCGCCGAGGAAGCCGAATACCATCGCACCGGCGGCCGGCAGGGCAAGTACCAGGAGCAGCTCCACTATTCGAGCTCCTTGAGCGATTCGAGATGGTGCAGGTCGAGGCTGTCGAACTGCTCGCGGATCTGGAAGAAGAAGACTCCGAGCACGAGCATCGCTACGAGCACATCGAGCGCAACGCCGAGCTCGACGACCATCGGCATGCCGTAGGTGGCGCTCATCGCTCCAAAGAAGAGGCCATTTTCCATCGAGAGGAAGCCGATCACTTGTGACATCGCCTTCCGTCGAGTGATCATCATGAGGAAGGCGAGCAGCACCACGGCGATCGCGATGCCAATGGCATCGCGCATGGCGGTATTCGCAAGCTGCGTGATGGGCTGCGCAAGCGCGAACGCAAAGACGACGATCACGAGCCCGAGGAGCATGGTGCCCGAGATGTTGAGGAGCGGCTCGGTGTCCCAGTACACCTGCAACCGCCTGATCAGGCGATGCAGCAGCCAGGGAAGAAAGGCAACTTTCACGGCAACGGTGAGGACCGCCGAGAAGTAGAGATGGCCTTCGCCGGTGCGCCACGCAACGACCAGCGTCGTGGCCGCGAGTACCGCTCCCTGGGTGGCGTACAGGTTCACCAAGCTCACGATGCGTCGCTGCGAGAGCATGGCGAAGGCGAGCAGGAGCATCAGCGCCGCGCAGGCATTGAGAAGCTGTAAGTCGAGGGGTAGGTGGGTCATGGGCGTGCTCAGGCTCCGAGCAGGACGTGCACGAGCAGTCCCAGCACCGCGAAGAGGAACGCCGTTGCCAGGAACTCCGGCGCGCGCATGACGCGAAGCTTCGCCGAGAGGGTCTCGATGAGCGCAAGAGCGCCGCCTGCCACGACGAGCTTCGCCACAAGCACCGGAATCGAGAGCGCGAGGGCAATCGGTCCGATCTGCCCGGTCGCGACACCCCAGGGGACGAACAGCGCGAAGCCGATGCAGGCGTAATTGAAGAGTCGGAGCGCCGAAGCCCACTCCATGAGCGCCAGGTGACGCGCCGAGTACTCGAGGAGCATCGCCTCGTGGATCATCGTGAGCTCGAGGTGGGTCGCCGGGTTATCGACGGGGATGCGGGCATTCTCTGCGAGCAGGACGAGAGTGAAGGCGATCGCCGTGAATGCGAGGCTGGGATATATGCCGAGTGCCTGGGTCGCAAGATGCTCGGAGATCGCGGGCAACGCCGTCGTCGCGGAGATCATGGAGGCGACGAAAATGACCATGAGGAGCGCCGGCTCGGCGAGAAACCCCACCATCATCTCGCGCCGTGCACCGAGCGTGCCGAATGCGGTGCCGACGTCCATGGCTGCTAGCGAGAGGAACACGCGTGCCGTAGCGAAGAGACCGACGAGCGCGATCGCATCCGCCGCGATGACGAGCGGCAGACGGGTACCCATCGAGGGAATGATGCCCGCCGCCACGACCATCGTGCCGAAGACGACGTAGGGCGCGATGCGAAAGAGCGGCGAGGCGTTCTCGGCGAGCACGGCGTCCTTGTCGAAGAGCTTGCGGATGTTGCGATAGGGCAGCCAGATGCTCGGTGCGCGGCGATTCGAGAGCCAGGCGCGGCACTGATTCACCCAGCCGAGGAAGAGTGGCGCCGCCGCAAGCGCCGCAACGACCTCAAGCACCTGGGTCACGATCTCGATGATGCCCGGTGTCATGATGCTCATGAGACGAGCGCCAGCGCGAGGAGGACGATCAGCGTGCCAAAGCTGTAGAGGAGATAGACCGAGATGCGGCCTTGCTGCAGGACGGCGACCACGTCAGCGAGGCGCTGCACGAGACGACCGAGCGGTTGGTAAAGCCCGCGCCAGATACGGTCCGCGATGGCGATACGGTAGTGTGGTGCGCGATCGAACGGCGTGGGGAGCTCGCGCTCGATCGAGAAGAACGACTGAAAGATATTGCGGATCGGCTGGCCGAAGCCTTCCGCGGTGTCCTGCATGCGGGCCGTTCGGCCGCCGAAGCCACAGTCCCACGCGGGACCGCGCCGCACGCGCTGGTGATAAAAAAGTCGCACCGCAAGGACGGTGAGCGCGACAACGAGAGCGGTGGCGAGAAAGAAGACGAGCGGACCGTAGGACGCCTGGCGTGTCGGCACGGGCGCAAGCAGCCACCAGGGGCTGCCTTGCTGCGATAGGGAAATGCCCATGAGCTCACGGGTCACGTGGCTCAGCGCGCGGAGCACTTGCACCGGTGCGAGCCCGAGAGCTACGCACCCGAGCCCAAGCCACACGAGCCCGAAGCGCTCGAGGAGACCGCAGTCGTGCGCGCTCGCGAGTGAATTCTCTCGCGGCTGGCCGAGGAAGATCACCCCGAAGAACTTCACCATGACGTAGCCCGCGAGCGCTGCGGCCAGCGCCACGACCGCCGTGGACATCGGGATCAACAGGTTGACGAATTCATGCGGGATCCGATCGGAGAACATGAAGGACTGCAGCAGCAGCCACTCGGAGACGAAGCCGTTGAGCGGTGGAAGGCCTGCGATCGCAAGGGCGCCCAGGAGCGATGCCCAGGCGACCCACGGCATGCGGTGAATCAGTCCGCCGAGCCTGCCGAGATTGCGCTCACCCGTCGCGTGGAGCACCGAGCCAGTGCCGAGAAAGAGCAAGCTTTTCATGAAAGAGTGGTTCAGGCAGTGATAGAGCGTCGCCGCGAGAGCGAGCGCCGCCGGGATGCGCATTCCGGCCCCGTAGAAGACGACACTCAAACCAAATCCGGTGAACGCGAGCCCGAGGTTCTCGATCGAGGAATATGCGAGCAGACGCTTCATGTCCGTCTGCACGGCGGCAAACACGGCGCCATAGAGCGAGGAGACGAGCCCAACGGTGAGTGGCACGAGGCCCCACCACCAGACTGGCGTCCCGAGGAGATCAAACGTCACGCGAATCATCCCGTAGACGGCCATCTTCAGCATGACCCCGCTCATGAGCGCCGAGACGGGAGAGGGCGCGGCCGGATGCGCCTCGGGCAGCCAGACGTGCATCGGGACGAGCCCCGCTTTTGCGCCGAATCCTAAGAGTGCGAGCAGGAAAGCGGCCGCCGCCCACCCTGGCCCAAGGTGAGCCGCGCGCATGGCATCGAACGTGAAATGCCAGCTGCCACCTTGGAGAACACCGAACATGAGGAGAACCGAGATCGCCCCGACATGCGCCATCAGCAGGTAAATGAAGCCGGCGCGGCGAATCTCGGGAATGCGGTGTTGCGTCGTGACGAGGAAATAGGAGGAGATCGCCATCGTCTCCCAGGCGACCATGAAGGCGTAGGCATCGTCGGCCAGCAGGATGAAGCCCATGCTGACGAGAAAGAGGTGGTACTGCAGGCACATCAGGCCTGGCGGCGTGCCCTCCCCGCGGCGGAAATAGCCGGCGGCAAACACCGAGATGCCTGCCGACGAGGCCCCCAACAGCAAGAGAAAGACGCTGCTCAAGGCGTCGAGGCGCACATGCATCGGCAGATCGGGTAACCCGATCGGCAGGACGGCGTGCTCGGCTGGTACAGCGAGGCTCAGTACTGCGATTACCGAGAGCGCAATGCTGCATAGGGCGCTCAAGGGAAAGAGCGTGCGGCCGACCAGCTTCACGCTCATCGGGCGCACGAGCCCGCCGAGGCCGAGCAGGACCCAGAGGCCCAGGACGCCTAGGCAAGCGCTAAGTGCTGATATGGGCAGAGAAGTCACAGCAGGTGCAACTAGGATGCACCTTGGATTATAATAGAAAGCGTCGCACAGTCGAATGTGCGCAGGATACCTAGCTTGACTCTCGAAGACCGCAGCGCCCGCCTCACGATCCTCATCGACCCGCGTAAGAAGGCCTTATTCGAACGGTTGTGCGCGGAGGAGGATGCGACGCCCTCTCAGGTGGTCCGCAGGATGATTCGGCAGTACATCCTTGAGCGCACCGGCAAGCCCTGGACCCCCTCCTCCGATGAGCCGCCTGGCGATCCACGCAGGCCAGCGCCGAACTCGGGCGCCCGGCGGGGCGGGCGATCATGACGGTGAGCGCGCGGGCGCCACGGACTCTTTTATGCGGGTGCCGCGGTTGGTGCCGCGTCAAGCAAGAAGAACTTCGACCTGATGGGCCGTGACGCCCTCGATCTCGAGCACCTTTCGCCGACTTGTGACGCCGGCGATTAGGCGCACGTTGCGCTGCGACACTCCCAGTCGCTGCGCGACGAACGCGAGCAGAGCCTCGTTGGCTGCGTGGTCAACAGGCGGGGCTGCGATCCGAATCTTGAGATCGGAACCGTGTCGCCCTGCGACCTCGGTGCGTTTGGCACGCGGTTGGATGTACACCGAAACTCGTATGTTCGATGGCATGGCTAGGCCGGCGAAGATTGGCGTTAGTGGGGCACTACACTGCTGGCGGAACGCGCCGTTTTCACCCGATCTGCGGTAATCAGCTTGCCGTGATTTCCCCACGAGGAGCGCTCGTGGTTAATGATGTCTGCGATCTGTGCGTCGTTGAGCAGGCTCGAAAACGGCGGCATCGCACTGGGATATACGGTCCCACCCACGTTCTCGCCGTGCAGCCCTTGCAGGACCACATCGATCTGCTTCGTGGGGTCGGGATCCTGCACGACCGGGTTGTCCTTGAGGGGCGGGAACGCCCCTGGCACGCCCATCCCGGTGGCCTGATGACAGGCCGCGCAGTTGGCGGCGAACAGCGCGGCGCCTTTTGCCGCATCGAAACGGTATGGGCCGGCAGGTACGGGTAGCGGCGCGCTCGCGTGGCTCGGGGCAGCGCCGGTTGGAGTGGGCGGCGTCGCTGGCGTTCCCACCTGCAGAATGCCCTGGGCGCCGAGCATCATATGCGCCATGTCGTGATCCACGAAGGCGTACTTGCCGGAATCCGGGATCACGAGATCGAAGACAGCCCCCGCGCCCGGGCCGACGGTGTAGGTGGAAACACCTCTCAAGGCGTCCGCTGCGGTGCTATCGGGATAAACCTTGTCGAAGATCGCGCCGATTACGTGGAAGGAGGTCCACAGGTTCGGGCCCGCATCCACCAGATAGATGCGCACGCGCTCGCCCGCGGCGGCCTTGAGAGGATGATCGCGATACTGGAACGCGGCTCCATTGAAGACCACCTCATCGGGCCGCTCCTGCATCATCTTTTCGTAATCGGCGCCCATCAAGGTTCCGGAAACCTGTTGCGTGTACCACTCCCCCTGCACGAGCACGTAGCTTGCCGCCGCCGGCGGCAGCGGCGTCGCGGGATCCACGATCAGCGCGCCATACATCCCGTTGGCCATGTGCAGCTCCACCGGCGGCGTGCCGCAGTGGTAGAGGAATGCTCCCGGCACTCGTGCGACGAAAGAAAAATGGATCGTCTGGTCGGGATCAATCTCTATGTAATGCAGGTCCGGCGGCGTCATTGCCGCATGGAAATCAATTGAATGTTGCATCGTGCCGCGATTGGTGACGGTCACGCTGACAGTCTGGCCTTGGCGAACGTGGATGATCGGACCGGGTACACTGCCGTTGAAGGTCCACGCCTGGTATTGCACCCCGCTTGCAATGGTCACGGTGCGATCGGTGGCGATCATGTCGACGTTGACGCTCGGACCAGCCTGAAGCGGCGGCAAGCGCGCATCACGCGCTGCGGCGATCGGGTTGCTGGAGACGAGCGAGAGCGGAGTGACCGCGGCGGCGGCGGATACGGGGGAGGGCGCGCTGACGTGGAATGTGCTGTGCAATCCACCGATCAGGAAGAGCGCCAGAATCCCGATGCCGGCCATGGCGGGAATCTGTACTCCCCAAGGCAGAGCGGTCGGCGCGCGCGCCAGCGTTGCTTCGCTGCTCCACTCGGCAAAGCGACGCCAACGAGGCCAGCGCCGCTCGATCAGGTAATCGAGGCTATACGGACTGTAACCCCCGCGACTGCTGATGCCGATGAGCGCAATGAAAATCAATACGTAGGCGATAGCGGCGCCCATATTGGTTGCGCCGACCGTATAGGGGCCGCCAAAGCCTTCGGCGGTGCTCCAGATCAGCAGGCAGAACAACGCGCCGGCCACATAGAGGACCTTGCGGGCGAATCCCGCGAGCAGGGCGATGGCAATCGCGGTTTCGATGATGCGGGTCAACCAGATGAAAAGCGACGCATGCGGGGTTACCACGGCGATCCACAGGGCGAACCAGCCACTGAGCCAACGTGGTTGCCCATGCGCCGCGTTGTGCAGGTAGCCGACATAGTGAACCGCGAACTGCGACGACCATGTCACTGCGGCATCGACCACCCATATCAGTCCGAAGGCGACGCGCAGCGCGGCGCTGGCCAAGGCCGGCCAGGTCTCGAAGAATTGTCTACGAACATCACCTTCCGGCATGCGGCTCTCCCCGTGGCTGATGGTGCAACGTTGCGCGCAGTAGGAACGGACCATAGCGCACGGCGAAAAGCCCGAATGCGCCGATCCAGAGCGCTGCCGCACCGAGCAGGAGGCCTCCCTGTGCATCGGCGCCCAGCGCTGCGGCGATCCGTACGGCGGCGGCGAGAACAACCAGTGCGTATATCAGAGTGGTCACATCGTCGGCTGACAGCTCACGGCCGGTATGGCCACGGCTCACCCGGGTCATCACTCCAAGTATCATGGTTCCGATCGCCCCGGCGGTGAGTGTATGGATCGCAGCACTCAATGGGAATACGATGTCGAGACTCCAGTGTAGATCGGCTGCCCAATTGCGGGCGGTAAAAACGCGGGGCACTTCTCGCCCCTTCAATGTGTTTCGCCTTTCTTGAGCACCCCGGGTTGAAAGTGCCACCACCGTATCTCTCTCATGCGCTCAAATGTTTCGTCCGTACCCTCAATGATGGACTGCCCCTCCTGCCGCAGCGCGTCAGCGAGCCTGCTCAAACATTCCTGCAGCTGAAGCCCGTCCCATGCCAGCCTTTCACCGAGCGCTTTCTCCAACGCCGGATTCTTGAGACGAAGGAAAAGTGTAAAGGAATACTCCTCCTCCATCGCGAGGCGGCCAAATGAGATGGACACTTCCCCGTCCCGCTCACCACGCTGTATTCCGATATAGACCCTGTCGGACTGATATCGAATTCTATGGGCAGAAGTAAGGGCGCTTTTAAAGCCGTACTTCTCAAGAAACGCAAAGCTCGTCTGCGCTTCGGTCGCGAAATTCAGATTCATGCTCCGCTTCTTTTAGGTCAAGTGCTGCATTTCGACCGTCCGTCTTGACGTCTACCATACGCCAGAACGGAGGATAACGGGGGTGCCGGATAGCGGACCGTGATGGAGACCAGGTTGGGTCGGTATCGCCCGGCCGAAAAATGGACGCTGTCGGCTAATAGCGGTCACCCACTCGCTTGCCGAGGGTTCTGGCGCTGAATCTATTGGATCTCGTTGACGGCTCCAGACTTGGTCTGTATCCGATAGTTGTAGACCTCTGGAGGTGGAGGCGCATTATTGCCGGTCACATCAGGTCCCAGATTCAACTTAATGACTTCCTGTCGGTACAGCTGTTTGAAGGCATCGGAGAAATGCACAGTGATTCGTGTGTTCGTCCACGCCCGCACTGACTGAGCGTCAACTGGAATCCAGCCTGTGTACTTCAGCGGTGGCAGTACGGTCATGTCCACAGTGAGTTCGTGCCGGAAGGCGACGCGGATACTAAGCGTGCCCCGTTCGTTACCGAAGTTCGTGCCTTCGATGATGAACCGCTTGTTGAGCCCAAAGTCGAACGAGAAGATCGACGGACGCCCAGCGATGAGGTTCTGCTGAGTGCTGCGTAGAGTTGCTATCGCCTGATTAGTCTGTTCTGTCGCCTTAACCAGGCGCTCGTTCAGAGTCTGAATTTCCTTGTTTATCTTCGCCGTGTTTGCACTGAGAGCGTCCATCTTGGCGACGGCTGCGTCTACCGTGTCCAATTTTCCCTGAGCCTGATCACTTTGTTTCTTAATCTCAGCTATCGAGATGTCGTTATCGACCATTTCCTTGCGGGCACGATCCGTCAGCGGCGCCAACTCACGGTCGAGGTTTGCCTTTACGTCGTCTTGAACTGACTTGGAAACGCTGGTCTTGATGGAACTGATGCCAACGAATGTCAGCAGGCCAGCAACGACGCCAATGCCTGCGAGCCAGAATGTCACCCGTTTACCGAAGTGCTCCGTGGCTGCCTCTATGACACGGTATCTGGCGAGTTCGATGACCTCATCGGATAGCGGTCTTGCGTCTGGAGTTGCAGTAGGGGTGGGCTGAGCGGGTGGTGTCGACGCTGGAGTATTCATAAGGTTAAGCGTAGCAGGTGGGGCGCTGCGACAAGCGATGTATCTATAATCGAACGTCCGCTTCAGCCACTTTGAGCGACTGGAATGGAGCGGAGCGAGCGTCGCCGAAGGGTCGGGAGTACCCCGTCGCAAATGGCGGTTGTCAGTCAAAACCGATGGGATTGGCCGCAAATGCTCCAGCGCTACTGCCAGCCCTACTGCCAGCTTGTAAGCCCTCCGGCATCCCCGTTCTTTCGGCCGTGATCTGATGGCTCGATGCTCCTGGCAGCGGCAATCGGCCGCATGCCGAGGGCATGATGATGAGCGATGAGACGCGAGGAGAGCTGACGCTGGGGCAGCAGCGCTTCCTGGAGCGATGCAAGAAGCGCAGAACGAAGGGATGTCGCTGCCGGATTACTACCGAGCGCACGGCCTGAGCATGGCGATGCTGTACAAGGTGCGGCGCCAGCTGGTGCAGAAGGGGATCGTGCCGCCGACGCGATCACAGCCGGGAAGCGGGCCGGATAAGTTCGTGCAGGTGCGAGTGCAGGAGTCGCCGGCAGGAGCGGAGTTGGAGATCCGCGGTCCGGTATGCCGGTTGCGCCATCCGAGCGGGTGGCTGATCGAGTGCGGGATGTGGCCGCACCCGCAGTGGCTCCTGCAGCTGCTGGGAGAGCAGCCATGATGCGCCCGTACGGAGAGGGACTGAAGGTGTACCTCTATCGCGAGCCGGTCGACATGAGGAAGTGGCGCAACGGCCTTGCCGCCCTCGCGCAGGAGGTGATGAAGGTCGACCCTTTCTCCGGCGCGCTGCTGATCTTCGTGGGCAAGTACTACAACGCGGTGAAGATCCTCTACTGGCACCGCAACGGATTTGCGGTCTGGCATAAGGTGATCGAGGGTCGGGAGAAGTTTTGCTGGCCGAGGCTCATGGAGCAGGAGGTGGTGACGCTGACTGCCGAG